>DATLQU010000010.1:0-23234 GCA_035535015.1 Acidimicrobiales bacterium | reverse complement strand
TCGCCGGGGAGGGGAAGCTCCCCGAGCCGGCTCTGGTAACGGGGGTTCGGCCCCAGGCGACCGCGGAACCCGTCCCACAGGCCGTGCAGGTAGGCGGAGCGCTCCAGACGCCCGCCGGCCAGTTGCAGGCGACGGACCGAGTAGACGAGGTGCCAGGCCTGCCAGCTCGGCGTGCCGTGGCGACGGGCGAAGGTGACGAAGTTGCGCGCCACGTAGTACGCCCGCCAGGCCTCTTCGGCGTCCACCGGCCGGTGCGGTGCCAAGGTATCGGCCCGTCCGCGCGACGTCTGTTGGTCGGCCACGGCCCGCGCCGCGGCGACGTCGACCATGACCGAGAAACCGGCGGCACGCAGTCGGCAGAAGAAGTCGAAGTCCTCGTACCCGAAGAACCAGTCCGTGTCCGGGAGGACGCCGGCGTCGACCACGGCGCGCGCGACCAAGGTGGCGCCCCAACAGGCCACGTCGACCGGAGCGAGGCCGAAGGCTCCGCCCGACGCCGGGACGCTGTTCACGGTATGGCCGCCGCGGGCGGTGAAGAGCCGCCCGTAGGAGACGACGGCTCCGATGGGGGGCTCGTCGGGGCCGGCCGCTCGGCCCGCCGCCTCGGCCCGCCCCACCACGTCGGCCACCCGGGGGGCGGGGACGGCGAACAGGCCCACGTCGTCCTCGCACAGATACGCCCACTCGACGGACGGATCGGAGAAGGCCTCGATGAGCCCATGGCGAAAGGCTCCGGCCGGCCCCAGATTGGCGGGCAGCCGGTGCAGGAAGACCCGGTCCTCCAGATCGGTGTCGTCGAGGCCGCCTTCGCCGTTCACCACCACGATGACGTGGCTCGGGTCGAAGCCCTCGGTCCCGAGCAGCGAACGCACCACGTTTCCGGCCAGTCGACGCCGGCGGTAGGTGACCACGACGGCGGCCACGCCGTCGAGGGAGCCAGGCACCCGGGGCGCGGCGTCATGCCCGTGGCGCGCCGTCACGCTGGTACGTTACCCGATGATCAGCGTCGTCCTCCCTGTGCGTGACGGCCTGCCGTGGCTCGACGCGCAGCTGGCGGCGTTGGCCGCTCAGCAGTGGGACGGACCGTGGGAGGTCGTGGTGGCCGACAACGGCTCGGCCGACGCCAGCGCCGACCTGGCCCGGTCGTGGGGGCGTCGCTGTGACCGGATCCGGGTTCTCGATGCGTCGCACAGAAGCGGACCGGCGGCGGCGCGCAACGCCGGTGTCCGCGCCGCCCGCGGTGAGATGCTGGCGTTCTGCGATGCCGACGACATCGTCCAACCGGGATGGATAGCGGCGTGCGTGGCCGGCCTGGCCGACGCCGACCTGGTGGCCGGCAGCTTCGACATGGCGTCGCTGAACGGAATGACGCCGGGTGCACCGTCGGCGGCGGCCACCGATCAACTGGGTTTCCTCCCCGCCGGCCTGGCGGCCAACCTGGCCGTGCGTCGTCCGGCGTTCGACGCCGTGGGTGGCTTCGGCGAGCAGCTGTTCGTGGGCGAGGACATCGATTTCTGCTGGCGCCTCCAGCTTCAGGGATTCCGCTTCGCCCCGGCGCCCGACGCCGTGGTGGCCAAGCGTGAGCCCGCTGACCCGTGGGTTCTCTTCCGGCGGGCACTGGCTTACGGGCGCTGCGGTCCGCTGCTCTACCGCCGTTACCGGCAGCAGGGCGCCCGACGTGACCTGGTCGGGTCGGCCCGGTCGTGGGCCTGGCTGGTGGCCGCCCTACCGGGTCTGCGACGACGCGACGTCCGCCGTCGCTGGGTCCGGGCCCTCGGCGTCCGGCTGGGCCGGCTGACCGGATCGGTGGCCGAACGGGTCTTCTTCCCGTGACGGCCAGACCGGGCCGGTAGGGCGGCGCCGGTAGGATGCGCGGCGTGGAACGGCACCGCGCACGCGCCCGGCGGGCGCGGTCCGGGCACCGGCCGCGGGTCCTGCTGCTCATCAAATGCCTGGGCTACGGCGGGGCCGAGCAACTCATGGTCGATGTCGCCGCCCACCGCGACAGCCAGTCGTTCGACTACGAGGTGGCCTACGTGCTGGCCGCCGAAAACGCCCTGGTTCCCTTCGTGGCCGCCACCGGCGTGCCCGTCCACGCTCTCGGAGCCACGTCGAACGCCGATCTCCGGTGGACGGTGGCGTTGCGGCGACTGCTCCTGGCCGGGGACTACGACGTGGTGCACTTCCATCTCCCCTATGCCGCCGCCCTCGGCCGCCTGGTGGTCCTGTCCCTGCCCCGACGGCGCCGGCCCCTGCTCGTCTACACCGAGCACAACATGTGGGAGAAGACCGAGGTCGTGGTGCGCGGCCTCAACCGGCTCGGCCTCGGCGGTGTCCACCGGCTGATCGCCGTCTCCCAATCGGTGGGCGACGCCCTGCCGGCGTCCTTGCGGCACCGGGCCGCCGTGGTGGTGCACGGCATGGATCTCGAGCGGGCCGCCGAGCTGCGGGCGGACCGGGATGCCGTCCGTCGTTCGGTGCGCCGGGAGCTGGGCGTGCCCGACGGTGAGGTGCTGGTGGTGACGGTGGCCAATCTCCGGCCCCAGAAGGGCTACGACGTCCTGCTCGAGGCGGCCCGGCTGGTGGCCGCCGACGGCGCCCCCGTCCGCTTCGCCGCCGTGGGCCGGGGCCCGCAGAAGGAAGAGCTGGCCGCTCGGCACGAGGCCCTCGGTCTGGGCCAGCGCTTCCAACTGCTCGGGCAACGTTCCGACGCCCTGCGGCTCTTGGCCGGGGCCGACGTCTTCGTCCTGGCCTCGCACTACGAGGGACTTCCCGTGGCCATCATGGAGGCCACCTCGGTGGGACTGCCCATCGTCTCGACCGCCGTGGGGGAGGTCCCGAACATCCTGACCGACGGCGTCGACGCCCTGATCGTGCCCCCGGGTGATCCCCGGGCGCTGGCCGACGCCGTCGAGCGCATGGCCGCCGATCCCGACCTGCGCACCCGGTTGGCCGCCGGTGCCCTGGCCCGCAGCGTCATGTTCGACATCGCCCGGGCCGTGACCCGGATCGAATCCATCTACACCGAGCTCATCGATAGCGGGCTCATCGACACCGGACCGATCGACCCCGGACCGATCGATCCCGGGCTTGTCGACGGCGCCGCGTGACCGGCCCCGGGCCGCCGACAACCACGGTGGCCGGCGTGGCCGGACGGCGTGTCGTCCACGTGACGACGACGGACATCAGCCTGGCGCTTCTTCTCGGCCCGCAATTGCGGGCCTTCGCGGCGGCGGGGATGGAGGTGGTGGGTGCGTCCGCCCCCGGTCCGTTCGTGGCCAGTCTGACCGACAGCGGCATCCGCCATGAAGCGCTCCGGCACGCCACCCGGTCGGTGGCCGTGGGCCAGGACGCCCTGGCCCTGGTCGAGCTGGTCCGCCTCTTGCGCCGCATCCGGCCCGACATCGTCCACACCCACAATCCGAAGCCCGGCCTCTACGGTCGGATAGCGGCCCGTCTGGCCCGGGTGCCGGTGGTGGTGAACACCATCCACGGTCTCTACGCCACCGACACCGACCCCCGGCTGCGCCGGATGGTCGTCTACGGCCTCGAACGCGCCGTGTCGGTCTGCTCGCAGGCCGAGCTCGTCCAGAACGAGGAGGACGTCGCCGTCCTGCGCCGTCTGCGGGTGCCCGAGCGCAAGCTCGTCCTGCTCGGCAACGGCGTCGATCTGAAGCGCTTCACCCCGTCCGCCGACGCCGACGCCGTCACCCGGGCCCGGGGTGTGCTGGGGGTGACACCCGATCAGGTGGCGGTGGGCATGGTCGGCCGCCTGGTCTGGCAGAAGGGGTTGCGCGAGCTCTTCGCCGCCGCCGACCGGCTGCGACGGCGCGCCCCCGAGGTCGTGATCGTGGTCGTCGGACCGTCGGACCCGGAGAAGGCCGATGCCCTCGGCCCCGAGGACATCGCCGCCGGGCGCGCCCTCGGCAACGTCGTCTTCCTCGGTGAGCGCGACGACGTGGAGCAGCTCTACGGCGGATTCGACATCTTCGTCCTCCCCTCGTACCGCGAGGGCTTCCCCCGATCGGCCATGGAGGCGGCCGCCTGCGGGGTCCCCGTCATCGCCACCGACGTCCGTGGATGTCGACAGGCCGTCGACCACGGCGTCACCGGCCTTCTCGTGCCCGTCCACGACGCCGGCGCCCTGGCCGGCGCCATCGAGGATCTGGCCCGAAACGGCCCCCGTCGGGCGGCTATGGGCCGGGCGGGCCGGGCCAAGGCCGAGGCCGAGTTCGACGAGGACCGTATCGTGGACAGGACCCTGGCCGTCTATGAGCGCCTGCTCGCCGCCGCCGGCCGATAAAGATGGCGCCATGACGCACGACGCGCCGGCCCACGGACCGGTGCCCCCCATCTTCGTGGTGGGGTGTCCGCGATCGGGCACCACCTTGCTCCGGGTCATCCTCGATTCCCATCCCTCGATCAGTTGCGGTCCCGAGTCCCGGTTCCTCTGGGGAATGAAAGGGATCGAGGAGCGGAACTGGTCCACCCTGAGCGGCTTCGGGCTGTCGCTCGACGAGTGGCACGCCAACGTCCGCTCTCTCTTCGAGGCCTTCCACCGGCGCTACGCCGAGCACCAGCACAAGGCCCGCTGGGCCGACAAGAGCCCCGACTACGCGCTCATGCTGGACTACATCGACACCCTCTATCCCGACGCGTTGATCGTCCACATCGTCCGTGACCCGCGCGACGTGATCGACGCCTGGCGCCGCTTCTACGGACCGAAGAGCGTCGTACGCGCCGCGCGTTCCTGGGTCCGCTACGTCCGGTCGGCCCACGAATTCGCTGCGGACCACGGGCAGAACCGGGTCATAGAACTCCGTTACGAGGATCTCGTCTCCGATCCCGAGAAGACACTGCGCACCCTGTTCGGTTTTCTGGGAGAGCCCTGGGACGACGGTGTCCTGCATTTCGCCGACCGTCCCCACCGCGTGGGCGCCGAGGCCCTGCGCCACGACGAGAAGTGGGAGCAGCGTAACGCCGAGGTCCGCACCAGCTCGATCGGCGTCGGCCACCGAGCCTCCACCGCCCTCCCCTTCGTCATCGTCCGCCGCACCGGCGCCGACCTTCTCACCGCCTTCGGCTACGCCGAGACATAGACCTCGACCGACGGACCGCCTCGACGGACAGGTTCTCCAGGCGACAGGTCCTACAGGCGGCGGCCGGCGATGGCGGTCACGTAGCCGCGATAGGCCCGTCGGTACCGCAGAGTCCGGGCCAGCTGGCGGGGCCCCAGCCGGGCCAGGGTGACCTTCGCCCGCAGCGCCGAGGGCGCGTCGTCGCCGTAGCCGTAACGGGTCATGCCCCCCCGGCACACGGCCGCCACCTCGTGCGCCCGCCGGTCTCCGAGGGACCGACGCCAGGCGTCGAAGTTTTCCGTCACCACGGGCCCCAGTGCCGCGCTCTTCCACGGCTCCCAGGGCAGCACGATCCCCTCCGGGGCCGCCACCGTCTCGGTCACCGGGGGCCGGCCGAGGAACCGGGCGATCCGGCCGCGTGCGCCGTCGGGATCGGTGGCCACGTCCTCGTACCGCAACCGCAGAACCCGGTCGCCTCCGAGCTCGCTCTCCATCAACCGAACCTGGTCCTGCACGCAGGCCCACATCTCGGCGAAGGCGAGATGGACGTTCTCCCCCCAGGCCGGTATCCGGCCGTCGTCGCGCCACG
Organism: Acidimicrobiales bacterium; assembly: GCA_035535015.1. Taxonomy (GTDB): domain Bacteria; phylum Actinomycetota; class Acidimicrobiia; order Acidimicrobiales; family UBA8190; genus Palsa-661. Next base: position 17,567 of record DATLQU010000010.1, on the reverse strand, counting down.
GCATCCCCAGGTTCGACGCCACCACGGCCCGGGGGTCGCGCACGACCACGACGAAGCGCAGCCCCGGCGCGCACTGGCTGAGCGGCCGCCACCACAGCAGATGCTCGGGTGTCTTCTCCCCCCAGATCTCGGCCGGTCCCGCCAGTTGGCGCACCAGCGCGTCGAAGAGGTCGAAGGGGCTCCGGCACACCCCCCCGAGGGCCTTCACCACGCCGGTGGCGTCGACGGCGAGGCCACGCGCACTGTCGAGAGACCCGAACCGGCCGATCTCCTCGGTGAGCGCCGGACCCTCCAGGGGAAACGACCGCCGTTCGAGCAGACCGGTCACGAACTGCGAGAAGAAATGGGTCTCGGCCGGCATGCCCACCCCGGGGATCTCGCACGCCAGCCGCTGCACCAGGGTGGTGCCGGACCGGGGGCTCCCCACCACCAGGAAGCCGACGCCGTAACGGCTGTCTCCGGGGGACCCGGCAGCCGACGTCACGGCCCCTGCTTCCCGGCCACCTCGAGGGCCAGGCTCCGGATTCCCTCACGCACCGACGACCACTGGAACCGTTCCAGGAAGACCGTCTCGGCTTCGTCCACCAGCCGGCGCCGCAGCTCGGAATGGCCGAGCAACCGGAGGCAGGCGGCGGCGAAATCGTCGGCCGTGTCGCCCAGCAGCAGATGCCGGCCGTCCTCCAGTCCGAGCCCTTCGGCGCCGAGCGTGGTGGAGACGACCGGGATCCGGTGGGCGGCCCCTTCGAGGATCTTCACCCGGGTTCCCGACCCGTAGCGCACGGGGACCACGATCAGGTCGGCCCGGCCCAGTTCCGGTTCCATGGCCGGAACCCGACCCGCCGCCGACACGCCCTGCGCCCGGGCCAGCCGGTCCACTGCCTCACCCGTCTCGCCCACCAGCCGAACGGTCACCTCTCCTCGCACGGCCCGGATCCGGGGCAGGATCTCGGTCACCAGGAAACGGGCGGCGTCGGCATTGGGGGGATAGAGGAAGTTGCCGGCCAGCAACAACCGGGGGGGATCGGCCACTTCGCGGCGACCGACCGGGGGGTGGGGGGCGTCATAGCCGTTGGGCACCACCACCACGTTGGCCAGGCCCGAGCGCCCGGCGTCGAGCCCGCTGCACAGCGCCACCCGGTCGCAGGCCCCGGCCACCGTCCGTTGCAGCCGCCACCACCGGGCGCCGTTGATCCGGGCTTGGGTCCGTCCGAGTGTCCGTCCGAGTGTCCGACCGAGTGTCCGTCGGGCCCGGTCCGTGGCGCCCCGCCGCAGCCGGGCCCCCGCCATCTCGTCGTCGTCGACGGCGGTGGCCGCCAAGCGGCTGCGGATCTTCTCGTCCTCCAGATCGTCGAGATCGACCACGGTGGGCCCGAGCCGGGGCCGGCCGAGCAATTCGAAGCTGGCCGCCTTGCTGAACCAGACGAGGTCGTAGGCGTCGGCGCTCCACCGGTCGAAGGCCCGCCGCGGCCCCGTCGCGTCCTCGGCGGCCAGCTCCAGCGGTAGGCCGCCGTGGGTCAGCCACCGCAGTCGGCGGGCCGCCGACAACCGGGGTGGGGGACGGACCACCGTCTCCCACCGGACGCCGGCCAACGCCTCAGGCAGCACACAGGGTTCGTGGCGCCGGGCGGGCACCCAGCAGAACAGATCCGTCTCTCCGAGCTCGCGGGCCACCTCGATCACCTGGGCCAACCGCAGGTGCGACCCGATGGTCACCGGCCAGGGGAAGTCCTGGGCCACCACCAGGGTCCTCATCCGTCGGCTTTCCCGCTCACGTCCCGGGCCAGCCGGCCGATCTCCTCCTGGACGACCGAGGACCGGTAGCGGGCCAGGTAGAGGCCGTGGGCCTGCTCGACGATCCGGGCCCGGAGCTCCCCGTCGGCCAGCAGCCGGGCACAGGCCCGGGCCAGACCTTCGGGGTCGTCGGCCACCAGCAGATGCCGACCGGCGCTCACCTCCAGGCCTTCGGCGCCGAGGGTCGTCGACACCACCGGGATCCGGTGGGCGAAGGCTTCGAGGATCTTCACCCGGGTCCCGCTCCCGTAGCGCAGGGGGATGATCACGATATCGGCCCAGGCCAGCTCGGCGGCGATCTCGGGAACCTGGCCGGCCAGGGTGACCGACGGAGGATCGTCGAGATCCTGGAGAGCGTCGGGGGCCACGCCCACCAGCCGGATCCGGGCGTCGGGAACCGAGCGACGCAGAGCCGGGCCGACCTCCTCGACCAGGTAGCGGGCGGCGTCGGCGTTGGGCGGGTACCGCAACGTCCCCTGGAAGACGACCACGGGCGGCGACGCCACCCCGGTCCGGCCGACGGGTCGAAGTGGCTCCGGGTACCCGTTGCGCAGCACCCGGACACCGGCCAGACCCGACCGGGCGGCGTCGAGCTCGCTGCACACGACGGTGGCCCGGGCCCGTCGGGCCGCCAACCGGTGCAGCCGGCGCCACCGCCGCACGTCCTCGGCCGTCCAGGCCCGGGCCCCCAGGCGTCGCAGCCGGCCCCGTTGCTCGTCAGGCCGTCGGGGCAGAGACGACCGGGCCCGGATCTTCTCGTCCTCCAGGTCGTCGATGTCGATCACCCCGGGTCGGGCGATGACGTCCCCGGCCAGTACCCATGCCCGGACCTGGAAGAACCACACCAGGTCGTAGGGCCCGCCCACGAACCGACCGAGTGCGGCGGACACCTCTCCCCGGGCCCGCCACGGCATCTCGAACGGCATGCCGGCCCGCACCACGCCCCGGATCATCTCGGCCGGGCTCGGCGGCCGGTCGTCGATGGCGATCCGTTTCACCCGCACCAGGGCGGGCGAGGCCGGGGGCTCGGCGAAGTCGGTCCGGCTCTCGGACACGGCCGAGAACAGCTCGACCGGACCGCAGCCGGCGAGCCCGGCCAAGGTGTTCTCCAGCCGCAGCCGGGAGCCGCTGTTGCGGGGCCAGGGGTACTCGGTGGCGACGACCAGTGTCCGAAGCGCCCGCCCGTTCACGAGACGGCGCCGCTCTCGCGGGCGCGCGCCAGGGCCAGGCGTCTTTCGCGTCGCGACGGGCGCGGCCTCTCCCACGAGTACTGCGGTTCTTCGCCCTTCTCCGACACCGGAATGCAGAGCAGCACCAACAGGTAGGGGAACAGCAGCGTGCGCTCGCGGGTGATCAGCCCCAGGTTTCCCAGCGCGGCGAAGGCATAGATGAAACCGAGCGTGTAGATGGCGCACATGATGACGTACGGCCGTTCCCGGCCCGCCCGGTAGACGGCCCGCAGCCGCCGCAGTGAGGTGAGGACGAGCACGAGGATGACGGTGTTCTCCCCGGCGGCCAGCAGCTGGGTGATGCTGCGGGCGGTGACGGGCAGCGGATCGAACAGCACCGTGTAGATGTCACGGGGATAGGTCAGCGGATCGGAGGAATAGGGCACGTTGCTGCTGCCGAAGCCCGCCCCCGAGCCGCTGTTGTTCTTGTGCGCCTTGCCCAGCACGCCGGATACGGACCCGGCGTTGCTGTGGATGAACTTGATGGTCAACAGGCCGGTCACGATCAGGATGAGGACGACGAACACGAGCGTGCCCAGGCGCCGGGTGCCACGGAGTCGCTTCCGGGCGTCGGCCCCCCGGAAGAACATGGCCAGGGTGAAGCCAACGAGCAGCAGGGCGAATTCGTTGGGCCGGGTGAAGATGCCGAGCAGCGCGCCCAGGAGCACCACCGGGTAGCCGCCGCGTTCGCGGCCGAGGACACGGGCCAACCCGAAGGAGGTGACCCCCAGGGCCAGCATCATCACCGATTCCTTGCTCACGTCGGAGGTCCAGAACAGTAGTGACGGCAACAAGAAGAGCATGAGCGCGTACCGCCGGTGCTCGCTCTCGGGGAAGGTCAGACAGAAAGCGCGGTAGAAGTAGATCGTCCCCAGCCACGAGAACCAGGCGAAGACGAAGAAGCTGGCCAATTCGTTCACGCCGACGAGGGAGAACACCACCCCGGCGTAGATCGAGACCGATCCGTCTCCGATCAGGCCGCGTGCGCCGGACCCTTGGGTGGTGAAGTGGAAGGACAGGAAGTTCCTCGAGATGGTGGCGCCCTGATGCACGTAGCCGCTGAAGTCGGCCACCCCGTGGTAGGCGTGGTTGTCCACGAAGATCTGGGCCGGCCCGGCCAGGAAGTGCAGGAACAGGCCGATCATGAGCAACGTCACCAGCCGGGGATCGCCCTCGGCCCGGCCTCGGCGCCGGGCGATGGGCAGGCTCACCAGGGTGAGGATGATGCCCACCAGCACCACGCCCAGCGGAGCCGAAGGGAGCTTTCCGGCGGTGAGGATCACAGGGCGGTCACGATACGCGGCCCGGGGCGAAATTCGGCCACAGGGCCAGGTCGAGCTCCGGGAACTGCCCGGCCAGGGCGCCGACGTCCGACGCGTAGGTCTCGACCAGCCGCCGCCGGGCGTCATCGGCCAGATCGAGCTTGCCCTGCTTGGTCCGACCGACAGGGCGGTGCAGGTCAGGGGGCGTGAAGCTGTCGTCGAGGCCGAGGAAGCGGTAGCTGCGGGCCAGTTGCCCGACCGGGTCCACGCTGCACCGTTCGTACTGGAGCACGAGCAGCCGCCCACGACCTATGTACGGGCTCCACGGCGCCAGGGCCCGGTGGTAGAAGCCCCGGTCCACGGCATCGGACACGCTGGCCCGGGTGGCCGACTCCGGGTGCCGTCGCTGATGGGCCAGGCCCGAGAGGAAACGCTCCACCGGGTCGCGCAGCATCACCAGCAGTCGGGCCTCGGGCGCGGCCAGGGCCAGCAACGGCGCCACCCACGGGAATTCGATGTAATCGGGCGTCCACTCTCCGGCCAGCGTCCCCGGCTGCCGGGGGAACCAGCCGTGGTAGGTCTCGATCTCCGCCGGCCCGAACGAGCTGGTGCCGAAGCGTGAGAGATAATGCCGCTCCTTGTGGATCCCGGGCCGGGCCGAGACGTCGGGATGAGCCACGATGAGCTCGTACCACCAGCTCGTCCCCGCCTTCTGCACCCCGATCCCCACGAAGTCCGGGGGCCCGATGACCTCGCCCGGCTCGAGCTCGGGGGGCGAGAAATCGAACCCCTGTTCCCAGGGCGCGTACCGACCCAGGCCGTGGAGAAGGCCCAGTCGTACCCGGGGAGGCAGGCGTCGCAGCCCCGCAGCGGCCACGGAGCGTAGGCTCATTGACGCAGGGTGACACACGTGGAACTCGTCCACAAACGGTAGCCTGGCTCTTCGCCATAGGTGGTGATCTGAACGCGACAGAGGGGGCCCAACGCGGTGGTGGATGGAGACGTCTCCGAGCCTCTGGTCCTCCACGTCATCCCCACCCCGGCCGCCCGCGGTGCCCAGCGCGAGGCCCGGGCCCTGGCCGATCGGCTGGACGCCCCCGGCGTCCGCCGTCATCGCGTCCTCTGCCTGGTGAGCGCGGCCAAGGCCGCCGAGCCGCAGGTATCGGTAGTGGCCGTCGACTACGCCCTGGAGGACGGCCGCGGCCCACGAGACGCCGTCGGTTTCGATCCCCGCCTGGTCTGGAGGCTCCGCCGCCGCCTGGCCGGCCTGGCCCCGGTGCTGGTGGTGGCCCACGGCGGGGAGTCGCTCAAGTACCTGGTGCCGGCCCTCTTCCCCCGCCGGTGCCCGCTCGTCTACTACGCCATCGGCACCCTGGCCCAGTCCGCCCACCATCCGCTGCGCCGCTCCATGTGGCGCTTCCTGGCCCGGCGGCCGGACCTGGTCACGGCGGAAGGGGCCGAGGTCCTGGAGGAATGTCGCACCGTTCTCGGCGTCCCCGACCGACGGCTCGTCCTCGTGCCCAACGGACGTGACCCCGAGGAGTTCCACCCCGAGCCCGGGGGCGCTGACCGTGCCGTGCCCGTGGTCTCGTTCGTGGGGGCCCTCAACCACCAGAAGAGGCCCGACCGGTTCATCGAGGTGGTGGCCGCTCTGCGGGCCGAGGGCCTGGAATTCCGGGCCCTGGCCGTGGGTGACGGCCCTCTGGCGTCGTCCCTGGTTGCCCCGGCCGCCGCCGCCGGCGTGGAGCTCCTCGGACCCCGCGGGGACATGGCCGACGTCTTCCAGGGCACCGACATCTTCGTCTTCCCGAGCCTCCCCAAGGGCGAAGGCATGCCCGGTGTCCTCATCGAGGCGGGACTGAGCGCCGTTGCCGTGGTGGCCACCGCCGTGCCCGGTGTGGACGCCATCGTGGCCGACGGCGAGACGGGCCTGGTGGTGGACCACGACGACTTCGACGCCATGGTGGCGGCGGTGGCCACCCTGCTCAGCGACCCCGACCGACGCCGGGCCATGGGGGCCGCCGCCCGGGCGCGCTGCGCCGGGCTCTTCAGCCTCGAGGTGGTGGCATCAGGCTGGCGCGCCGCCCTCGCCCCACTCCTGGCCGGAACATGAACGGGGCGCCGATGGAGCTGGTGGGGCCATGACGCCGGGCCCGGCGCAGAAGCCGGTCGTGGGCCGGCGCCGGGGCCCGGCGCCGTTTCCCCGCCCGCACTGGTCGTCGTCCGACATCGCCGGTGACGTGTGTGCGGGATAGCCGGGGTCCTTGACCCCGGCCGGTCGACGTCGTCGGAGGAGTTGGCCCGGCGCGCCTCGTCCATGGCGTCGGCCCTCGAACACCGGGGCCCCGACGACGGGGGCCTCTGGGTCGACGAGGCCGACGGCGTGGCCTTCGGGCACCGTCGCCTGGCCGTGGTGGGGCTCGGTCCCGACGGACACCAACCGATGGTGTCGCCATCGGGGCGGTTCGTCCTCAACTACAACGGCGAGATCTACAACTTTCCCGCCCTGCGCCACCGGCTCGAAGGGCTCGGGGTGGTGGTGCACGGCGGCTGTGACGCCGAGGTCGTGTTGGCGGCCGTCGAACAGTGGGGTCTCGACGAGGCCCTGGAAGCTTGTGAGGGAATGTTCGCCATGGCCCTCTGGGACCGGTCGCGCCACGAGCTCCATCTGGTGCGGGACCGGTTGGGGGAGAAACCCCTCTACTACGGCTGGGTGGGAGGCCAGCTCGCCTTCGCCTCGGAGCTGAAGGCTCTGCGGTGCCTGCCCGGCTTCGCCGCCGAGATCGACCGCGGATCGGTGGCGCTGTTTCTGCGCCACAACTGCATTCCGGCGCCGCGGACCATCTACCGCGACATCGCCAAGCTCGAGCCCGGTCAGATCGTGACCGTGGGGGCCGGCGATCGCCCCGGTGGCCCGGTGCGGCGCCGGGTCTACTGGTCGGCGCGCGACGCCGTCGATGCGGCACTTCGTCGCCCCTTGTCGGGGGAGCGGGCCCAGCTGGCCGAACGCGTCGAATCCACCCTGGGTGACGCCGTGGCCGCCCGCATGCTGGCCGACGTACCGGTAGGGGCGTTTCTGTCGGGGGGAGTGGACTCGAGCCTGGTCGTGGCGCTCATGCAGAAGCACAGCGGCCAATCGGTGAAGACCTTCACCATCGGCTTCGCCGAAAGCGGGTTCGACGAGTCGGTATCCGCCGCCGCCGTGGCCGCTCATCTGGGAACCGACCACACGGCTCTCCAGGTGACCGATGCCGACGCTCTGGCCGTCATCCCCTCGCTGGCCGAGATCTGGGACGAGCCCTTCGGCGACTGCTCGCAGATCCCGACTTTGCTCGTCAGCCGGCTGGCGCGGTCACAGGTGACGGTCTCGTTATCCGGCGACGGGGGGGACGAGCTTTTCGCTGGCTACAACCGACACGCCTGGCTCGAGCGACTCCAGAATCGTTCTGCTCGGGTGCCTGCGGGGGTGCGACGCCGGGTGGGCGCATCGATGGCCCGAGTGAGACCGGGGGTGGTGGAGAGTGTGGCGCGATTGAGCGGTGCGCTCCCGGGAAAGTGGCAACTGCGAAACCCGGCCGACAAGTTCGCGAAATTGGGCAAGGTGCTGGCCGCCGGCGGGGTTGAGGAGGCGTATCTGGCCCTCGTCTCCCACTGGGACGATCCGGAGTCGGTCGTCCTCGGTGTTCCGGGCGGCGCGTCCTTGGCGTCCCAGCCGGACACGTGGCCAGACCTCGGAGGAGTGACCGAGCAGGTGTTGCTGCTCGATCTGGTTAGCTACCTACCGGACGATATCCTCACGAAGCTTGATCGCGCCGCCATGGCCTGCTCGCTCGAAACCCGGGTTCCGTTTCTCGACCGACACGTTCTCGATCTCGCCTGGCGCTTACCCATGTCGAGCAAACTGCACCACGGAATCACGAAGACGGTCCTGCGAGACGTTCTTCACCGCCATGTTCCCGCTACCTTGGTCGACAGGCCCAAGATGGGTTTCGGGATGCCGGTCGGGGCGTGGCTGCGCGGACCATTGCGGCCGTGGGCCGAAGAGCTGCTCGGTCGCCACCGTCTGGTGCGCCAGGGCGTGCTTGATCCCACGCCCATCCGCCATGCCTGGGAGGCACACACCAGCGGCAGACGCGACCTCGGCTACGCGTTGTGGGACGTCCTCATGCTGCAGTCCTGGCTGGACCGGTGGGGGGCCGGCGACGTCACCGTCCGTTCATGACGCCCGGCGCCGGTCAGACGCTGGTCGGGGAAGAGTGGCCGGCGAGCCATCTCTGCTTGGCCGAGGAAAGATCCTCCATGCTGTACCAGCGTCTGATGTTCTGCGGATCGGGCCAGGCGACGGGGTGCACGCCGCTCATCTGCTCGTCCCCCCGCAGGTTGTTGACCCGGGACCAGTCCTGCGCATACACAGCGTCGAGCGAGTCGAAGCGCCTCTGGATCGTGCGATTGCCGATGGCGTCATTGGATGCGTTGCGCGCCGAAGAACCACAAAGAAGTTCCAGCCGGGCGCGGGCCGCTCCTTCGTCCCGGTAACACGCGTGGTGAGTGATGATTCCTCCCTGCGGCTCGCACAGTGGTTCACGGGTCCGTAGGGTGCCGGTATGGAAGCCACCGCCGGCGAGAATGAACGGCCCGTCCTGGTCGAATCGCTGAAGCGGATGTTTCCAGTGAGGCTGCTTGCAGTGATGCACATGTTTGGAGGTGTAGCGCTCGCACATGGGTTGAAAGTCGCTCGGATGAAATCCCGATATGTACTCGGGCTTCTCCGTCGGATAGTGGTTGTAGTACGTACTCCCCACGACCCGGAAACGGCGGTCGAGGGTGCGAAGATACTCGGCTATCGTCGTGCCATCGGGCCCCTCGGGGAATTCGTCTGCGTCAAGCCACAGCCACCACACATGCTCTGCCCCACTCGCCAGTGACATCCGGGCGACGACGCTGTTCATGAGCAGGATCCGGATGCGCTCTTCGTAGTGTCGGGTGTGGAAGGTTTCGACCAACGTTGCTCCGGCGGCGACGGCGCGTTCCACCGTGGCATCGGTGCTGGCATTGTCGACCACGTAGACGGCTTCGACGCCCTGAACGAAGGCGTTGCGGACCGTGGCCTCCACCACGTCCTCTTCCATCCACGTGCCGAGAACGGCGAAGAAACGGAAGGGAGTCAGGACGTCGGGAGACGAAGGGTTGGGTTCGTGCACGATGCGTCCCTTGGTCTTCAGTTCGAGCACCCGCCGCGCCTTGCGGCGCTGACGCCTCCGCAGCCGCCTTTGGATCGCCCCCACCGCTTTGCCCTGTGTGTCGCCGTTCACGTCAGGACAGGTCCCAGGAGGCCTCGACGTACACCGGCGACAGGACCAGGACGCCCTGAGGGGGCCGGACGGTGCCAGGACCGAAGACGTCGAAGGAGCCGACCGGCTGCCAGGCGTGGTGGGGGCGCCGATCTCGGGGATCGATCGAAGCCAGCCACATCGAGTAGTGGCCCCTCGGTACCGGCAGGCTCTGAAGGGTACAGCGCAGCTCGAAGTCTCCCGCCGGGTAGGACATCTCATGACGGATGACGAAGATGGGCATGGCCGTGCCTTGGGATATCCCGATGACGAATTCCGCCCTGCCGGCGTCGGGAGTGCTCAGCACGAGTCGGGCCTGAGCGTCATGCGCCGAGGTGGCGGGACCCCCGCCGAGGCCCGTGACCTCGACCTTGAGCACCCGCATCCCTTTTTCATCGGCGGGGGCCACGAGAGCGGCGTTCTCTTCGATGGACCCGCGGTACTGGGCCAACACCTCACCGGTCGGCCCGGCCGCTCGCACCACGGCCTCCGTGAGCCACAACGCCTGATCGCAGGTGGCCTCCACGGCGGCGAGGTCGTGCGATACGAAGAGCAGGGTGGTGCCCTCGGCCACGACCTCGCTGATGCGTCGGAGGCATTTCTGTTGGAAATTCGCGTCGCCGACGGCGAGGACCTCGTCGATGAGCAGGATATCCACGTCGAGATGGGAGGCGATCGCGAAACCCAGACGCACCTGCATGCCGCTGGAGTAGTACTTGACCTGCCTGTCGATGGCCTCGGACACTTCGGCGAATTCGACGATGGCGTCGAACCGGGCCGCGATCTGTTTCCGGGTCAAGCCCAGGATGGTGCCGTACATGTAGATGTTCTCACGTCCCGACAACAGGGGGTGGATCCCGCCCTTCACCTCGAGGAGCGCACCGATGCGTCCGAACGTCTCGCACCGGCCGGCCGTCTGGTACATGGTGTGGCTGATCACTTTGAGAAGGGTGGACTTGCCCGAGCCGTTGATCCCGATCAAGCCCACGGTCCCGCCGGGCTCGACGTCCAAGTTCACGTCCTTCAAGACCCAGCGCCATTCCCGCTCTTTGCCCCGGAGGCGCCCACCGATCTTGGCCAATTGATCATTGAGCCGCGGCTTCCCGCGGTCGGCGCGAAAGCGCTTCCAGACGTTCTCCACGACGATGGAGCCGTTAGCTGATGTCGGCAAAACCCACCTCGAGGCGTTTGAAAAGGGAATATCCGATGATGAAGTACAGAAAGGCGCTGACGGCGGCGATGCCGAGGAGTGGCCAGTCGGGGGACAGGCCCTGCAGGAACGTACGCCGGAAGCTGTCGATCACGGGACCGAGCGGGTTGAAGAACGAGTAGTAGGGCCGCATGTCGGCGTGGTGCAGCGGGCCCCAGGTCACGCTGGACAGCTTTCCGAAGGGCCAGATGACCGGGGTGGCGAAGAGCCCCAGGGAGGTGATGATCGAGGACACCTGGCTCAGGTCGCGCACGTAGACGACCAGGGAGGAGAAACCAAGGGTGAGGCCGGCGGCGAACATCAGCTCGATGACGATGAACAGCGGGGCGTAGAGAACCTGGATGTGGGGAAGGAATCCCAGGTAGGCCATCAGGATCCCGAGCGGTATGAGCGAGATGAAGGTGTACAGCGACTGCTCGAGCATCTGGGCCAGCGGGAAGCATTCGCGGGGGAATTGCGTCTTGTTGAGCAAGGCAATGCTGCCGATGATCGAGCTGCCCCCGGAACTGAAGGCGCCCGAGAAGTAACTCCAGCACATCAGGCCGACGTAGGCGTAAAGCGCATAGGGAACGCCGTTCACATGGAAGGCCTTGACCTTGGAGAAGATCAGTGTGAACAGCAGGATCTGGATGACGGGGGAGAGCAAGGCCCACCCCATGCCCAGGGCCGCCTGCTTGTAGCTGGCCCGAACGTCGCGCTCGGCCAGCGCGAAGATGACCTCGCGGCGGGCGAACACCCGACGGATGGCCGTGAGCAGGGGGACGCGGTGCTTGTAGAAGCTACCGGGGGGAGGACTGTCGGGCAGGGTGGAAGGGTCGAAGAGTCGAAGGCCCCCGGGCTTCGTGCCGCCGACATCGCCGGCTTCAATGACCAACGCCGGCCTCCCCGTCTTTGTGCCTGTCTTTGTGGCGCGCTCCACGTGGCTGTGACCCGTGTCCGCCGTCACGCCCCGTGGCGAAGAGCTGTCCCCGTCTCATGACCACCGGACATATTAGCGCACGCCCCGGATTCGGATGAGCACATACGGCGCTCGAATTGCGGTGTTCAGGTGGACTTTCGTCTTTCCCATGCCGTTCGGGCCGCCACCAGATCGTCGGTCGAGTACCACCGGTGGGCGCTCGCGGGATCGGGCCACGGCTCGGGGTGGACGCCGAGGAAGGGCTCCTCGCCCCGCTGGTTGTTGACGTCGTTCCACCGGTGGGCGTAGACGGCGGCGAGGGAGTCGTAGCGCCGTTGGATGGTCCGGTGTCCGAGGGCGTCGTTGAAGTCGTTGCGGGCGGGGCCACCGCACAGCAGATCCATGCGCGCCCGGGTGGCGGCTTCGTCGCGGTACTGCACGTGGTGGGTCACGATACCGACGTCCGGTTCTTCTACCGGGTCCTTGGTGCGAAGCGTGGCCGTGTGGAAGCCGTCGATGGCTTGGAGGAACGGGCCCCGGCGGTCGAAGCGTTGCAGCGGATGCTTCCAGTGGGGCAGATCGCAGAAGCGTTGCCGTAGAGGCACGTAGAGCTCGCACAGGGGTTGGAAGTCGAGGGGATGGAAGCCGGATATGTACTCGGGCACCTCGCCCGGGAAGTGGTTGTAGTACGTGCTCCCGACCACCCGGAACCGTCGGTCGAGGGTGGCCAGGTAGTCGGCGATGGTCATGGCCCCGGGCCCTTCGGGGAACTCGTCGGCATCCAACCACAGCCACCAGACGTGGTCGGCACCGCTGGCGAAGGACCTCCGGGCCACCACGCCGTTCATCAACAGGATCCGGACCCGTTCGTCGTACACGGCCGTGTCGAAGCTCTCGGCCAGTGTCGCCCCGGCGTCCACCGCCCGCTCGACGGTGGCGTCGGTCGAGGCGTTGTCGACGAGGTGGACCTCTTCGGCTCCCTGGGCGAAGGCGTTTCTGACGGTGGCCTCGATCACGTCCTGCTCCATCCACGTCCCCAGGACACAGAAAAACCGGAACCTGGGCAGGACGTCGGCATCTGGAGGGTTCGGCTGGTGCACGATCCGACCCGGCGGGTTGCGCGGAAGCATGCGCCGGGCGGCCCGGCGGACACGGCGGCGCACCAGTCGTCGGGCCCGCCGCAGGGGGTTCGAGAGTGCGGCGGTGGTGGGCACGCGAGGTACGGTAGTGGGCGCGGTCCGGCCTCCGCACCGCTCGACATGGCGAAGGAGGCTCGGCCGCCTTGAGTGCAGCGAGACCGACGATCAGGCGCAAGTTGCGGAACTATCGACGCCGAGCGGCCCGACGCTGGCACTTCCACCGCTCGTCGCGCGGCGGTTTCGTCGAATGGAACCGGGACTACCGGCGGACGCTGCTGCTGGTCAGCAGCGCCCGGAGCGGCTCGACGTGGTTGTCGGACATCCTCGAGGAATCGCTGCGCTGTCGCATGATCTTCGAGCCGCTGCGGCGCGACAAGGTGCCCTTGGCCCAGAACGTGCCGTGGGGCATGTACTCGGACCCGTCGCAGCCCGATCCGGAGCTCGACGCCGTGCTGCGACGCATGCTGAGCGGTCGCGTCCGCAACCGCTGGAGCGACAAGTTCAACCGCTACCGCCTCACGCGTCGCCGCCTGGTCAAGGAGGTCCGGGCCACGAACCTCCTGCCGCGGATCGTGGAGAACTTCCCCGACATGCCCATCGTCTACCTGCTGCGCCACCCGATACCCACCGCCTGGTCGGCGGCCAAGCTCCACTGGTTGCCGTACCTGAAGGAATTCTTCCGTCAGCCGCAGCTCATGGAGGGGCCCATGGCGCCCATGCAGGGGGCCATCGACGACACCATGGCCGACAAGGATCTCTTCCAGAGGCATGTCCTGCGCTGGTGCCTCGAGAATTACATCCCGGTGAACCACCTGGCAACGGGCTCGGTCCACGTCGTGTTCTACGAGGACATCGTGCAGGACCCCGACAAAGAGCTCGATCGGCTCCGTGCCTATCTGGGCCGGTTCCCCGGGCACCTGTGGACGATGCCCCCACAGAGGCCCGCCGCCGTCGACCTCCCCTCGCGCGCCAACTATCGCGAAACCCCGCTTCTGCCGGTGGAGCAGCGCCTGGGCTCGTGGCGCGACGAGGTGCCCGAGGACCGCATCCGCTTCGCCCTCGACCTGGTGACGAGGTTCGGGCTGGACCGGATCTATGACCTCGACGTCCGACCCAGGGTCGGCGTCGACGACGTGCTCCTCGGTCCCTGATCAGGTTCCCTCGTCGAGGGCGGCAGGGTCGAGGGTGTCGAGGGCGTCGAGGGCGGCAGGGTCGACATCGATGTCGAGCTTCCGGGCGAAGGCGCACCCCGAAGCCAGGGCGGCCGGCACCTCGGTCGACGTCAAGGTGTTGGGGTGGGCCGCTCCGGAGCCGGCCCACAAGGTGAAGGTGAGCCGCTGGTCGCACCTGCGCAGGTGGCCGGCATTGCCCAGGATGCTCTGCAGGAACGACTCGTCGGGGACCAGGGTGGTGGCGTAATAGCGGGCCAGGTCGCGACGGCTGTCCATGACCTCGAGAATGTGGCGAACGGCCGCTCTGGACATGGCCATCCACTGCGATCCTTTGAAGCAGCGCCAGTCCGGGCCGAAGGGCGTGGACCGGGCCACCCCGAGCCGGTGTCGGCCCTTGAAGGGCCGGGTGAGAAGAACAGGGCCGGCGCCGACGAGATTGGCCAGGCGATTGGCGATGGGGACGACCGCCTTCGGCGTCCGTCCGAGTGGGCGCCAGCGATAGGCGTAGCGCACGTAGTACTCGTCCTCGACGAGCTGGCGTCGCCGGCGACGGGGATCGAAATTCACCTCCTGGGCGGACAGGAGGTAGTCGGAGCCCCCGCGGGCGAGCTCTTGCTCCCAGGTGGCGAGGTTCCTGGCCGGGTAGTCCTGGCCCGAGATCACGGCGCACCAGTCGTAGTCGAACGTTTCCTCGACGTGCTCGAGCACCCTGGCCGTGGCCGCCACCATGGTGAAGCCACCCCAGTCCATGGGTCGTGGCTCGACCATGTGCACCCGGGCGCCGGGCGGCTCTTTCCACGTCATGGGCTCGACCCGCGGGTCGTGGTGGAGAACCACCTGGCCCGACGGACTGAGGGCGAGGATGCGGGCCACCAGCCGCTCGACCTGGACGGGGCGGCGGTGGCTGAAGATCACATAGACGACGCGAGACCCGTTGCTGCCGGTGGGCACTCGGTCGAGGTTAACGGACGAGGTAAGTTGGCGAGACCGAAGAGGAGAAACGATGGCCGCGCCGCCGAACATCTTGCTCATCGTGCTCGACGCGCTGCGCGAGGACACCCTGGCCGATGCGCTCGAGGTGCCCGGTCGGTGCTTGCGGGCTCCGGTCTGCATCGCCGGTGCCCCCTGGACATTGCCGTCGTGCACATCGATCGTCACCGGGACACCGGCCACCCGCCACGGCCGTTACTGGTGGACGTCGGACCGGCGGGCCACCAGCCTGGTGACCTCGCTGCCCCAGACGTATCGCAAAGTGGGGTTCGTCAACAACAACATGTTGCGGGAGGGCTCGGGTATCGACGAAGGCTTCGACAGCTGGACCTATCTCCACGATCATGAGGAGCCGTTCCGCCAGGCTCTGCGCCAGATCAAGCGGGCCAAGAAGGGAAAGCCCCTCTTCCTCCTTCTCCACTCGAACATGTCGCACGACTACTACCTTCCGCCGGCGGCCAAGATCCACACCCAGGTGTTTCCGGGGGACGAGGAACCCCGGGTACTGAACCAACGGGTGATCAGTTGGAAGAACACGACACCGGCGGAGCGGGCCGCCGTGCCCCGCACCTACGAAGCCTGCGCCCGGCAGCTCATCGAGCGGGTACGAGCCGTGCTCGACGCCGTGCGCCGGCGTGACGACTTCGTGACCTGCATCACCGCCGACCACGGCGAGGGTCTCGACTACGAACGGGGTCGGCTCCACCACGGCGGCCGGCTCCACCAGGATCTCCTGCACGTTCCGCTCTATTTCGACCTGCCGAGCTCCCTGCCCGAGCAGAGTCGGCGGTTGGCCGAGACACTGGCCGCCCGGCCCATCTCGGGTATCGACATCCTGCCCACCCTTCTCACCCTGGCCGGCCAGACTTCCGGTGCCGACAACCATGTCCCGGGCGACGGCGACTCCGGGCGGTCGAGGGTCCTGGTGGCCGAGGACCGCCGTTACCTCTACTTCCGGGACCGGTTCCGACTGAACCTTCACGGTCGCTACAAGAACATGTCGCGCCAGGAGCGCGAGCGCAATGAGGCGATCACCGAGGAACTGGCCGAGCCGACCTGCACCAGGGCATTCGTCCGGTATCCGGACAAGTTGACGGTGACCGAACTTCACCTGCAGCGCAACGGATCGTCTCCGGGCCAGATCCGGCAGCGGCTCCTCGATCTCGGTGCCCAGCTGCCCGGCCTACCGGCTCTGGCGCTCCAGGGGAGCCGTCTCCTGGCCTTCTCCCACCACGACCTGGCCGCCGACCCGGCCGAGGACCACAACCTTCTGGCCGACGTGACGTCGTGGCCGCAGGCTCTGCTCGACGGATCGTGGGACGGCACGGTGACCATGCCGGGCGACGGGGGCGACGTGGGTCTGGCCACCCTTCTGGACGGCTGCGAGCCGGTCGGAGCGACCCGCTCCTGACGTCGTGGCGCCCGGTCGCCGCACGAGTCGTTCGTGCGACGTCGTCCGGCGGCGTCCGGCGGCGTCAGCGCTTGGGGCAGATCGAGGGCCAGTGGCAGCCGCGGCTGGACCAGGTTCCGCCCGTCACCGTGGCCGTGCTGCCGGCGTGCGTCGTGCCGATGAGGCCGAATCCCGCCACGACATCGTTGGCGAAGGTGACGTGACTGCCGTCACTCACGGTGTACGCCGATTCGTGGATGGCGTCGTGATGGAAACCGATGGTCACCGAACTGTCGCGCACCGTCACGTCCGACGCCCCGCCGAACTGGAAGCAGCTGACATAGACGCTCGCCGCACACCGCAGGACATCGTTGGCGAGGACGATCGGTCCCCCGAAAGGCCGGCCACTCGAGTTCTTGATCCGGACAGCATCGCCGTGGTTGGTCTTCAGCATCGTGCAGTTGCGCATGGTGATGGGCCCGACGGCGGATCCCTCCATGGCGATGTTGATCCCGGAGAAGACGCATCCGTCGATCAGGACGTTCCTCGCCCCCTCGCCCTTCTGGTCGGCCTCGAAGTCCCAGGCGTTGAAGGCCACACCGGTGACGTGGACGTTGGTGAAGGTGGCCCCGTCGACGCTGGCCGGCGTGATGCCCTGGCGGCCCGTCTGCGTGATGGTGACGTTGCTGACGGTCAGCTTCTCCACCGGGTTCACGATGTAGCCCGACGCGTAGTCGGAGCCGCCGCGCAGCGGCTCGAGATTGATGCCGTCACCGAAGGTGCGGGTGATGGAGACGTTGTCGATGGCGGCGGCCATGGTGCCGTCGAGTTGGATGCCGCCCTGGAAAGCGAGGCCCGGTCGGTAGGCCCATCCGTTGTGGGCACCCACGATGCGGAGGTTCTCGAAGGTGACGCCGGACCCTCCGACGACCTCGAAGGCGGGACTGCCCGCCGTCGTGCCGTGACCGTTCGGCGGGGGAGAGGTTGTGTTCAGATCCTCGAAGGTGCCGCCGTTGATGGTCAAGGCGGCCGGGAAATGCAGCTTCACCCCTTTGTCGATGCGGAAGCAGTCCGAGGCGGCCGGCGTCCAGGCCGATCCCGGCGGCAGACTGTTCAGCCAGCTCCCGAGCGCCTGGGAGACGTCAGACGAGCAATC
>DATLQU010000009.1:0-23317 GCA_035535015.1 Acidimicrobiales bacterium | reverse complement strand
GAGCCAAGCCCAGCAGACACCGTCGCTGGTGCTGAAGCTCCTGCAGTAAGCCGACACGGGGCCGCACCCCCCGGGGACGACAGCGTCGTCGTCCCCGGGGGGTGGCTCCAAGTCGCAGACACGTCGTCGACGGCGGTCACGACATGAGTTGACGAAGACAGCGGCCGATCCCGCTTGTTCCCGTAACTCGCAGGGCCGCCTTCGTCGCTTTTCCTCGACGGCAAGGCGACCGACGACGGACTCCGGCATCGTCGCTTCACAGCGCCATCTCACAAGAAGAACAACAGACGCGCCCCGGTGCGTTTTTTTCCGATATCACCTCAAGCAAGACCGCGCTGAGGTCGAAAGATCTCGGGTCACGGTCCATGGATGGCTTGGCGTTATATCGCCCAGGACGGGCTCATAGAAATAGCTCTGTCGGACGTACCCGGCGGAGGCCCGCGATGTTCCTGGGAGGTCGAGCCCTATATGGACGGGATCGTGAACGTCCTGCAGTATGCCGTTGACGGTGTAGCGCAGCAGCAGCAGGCCACAGCCAACAATCTGGCCAACGTCGACACGCCGGGCTACACAGCCCAGGCCGTGGACTTCGAGACGAGCCTCCAACAGGCCCTCAGTTCACCGTCGGGGGGAACGGCGAGTGTGGCCGTGACGGCCGATCCCACAGCGCGCGCCAGCGATGGGAACAACGTCGACACCGGCACACAACTGGTCGACGCCCAGAAGGAGACCCTCCAGTACCAGACCATGGTCGACATGCTGAATGCCCAATTCCGACTCATCTCCGGGGCGACCGGCGGGAGCTTCTCATGAGCCTCTTCGGATCCCTCGACATCTCGGGCAGCGGCATCGATGCCTCCCAGGCGTGGCTGAACACCACGGCCGGGAACATCGCCAACATGAACGACGTGACCTCGACCGACAAGTCCGCCTACGGCGTGCAGACCCCGGTCTTCACCCCCATCGGCGTAGCCGGTCAGGTGGGTGCCGGCGTCACCGTCTCGGGCATCCAAGAAGGTGACACCACGGGGATCGTCCAGTTCGATCCGAGCAGCCCGGTGGCCGATGCTCAGGGCAACGTCCGCGTTCCCGATGTCCAGCTCGGTGCGCAGATGGTGGAGATGATCCAGGCCCAGACCGATTACCAGGCGAACACGGCATCGTTCGCCGACGCGAAGACGGCGTACCAGTCGGCGCTGACCATCGGGACCTGACCTCTGTGATCGCACCCATACCGCCCATACAGCCCCTCCCCACGCCATCGGCGTCCGGGATGGCGGCCGCCGGCAGCGGCGGCGATTTCTCCGGCTCGATCACCCATGCCCTGGATCAAGTGCAACAGACCCAGAATGCGGCGTCGACGGCGGAGTCGCAGGCGGCGGCCGGACAGGGCAGCGCGACCGACGCCATGATCAAAGCCACCCAGGCATCACTCGACACGCAGATCACGGTGGCGCTCGTGAACAAGGGCGTGGCGGCGTTCACCGACATCATGAACATGCAGGTCTGAGATGGCCTTGGTTCCTAGCAGTGAAATGACCCGGGCCCGGGACGGGTTGAAACGGTTCGCTTCGGAGTTCACCTCCGGACAGAAGGCCGTCACCGTGGCCGCCGCCGTCGCCGTGGTGGTGGGTGCATTTGCCTTCATGTCGTTCTCGGGCCGTCCCAATTACACGCCGCTGTTCACCAACCTCCAGGCGTCTGATGCCGCCAACATCACCACCAAGCTGACCTCGGACAAGGTGCCCTACCAACTGTCCAACGGTGGCAGCACCATCATGGTTCCCGCCAGCGACGTGGATCAGGAAAGGCTGGCGCTCTCGCAGGCCGGCCTTCCGGCCACCAGCACCGTGGGGCTGTCGCTGCTCGACAAGGAGGGCATCACCAGCTCCAACATGACCCAGCAGGCCGACTACCTCCAGGCCTTGCAGGGTGAACTCGAGCAGACCATCGATTCGATCCAGAACGTGACCAGCTCACAGGTCAATATCGCTCTGCCCGCCAATCAGGACTTCGCCCTGGCCAACAACGCACCGACGGGGGCGTCGGTGCTCGTGACCATGCGCAACGGCCAGTCACTCACCGACTCCGAGGTACAGGCCATCGTCCACCTGGTCGGATCGAGCATCCCCAATTTGTCGCCCAGCAGTGTCACCGTGGCCGACTCCAACGGCGATCTCCTGGCCGGCCCCGGCGTGGCCCAAGGCCAGGGCGGATCGGGCAGCCAGACCGACACCTACGACCAGGGCGAGCAGGCCAAGGTGGAGGCGTACCTGGCCGCAGCCATCGGTCAGAACAATGCCGACGTCCAGGTGAACGCCACCTTGTCCTACGACCAGGTGTCGACCACCACCAACAGCCTGTCTCCGGCGGCCAATGGGACCCAGCCGAGCTTCTGCACCTCGACGTCCAAGAGCAACCAGTCCTTCACCGGGACAGGCACCCCGCCCGGAGGGGCGGCCGGGACGATCGTCGGGGGCACGACCAACGGGACGGGGAACTACTCGAACACCCAGGACACCGAGCAATGCGAGACCAATCAGCAAACCAAGACGGTCCAGCAGGCTCCGGGAACGGTGGAGAACCAGTCGGTGGCCGTCCTCGTCAACTCGAAGGCCATCCCGAAGGGCATGAGCCTGTCGGCGTTGCAGAAGGGCGTGGCCGCGGCCGCCGGCATCGTCACCACCCGCGGCGACCAGCTGGCCTTCAGCGCCATGCCATTCAACAGCGTTTCGGCCAAGCAGGCGGCCAAGGCGGCCGCTGCCGGTGCGGCGGCGAACTCCAAGCAGGCCATGTCCAGCCTGATCAAGGAGGCCGTCGTCTTCCTGATCATCGCCGTGGTCCTCTTCCTCCTCTGGCGGGGCTCGCGCAAAGCGCGGCTCAACCCACCCACCCAGGTTCTGGGCCCAGCCGATCTCGCCGCTCTCACCCGCTCCCTGGCCGACGAGCCCACGGGCCAGTTGCCGACGGTCATGGCCGAAATCTCGGGCAGCCGAGAAGCGGGCGATGTGAACCGGTTCATCGACAGTCAGCCCGATGACGTGGCCACCATGCTGCGGAGCTGGCTGTCCGACGCACCCTCTTTGACCCCGTGAACGTCATGCTCTCGGGAAAGCAGAAAGCCGCCGTCGTCCTGGCCCAATTGGACACCGACCGGGCCACCAAGATCCTGCGAGCCATGAGCGAGCAGGAAGTCGTCGATCTGATGTCGACGATGGCCACCCTCCCCACCCTCAGCCCCGACGACGTGCGCCGCGTCCTGTCGGACTTCCACCTCCACGCCAACGCCGCCGTCCAGGTCGGCCAAGGGGGCGTGGACGTGGCCCGCAAGCTCATGCGCGAGCGCCTGGGCACGGCCAAGACGGAGGAGATCCTCGACCAGTTCGTGGAGGCCTCCTACACCCACCCGCTGGGCTTTCTGAACCGGATCGACCCGCAGCAGATCGCCAGCTTCATCGGTGACGAGCATCCCCAATTGATCGCCCTGGTCCTCTCCCATCTCGCTCCCGACTCCGCCGCCCATGTGATCGCCCACCTGGAGGAGGCGACCCGGACGGAGGTGGCGCGCCGGATCGCCACCATGGACCGGATCTCACCCGACGTCGTCCGGCAGGTGGCGGAGTTCTTGGAACAGAAGCTGGCCGCCGTCCTGCGGGCCGGGGCTTCGGGCAGCGCCGACATGGGGGGTCTGGCGTCGATTGTGGCCATCCTCAACCAGACCGAGCGCGCCTCGGAACAGCAGATCCTGAGTGAGCTCGAGCAGACCGACCCCGAATTGGCCGAGAAGATCCGCAACGAGATGTTCGTCTTCGACGACGTGGCTGTCCTCGACGACAGGACCTTGCAGCAGATCCTGCGTAACGTCGTTCCGAAGGACCTGGCCGTGGCCTTGAAGACCGTCCCCGACGCCGTACGCGACAAGTTCCTGGGCAACGTCTCCGAGCGCGCCGCCCAGGACGTCCTGGAGGAGATCGAGCTTCTCGGTCCCACCCGCGTGTCCCAGGTGGAAGCGGCCCAGAGCGCCATCGTGAAGACCGTCCGCGAACTCGAGGCGTCGGGAGAGATCGTGCTGGCTCGGGGTGACGATGAGTTCGTCTAGCCGGTCCTTGACCCGAGTGCTCCGCGGCGAGGCGGGCCGTCGCGCCACCACGGAGACCTTTGGCCTCCATCTGCCCGACGCCGTCCGTCGCCCGTCGGTGCCCACGGCCGACCCGTTCGCCGCCGCCCGGGCCGCCGGTTTCGCCGAGGGGTTCCAGGCCGGGTTGGCCGACGCCGCCGCCGGCGACGAAGCGGCCAGGACGGCCCAGACGTCGCGCCTGTCCGACGCTCTCATAACGGCCGCCGCCGCGGCCCGGTCGCACCGCGCCGACGCGGTGGCCCTGGCCGAGCAGGAGGCCGTTCGACTGGCCTTCGAGTTGGCCGAGGCCCTGTTGGGCCGCGAGATCAGCCTGAGCTCGTCGCTCAGCATCGACGCCGTCACGCGAGCGGTGGCCCTGGTCCCGAAAGGCGACGACCTTGTCGTCCGGCTCCATCCCGACGACGTCATCACGCCCGACGAGCTCCAGGCCCTCGTGCCCGACGCCTCGGTAAAAGTGGTCATCGACCCCGAAGTGGAGTTGGGCGGCTGCGTGGTCGAGGCGGGACCCTGCCGGATCGACGCCCAGGTGGGTCCGGCCATGGAACGGGCCCGGGCCCTGATCCACTCTGTCGGCCAAGGATCGCGGGCACCGGAATGACCGTCATTCCCCACCCCCTGCACGCGTCGTTGAGCGCGGCCGTGGCCCCGAGGCGCACTGGCCGGGTGACGCGCCTGGTCGGTCTGCGCATCGAGGTCGAGGGTGTGGCCGCCGCCGTCGGCGAAGCCGTCCGGATCTGGCGGGGTGGAGGAGTCCTCGATGCCGAAGTGGTCGCCGTCCAGGGCGCCGCTCTCGCCTGCATGCCCCTGGGCGATCTGGCCGGCGTCCGCTACGGCGACACCGTCGAGGCCCTCGGCCGCCCCTTGCCCGTCCACGTGGGCGAAGGTCTCCTCGGACGTGTCCTCGACGGCCTGGGCCGGCCCATCGATGACGGACCCCCGCTGCACGAGTCGCACGAGGTGGGAATCGAATCGGCACCGCCCCACCCGCTGAGACGCGAGCTGGTCGACCGCCAACTGGCTCTCGGGGTGAAGGCCATCGACACCCTCATCCCCTGTGGCCGCGGTCAGCGGCTCGGCATTTTCGCCGGTTCCGGCGTGGGCAAGTCGAGCCTGCTGTCCATGGTGGCCCGTGGCACCGACGCCGCCGTCTCGGTGCTGGCCCTGGTGGGCGAGCGCGGCCGCGAGGTGAACGAATTCATCCAACGGGACCTAGGACCCGAGGGTCTGGCCCGCTCCGTCGTCATCGTGGCCACCTCCGACGAGCCCGCCCTGGTGCGGATCCGGGCCGCCTTCACCGCCACCAGGATCGCCGAGTGGTTCCGCGACCAGGGCATGGACGTCGTGTTGATGATGGACTCCCTCACCCGCTTCGCCATGGCCCAGCGCGAAGTGGGCCTGTCCGCCGGCGAGCCGCCGGCCACACGCGGTTACCCACCGTCGGTGTTCACTCTTCTGCCCCGGCTCCTCGAGCGCGCCGGCGCGGCGGAGACGGGCAGCATCACCGGGCTCTACACCGTCCTCGTCGAAGGCGACGACATGAACGAGCCCATCGCCGACGCCTCGCGTTCTCTGCTCGACGGCCACATCGTCCTGTCCCGCCGTCTGGCCACGGCCAACCACTTCCCGAGCATCGAAGTCCTCGAGTCGATCTCCCGTGTCGAGCCGGCCATCCTCACCCGCGACCAACGGGCCATGACCAGCGAGGTCCGCCGTATGCTCGCCGCGCACCGCGAGGCCAAAGACCTCATCGAGATCGGTGCTTACGTCGCCGGATCGAACGCCCTGGTCGACCGGGCCGTCCGCCAGAAGGAGGCGCTCGACCGCTTCCTGTGCCAGGACATCGCCGAGATCACCCACGCGGGCGACGCCTGGGACACCCTGGCCGAAGTCCTGGCCTCCGACGACGCCCCCGAACCGGTGCCGGCATGAAGCGTTACCACTTCTCTCTGGAGGCCGTCCTCCGCGTCCGCCGGGCGCAGGAGGAAGCGGCCACCTTCGCCCTGGCCCAGGCCAATCATCACCGCCGCCAAGCCATCGCCGCCTACCGGGCTGCCGCCGTCCGCTATGAGGAGACCGAGCTCAACCGCGGCGAGCAGGATCTCGCCGCCTTCGCCCGCGAGCGCGACCTCATCGAGCGGCGCGCCGCAACGGTGGCCGCCGCCCTCATGGCTGTCGAGGCCGCCTCGGACGAAGCGGCTGCCCGTCAAGCCGAATGGTCGGCCGCAGCCCAGCTTGTCGCCGCCCTGGAGCGCCTCGACGATCGTCGACGCTCCGAGTGGCGCGTCGAGGAACAGCGGGCCGAGATGGCGGCCATCGACGAGTCGGCCATCGCCGGCTGGCTGGCCGATTCCCTGGCCACAGGTCCGCCGCGCCCCGACATCGAGGTTCCGGCATGACCACCCTCGACTCCTCGGCCATGGTGGCCCGTATGCAGGCGCTCAGCGCCGCCGTCTCCGCCATCGGTCCCGCCCTTGAGCAGGCCGCCCCGATGGGCGAGTTCGCCGGCGTCCTGGCCAACGCCAACGCCGTGCTCAACGCGGCGGCGAATCCGGATGCCGTCTCATCCCCGGCCGCCACCGACTCGCCCACCTCGTCCGCCGTCCCCCCGACGGCCAGCCTTCTCGGCCTCAGCGGCCCGAGCCTGTCGGGCTTGGGTGCGGCGGTCAACGGCGCCGCGGTGGTGGCTGACGCCGGGCAGTATCTCGGCGTTCCATATCAGTGGGGCGGCACCAATCCGCAGACGGGCCTCGACTGCTCCGGCCTCGTCCAGCGCGTCTACGGCGACCTCGGCGTCTCGCTTCCCCGCACCAGCCAAGAGCAGGCAACGGCGGGGACAGCGGTGGGCAGCCTGGCCGACGCTCAGCCGGGCGACCTCGTCTTCTTCGAGCCCGGCGCCAGCGGACCGGGCCACGTCGGCATCTATATCGGAAACGGCCAGATGATCGACGCCCCCCACACGGGCACGAACGTCCAGATCCAGTCGGTCGGCGATCCCTCGGCCATCCGCCGGATCCTTCCGGCCGCCGGTCCGTCGACGGCGTCGGAGGGGGGAATGCCGAGCAGCCTCGGGGTCCCCGCCGGCCTCGTTCCGCTCTTCGAGTCGGCCTCGGCCGCAACGGGTGTCCCCGCCTCTCTTCTGGCCGCCGTGGCCAAGCAGGAGTCGGGATTCAACGCCAACGCCGTCAGCTCGGCCGGGGCGCAGGGCCTCATGCAACTGATGCCTTCGACGGCATCGGGGCTCGGGGTCGACGCCTTCGATCCGACCGAGGCCATCAACGGCGCCGCCCAACTCCTCGGCAGCTACCTCCAGAAATACAACGGCTCGGTCCCCCTGGCCCTGGCCGCCTACAACGCGGGACCGGGCGCCGTGGCCCACTACGGCGGCGTCCCGCCCTACCCGCAGACCACCCACTACGTGAACAACATCCTCGGCATGCTGGGAGCCGCCTCGTGAGCCCTATCGACAGCGCCCTTTTCACCGTCGTCGGCACCGACGAGCCGCGTGTCGGTCGTAAACACGCCACCAGCTCCGTCGGAGCGGAGGACTTCGGTACCGCCATGTCGTCGGCAGTGGCGTCGACGCCTCCCCCCGCCCGACACCCCACGCCCCCGAAGCAGATGGCGACGTCGTCGGCAACGACGCCGGAGCGATCGCCCCTCGCATCCGGTGCCCCGTCCCCCGACCCGGCGGGGACAGCCGCCGGTACCGCCTCCTCCCCCTCGGCTGCCTCTACGTCACCCGACTCTCCTCCGCCTGCATCCGCATCTACAGGTTCCTCATCCACAGGCTCCACATCCACGGACGGCCCCTCGACCACATCGGCCGCGACCGGCGCCACCACGACCGGCGCCACCACGACCGGCGATCCGCCTCCGTCGGCGGACGCGCCAATGAGCGCTCTCGTCACGGCCGCAGGTCCGCTCGGTGCGGCAACCCCGGCAACCCCGGCGACCGCGGCGGCGGCGGTGGCGGCGGTGACGGGCGCCATCGGCGGCGCTACCCCCGGTGTCGAGGCCGGGGGCGGAGGCGCTCCGGCGGCGACCGAGTCCGCCACGGCCACGGCCGTCGCCACCGCCCTTCTTCCCGCCGGCTCCGCGGCGGCGGCCGTCACGGCGCCATCGGACTCCGCCCCCCGGGATCCCGGCTCCCCGCCGCCGGGGTCGGGTGCAGGATCGCCGTCCCCGGCTTCCCCCACGTCGACTCCGTCGACCGACCCGTCCTCCACACCGACCTTCCTGCCGTCGGCCACCGCCGGCTCCGAGACGGTGCCCGCCGCCAGCTCACCGGTCCACGCAACGCCGGTTCCGCCGGCCGCCACCGACACGTCCTCGGCCACGTCCGCGACCCACGCACCGCCGGAGTCGTCGGTAACGGCCACGTCCACGTCGGCGCCGACGGTGGGAGCGGCACCAGTCTCGGCTCCGACCCTCACACCGACGACGGTGGCGGCACTGGCCGATCCACCGGCGCCACCACCCTCCCCGGCCCAACAGATCGTCACCGTCCTGGCTCCCCTGCGGTCGTCGGAGGACGGCACCCACGAGGTCACCATCGGCCTCCAACCCGACGGGCTCGGCAATGTCAAAGCCACCGTCACCGTCAACGCCGAGCAGGTCGTCGTCCAGCTGACGGCCGACAACAACCAGGCGCGCGACGCGCTGCGCCAGGCTCTTCCCCTGCTCCGACACGAACTGTCCGGCGACGGTTCCTCGGCCACCGTTCTCATGACCAACGACACCGGCCGCGGCCCCGACCATCGGGCCGGACGGCCGACGCCGAATCCTGACGGCTCCGTCGTCGCAGACGACGACCCCGAGCCGTCGACCACCGTGACCGCCGTCGGATCGGCGGCCCGTTCCGGCCACATCGATCTCCACCTGTGATCTCTCTCCCGCTGCGTACTGGAGGCAACCCATGACGACCATCCCGAGCACCCCCGGCGTCAACGGCTCGTCGGCCGCCAACACCGGCCCGTCGGCGGCCAGCGGCCTCAACCAACTGGACAACTCGCAGACCTTCCTCGAGCTGCTGGTGGCCCAGTTGAAGAACCAGGACCCCACCAACCCGGCCGATCCCACCCAGTTCATGACGGAGATCGCCCAGCTCACCGCCGTCCAGAGCCAGTCCTCATTGTCGGCCGAAGAGCAGACGGTGGCCGCCGATTCGATGATCGGCCGGACCGTCACCGGTCCCGGCGCCGGCGGGACGCCTCTCACCGGTCAGGTCACCGGAGTCCTTCTCAGCTCGTCCGGGGTTCCCGCCCTCGAAGTCCAAGGCGCTCAAGGTCAGCCCCAGAACCTCTCGCTCAACGAAGTGACCTCGGTCACCCAGTCCACCACGCCCAGTTCATAGCTATACGCCCACCAGGAAGGACAACCACACCATGGAGCAGTCGCTCATCGCCGCCGTGTCGGGGATCGAGGCCAATCAGACGTATCTCAACGTCATCGGCAACAACATCGCCAACTCCGACACGACCGGCTACAAGTCACAAGACCCCGTCTTCACCGACCTTTTGGCCGAACAGATCGCCGGTGCCTCGGCGCCGACGAAGGGGGTGTCGGCCGGCATCGACCCCATCGCCGTCGGCGCCGGGGTCCGTGTTGGGGCTGTCACCAACGACCAGTCCCAGGGAGCCATTCAGCAGACCAACCAGCCCACCGACGTGGCCATTCAGGGATCCGGCTTTCTGGTGGCCGATCAGCAAGGTCAGCAGTACTACACCCGAGCCGGCAACCTCACCCTCGACGCCAATGGGGACCTGGCCACTCCGACCGGGGCGCTCATCCAGGGCTGGCAGGCCACCGGTCAGGGCGTCATCGATCCGAACGCACCAGTGGGATCCCTGAACATCCCCTACGGCGAGGTCATGAGCGCCCAGGCCACCACCTCCTTCACCATGCGCGGGAACCTTCCGGCCTGGAGCGGGACGGGCACGCCACCGGTCGTCACCACCACCTTGAACGGCTTCGACTCCCTCGGCAACACGGTGCCACTCACGCTGACCTTCAGTGCCGTGGCCGGCACGGCCAACGCCTGGACGGTCCAGGGCACGGTGCCCAACGGCGCCACCCCGGCCCAACTCTGGAGCACGGCCCCCACCATCACCTTCGACCCCACCACCGGGGAGATCGGCTCCATCTCCGGCGTGTCGGCCAATACCGACGGGTCCTTCACCGTTCCGGTGACCACCATGCCCCCCGGTTACACCTTCCCGTCCGGTGACACCTGGGCCGTCACCTTCCCCGGCCCCGGCTCCATCAGCGCAGTCACCCAGTTCGGCGGCGAGCAGACGGCCCAGCTGGGGACCCAGAACGGCAACGCCGCCGGTACTCTCGAAAGCTTCACCATCGGCGGAGACGGCGTCATCTCCGGTGCTTTCTCCAACGGGTTGACCGAGCCCATCGCCCAGCTGGCTCTGGCCACCTTCTCCAACCCCACCGGCCTCATCGACGACGGCAATCTCATGTACTCGGCGTCGGCCAACTCGGGCCAGCCGTCCATCGGCACGGCGGGCACCGGGGGTCGGGGCACATTGCTCGGTGGAGCCCTGGAGGGCTCGAACGTCGACCTGGCGGCCCAGTTGACCGACATGATCCAGGCCCAGGAGGGGTACCAAGCCGACGCCAAGGTCGTCTCCACCACCTCGAACACTCTGCAGGCCCTGGTCCAGATGGCGTAGCGGGCGGGAGGAGTTGAGGCCCTGCCGGCACGTCGACCGTGCCGGCAGGGCCCGCGTCTTCACCGTTGGTGGTCGGCGCTCCGGTGGCCGTCGCACACAGTGGAGTTCGCGTTCTTGTCGGCGCCAATGGCTCAAGCTTGCCTGGGTCGACGTCGATGATTTTGCCGACGCCAGGACGGCGTGAGGACCCCGTGGCCATGGATCGGCCCGAGACCCCCGTGGTGACACAGGTGACGTTGACCGATCCGGAACGACAGGTAAAGCCTTACGACTTTCAGCGCCGCGACGCGCTCGAAAAGGCGCGCCTGCGTCTGCTCCAGCCCATCCTCGAGGTCCTCTGCCACCGCATCGCCGGCTCTCTCACGAGCACCCTCCGCACTCCGGTCAAGGTCGACATCGGCGAGCTCGAACAGCAGCGCTGGGAGGAGTACGTCGCCGCTCTTCCCGACCCCACCTTCCTCACCGGTGCCACTGTCGTCCCCACCGGCGGCCGCATCATCCTCCACTTCCCGCTCCCGTTGGCCATGACCCTGGTCGAGATCCGCCTGGGCGGCCCGGGGACCGGAAGCATCCCCGACCGGTCCCTGACAGAGATCGAGCAGCGCCTCGTCACCGAGGTGGCCCACAGTGTCCTGACGGAAATGCCTCCGGCCTTCTCACCGGCCATGGCCGTCTCCATGGGAGCCATCTCCTCGGTTTCGTCGGCCATGTACCTGCCCGGCTCGAACGGCAGCGAGATGTGTCTCCTGGTCGGCATCCGGGTCGAGCTGAACGAAGCGGTTACCCAGATGGCCAGCATCTGCATGCCGCTGGTCGTCCTCCTCCCCATCCTCGACGCCATCGAGCGGCTCGACAAGGTCGAGTCCGAAGAGGGCGGTGAGGCCCCGACCCGGTTGCGCGAACGGCTCCACGTCACCGACGTGGAGATCCGCGTCCACTGGCCCGAGGTCCTGCTCTCCCCCGAGGAGCTGCTCAGTCTGGTCCCCGGCGACGTGGTGCCCCTGCACCGGGGTCGCGATCTCCCCATCGTCCTGAGTGTCGGCGGCGCCCACTACTGCGACGTCGTTCCCACCAGCCAGGGCAAGTCGATCGCATGCATGGTCATCCAATCGCAATGACGGAGGAATCGTGAACGACGAAAACACAGGTGCCGGCGCTGTCGTCGGCGCGACCGCCGGCGCCGTGGCCGAATATCCTCTCGACGCTCCGGCCATCGAGCCGGCCACGCCTCCTCTGCCGGAGCCCGACGCCGGCCGCGTGGCCATGCGACCGCTCGAGACACTCTCCAACGTCGAGCTCGCCGTCACCGTCGAACTCGGTCGCACCCGCCTGCTCATGAAGGACCTCCTGAGCCTCCGACCGGGGAGCGTGGTCGAGCTCGACCGCCATGTCGGCTCGCCCGTCGACGTCTATGTCAATAGCACCCTGCTGGCCCACGGCGAGGTGGTCGTGGTCGATGACGAGCTCGGCGTCCGGATCACGGCCATCGACAGCGGCACCGACGAGACCCAGGGAGCCTGACGACGTGGCCCCACCGCCCCGATCGCTGGCCCTCGGCCACCCGGCACCGACCACCGGTCCGGCCACCGTCGCCCATCACGCCACCACCGTCGCCCATCACGCCACGGCCGGACACGGCATCACCGGGGCGCAGAACGTCTCGGCCTCGTCTCTGCTCGTCCAGATGGTGATCGGCCTGGCCGTGATCATCGTCCTCATCAAAGTGGCCTCCCGCCTCGTCCAGGGCCGCGGCGGACGGGCCCTGGCTCACGGCCCGCGCCAGGCCGGTGTCTCCGTTGTCGGTCGTCAGAGCCTGGGCAAGGGCGTCCAGGTGGCCATGGTGACGGCGGGGAGACAGACCTATCTGCTCGGCGTCACCCAGCGTCAGGTCACCCTGCTCGGAGAAGTCGATACCACCGAGCCCGTCGTCGTCTCCGTCGGGTCCACTCCTGAGCCGGCCGCCGGCCTTCCGCTCGTCTCCGCCGCCGCCTCACCGGCCGCGCTCACCTCGGGGTCTCTCGCCGTGGCTGTGGGCTCGACCGGGCCGGGAACGGCGACCAACGCGCCGGCCTGGCGATCGGCCATCGAGCAGATACGCGTCCGCACCGTGCGTCGCGCGTGACCACCCGGCAACGGACGGCGTCATGAACTCGTTCCTGGCCGCCACCGGCTCCTCGATCAACATCAACCTGGGCCACAGCCTGAGCAAGCCGTCGACGAGCGTCCTCGTCATCATCGCCCTCACCCTGCTGGCCATCGCCCCGTCGCTGCTGATCCTCCTCACCGGCTTCACCCGGATCGTCATCGTCTTCGGCCTGACCCGTCAGGCCCTCGGCCTGCAGTCCACGCCCCCCAACCAGGTCATCGCCGGACTGGCCCTCATCTTCAGCCTCTTCATCATGGCCCCCACCCTCAACCAGATGAATCACGACGCCCTGCAGCCCTATCTCCACGGCAAGCAGACGATCACCCAGGCGTACCACTCGGCTCAGGGGCCGCTCAAGACCTGGATGCTCAAGCAGACGGGCAATGAGGAACTCGCTCTCACAACCTCGGTGGACAAAGAACATCCGACGACGCCGAAGGACGCCTCCCTGGCCGCCATCATTCCGGCGTTCCTCCTGTCGGAGCTGAAGAGCGGTTTCATCATCGGCTTCGTCATCTTCATCCCCTTCCTCATCATCGACCTCGTCGTCTCTTCCACCCTCATGTCGATGGGTGTCGTCATGCTCCCACCGACCCTCGTCTCTCTCCCGTTCAAGCTGCTCCTCTTCGTCATGGTCAACGGCTGGGTGCTCGTCACCCACTCCCTGGTGGTCAGCTTCCGTTGAACGAAGGCCACCTGATGGACATCGCTTCCGGGGCGATGAAGATGACCGCGGAGTTGGCCCTCCCGATTCTGCTCACCAGCCTGGTCATCGGCCTCGTCGTCTCGCTGTTCCAGTCGGTGACTCAGATCCAGGAGGTCACACTCACCTTCGTCCCCAAGTTGGTGGGTATCGCTCTCGTCTTCATGATCGCCGGCCACTGGATGCTCGGTCAGTTCACCGCCTACATCCAGCAGCTCTGGAACCAGGCCGGCAGCCTCCTCGGCAGTTGAGTGGCGGGACAAGCCCGTGGACCTGAACGTCAACCCCATCTGGCTGCTGGCGTTCTTCCTGGCCTTCATCCGGGCCCTGGCCTGGCTGGTCGTCGTCCCGCCCTTCTCTTCCCGCCAGACGATCCCTTCCATGGCCCTGGTCGGCATTGCCGGGGGGCTCGGCATCCTGGCCGTTCCCCAGATCTCCCACGGCCACGTCCCGACCGACACCGCCGGCTTGGTCGGAGCCATCGTCCTCCAGATCTTCACCGGCGCCGCCATGGGCCTGTGCATCCGCATCCTCTTGAGCGCCGTCACCGCCGCCGGCGGCCTCATCGACCTTTTCGGCGGTCTCAACCTCCCGCCGGCTGTCGACCCCCTGTCGGAGAATCAGACCCCCATGATCGGCCAGTTCTACGAGCAGGTGGCCATGGTCCTGCTGTTCGTCACCAACGGCGAACTCCTCCTCGTCCGCGGCTTCGAGACCTCGTTCGGCGCCGCCGGCCTCACCCTGTCGTCTTCGGCCGCCGCCTCCAATGTTCTCACCGCTGACCTCGCCACCTTCTTCACCGCCACCCTGGAGATCGCCGCCCCGCTGATCGTCGTCCTCTTCGCCACCCAGATCAGCCTGGCCATGCTCTCGAAGGCCGCTCCCCAGGTGAACGTCTGGATCCTCGGCTTCCCCATCCAGGGTTTGATGTCGCTGCTCTTCGTGGCCATCGGCATCAGGGTCCTCCCCGGTTACGTCGACAACCTCGTCCTCCGGGCCATCCAGGATACCGGTGCCCTCGTCGGTGGCCACTGAGATGGCCGGCATCTTGAGGGGTGGTGGCTGACCGGTGGGTAAGAACGACGACAAGACCGAAAAGCCCACCGCCAAACGCAAGTCGAAGGCGCGCAAGAAGGGCCAGGTCGCCCTCTCCAAAGAAGTCTCGAGCTGGATCGTGGCGCTGGTGGGCTCCATGTTGCTTCCCGTCGTGATCCGCACCGGCCAGGCCCGGATGACCGATCTCTTCGGCCGTGTGGCCAACGTCATGACCAACCCGAGCGTGTCGGGTGCGGTCCAGATCCTCCAGATCGGCCTGCGGGATGTAGTCGTGCTCGTCCTCCCCGTCGCCGGTGGTTTCGCCGCCCTCGGCGTTCTGGTCGACGTGGCCCAGACCGGAGGCCTCTTCTCCCTCCAGGCGGCGGCGCCCAAGTTCGACCGGATCAATCCGATGGCCGGTCTCAAGCGTCTCTTCTCGGCCAATTCGCTCTGGCAGTTGGTCAAGCAGCTGGTGAAGATCTCCGTCCTCGTCCTCATGGCCTACAAGGTCCTTTTTAGTCTGGGCGACAAGCTTGTCGGCACCCAACCGGTCGACATGTCCCCGGTGGTGGCTTACGCCGGCTCCACCATGCTCGGCCTCGTCCGCGACGTGTCCGTCATCGGCCTCGTCCTCGCCATCGGCGACTACGCCGTCCAACGCCACCGCCACAACAAGAGCCTCAAGATGACCAAGCGGGAGGTCAAAGAGGAACACCGCCAGTCCGACGGTGACCCGCTGCTCAAGCGCGAGGTCCGCCGCAAGCAGATGCGGCTCAGCCGGTCACGCATGATGGCCGCCGTGGCCGGCGCCGATGTCGTCATCACCAACCCCACCCACTTCGCCGTGGCCCTGCGCTACCAGGCCGGACGGGGACTCGCCCCCCAGGTGGTGGCCAAGGGATCTGACGAGGTGGCTCTGCGGATCCGGGCCGAGGCGACCGCCCACGGGGTGCCCATCATCGAGGACCGGCCGTTGGCCCAGGCCATCTACGCCGCCTGTGAGATCGATTCCTTCGTCCCCAAGGAGCTCTACGTGGCCGTGGCTCGGGTCCTCGCCTTCATCTACACCCTCCCGGCCATGGTGAAGGCCTCGGGCAAGGTGCACCAGCGTCCGACGAGCGCCTTGGTGGCATAGCGTCGGAGGCCGGATGGCCGGACGGTCAGCACCCGTCGGGGGGCTTGCCCTGAAGGATCTGTGACGCCCGATAGACCATCTGGGTGACCGTCTTGGCGGAGAATCGACGCGATCCCCGCGCCGGTGTGGAGCCGGCGAAGTCGTTTCCCCTGCCGCGGCCGAAGGCCGACGTGGTCATGGCCGCCCGAGTCGTCGACCGGTCGTCCTTCAGCGTCCGGGCCAACGGCAGCAGAGCACCGGGGTTGCTGATCCGCAGATCGGGGGGATACCAGTGCCCGTTCGCCGCTCTCCACCACCCGGGATGAGGTCCGCCGCCGCCGCCCGCCCCGATCGGTCCGGCGCCGCCGTGCACGTCGGTGGCGGCCGCTGCGCCCGACGGTTCGGCCGCCGCCGACGCTGCTGGCGAGGTTGCCACTGCGGCGTCGGACGGGGTCGTCGCCTCAGGGTGGAGCTCGGGTGGGTACCACTGACCGTCCGAGGCGAGCCACCAGCCCGGACCGGGAGGATCGATTGTCACCGTGTTAGCTCCGACCTGTCGGGGGACGACGCGCCATTACCGGCATCGACCGGGGGCGTCTGATCTTGAGCGGCATCGGATCCTCGAGCGGCATCGGGTCCTTGTGCGTCGAATCGTTGTGGAGCGAGAGATCCCGGGGAAGGCGCCGGCCCCAAATCGCGCACGGCGGCGGCGAGCCGGTCGGACACATCTGCTTTCCGGGCGGCGATGGACGGTGACTCGAGCTCGACCAGGGTGGCCTCGGTGGCCTGATCAAGGGCCGTCAGCTGTTCGTCGAAGGCGGCCAGGACGTCGGCGCCGCCCGCGTGGTCGGCGGCCCCGATGGCGTGCCACAGCGCCGAATGCAGCGCGGTCCGCAGGGCCACGGGGGAGACGAAGGGCTGACCGATACGGTCGGCGTTGTGGAGGATCCGACCGATGGCGTCGAGTTGCGGACGCCACTGCTCGACGTCGATGGTCACCGCCCGTCGACGGCTGACGGCCACCCAGCCGGCGCCCGCCCCCACCCCCCCGACGACCAGGCCGTAGAGCGGGGCCACAAAGGTCACCATGTCGAAGGGTTGGGCCAGCATCATGCCGGCGACGCTCCCCAGACTGACCGAGACTAGGCCTTTCAGTTTCAGGGGCCGGCCGTGCAGGCCTAGGACGACCGTCCGGCTCGTTCCCAGCCGGGCCAGGAACCGACGGGGTCCCGACGCCCCCGGCTCGAAGACGGCGAGGGCGACGGGGGCGGTGTCGAGGCCGACCCGCGGGGCCGCCGGGGCGGTCCGGGGCCCCGGCAACGGCTCACCGTACAAGGGGTGGACGGCCTCAGGGGACAGGCCGAACCGTCGGCTGTACTCTGTGCGGCGAGCGTGGCGGGCACCCCGGCGGGGGGCA
This sequence comes from Acidimicrobiales bacterium, assembly GCA_035535015.1. Taxonomy (GTDB): domain Bacteria; phylum Actinomycetota; class Acidimicrobiia; order Acidimicrobiales; family UBA8190; genus Palsa-661. The sequence continues at coordinate 6,081 of DATLQU010000009.1, read as the reverse complement.
CCCGTCTTCACGGTCATGGACGGTACGACCACGCGTTGAGGACAAGGAGCAACCGTCTGTGGCTGTTGTCGAAACTCTGGTCGGGCGTCAACCGATCTTCGATCGCGACCTGACGGTCCAGGCCTACCAACTGCTCTTCCAGACCCTCGACACCGACACCTCCGACACCTCCGTCGGGTCCGTCGGGTCCGTCGGTCACAGGTCGCCGGAGCACATCCTCGGCTCGGGGGCCGACAACCTCGCCGACCTGGTGGGGACCAAGAGGGCCTTCTGCAATGCCAGCCGGGCCATCGTGACGGGGGAGACGCCGATCCTGGCGTCCCCGGACCGGGTGGTGGTCGAGATTCGCGGCGGCCTGATCGACGGCGAGACCGATCTGGCCGGCTGCCGACGTCTGAAGGACAGCGGCTACACGATCGCCGTCGACGATGTCCACGATACGGAGTTCTTCGACCAGCTTCTCGAGATGGCTTCTGTGGTCAAGATCGATGCCGAAGCCGTCGAACGCGAACGTCTTCCCCAGTTGCTGGCCGACTGCCGACGGTTCAAGGTCGAACTGATCGCTGAGAACGTCGACACCCCGGCCAAGCTCGGACGGTGCGAATCCCTGGGATTCGACTACTTCCAGGGCTACCTGCTCTCGCGCTCCCACGCCACACCGGGTGGTCCGCCGTCTCCCGGACGTCTGGCCGGGCTGCGCATGTCGGCCCGTCTGCTCGACGCCGAATGCCCGATCGGCGAGATCGAGGAGATCATCCGCAGTGATCCGGCCATGACGCACCAGGTCCTCCAGTTGGCGGGCATCGGGGCGGCCGGAGGAATGCGACGGACGGTCCGTACCATCCGCCAGGCCCTGGTCCTGGTGGGCTGGCGCCGTCTGCAGAGCTGGGTGGCGCTGCTGCTGTTGACCGACGACGGGAAGGCCTCGGAGGAGCAGATCGCATCGGTGCTCATGCGGGCGCGGATGAGTGAGCTTCTGGCCAAAGAAGTCGGTTGCAAGCAGGACGCCTGTTACACCGCCGGCCTGCTCTCCACCCTCGACATCGTGCTCGGGATGCCCATCCAGAAGATCGTCGAAACCCTGCCCCTCGACGAAGAGCTCAGCGCTGCCGTCCTCACCGGCGAGGGCCCCCTGGGCCGGCTCATCGCCGACGTGGCCGACTATCAATTGGGCCGACCCGAACTGGCCGTCCGAAGCGCCATCCGTGAGGACGTTCTCCGGGTGGCGGCGTTGGACGCCCTCACCTGGACGGTGGGCATGACCACGGTGCTCGAGACCGTGGAGCAGGCCTAGACACGAGGGACTCCTCAGCCGACGTGGCGTCGATCGGCCGAGGCGCCCCGCTGGTCGAGGATCTCGGTGGTGGCCACGCCGGCGCTCTTGGCCAGCGCCACGTACGGGGAATGGTCCGGCTCGTCGGCGGTGGCCAGGCCCAGAGCCGACGCGTAACCGAGGATGGCGTCGTCGTCGTCGGCCACGTCGTCGGGGTTCCAGAAGGCGCCGATGGATCGCGCCATGATGTCCTTCTCGCCCCGTTCGTCCAACGCGTAGATCAACACCCGAGCCTGGTCCTCGAGAATGACGCGCTGCGCCGACAGCTGGCCGGTCCGCTGGCCCCGGGCCACCAGCCATGCCAGGTGGGCGCCGAGGACGGTGGCCGACGTCTGATGCAGAACGGCGCTGACCGACGTCGACGCCGACTTGGGAGATCGCCGGTCGGCTTTCCCTGATGTCCGGCGCTCTTCGGCGGTGGACGGTTCGCGTGAGAGCAAATGATCGATCACCAGCGTCGTTCGTGACCGTGGTGTCGTTCGTGACTGTGGTGTCGTCCGTGACCGGGGTGTCGTCCGTGACGGTTCTGTCGGCCGGGACGTTCCACCTTCTCGATCTGTCTGTCCGCCGCTCGCCATGTCCGTGTCTCCGTGGGGGGCTGGGGGGCTGGGGGGGGGTCTGTTCAGAGCGTCATCGGCTGAAGGCGGAGTGATCTGGAGTGGCCTTTGGCGGGGCCGCCCATGGTCGTGCCTGGCGCCTCCCAACAGATTCCCAACACCCTGGGGTGTGCGACCCCCAAGCGCCAGGGCTGTGAAAACGTTGAACGGGCTCGTCTGTATGAACTCCCCGAGAAGGGACCCGATGAACCAGGCAAAGGTTGAGACGGCTTCCAAACTTTTGGCCAAGGCGGAGAGCACCACGTCGGACTATGAAGCCGTCGCCCTGGTGGAGCGGGCCTATTCCTTGCTGGCCCAGGTCATCACCGAGTTCGACGAGTCCGTGACGGGCGCCGCCGGGGTGCGGCGCCGGGAGCGGCGCCGTCTCCAGGAACGTCGTCGACGCACCCGTCAGTCCCCGGTGGCGGCCGTCGATCAGCCGGACCGGGCTATCGATTCCATCGACCGCTACCGGGGAACCATCGGCGACGGCTATTCCCGCCAGCGGGGCATCGACGTCAAGCTGTAGCTGTCGACGCGGCGTTCAGACTCTGCGGTCGAAATAGGCCGCCGGCTCCCGGGTTTCCACGCGGCCCTGGCGCAGGGCGCCGGCCATGAGGTCACGGGCTGTCTCCACCTCGACCTGTTTGGCGATCGTGGTCCGCAGGGCCCGGGTCGCCCTCTCCTGCAGTTCGGGCGGCAAGGGACCGAGGTCGTCCGGCATCACGAAGGGGGATACGCCCGGGCCGCCGGTGATGAGCATCCGGTCGGTGTCGACCAGCCGGTGCTCGACCTCGTCGAGGAATTCAGGCCACCCCACCGACGCGCTCCTCTCCGGTGACGACCGCGGTCTCCGCTGCCTTGCGCCAGGCGCCGCCGACCTGACCGATCAGCACGGCGACATCGGCGGCGCGTTGGCGATCCTTGTCCAGGTTGGCCCGGAGCAACTCGGCCAGAAAGAAGTCGTAGAGGGCGATCAGCCGCGGTGCGCCCTCCCACAACTCGGGCTTGATGGTGTCGCGCAAGGTCAGGAGGATCGCCTGGGCGTGGACGAGATTGTCGTTGATGGCCTTCAGGTCGTTCGTGTCAAAGGCGGCGTCAGCGCGGCGGAGGTCGAGTTCGAGAGCGTCGAACAGCATGGTGAGGCGGACAGCCGGCTGAGCCGTTTCGATGGCCTCGGCGAGATAGCGCTCGCGCAATTTCTCCGTCTGAGAGGTGGTCATGTTGTGTCCGGGCCTCCGACGTTACGGGTGGTTGGCGGCGATCTGTGCCAGCTCCCCGGCCAGCGCCGAACTCTGGTTTTTGAGCGTTCCCAGAGTCTGTTCCAGCTTGGCGAATTGGCCCAAAAGCATCTGCTGCTCCTGGGCCACGATGTTGGCGTAGAAGGCGATCTGGCTGTTGAGACCGGTGGACTGGTCCTGCAGGTTCTTGATGGTCCGCGTGATCTCGCCCTGGGTGGGATCGGACATGGCGCCGGCCAGAGAAGTGAGCGACTGGGCGATGCCCGGCAGGTAGTGCAGTGACCCCAGATCGGTGAGCGACGAGATGTTCGGGGTCGTTACCTGGACCGAGATCCCGGCCAGGGTGGGGTCCGACAGCGGAGCACTGAGGAACTGTCCCACTCCGGTGGCGGCGACGCCGTTGATGGTTCCGGCCACGTCCAATCCGGCGAACGTCCCGGTGAGGCCCGTGGTCCCCGCCCCCGAGTTGGTCGAGGTCACTGTGAACGACGACTTACTGCCGTAGTCGTCGGAGGTGAGAACGAGCTGCTGGCCGCCGTTCACCAGTTGGGCGGAGACCGACATGCCGGCGGCGGCGAAGGCGGCGTTCAAGCCGGCCGCCACCGAGGTGAGGGATTCACCGGCGGTGGTGCTGTATTGGGCGGAATTACTGCCCATGGAGACGGTGAGCTGTTCCGCGGCACTGACGGTGCCGCCGGCGAGGACGGCGCCGGTGTCGGTGGCCTGGGCCGCAGACTGGCTGATCTGGACGTCGTAGGAGCCGGCCTTGGTGCTGTTGCCGGCGAAGGAGAGCGACACCTCTCCGGTGTACGACGGTGCACTCGGCGAGAACGTCCCGTCCTGGGTGAACATGGCTGCCACCTGGGAGGGGTTCTTGGCGAAGGCGGCGGCGAAGGTGGACTGGTTGAACTGGACCTGTCCGCTGGCCAGGCTGATGCCGATGTTCAGGGCGTTGCCGAGAGTCGACGATCCCGAGACCGAGGCGATGATGGCCTGAACCTCGTTGGTGATCGTCTGGAGCACGGCCGATCCCATCAGCGGACCGGCGGTCTTCGTCTGGGCGTTGTAGCCGGCGTTCGTCTGGATGTCGTTGAGCACGGCATTGGCGTCGGCGACCAGGTTCTTCACCGCGCTCGTCATGGCGCCGGCATCGGGAGCCACGTTCACCGTCACCGGGTTGGCACTGGCCGCCACCAGGTTGATGGTCAGTCCGGGGAGAAGCCCGCTCACGGTGTCGGTCTGGGACTGGAAGGCGAAGCCACCGGTGCCACCGACCAGGACGATGGCGTTCTTACCCACCGAGGCCACGTTCATCGTTCCGAGCGACGAGCCGGCGAAGGCACTCGGGTCCACCGACAACGCCGAGTCCGTGCCGGTGGTGGAAGAGGAAAGCTGGAAGAGGAACTGATTGGAGCCGGTCTGGACGGCTGATGCGGTAATGCCCAGGTCGGCCGAGTTGATGTTGGCCACGATGTCGGAGAGCGAACCGTTGCCGGTGGAGATGTTGGTGGCGGTGACCGAGCCGGTGCTGAGAAGCGACGAGTTCGCCTGGCTCTGAGCCGACGTCGACTCGATGGTGCCGGTGACCTGTTCTCCACCGGCGCCGTTCAAAGTGACGGGCCCACCGGCGGTGACAGTGGTCAACGTGTTGGAGGTCCCGTCGACGGTGACCACGCCGTCCGCTCCGGTGGCAGCGCCGCTCATGATGGACAGTCCGAGGGTGGCGAGGGCGTCGCCCCCCGTCACCTGCAGGCTTTGGGTCGAGCCTTGGTTGACGGTGGAGAGGATCAGATTTCCGTTGGCGTCGTAACCGGCCTGGAGAACGCCGGAGGCGCCGGCTGTCGAGATGGCGCTCTGCAGAGCCGTGAGAAGGGCGGTACCACTGTCACCACCGGGGGCACTGGGGGAGATGGTGAGATTGTAGGACGTGCCGTTCACCGTCACCGACAGTGTGTCATTGCTCCCGGCGGTGATGCCGATCCCCGACGTCTGCGAACCAAGGGCGAGAGTGCCGGTGGTCGAGGCGGCCTGCGAGGACTGGGTGACCTCGATGGTGTGCGAGCCGAGCGTCAGGCCCGTCCCCGAGGCCAGAGCGGTAAACCCGAGAACACCGGCCTGGGACACCAGCAACGACGGTTGGGTATCCACGATCTGCGAGGTGGACGTGACCGTGCCGGTCGAGACGAGGGAGCTGGCGGTGGCTAGTTGCTTCACCACGAGCTGCAGTGAGCCGGACGGTGTTCCCGGTGCGGCCGACGCCGTCAGGATGCTGTTGTCGGTCGACGTCGCCTGACGGGCGTTCCAGCCGCTGTTGACGGCCAGGCTCGACGCGTCCGTCTGGAGCGCGACCAGGTCGCTGTTGATCGTCTGGTACTCGGTGACGTGCGTGTTGAGAGTGGTCTGCTCCGTTTTCAGATTCGTCTCGGGCTGCTGGTAGGGCTGGAGCTCAGCCTGGATGATCTGCTGGGTGTTGAGCCCCGATTCGAGACCGAAGCTGACGACGGGAGGTGTCGACGTCGATGAAGTCGGAATCACCGTCATGCCTAGCGTCGCCCTCCCTTCGCGCTCGGCGACCACCGTCAGTGCGGTGCGCTCGTCACTCTTCGGCCGGTTTCTGATGCGCCTTGAGCGATCTTCGGGTCACGACCACTGGTCTTCCCGGTTCGGACCCGTTGCGTTGTGCTGCCGGAGGGCGGCCGCTGTCGATGGCCGGCGGCGGGTCGGCACCGGCGCACGGCTGATGCGCTATTCGAGCGCCGACGGCGGCGGTGCCCCGGGTTCGGTTCCCGGCGGGGGCCGGCGGGCGGCGGCCAGGAGCTTCAAGGCCTGGGTGCGCCGGACCTCCCGGCTGTAGCGGTCGAGGATGGAGGTGAGAAGGCCCCCGGCCACCCAGCAGATGATGATGGCGATG
>DATLQU010000008.1:0-30780 GCA_035535015.1 Acidimicrobiales bacterium | reverse complement strand
CCGGCGCCGGCGCCATCTGGTGGAACACCGAGGTGTCGAGCAACCAATGGTCTTTGTTGGAAAAGCCCCCGATAACCGTGACCAGAATCGACCAGACGACGACACCGTAGGTGGCGATCGTGGTGGCCCGGGGCCAGGTTCCGATGACGAAGACGCCGATGCCAAGCACGAAGAGCGCTGGCGGCACCATGTTGAGTCCCGCGGTGACAATGGTTGAGAAGGCCGATCCGGCATCCCCACTGACGGCACCGAGCCAGGCGAACACGCCCACCGCGGCGCCGCCCATGACGAGAACGAAGGCAGCCACCAGGACGCGGCCTCCCAACCACGACCAGCGCGACATCGGACGTACCAGGAGGTGGTCGAGATGTCCATCGGCTTCCTCGGTCCGGATGGCGATGACCTGTCCGGCGGCCACGAAGGCCAACATGATGGCCATCATGAGAAACGTCACACCGAGATAGGCATCGGCCCCGGCGCCGTGTGCTCCGAGTTTCGAGAGGACGCGGTTGATGCTGTTCGATCCGGACAGCGCCTTGCCGGCGGGCTTGGCGATGAACCCGAAAATGAGTGCTGCCGCCCCCAGGGCGGCGGCCCAGGCGACAACGGTCGAGCGGATCAGCCGGACGGTGAGGCTCCATGAACCGCCGAACGTGCCCGGGCCCACCGGGCCGGACGAGCGGTCGGGAACGGTCGAGGCGCCGAGATCGCGCGTTCCTGCCAGGTAGACGGTGGCGCCGGCGAGCAGGGTGACAAGCCCGGCCGTGGGAATGAGCGGGACCCAGTCGGACGCGGTCAGGGGCTGGAGATTTTCCACCCATCCGAGCGGTGTCGCCCAACGAAGCCAGTCGAGACCGACACCTGAATCGGCAACTGTGCGTAGGGCGAAGCAGGCACCGAAGGCGTAGGCGGCGTAGGCGGCCGCCTGCCGGCGGGTGGCCGCCAGCTGGCTGGCCAGAGCCCCGACTGCCAGGAACACGGCGGCGCTGCACACGAGGGCCAGAGCAAAGAACAACGCCTCGCCCACGGCGAAGTGCACTTTGGATGAGCGCCCGGTCACAACCGTTACCAGAGCGGTCAGGAAGAAGAGTGCGCCGAGACCGGCGCCGAGGCCGGTGAGCGCCTGGCCCGCCGCCGCCCTTCGGGTGGTCTGACCGGCCAGAAGCAATTCCCAGCGACCGGCGTCTTCTTCCCCCCGAAGCAGGCGGGTGCCGGTCAACAAGCCCCACACCCCACCGACGATGCTTAAGAAGCCCAGGACCTTATAGGCCGTGAACCCGGCGACGGTCTGGAGTTCATGAGCCGGTCCGAAGAGAGCGGCCAGGGCCGAGTTCGATCCGAAGCTCGCCACCAGGTTCTGGCGTGAGGCGGGCGTCGGGTAGCTGGACAGGTATGTCAATGCCGAGGAGGCCACGCACAGGCCGAAGAAGTAGCCCCACCACGCTCCGGATCGAGCCGCCTTCCTGGCCGTCAGGCGGGCCACCACCATCGAGGAGGAGCGCCGGTTCCTTCTTGGAGCCGGGGCGTCAGCCTCAGCCGGCATCGGTGGGAGCGCTTTCCGTCTCCGGCGAACGGCCGTAGTAAGCCAGGAACAACTCCTCCAGAGACGGCTCGTGACTGAGCAACTCGCGAACACCCGAACGCGCCAAGACCTGCAGGAGCGGCTCGATGGATCCACGTACCTGGCAGCGCAGGGCACGCCCGGCCGTCTCGATGGCGCTCACGCCCTCGATCGCTGTGAGGTCGGGAATCGGGCCCTCGAAGGTGACTTCGACGGTGAGGGCGGAGAGGTGGCGCAACTCCGCCATGGTTCCCATCTCGACCAGTGACCCCTCGCTGAGTATTGCCACGCGGTCGCAGAGGGCCTCGACCTCGCTCAGGATATGGGAAGAAAGGAACACGGTCTGCCCCCGTTGACGAGCCTCATGGATGCAGACGCGGAACGCCTGCTCCATCAGGGGATCGAGGCCGGACGTCGGCTCGTCGAGGACGAGAAGATCCGCACGCGTCATCAATGCCGCGATCAGAATGAGCTTCTGGCGGTTACCCCTGGAATACGAGCGGACCTTCTTGGAGGAGTCGAAGGAGAATCGGTCGACGAGTTCGTCACGATAACGCCGGTCCACGTAGCCCTGTACCGTGCCCAGGAGATCAAGGGTTTCCGCCCCGGTGAGTCCCGGCCAGAGACTGGCTTCACCCGGAACGTAGGACAGCCGGCGATGTGCCTCGACGGACTGGCTCTGAGAATCCAGTCCGAAGATCTCGGCACGACCTGATGTGGGCCTGATCAGTCCGAGAAGCAAACGGATGGTCGTCGTCTTCCCTGATCCGTTCGGACCGAGATAACCCACCACCTCGCCTTCGGAGACCTCCAGATCGAGGTCGCGCAAGGCGACGACGCCGCCGTAGCGCTTGGAGAGTCCCGTTGTCCTGATTGCCGATCTGGCGGTCATGTCACCATCGCTTCGTGCCCTCACCGACCGGGGCCCTGTCTGGCGATCCTAAGACGGCGACCCACAGCGAAGATGGCTTCCACCCGACGCCGTGCCCTGAGCGGCGGCGCTCTCGCACGTCATGGCGCTGGCTGTCGGCCCTCGCCTTCCGCCTGGTTTCCCGGTGTTGGGAGGGACCGAACCAACGCCAGGACGCGCTCGAGGTCTTTGGCGGGGACGTGGATCTCGCTGCGTGAACCGATCGCGGCGAGCTCGTCGCGGACTTGGACATCGGAGAGCCCGGCCAAGGTGAGGACGGCGACAAGGTGGACGACTCGGGGCGCCATGGTCGTGGCGCGAGCGATGTCCTCAAGACGTTCGCGGTTGTCCATCAACCATTCGGCCACGTCACTCACGATCGTCGTCCTTCCACCTGAGATATCCGGTTCGGTGCCAGTGACGGAGGCCGGGGAAGGCGACGCCGGCACCGGCGGGGAAGCAGATCGGCTGGAGAGGTGAGAAGACCCGGATGACGGCCAACTCGACGACGATCCAACCCATCAGAAGTCCCCCCGCCATGGTTGTCAACGCTGACGATCTTCTCGTCTCTCGCCAGCCCTGGACGGCCGCGACCGCCATCGGCATTCCCACGATTCCGGTGAGTGCCATCCCGGCAAAGACCGGACTGCCGAAGGGCAGGCGATTCTTGATCGTGGTCCCGAGATCGATCGACCCCGTGGCGAGACCCACAGCACCGGCCACCGCCGACGCGGCGACGATTCCCCCCACCAGCGCCAGGGGCCGTCCTCCTGGTTGGCCTCGACGGGGGTCGGAGTCAAGCACCATGTTCCCAGTGTGAGAGCGACGGGTCGCCAAAGACTAGAGCCGAAGGTCACTCCGCAAAGGCGGCTACCCACCACGCACCGTCGAAGGTGCCCGGTCCTCGATCGGGCATGGCCGGGGCGGCCAGAGGACGGCCGAGGGAAAGTGGGACCTTTGACCCTAGGCCGGTCGGAGTGGTCCCCGTACGGTGACGGGGAAAGCACCAAGAAGGCGCTTGGCGGGGTGCGCCGTCAACGCGGACAGTGAGGAGCGAGGCATGCGGTTGAGGCGGGTGTCGAGCGGTTGTGGGTCTCGAGGAGACAGGCGTGATCCTCCACTCGCCGATCTTGCGTCACGAGCCGCAGGTCGCACTCCCATTCCGTGATCCGGGCGATGGTATGGAGTACCGTAACCGTGCTGAAGGGATCCTGGACCCCGCTTCCTTCACGCCGGGCCCCAGCGTGACGTGACGGAGGATTTTCCTATGCCAACCACAAGCCCGTCCCCGGTTGACGTCGAGCCAGAAGGCTCCACGGTCAAAGGTGACGTGTCCATCGACCTGCGCCCACAGCCGGCGCCTCGGTTCTCTCGATCAGGAGATTGACGACGTGGACGCGAGCATCGTAAATCTCGGTCATCCGGGGCACTACCTGCACTGGGGATTCATTCAATTGTCCCTGGCCAATGGCATCGTGATCCTTTCCATGGTGGTCGTCTTCGTGGCGGCCCTCTTCCTGCCCTTCCGGTCAGGCAAGAGGAGCGGACGATGACCGACCTCGTGGGATCGGAAACGGAGACGACGGCTCCGCCATCGGCGCCGGAACCGGGCGATGAAGCCATGTGGACGGCCCGGGTCCGCGGTGCCGCCATGCGGACCTTCCCACCGGGCAAGCTCCTCCCTGACCGGCAGCCCAGCTATGTGGCCAGCTGGATCTACGTCTTCGGCGTCCTCACCGTCGCCGCATTGTTCATGATCATCGCCTCGGGTGTCCTTCTCGTGTGGAAGGGCCCGTCCTGGTGGCACGTCTCCAAGGTGGGGTTGTTCATCAACAGCATCCACCTGTGGAGCGTGGAGCTCTTCTTCTTCTTCATGGTCATCCACCTGTGGGGCAAGTTCTTCATGGCGGCATGGCGCGGGAGGCGCCGGGCCACCTGGGTGACCGGGGTCATCTGCTTCGTCATGTCCGTCGGTGCCGCCTTCACCGGCTACATCTCCCAGCAGAACTTTGACGCCCAATGGATCGCCACCCAAGCCAAGGACGGGCTCAACTCTGTCGGGATCGGCGCCTTCTTCAACGTCTTGAACTTCGGCCAGATGTTGCTGTGGCACGTTCTGCTCCTCCCCGCCGTCGTCATCGCCTTCGTCGCCTTCCATGTCCTGCTCGTCCGTCGGCGCGGGGTCGTCCATCCCCTTGCCGAGCGCCGTCGATCGGCCATGCACGGGATCTCCACGGGACCAGACCCCACGGTGGCCAGGGACGGCACGCTCGAGGACGTCCGATGAACGATTCCGAGGTTCGCCCGGGGCAGGTGTCGCTGGCCGCCGCCGCCGCTCTTCCCGAAGACGCCGATTGGAACGGCCCCACCATCCGGTACGACCTGCTCAAGGAGGTCGTGATCGCCATTGTCGTCGTGGCTCTCCTGACTGTGGGCTTGGCCGCCATATTTTCGTCCCCCGACGAGACACCGACGACGATCCACCAGTGGTCGACGGCAGATCCGGGAGACTTCCTCACCACCGCCCTGGCCGAGCTCAACGGAACGAGCGACGTGGCCTCCTACGGTCAGCCGTACAATGCCACCGCCGGAGCGGCCCAGAAGATCGGACCCATCTCGCTGCAGCAGATCCCCGGTGTCCGGATCCCTGTCAACACCGCCAACGACTTCGTTTTGGCCCCGCTGGCCCAGCAGGCCGAGACGAGTCCGGGGCTCCAGGCGGCGCTGTCGCAGTTCAAGGCGGCCCCGTCCAGCCAACAGGCCACCTGGGAAACGAACTTCGGCAAGGCGTTGGGCAAGGGGCACCAGACCGGGAAGGGCACTTTCACGGTGGCCCGGGCCGACGATGGACCGCTGCCGACGATGTTCGCCTCCCTTCTCGCCATGGCCGACAGCGGTGCCCTCGATGCCGCGCTCACCTCCTCACCCAACTTCTACGGAACCGACTACACCAAACCCCTGCTCTTCCTCGCCGATGGGTCCTTCCTGGCCAACCGAGCGGACGCCCAACACTTGTCGGGCGACCAGTGGGGAATGATGAACGAAACGGGTAGCTACCCCGGACAGGCCTGGTTGTGGCTGTACACCATGTGGTACCAGGTCGAACCTTTCAGCTCCTCGGGCAACGCCGACGCCTTGGTCTGGGGCGTCATGGCCGTCCTGACCCTGCTTCTGCTTCTGGTGCCCTTCATTCCCGGTCTGCGGGACATTCCCCGGCTGGTCCCGGTCTACCGGTTGATTTGGCGGGACCACTACCGCCGGCTCGATCGGAGCCGGGCCGGCGACCCCGGCTCCGATCCGTAGCGCTCAGCCGTTCGCTCGGCATCGGCCATTGTCCATCGGAACTGCTTCAACGTGTGTTGTCCCCCAGTTCCGTCGCCACCGAGAGCGACCCCCGGTCGGCCCCAGGACGACAGCCGACCCATTCAGTTGCGTCGATCTCCCTGCCCTGAGGATGATGGGCCAAAGAAACGGTGACGCCGCCTCGTCAGAGCAGAGCTATGGCCACCTGCTCGAGGGCCCGCATGGCTTCCTGCATGCCGTCTTCCATGCCCGAAGCGATGTGGGCGTCACGGTCCTCCTGGCTGGCGTGGAGAACGTGGAGATGCATGGTCGTTCGGGCGCCCATGTCTGCGAGGGTCAATGTGGTAAGCGCTTCCTTGTCCGGCACACCTTCGAAGACATCGGTGGCGACGATGCGCTCGTTCGGGACGATCTCACGATATTCCCCGTGGAAGGCGACCTCGAATCCCGCGTTCGCGGTCATGACGTAACGCCATGTCCCACCGACCCGTAGGTCGACCTCGGCAACGGTGACGGAGCCGCGCTCGCCACCCCACCATCGCTTGATGAGATCGGGCGTCGTCCATGCCCGAAAGATCAGGTGCCTGGGAGCGTCGAAGTCCCGTGTGATGAGGATCTGTGTATCGGTGGGAAACGTCACCACCGCCGGGCTGCTACTCGCCGCTTCCATCTCCGTTCTCCTCCTCTTTCAACTCCAACAAGACGGCATCCAGAAGGTCGAACCGTTCAGACCACGACCGCTCGTAGCCCTTGACCCAGTCGTGTATGGGTTTGAGGGGGCGAGCATTGAGTTGGTAGAGCCGTTGACGTCCGTGGTCGCGCACGTCGACCAGACCGACCTCTCGGAGCACGCGGAGGTGCTTGGACACCAACGGCTGCGCAATCCCGAGCCGGGTGACGAGGTCGTTGACCGGCCGCTCCCCATCGACCAGGGCGTCCAGGATTTGCCGTCGACGCCCCTCGGCCACGGCGTTGAAGGCATCTGCGGTCGTCGCTGATCGTGCCATTCCCGCATTATATTCCGTTATCGGTATATGTCAGCGGTCGGGACGGCAGGGGCTCCTCCGGTGCCGGAGGCCAGGCCAGGTCCGAGGACGATGTCGTCGAACCGGGTCCCCGCCGGGCGCTCAGTCGAGGGCCATGGCGGCATAGAGGGCCATGCCGGTGGCCATGGCCGATTCATCGATGAGCATCCGATTGGAATGATTCGGCGCCGGCCGGTCGATCCCCACCGGGGCGGCGCCCAAGAAGGCCATCGCACCGGGCACCCTCTGCAGGACGAATGACCAGTCCTCCGCCCCCATGACGGGCGTGGGCATGCGGAGGGTGTGTTCGGGACCGATCAACGCCCCGGCCACCTGGAGCGCCCGTTCGGCGACGGCGTCATTGTTCACGGTGACGGGATACCCCTCGAGCCTGGCCGAGACCTCGGCCGAGCAGAGATGGGCGGCAGCGACATGCTCGACCACCCGGCGCACTCCGTCAAGGGCCAGGGCCCGTGACGACTCCGAGACGGCGCGGACCGTTCCTTCGAGGACGGCACGCTCGGGGATGACGTTGCTCGTCGTGCCCGCCCGGATGCTGGCCACGGTCACCACGGCCGGGTCGAATGCGGGCAGCCGTCGGGTCGCCATGGACTGGAGGGCGGTCACGATTTCACAGGCGACGGGGACGGGATCGATGGCGTCGTGGGGCATGGACGCGTGTCCACCCCGGCCGGTGACGGTGGCGATGAACTCGTCGGCCGAGGCCATGAGCGTTCCCGCCCTGGTGGCAACCATGCCGCTCGGGAATATCGGCGTGATGTGGATGGCGAAGGCCCGGTCGACCGGGCCGGTTCGGTCGAGAAGGCCCTCGTCGAGCATGTGACGAGCACCGGCGAAACCTTCCTCCCCGGGTTGGAACATGAAGACCACCCGGCCGGCCACGGTGTGGCGACGCGCCGCCAGCATGCGGGCGGCGCCGGCGAGCATGGCCACGTGGGCGTCATGGCCGCAGGCGTGCATGACGCCATCCACCTCCGAAGCGAAGGGGAGACCGGTGTCCTCGGGCATCGGCAGTGCGTCCATGTCCCCTCGCAGAAGAGTGGTGGGACCGGGTCGCGCTCCCTCCAGCACCGCAGTCACCGAGGACGTTGCCGTACCGACGGAGATGTCGAGGCCGAGCCCGTCGAGGGCGTCGAGCACGGCTTGCTGGGTTCGGGGGAGCTCGAGACCGAGCTCGGGATGGACGTGGAGGCGCCGGCGCAGGACCACCGCCCGGTCGAGCTCCCGTTGGGCATCCACGAGCAGGGCGCTGTCCACCTGCGGCGTCGCCATGTCCTGCATCGGAGCTCCCTTCGCCGGCCCCGGTCGAGGAGCCTGGCACCCACTCTACGGAGGTGACGACATCCCGGCATGGCCGAGAGGCAACCGCCGCATCCGGCACACACCGTTACGCGGCCGGTGGCTGCGACGCGCTCGGAGCGAGACGCTGCGGCCACGGCGACTCGTGCAGGGCGGCGAGCGGTCGGGACAGGGTCACGATGTCCGTGAGGAGTTGGGCCGCCTCGGGGTCGGACTCGGTCAGCGTCCCCAGGACCAGGAGCATGGCCAGGCTCTCCACCTCCTCGAGGGGAAAGTCGCCGGTGGTCCGCGCGTCTTGGAAGTCGGCGGCGGCCGCCAGCGCCCAGGGTGTCCGGGTGACTTCGAAGGCACGGGGAAAGAACTCCCGGGCGAGACCCGTGAGGTCCCGAGATTCCCGGGCCCGGTCGGCGAGCACGTCACCGAGGGCCCGGGCCTGACAGGCGGCGGCGGACATTCCCTGGCCGTAGACGGGATTGAAGTGACAGATGGCGTCGCCGAGGGGGACGAGGCCCTCGGGAAAGCGGTCGAGGCGCTCGAAGTGACGACGCACCGAACGGGGGAACCTGAAAGGGGCGGGAGCAGTCACCATCTCGGCCGTGGCGACCAGCTCGTCCCAGATCGGCCAGGCCAGCGACCGGCCGAAGTCCCGCCAGCCGTCGACGTCGGTGGGAGGGTAATCGCCGAAACGACCGCCCAGGCCGGCGAGCCAGGTGTCGCCCTCCACCCGCACCAGGTAGGCACCGCGGACTTCGGGACTCTCCGACTTGGGGAGGACGAAGAATCCGGCACCACCGATGGCATCGGGGTCCGACGGACGGAGCACGGCGCTGGCGTAGGCAAAGTCGCAGTTGACGACGGACTCGGACGGGACGTCGAATCCGAGAGGCGACAACCAGCCGACCGATCGTGCGTTTCTGCCCGTGGCGTCGACCACAAGGTCGGCCCCGACGCTCTCGCCTTCCTCGAGGGTGACTCCGGTGATCGATGCGCCGTCGACGAGTGGCTGGCGCACCAGGGTGCGGTAGCGGGTGCGCACATTGGGGAGGGCGGCGACCCGCCGCCGGACACAGTCTTCGAGCAGGCCCCGCGACATGAAGTAGATGACACCTGTCGGCCTGGGCTCGGGTCTGTATGTGGCCAGGTCGTATGACTTGCCCTCCGGACGGAAGACGAAGAAGTCCTGGCCGCCCACACACCGCACGGCGCCGGCCGCCTCGAGATCGTCGGCGAAACCGGGAAAGAGCTCGCAACCGATAGTGAGGCCACCGGGGAGCAGGGCGTGAAAGTGCTTTCCCTGGGGAACTCCGTGGCGCGTGCCTGGGGTGTCGGGGATGTCGTCGCGGTCGATCAGAACGACCTCGTCGAAGTAGTCCGAGAGAATGCGGGCCGAGAAGAGCCCCGCCATGCCGCTCCCCACCACCGCCGCGCGCCGGGCGATCTTGTCCGTCACTTTTGGAACCTCCTCGGTCTGGTCATCGTCCCAGGCTGTTTCCGGACCAGTCCAGACGACCAACGAAGCGGTCGGCCAACTAGAGTCCCGGGCCATGAACACTGTCAGTCACCGTTCCGTCAAGACCAACGGCATCACCATGCACGTGGCCGAACAGGGCGAGGGCCCCGCCGTCGTACTCTGTCACGGTTTCCCCGAGCTCTGGTATTCGTGGCGGCACCAGATCGGAGCATTGGCCGACGCCGGATTTCGTGTCGTCGCACCCGACCAGCGCGGATACGGCGCCACCGATCGTCCCGAGGCCATCGAGGACTACGACATCATCCACCTCACCGATGACCTGCTCGGTCTGCTCGATGCCCTGGGCGAAGAAAGGGCCGTCTTCGTCGGGCACGACTGGGGCGCACCAGTGGTGTGGGATCTGGCGCAACGGGCCCCCGACCGGGTGCGGGGCGTCGTGGGGTTGAGCGTGCCCTTCCGCCCCCGTGGCGAGACAGATCCGATCACTGTCTTCGAGGCCCTCTTCGCCGACACCTTCTTTTACATGCTGTACTTCCAGGAGCCCGGTGTGGCCGACGCCGATCTGGGCCGCGACCCTCGGGACACACTGAGCCGATTCATGTCCGCCATCTCGGCCGAAGGGGCGGCGAACGCGTTCCGGGCGCTGCCCCGGGAGGGCACGCGTCTGGCCGACTGGTTGTCGGATCCCGGCGCGCTGCCGGATTGGCTGGCCGAAAAGGACCTCGATTACTACGCCACCGAGTTCGGACGGACGGGCTTCACCGGCGGGCTCAACTGGTACCGCAATATGCGGCGCAATTGGGAAATCACCGAAGATCTGGCCCAGACCAAGGTCGTCGCCCCGGCGCTGTTCATTTCAGGCGAGCAGGATCCGGTGGCCATGATGACCTCGACGGCCGACATGGACGAGTGGGTGCCGGATCTTCGGGGCAAGGTGACGATTCCGGCCACCGGTCACTGGACGCAACAGGAGCGGCCTGCCGAGGTGAACACGGCCCTGATCGGATTTCTGTCCGGGCTGGGCTGAGCGGCCAGGCGCTGTCCGGGGGCGTTCACAGCCACCGGGTGGACGCTTCCGTCGTGCTGTCGGCGTGCCGTCGCGTATCCTCGGCTGCATGGAGATAGCCGGCAAGGTGGCTGTGATCACCGGAGCGGGATCGGGAATTGGCCGGGCCTGTGCACGATCGTTGGCCGGTCGGGGCGCATCGGTCCTGGTGGCCGATATCGACGTCGAGGCCGGCCGCAAGACCGTTACCGGCATCACGGCCGCTGGGGGGACGGCCGAATTCGTGCGTGTCGACGTGGGCCGACTCCAAGATCTGAGCCTCATGTTCGAGGCGGCCCAGGACACCTTCGGCGGTTTTGACATCCTCGGCAACAACGCCGGCATCGTGTGCGGTGAGCCTCTGTGGCCCGACTCCGACCCCGAGCGTCTGATGGCCCAGGTGATGATCAACCTGGGGGCGGTGATCCTCGGGACCCGGCTGGCCGTCGAACCTCTCCGGGCCCGTGGTGGCGGTGTGGTGGTGAACACCGCCTCACTGGGCGCGCTTCTGCCCCTGGAGGAGGAACCGGGATACTCCGCCACCAAGGCTGGAGTGGTCATGTTCACCCGGGCCTGCGCCGCTCTGCACCGGACGCACAACATCCGGGTGAACGCCGTCTTGCCCGGCTTGGTGGACACCCCACTTCTGGCCAAGTCGGGTGACGGGTCCCAGGAGGCCGGATGGGCCCGACAGGCCCGCGAGGTCCTTCCTCTGTTGTCGCCCGACGACGTGGCCGACGCCGTCGGGGAGATGGTGGAAGACGACAGCCTGGCCGGTCAGTACCGAATCGTCGGCGACCTTCCCGACTTCGTCAGCGAGATGATCTGAGCGTTCTTGGATCATCCGTCGTCGTGCCTCAGCCCCCCAGAATGGGCTGATCGGAGCCCCTGCGTTTGGCCTTGTACATAGCGGCATCGGCCATCGCCACCAGCGCCTCGGCATCGAGGGCGGGATCGGGTGACCAGGCCACACCGATGCTGGCCCGACAAGGAAGACTCCCCGCCTTCAGGCGCACCCGGTGGCGAAAGGTCTGGGCCAATCGCCGCGCTGTATCCATTGCCTGGTCCGTGCTGGTGACACCCGGACGGATGACGAGAAACTCGTCGCCCCCGATGCGACCGACGATGTCGTCGGCTCGCACAGCTCGGAGGAGTCGGCTGGCCACGACGCCCAAGAACTCGTCTCCAGCGGCATGGCCGAGCCGGTCATTGACGGCTTTGAAGCGGTCCAGGTCGACGAAGATCACCGCTGGTCGGCCGGCGGCACCGGCAGGGCCGGCAGGGCCGGCAGGGCCGGCAGGGCCGGCGGACAACAGGGTTTCGAGAGCGGCCATGGTCGATGCCCGATTGTGGCAGCGGGTGATGTCATCGAAGGTGGCTCGCCGGTGAAGCTCGTCGCGCAGGCGGGCGCTCTCG
This sequence comes from Acidimicrobiales bacterium, assembly GCA_035535015.1. GTDB lineage: Bacteria > Actinomycetota > Acidimicrobiia > Acidimicrobiales > UBA8190 > Palsa-661. The sequence continues at coordinate 18,729 of DATLQU010000008.1, read as the reverse complement.
GTGACGTCAGCCACGCACACGATGGCCCCCGTGACCTCCCCGGTGTCGGCTGTCAGGGCCCGCAGGCTGAAAAGGCATCGACGGGCCTCCTTTTCGTCGTCCGCCGTCGAAGGGAGAAGACGGACTTCGAGGTCGCTGTCGAGCCGGCGATGCAGGACGGCGTCGAAGGCCTCGGCCAGGACACCGCGGTCATGGGGTGCGACAACCGACAGCTGCTCGTCGACAGTGGTCGCCCGCCTGGCACCGAGGATGGCGTGGAGCCGGTTGTTGGTGTAGACGACGCGACTGTGGGAGTCGATCTGGACGACACCCACGGGCAGAGCCTCCGCCAATCGGTCGAGAAGCTGTTCTCGGGCGCGGAGGGCTTCGTGGGCGGTCATTTCGTCCGAGACGTTGACCATCTCCGCCACGACACAGCCGCGTTCGGGATCCTCGAGCCGGTTGTGGTTGGTGATCTCCATCCAGACCCAGGAGCCGTCAGCGTGGCGATGACGAAGACGGACCCGGCTGATGGGGGCCTGGGCCGCCAACATATCCACCCAGTTGTCGATGGCAAGTTCGTGGTCGTCGGGGTGGATGATGTCGAGAGACAAGGTGCCGACGAGTTCCTCCCGGCTCCAGCCCAGGATTTTCGAGAGGGCGCCATCGACCTCGAGGAACACGCCCACCTCGTTCTGGCGGACCCGGGCGAAGCGCGGAGGGACCGGTGACGGCTGCTCGGTGACCAGGGTAAAGCGATTCCGGCGATGGTCCCCGTCGGTGGGTATGAACACCGCGAGAAAGACTCCGTGACCATGCTCGGCATCGAGGAAATGCAGGGCCACCGTGCGATCGGGCTCGTCGGCCAGCCGGACGACGACATCGGCGTGCAGTGCCCCCGTCTTGTGAGCGTGTTCCCATGCGCCGATGACGGCGACGCGGTCTTCCGGGGCGATCAGGTCGAGTGGGGTCCGGGCGGTGATGACCGGGTGACCTCTGGTGGGGACCGAATCGGGCATGGCCAGGGAGATCCCGTCGGCGCCGATGGCACAGAGGGCGGCATCGGGGTGCTGGTCGAGCAGGCGGGCCAGGACCGTGTCGATCGCCGCCTGCCCGTTCTTGTCCATCTCCGTCATATCGGCTGTTCCGGGCCTGGTGTTGAGCCGGGTCCAGGCACGAAAGTTGGGGAATCGTCAGCGGCTGGACCCTCACTGCTGTCGATGACCATGCTGGAGCGGTGGAGGGGGCCGAGGCCATGAAGGAGGCCGTCGAATCGGTGATGGGACCAGTGCGGCCGGTGAAACCGGTGATGGGACCAGTGCGGCCGGTGAAACCGGTGGCGCGCGGCTACACGCACAACCAACGGGGCGTGGTGACCTTGCGCGAGGGCAGGTCCGTCTTCGCCGAGCGGGCTGTAGACGAAGAGACCGCCGGGTGGCTTTGTCAGGAGTTCGCCACGCACGAGGTGCTCGACCCCGTCCCTTCGTTCCCCGGGTTCTGGGCTGGGCCGACGGTGAACGACCCTTCAGGTTCTCGAGGACCTGTCGGCCATGGTGTGGCCGCCACCGGGGGACGGGGTCCGGATCGACGCCGTGATGACGATGCTCACCGAAGGCGCCGGTGTCCGGCGGCGGTCTGGTGCACGGCGACGTCCGCAGCGACAATGTCTGCTTCCGAGGCGGTTCCGCTCTCCTGATCGACTGGAACCTGGCCCGGGTGGGCAATCCCGACTCCGACGTCGCCTTCTGGCTGCCCAGCTTGGCGGCAGAGAACGGTCCGGAGCCCGACGAGGTGATGCCGGGCTGTCCGGCGGAATTCGCCGCCTACGTCTCGGGATCCTTCGCCTCCCGGCCGGCGGGCCGAAGATCCCTCATGCCCCGCTGGTCCGCCAGGTCCAACGGCGACAGCTCGAAACGGCTCTGCCCTGGACGGCCCGCCTGCTCGAGCTCCCCTCGCCCCGGTAGCGGAATCCTCTCGGTGCTTAGGGGGTTCCCTCGGCGATCTCCTCGATGGCGAATTCGGGGCAGTTGGCGATGGCCAGCCTCGACCGTTCCTCGAGGTCCGGGGGCACCGACCCGTCGTCCTTGACCGACGACATGCCGTAGTCGTCGATGTCGAACAATTCGGGGACGAGGGCGAAACAGCGGGCGTGACCCTGGCATTTCGTGGGATCGACGCGAATCCTCACGCGAACACCACAGGTAGAACGCGGGGGCCCCGGACCTGGCCACCGGCCCAGGTGACCTCTGCTCCCTCTGCCAATTCGAACTCCGGAATCCGGTGCAGCCACTCTTCGAGAGCGACGCGGAGTTCCATGCGGGCCAGGTTGGAGCCGGCACAGCGGTGAATTCCCGAGCCGAAGGCCACGTGGCGGTTGACAGCGCGATCGAGGACCACCGTGTCCGGGTTCTCGAAGGCCTCCGGATCGCGGTTGGCCGCCGGGAAGTTCATCAAGATCTTGTCGCCTACCTTCATCGGGCAGTGGGCGAACTCGACATCCTTGGTGACGATACGGGCCATGGTCACCGGGGAGTAGGCCCGGAGGAGCTCCTCCACGGCGAAGGGCATGAGGCCGGGATCTGCCACCAGCCTCCGGCGATCGTCGCGATGGGTGGCCAGATGCCACAGTGACGACCCGATGGCGCTCCAGGTGGTATCGACCCCGGCGATGAGCACGAGGGCGGCGGTCCCGAGGACGAGGCTCTGCTCGACCGGAGCTCCGTCGACCTCCAGATGCAGGAGCATGCTCAAGAGATCGTCCCCTGGTTGTTCCTTGCGGTGCTCGATCTCGGCCAGGAAGTAATTGATGAGGCCTTCCACACCGCGGGCCCGACGTTCCGGGTCATCGGCGAACTCGAGGACATCGCGCACCCAGCCGGTGAACATGTCGGAATGTGAATCCGACACACCGAGGATGGCGGCGATCACCCGGACCGGAATCTGCTGGGCGTAGTCAGCGGCAGCGTCGGCTCGTCCTGGGTCGGCGAATCCGTCGAGCAGGGAGCGACAGAGGTCGCGGGTCATCGCCTCATAGCTGTCCACCCGGGTGTGGGAAAACCAGGGAAGGAGGAGTCGTCGTGTCCAGGTGTGGAGGGGCGGGTCGGCGGAGATCGGTGGTAGTCCGTAGGGAAGGATCGGCTCCTCGGGTTCCTCACCGTCGAAAGGTATGACGGCGACCTCGAGCGAACTGAAATGATCGACGTCATGAGCTATGGCGGTGACGTCTTCGTAGCGGGTGGGGAGCCAGGTACTTCCCCGCCTGTCGGTGTGGGCGATCGGGCAGCGCTGGCGGAGGTCGTCCCAGATGGCAAATGGGTCGTCGACATATCCCTGATCGAGCACATCGAAATCAACCGACCAGTCCGCGACCGGTGAAGTTCTCGCCATGACGTCCCTCCCGTTGCACGACCCGGCGATGACGGGGTCGTGTTTGCCATCATGTCACGTCGTCTGTGAGCGGTCAGTCCGGCAGAGGACCGGGCCGGATGGAGCCACGGGTGTGCCGGTGGCCCGAGGTGCGGTGCCGACCGGTGGCGAATCGTCGCAGAGCGGCGACGGACGGTGTAGTGGCGGGGACGGCAGGATCGACGCCTTGACTGGGCACCCGTACGCTGTCGCTCGGACATGGGCCAGACTGGGCCCATGAACAGCACCTTGGACGATTTCGGACGGGAGCAGTTCGAATCCGCCGGCAAGACCCGGGATGTCTACCGGCTCGGTTCGGGCCCGGCCGTCATCGTGATCGCCGAGATCCCGGGGATTACCCCGAAGGTGGCGGAATTCGGCCGGAAGGTGGCGGCCATCGGGTGCACGGCCGTTCTCCCCCATCTCTTCGGAGACCCAGGGCGCGAACCCTCGGCCGGCGCCATGGTCAAGGCGATCGGCCCGGCCTGTATCTCACGCGAGTTCGCCGCCCTGGCGCTCAAGAAGACGAGCCCGGTGACGGTGTGGTTGCGGGCGCTGGCCGGCCACGAACACAGGCGGTGCGGGGGGCCCGGCGTAGGTGTGGTCGGCATGTGCTTCACCGGTGGTTTCGCCCTGGCGATGATGGTCGACGAGACGGTGGTGGCCCCGGTCCTGAGCCAACCTTCGCTGCCCTTTCCTCTTTCGAAGAAGCACAAGGCGGACATCGGGATCTCCGACGCCGACCTGGCCGCGGTGAAGCACCGGGTGGCCCACGGCGCCTGCGTGATGGGTTTGCGATTCAGCAATGATCCGTTCTGCTTCTCTGAGCGGTTCGACACACTGCGTCGGGAGTTGGGCGCCGGGTTCATCGGCGTGGAGCTCGATTCCTCCGAGGGGAATCCGTACGGGCACCCGAAGAACGCCCATTCGGTGCTGACGGAACATCTCGACGACCGTGCCGGCACGCCGACTCGGGCCGCCCTCGATCAGGTCCTCGACTTTCTGAAAACACGATTGGATGTGGCGTAGCGCCGTGCAGGTCATCATTCTCGGTAGCGGCAGTCCCATTCCCGATCCCCACCGGGCCGGACCATCGACCCTGGTCCGGACCAGTGCCGGCGACCTGCTGTTCGACTGTGGACGCGGTGTGCTCATGCGTGCGGCGGCGGCGTCCTCCGGTGCGGGGGCCTTCCGGGCCCTGTTCCTGACCCACCTGCACAGCGATCACATCACCGACCTGAACGACATCTTCACCATGCGGTGGGCCATGACCTTCGCCCCGAGTCCCCTGATCGTGTTCGGGCCCGAGGGAACGGCCGCGGTGGTGGCCGCCACCGAGGTGATGCTCGAGCCGGATATCCGATTTCGGCTGGCCCACCATGCCGACCTGGACTGGCGACCGTCGGCCACCGTGACCGAAGTGGTGAGCGGGGTCATCTTCGAAGAAGGCGGAGTACGGGTGACGGCCGCCCCCACCGACCATTCGCCCGTGCGTCCCACCGTGGGCTTCCGGATCGACGAGGACGGACGGTCGGTGGTGATCGCCGGAGACACGGTGCCCTGCCCAGGCCTGGATGAGCTGTGTGCCGGAGCCGATGTCCTGGTCCAGACCACCGTGCGCCGCGACCTGATCGAGCCGTTGGGTCTTCCCCGACTGACCGACGTCCTCGACTACCACTCGTCGGTGCCGGACGCGGCCCGGACGGCGGCGCGGGGCGGTGTCCGTTCGTTGATCCTGACCCACCTGGTACCGGCGCCCGCTCCGGGGACCGAGCAGGAATGGGTCGACCAAGCCAGGGCGCACTTCGACGGCGAAGTGGTGGTGGCCTCTGATCTGATGACCGTCGAGGTGACGGGCTGACAACGGGCGGAAGAACAGAAGCAGGGACCACTGCTTGTCGCCCGAGCCGGCGTGGGCCACACTGAGACGGTGGTGCCTGGGTCAGCCTCGGATGCAGTGGCCGGAGCCGTCGACGAAGGCGAGCTCCGCCGAGAAATGCGGAGTTGGCTCGAGGAGAACTGGGATCCCGAGGCCGGTCTCATGGAATGGCGCAACCGGTTGGCTGAGTCCGGCTGGGGTTGCCCCAGCTGGCCCCGGCAGTGGTGCGGACGGTCCCTGCCTGCGGCCGCGGCCGAGGTGGCGAAGGACGAGCTGGCCCGCGTCGGTGCCGTCGGCCTGCCTGAAGGTGTCGGCATGCATCTCGCCGCTCCCACCATCTTGGAGCACGGCAGCGAGCGGCTGAAGGCGGACTTCATTCGACGCACCGTGACCGGCGAGGTCAGCTGGTGCCAGCTGTTCAGCGAGCCCGGATCGGGATCCGACCTGGCCGGACTGACGACACGGGCCGAGCGCGACGGCGACGAGTGGGTCGTGAACGGGCAGAAGGTGTGGAATACCTCCGCCGGTCATGCCGATTTCGGATTGCTGCTGGCCCGGACGGACTGGGACGCACCGAAGCATCGCGGCATCACCTATTTCGCCATCCCGATGCATCAGACAGGGATCGAGGTCAGACCGCTGCGGCAGATGAACGATCACGCCTCGTTCAACGAGGTCTTCTTGACCGACGCACGGGTCCCGGCCGCCAATGTGATCGGTGATATCGGACAGGGATGGACGGTGGCACTGACCACGCTCGCTCATGAGCGCCGATTGGCCATCGGCGCCGGCGCCGTCCCTCGGGGCGTCTCGGGCCGGGCCTGGGAGGAGGCGGCGGCTGAACGGGCTCTCGTGTTCGGCCCCTACACCTGGTACCCGCAGCGGGCCGGACGGGTCGACCTCGTGATAGACCGGGCCCGAGCCGCCGGCCGGAACACTGAACCCGTCGTCCGTCAAGAGATCGCCCGGTTGCTCTCGCTGGCATGGTCAGCCAAATGGACGGCGCAGCGCGCCGCTGTCGCCCGGGCGCAGGGCCGAGCGCCCGGTCCGGAGGGATCTCTGGGCAAGCTCTCCAGCAGCAATATCGCCCGATCGGCGGCTCGGGTCCACTCTTTGATCGCCGGGGCCTCGGGGATGTTGGTGGGCACCGACGCTCCCCTGGACGGCACGATCAGCGAGATCCTTCTTTCGGTGCCGGCCGTGTCGATCGCCGGCGGCACCGACGAAATTCAGCGCAACATCCTGGGCGAGAGGATCCTCGGGCTCCCCAAGGAGCCGGACCCGGCGCGACTGATGCCCTTCCGGCAGATTCCCCACAACGCCACCCGACGGCTCGGCGGGCTCCGCCATGAACCGGGGCTTTGACGATGCCGACTCTCGATCGCCACGGGATCTCCATCGTTTATCAGGTACACGGACCTTCGCTGCGGACGCCACTGCTGTTGACGCACGGCTACTCGGCCACGTCGGCCATGTGGGAGGCCAACGTGGCGGCATTGTCCGCCGCCCGCGAGGTCGTGACCTGGGATCTGCGCGGTCACGGTCACAGCGACTCGCCCGATGATGGCGCCGCCTACTCCCGGGCGACCGCCGTCGGGGATATGGCGGCCATCCTCGACGATTGTGGCCTGTCCCGCGCCGTGGTGGGTGGGCTCTCGCTCGGTGGCTATCTCTCTCTTGCCTTTCATCTCCGGCATCCCGAAAGGGTGGCCGGGCTTGTGCTGTGCGACACCGGGCCCGGCTTCGCCCGTGATGAGCCCCGGAGCCAATGGAACACTTGGGCCGAGGCCACCGCCGACGCCTTCGAGCAGACCGGTCTGGAGGCCCTGGCCGGGGGCCCCGAGACGATGACCGGCCCCCACAATCCGACGGGCTTGGCTCTGGCGGCGCGGGGGATGCTGCGTCAGGACGATGCCGCCGTGATCGAGTCCCTGCCATCGATAGCGGTACCGACATTGGTTGTCGTGGGCGCCGAGGATCGTCCCTTTCTCCGGTCCGCCGATTACCTGGCGGCCAAGATCCCGGGCGCCAGGAAAGCCGTGATCCGCCGGGCCGGACACGTACCCAATGTGGAGAACCCTTCTGATTTCAACGACGTGGTCCGGGCGTTCCTGGACGAGGTCGGATGAGCCGAAAGGAGAATGGTGGCCTTCGCCCAGAACGGTGACGTACAGATCTTCTACGAGACCTTCGGTGACCCCGAAAGACCGCCCCTGCTGCTCATCAACGGGCTGGGGAGCCAGTGCATCAACTACCGGGTCGAGTGGTGTCAGAGCTTTGCCGACGCCGGCCATTTCGTTATTCGTTACGACAACCGCGATGTCGGTCTCTCGTCGAAGTTCACCGCGGCCGGCTCCGATCTGCACGGCCTGATCCGACGAGCCGGTGAAGGACAGGCCGTCGATGTGCCGTACGGGCTTTCGGACATGGCCGCCGACGGGTTCGCCGTGCTCGACGACTTGGGAATCGAACGGGCTCACGTCCTCGGTGTGTCGATGGGAGGGATGATCGCCCAGACCATGGCCATCGAGAGTCCTGGACGGTTGCTGAGCATGACGTCCGTGATGTCGACGACCGGCGACCCCGATGTGGGGCAACCCTCCGACGAGGCCCGGAAGAGGATCATGGCGCCGCCGGCCGGCGACCGCGACGGGTACATCGCCGGACAGCTGGCCGGACTCCGGATATGGGGAAGCCCGGCGTGTTTCGACGAGCAACGTCTGGCGGCCATTGCCGCCGAGGCGTTCGACCGGTGCTTCTCACCGGACGGAACAACGCGTCAGATGATGGCCATCATGGCGTCCGGCAGTCGGACGGCTGCTCTGGGCGCGGTGGGTGTGCCCACACTGGTACTGCACGGAGATGCCGATCGCCTCGTCGATCCGAGCGGTGGGCGGCGTACGGCGGAGGCCGTCGCCGGCGCCCGCTTTGTACTCCTGGAGGGTATGGGCCACGACTATCCCCCGCAGTACTGGGATCAGATTGTCGAGGAGGTGAGCAGCCACACCGGGGGGGCCCGAGGGTAATCGGAAGTGGCGTCAGCGCAAGACGGTGGTGGCGCGGCGCGGGTCCCGTTGCCGCCGGAAGAGGGTTCCTCGGGCACCGACTGAGCAAAGCCAGACAGTGACGACGACCGCGGCGGCCAGCAGGGCGGCGGGCCACCAGGCAGCGGCCAGGACGGTCAGGGCCGCCGCCACTTCCACCCTGACCACCCCTCGGGCGGCGGACGGGTCGAGGCGATGGAGACGGAGGTGCAGGGCCCTGAGCGCTTCCGGGTCGGTGACCCGCCGGGCGAGCAGGACGCTCGAGCCACGGAGGAGACCGAAGAGGACTCCGGCAGCCAGCGCCACGGCAGGGCTCCCCGTCAGGACGGCCAGGACGACGACGAGGTAGACGGCGGTGGTGGTGATGTAGGTGGCGAAGCCGCTGCCGATCTGACAGCCGAAGCCCAGCCCGTAGAACCAGGGTCGGAACGTGTCCAACCAGCGCTCGTTCACCTGGCGGCGGTGGATGGGGACGGCGAAGCGCACAGGGCGGGCGTCGGACGCGGCGGCGGCGAGCGAGGCCACGACCGCCGCCGCCGCGGTGACCGGAATGGGGAGGCCGAGGGCGGCCACGCCGGCGGCCAGGCCGGCGGCCACCAGACCGAGAGCCGCTCCGCCGAGGACGCCACCGAGGACGAAGAAGGCGGCCGTCGTCGCGTAGTGACTGCGACGGCCACGTTCTCCGATGGGCGTGATGGTGGAGAGCATGGAGCGTCCGCAGGGCGACCAGGTAGAACGCACGGCGGCGGCGGCGGCCACCACGAAGGTGACGATGGCCAGGAGGGCGCTCATGGGAATCCTTTCCAGAGATGGATCGGCGGCGAGGTCATGCTTCGGAACCAAGGAACGGCGCATCACCGAAGGCGAAGATGCCGTCGTCGGAAGCGGTCAACCAGTAGCCGGCGCCAGTGGGGGTGGCGGCCATGCCGACGACGGGTCGGTCGAGGGCGATGCCGCCGGTGGAGCCGAAAAAGCGGGCGTCGCCGAAGGTGAAGATGCCGCCGTCGGAGGCCACCAGCCAGTAGCCGGCGCCGGTAGGGGTGGCGGCCATGCCCAGCACCGGTCGGGTGGTGGCCGTCGCACCGGTGGAGCCGAAGTAGCGGGCGTCGCCGAAGGTGAAGATGCCGCCGTCGGAGGCCACCAGCCAGTAGCCGGCGCCGGTTCTGGTCGCCGCCATTCCGACACCCAGGGGTCGGGGAACGGGGATGGCCGTGTTGCAGGGGACATTCTGGGTGGCTGTGAAATTGTCCTGGGCGTTGGTCGTCGTACAGGTGGGATCGATCTCCCAGGGGGCGATACAGGAGACCACGCGACAGACGATGCGGCCCATACAGGCGACGTGCTGGTTGCACTGTCCGTAGCGGAATTGGAAGCATCCCGTGACACGGCTGGCGCAATTGCCGTCGGCACAGCCGCAATCGGCACCGTCGCAGTCCGGCTCGCAGAACGGCCACCCGCCGCCGCAGCCGGTGGTACAGGAGCAGGTGGCATTGCAGTCCATGTAGTAGCGGGGTCCCTCGCAGAAGGCGGAGCCGTCGGCCTTCCACCAGCCCCCCATGACCGAATTGCTGGGGCAGTAGTTGTAGCCCCCGTTGATCGTGCAGCAGAACTCCGTGAAGCCGTCACAACAGGCAGAACCGCAGCCGCAATTTCCACTACCGCACCTGCAGATGACCCCGTAGGCGGTGCCCGGCTTCACCAGGAAATCGACGCCCCCGGAGGCGACGGCGCTGCCGATAAAGGCCGAGCGGACGAAGACGCTTCGTCGCGAGATCCGGGAATCGAGGAAGCCGGCGGCGCGCTCGACGAGGGTGCTCTTCATCGACCCCCTCCGACCGGCAGGCCCGGGGCATCACGCCAGGTGCGGGCGGCCGAGAGCCGGGCCAGGCCGACCAGGGTGAGAAGGAGGAGCCAGGTGGCAACGGCACACGATGCGACCAGCGGTACGCCGTCGAGAGGCTGGCGGGCAAGTAACGGAAAGAGGGGCTCTGATGATCCTGACGCGCCCACGGCAGCGGCTGTCGAGGCGAGGGCCAGGTTGGCGGCCACATGGAACCAGGTGGCCGGTGTGTCGGGAGTAGAGAAGCAACCGCAACTGGCCAGCGGGCCGTGGCGGAGGCGGACGAAGAGGATGAAGACAGCGAAGACCAGATACGACAGAGCCACGGCGGCGGCCAGGGTGCGATGGGGGGTCACGGCGGCGGCCAGACCGAGCCCGGCCTCGGCCAGCGCCAGGGTCCGGATGGCTCGTCTGAGGACGGATGGGGGCACTCCTGGCACCACGACAGCCAGAGCCCGGGCACTGTCTCCGGGGCGGACGGCCTTGCCGAGACCGGCCACGACCAGGAGGGCGCAGCCCACCAGGTAGGGCCCGAACCAGGTCACGGCTCGCCCGCGAGGCGACCGGGCGCCGCCGGCGCCACCTCCAGGTGGTGCAAGAGGCTGTTCAGAGGGGCCACGAGCGAATGACGGCGGGCATGGCTGCCGAGCACCGCGTAGAGGGTGAACGGACGTCCTCGCTCGGTGAAGAACCATTGGCTACCCGATTGGCCGCCGAGGCCGCGTCGCAGGGTGTACGGGCGGAAATGATGGGTCTCGAGGCGACGGGGCATGCCCCGGGTGGCGAAGAGGGGCCTCCCGAGGCTCTCGGGGCCGTACTCGAACAGGACGACGAAGAGGTCAGTGGTCCGCAGGTTGGAGACGAGTCCGCCGCCGAAGTCCGATGTGTCCGGCGACAGCGGTACAGTGGCGAAGTGGGCCACCGGTCGTGGCACCTCGTCTCCGATCGCCCGGCGTCGGAAGATCCGCCCTTCGAAGCCCGCGGGGAGTCTCGCCCGGATGCCGTGCGCTTCGAGCGTCACCACGCGGAAGATTCGGTGTCGTCAGCGCGCAGGACGAGAGTCCTCCGGCTGGTCCGGCGTGCCGGAGAACACATCATCGAGTCTCTGGGGGTAGAGACTGGCGTGGCCCGGATGGATGCCGGCGGCGATGAGTTCCTCGTCATTGATCTTCTCCCGGGCCTTGCCGTCGAGTCGGTGGCCGGCATCCCCGGCTGTGACGCGGCCGGCAACGGGGGCCTCGGCCTCAGCTCGGGATCGGCGGACGAGATCGACCACCTGGGCGAAGTGCCGGGCGACGCCCTCCCCCACCCGCCGCTGGGTGCGGCCGTCCACCAGGACGAAGAACGGTGATCCGGGCACCTCATAATCGTCCCAGGCCCGGCTCGACATGACGACGTTCGTCCCCGGCCCGGCCCGGAGCCGGACCTCGGAGGGAATCTCGAGCTCGGGACCCTTGGTGACGACGACCACGCGGACATCGCCGGGAAGCCCGGCGTGATCGGGATCTCCCAGTGCCTCCCAGAAGCCGGCGCAAGTACTGCAGCCACTCGAGAGGAATGCCAGGAGGGTGTGGTGACTGGTCCGGGTCACAGAGAGGGCGACGGCGTCACCGTGGGGATCCGAACCTTCGATGTCGTGGGCCGACCAGGAATCTCTGTCGCGGGGCAGCGGCGGTCCGATGTGCAGCGGCGCTGCATCGACCGGCCCCGTGTGGTCGATCGCCGGAATGTGCCCGGCCGATTCCGGTGATGCCGAGGGGTCACCGACGCCGGCTCCGAGAGAGTGCAGCGCCCGGAGGATGTCGGCGTGACTGCGCAGGAGGCCGGCGACCAGTCCCGCCAGCAGCACGACGACGACCGTGTCCATGATGACGAGGACAAGCACCGCGATGAGAGTACCGCCGCCATCGGCATATCCACCAACAGCCTCCTGAGCAGGACATTGGGCTGGCCGACGCCGGGCCAGGGACGGCCGTCGGCCACCGGACGTGGCCGGCCGGGGTGACGAATCACTTTCCGGGCTTGATCCATCGTCCGGATGCGGCGAGAGTCTTTGGATCGCATGAAACACGTCAACGATTCCGCTTTCTCGAACGTGGGGACTGCGTGACGACGTCTGATCGGCTTGTGGACATCGACTCGGACCGCCCCGGACCGGTCGCGCCTCACCTTCCGGCCATCGAGGGACTTCGAGCCGTCGCCGTCACCGCTGTGGTCCTCTATCACCTCCCCGTGTCGTGGCTGCCCGGGGGGTTCCTCGGGGTGGACGTGTTCTTCGTGATCTCGGGATTTCTGATCACCAGCCTCCTCACCTCGGAGTTGCGCCGGACGGGCCGGGTGGGCCTTGGCCGTTTCTGGCTCCGCCGGGCCCGCCGACTGGTACCGGCCCTGCTGTTCATGCTGGGCGTGGTGGTGGCTGTCTCGACGATTGTCGCCCGCGACGCTCTGTCGCTGCTCGCCGCTGGGCTTCCCGCCGTCTTCGGGTATTTCACCAACTGGTGGTTGCTCTTCCACCACGTGAGCTACTTCCAGTCGGTCGGGCGACCCCCCTTGGTTCTGCACCTCTGGTCTTTGGCCGTCGAAGAGCAGTTCTATCTCGTATGGCCGCTGATCGTGCTGCTTGCTGCCGGCCGCCAGGGCCGGACAAGACGCATCGGCTGGATCGCCCTGATCGGTGCCGTGGGCTCGAGTGTCTGGATGGCCGTCTTGTTCCAGTCATCTCAGGATCCGTCCCGGGTGTACTTCGGAACGGACAGTCATGCGGGCGGACTCCTCCTGGGCGCCGCCCTGGCGATCGCCTTCCCCCCCTGGAGCCGGTCCGCTTCGGTGACCACGTCGGCGCGTCGTCTGATGGGCATCGTCGGACTCGGAGCCTTTGCCGGGCTGGTCACCCTCATGGTGATCTTGAACCAGTACGGCACCTTCACCTACCGGGGGGGGCTGCAGCTGGCCACGGTGCTGACCGCCGCCGTCATCCTCGTGGCCACCCATCCGGCTGTCCGGGGAGCACGCCTGCTGGCCACACCCGTGCTCCAGTGGATCGGGAAACGGTCGTACGCCATCTATCTGTGGCATTGGCCGATCTTCGAACTGACCCGCCCGGGGTTAGACGTTTCCCTCCCCGGTTGGGAGATCACCGCCATCCGACTGGCCCTCGTCACCGTGGCCAGCGACCTCTCGTACCGGCTGGTGGAACAACCGTTCCGCAACGGAACGGCACAGTCGGCCTTCCTGTGGCTGTGGGGACAGCGCCGGCGCGTGCCCCTGGCCGTGGCCGGCGGATTCGCTTCGGTCGTCGGGCTCCTGGTCGTGGCACTGACGACTGCTCCCGTGGTCCCCTCCCCCGCCCTGGCCGTCAGCTCGACGCCGGCTGGGCGTTCGGCCATCGTCCGAACGGGACACAGCCTCGTGGCCAGCGTCCGAACGGGCCACCCGACCATGAGGGGGGCGTCGAACAACGCCGGGAGCGGGTCCCCCACGGTGTCGACGACGACGAAACCCAATGACGTGTTGGCCATCGGCGATTCGGTGATGCTCGATGCCGCCAATGGGTTGAAACTGGATCTCGGTCCGTCGACCGTGGTCGACGCCGTCGTCGGTCGCCAGGTGTCGGACGGCGTCGGCCGGCTCGGTGAGTACAAGGCCGCCGGCCGGTTGAACGGCCTCACCGCCTTGGTCATCGGACTCGGGACCAACGGTCCCATGAGTGTCTCCCAATGCGATCAGATATTGAGCCTGGCGTCGGGAGTGCCCAAGGTGATCTTCGTGAACGTGCGGATGCCTCGGCCCTGGGAGTCGATCACCAACGGCACGCTGTCCTCCTGTGCCTCCCACTCGCCGCGTGTCGTGCTGGTCGACTGGTACGACGCATCAGGCGGCGCCGGTGTCCTCGGTCCCGATCAGATCCATTCGACGACCGCAGGAGCGGCGCTGTACGCGTCGCTGATCACACGCGCTGCCAACTGACAGGGCAACTCCCGGTCGAATCCTCACGGGGCGGAGGGGACCGGTTGGGGTGGCGGCGGGCCCACGTAGCGGGCGGTGGGTCGAATCAGCCGATTGTCGGCCGCTTGTTCCATGACGTGGGTGGCCCAGCCGATGATGCGGCTCGAGGCGAAGGTCGGCGTGAACATCTGGCGGGGGATACCGCAAGCGTCCATGACCACTCCGGCGAAGAACTCGACATTGGCGTAAAGCCGGTGGTCAGGCTTGAGCTCGCTGAGGAGGTTGACGACAATGCGCTCGACGTCGCAGGCAAAGTCCACGAGGGGTCCTCCGAGACCTTGGGCTACTGAGCGGAGAAATACCGAACGGGGATCGTCGGTCTTGTAGACACGGTGACCGAATCCCATGATGCGCTCACCTCGTTCGACGGCGTGACGAATCCAGGCGTCGGCCCGATCAGGTGTCCCGATGGCGTCCAACATGTCGAGCGCCCGGCTCGGCGCTCCGCCGTGCAGTGGTCCCGAGAGTGCTCCGATGGCGCCGCAGACGGCAGCCGCCAGGTCTGCTCCGGTCGAAGTGATGACCCGGGATGTGAAGGTCGAGGAGTTGAAACCGTGATCGATGGTGAGCATGAGATAGCGCTCGACGGCGCGGGCCTGTTCGGTCGACGGCTGCCGGCCGGTGAGCATCCACAGGTAGTTGGCCGCCGTGGCCAGGTCATCCCGGGGGGGTACCGGCTCGAGTCCCGAGCGGATCCGGTAGGCGGCGGTGAGGATGGTGGGGACGACGGCGCACAGCCGAGTGGCTTGACGCTTGAGACTCGGGGCATCGATATCGGTGGTGGCTCCGAACCCGAGTTCTGATCCCAGCAACGACACGCCGGTGCGCAGGACGTCGAGAGGGGTGCCCTGATCGGCGAGCGAAGGAAGCAGGGCCATGAGACCGGGGGGCAATCCCCGCTGTCCGACGATCTCGTCGCTGAAGGTGTCAGCTTGCGCCGGTGAGGGCAACGAACCGTTGAAAAGGAGGAACCAGACGTCCTCGAGCGATCGCTTCTCGGCCAGTTCGACGGCCGAGTACTGGCGGTAGTGGAAGAACCCCTCCAAGCCCCGGACATCGCCAACGGTCGTCTCCGAGACAACGACTCCTTCCAATCCCCGCGGTACGTCGTGCGCCACCTCATCCGCCGGACGGAGGCTGGCGATGGCCATGAGGTCGCGGATCGAGACGACACCGACCAGGACACCGTCGTCGACGACAGGGAGGTGGCGATAGTGGTGGGACGAAAGACTGGCCCATGCCGCCCCGACCTCCTCTTCTGGGCCAAGGGTGTCGGGGTGTGCCGTCATCCACAATCCAACCCGTTCTTGGGCCGGATCAAGGCGCGCTGCCGCCGACCGGAGCAGATCACGTTCTGTGAGTATGCCGATGGCTTTGTCGTCTTCCACGACGATGATCGATCCTGATTCGGCATCGCGCATCTGGCGGGCCGCATCAGCCAACAGGACGTCGGTGCCGCAGACCAGGGCAGGGCTGGACATCAGATCGCGGACGGTGGTCATCAGGCCTCCTCGATGTTCGTCGCCCTGGGGCCGCTTCGGCTTTGGGTCTGCCGCCATCATCGCTGGTCCGCCCCTATGTGTAAATGTTGATCAAGTCAATGTATTTCCCTATCCTGGACCGATGGGCAGGATGCTCGAGAGCGAGGAGGCGGCACGGCGGCTCGGGGTGAAGCTCCCCACTCTCTACGCCTACGTCAGTCGTGGTCTCCTTGTCTCGCACCCGAGTGATGACAGCCGGAGGCGACGGCTCTTCGACGTCGACGAGGTCGAACAGTTGGCTCGCCGCTCCCGTGGGTCACGACCGGTGGAATCGAGGTTGGCCTCGGTGACGACCGGGATCACCCAGATCCGCGAGGAAGGAGCGTCCTATCGGGGGCAGCCGATCGCCCGGCTCGCCACACGCGCCACTTTCGAAGAGGTGGCCGATCTGCTTTGGCGTGCCGATCCCCTGCCCTCCGACTGGGACCCGGTCCGGCTCCCCCGCCCTCCTCGGCTCGAGACGGGTGACCTCTTGCGCTGGGTGACCGTGATGTGTGGCGCCAGGGACCGACTACGGGCCGATCTCCGGGAGGAGCTCGTGATCCGATCGGCGCGGCGTCTTATCACCACCATGGTGGCCTCGCTGCCGACGGTCGCCTCAGACACGACGTCGCCGGGCAACGGTTCGACGGCCGAGCGTCTGGCTCGGCACCTTGTCCCTTCCGGGCTAGCTCCGGCCGTCCGCCGTGAGCTTGATCGTTCAGTCAATGTGGCCCTCGTTCTGATGGCCGATCACGAACTGGCCACGTCGACGGTGGCGGTTCGGGTGGCTGCGTCGACGCGAGCCGATCTCTACGATGCCGTCCTGGCCGGCCTGGGTACTTTGGCCGGGCCTCTGCACGGAGGAGCCAGCCAACTCGCCTATTCCTTGCTGGTCGATGCCGACCGACAAGGCGTCGAGCGGGCATTGAACGAGTGTCTGCGGTGGCAAGGGGTCCTGCCGGGCTTCGGACACACCGTGTACAAGCACGGGGACCCGCGCGTGGCACCTCTTCTCGAGTGTTTCAATCGACTGGCCCAACCCGAACAACGAGCGCTGGTGGACGAGCTCATCTCCTTGGCCAGGGAGCACAGCGTGCCTGATCCCAACGTGGACCTGGCCCTGGCCGCCGTTACCTGGGCGACGGGCATGCCGACCGACGCCGGTCGGACGATCTTCACGATCGCACGGATTGCCGGTTGGACGGCCCACTACTTGGAGGAGTTGAGTGAACGACCCCTGCGTTTTCGTGCTCGGGCCGTCTATGCCACGGCCAAGGAGTAGGCCCTTCTCGTCCTGCGCCCGTGGCGTGAAAGCCCGTCGTACCCGAGGCGGCCACGTCAACCTGAGGCCGAAGGCACCGTCCGCACTTCGGGCTTGAAGCCCGGAGCCGGCAGCAAGGAGTTCGGCTCACAGAGGAACCCCGTCCTCGGTGTGGGTGAGACCCGCACGACGTGACCGTTTCGGACCTGGGCCAGGACCACGCACGAACCAGGGACATTCCGGGCGGGATCGGACGTTGTCAGCAGGCCGCTCGCATTGAAGCTGGTGATTCTGTCCAATGCCTGCTCCAACCCCGCGCGTGTGGGCGGCGATCCGGCCTGTCGCAGACCATCCACGAAGAGCTCGGCCGACGCCCATCCGAACAGTGCCTGCAACTCGAAGTTGGCCGACGAGTCCGCTCTCTTCATCCATTTTGTGAACAGTTTCACGGCCGGCAGGGCGGCATCGGCGTCGAGGTAGAGCAGGTAGCCGATCTCGATGTACATGCCGTTGACGGCCGCGCCACCCTCCTTGATCAGGCTGGCCGAATAGGCATCACCCTCAACATTTATGGGGTGGAAATCCTGTTGTTGCATCTCCTTTGCCACCGTGGCCGCGTACGCGTCCGGTAGTTGCTGAGTAAAGAACATCTGAACGCCCTTCGCCTTCATAGTCAGCACATTGGCTAGGAATGTTGTCTGACTGGGCATAAAGCTAGCGTCGTACACGATAGTGAATCCCTGCGACTTTGCCCCGCGTTCGAAGGCCTTTTCGGCTTCCATGGTCGCCGCGTCGTCATTGGCCCACAGGATGCCCACGTGCTTGACAGCGGTCGGAAACTTCCGCTTCAACACCTTCATGATGGTGACCGGGAAGTCGTTGTCGTTGTTGGGAACCGGGCTGTACGCCGAGGGGAGGTTCGAGAGACCCGGATCCAACGGGTAGGCCACGTCAGGAATCCCGGTATCGGCGATGACCGACTCTTCGGCCGAGTCCACCAGGGAGAAGCCGCCCACCAGGGCGAAGTCGTTCTTGGCCTGGGCGGCGGTCGTGTTGGCGGCCGTTCCATCGCTGTACAAACTGTCTCCGGCGTCGAGTTTGAGGGTACGGCCGTTCACTCCACCCTGACTGTTGATGTAGTCGAAATACGCTTGCGTGCCGTCTTCAGCACCCTTGAAGAGTCCGGCGATCGGCAGAGTCAGATCATCCACCTGACCTACGGTGACCGTCGTGGCGGTGACACCCGGCGATACGAGGCCCGTCGGGGGTTGGCTGGAACCGGCCGGCCGTGTCGAGGTCGAGGTCGGTGGGCGCGCCGTCGGCCGCCCTGTCGACGAGCAGGCCGACGCCAGCAGGGCTCCGATGACAAGAAGGAAAACCAGTCGATGTCGCCGGGTCCAGACCATACGACTCCAGAAATCTCCCCTCGATCGTCGACAAGCCCCAGATCTGACGTCCATCGCTCCCCCAGTCAGGGCCCGAGCCCATGCTCCGACCGTCGGGAAGCTTGCCACGTCCGGCGATCAGGGCGCCGCCTCTTCGCGCTCGACCCCCGACCCAACAATCGACCGACAACCGGCACGTGGATGCGGATCATCGTTCGCCGTGATGCCCACCATGAGCAAGGAACGGCTCGAGACCTTCAGCGATGGGGTATTCGCCATCGCCATCGCCATCGCCATCGCCATCGCCATCGCCATCGCCATCGCCATCGCCATCGCCATCGCCATCGCCATCGCCATCGCCATCGCCATCGCCATCGCCATCGCCATCGCCATCGCCATCGCCATCGC
>DATLQU010000007.1:0-124149 GCA_035535015.1 Acidimicrobiales bacterium | reverse complement strand
GGAACCAGGCTTGAAGAACACGGGGGCCACTATCGAGAGGTCCAGAACTGGATCGGGGGTAGCTCGTACAATCCCTGCTCTGCGGCCTTCGTTCCGCCACCTCCCGAGAACGTCCCTGAACTCATGGCGGACCTCTGTGCGTTTGCGAACGACGACGGTCTCCCCGCCGTCGCTCAAGCCGCCATTGCGCATGCGCAGTTCGAAACCATCCACCCGTTCGTGGATGGCAACGGCAGAACGGGACGAGCGCTCATCCACCTCATCCTTCGCCGGAGGGGACTCGCCGTTCGAGTCCTCCCGCCTGTCTCACTCGTCCTTGCGACCTGGTCGAAGGACTACGTCACGGCGCTGACTGGTGTCCGATATCGAGGACCATCCACCAGCCGTGATGCTCACGCTGGAATGAACCGATGGATTGCCCAATTCTCCATCGCCTGTAGCAGAGCCGTTGCTGACGCCGACGAATTCGAAGAAAAGGCCCAGGACATCCAAGATGCCTGGAGGGAGCGAATTGGTTCCCTCCGAAAGAACTCCGCTGCCGACCTCCTCCTCTCTGCTCTCGTCGGTGCGCCAGTCGTAACGGTCAACAGCGCCGCTGCGTTGATCGGTCGAACGTATCCTGCCGCCAACAACGCCGTCTCGCAGCTTGTCGAAGCAGGCGTCCTCCGGCAGGGGAACCTCGGTCGGAGGAACCGTGCCTACGAGGCCCCAGAGATCATCGCTGCGTTTACCGACCTGGAGCGACAGCTCGCAAGCCCCGAGGGCGACACCAGAACCAGCGAACCGGTGAGGAGAGTTCCTCGGCGTCGTTGAGCAGAATGCCCACAATGTATTGACAGATTGGGCACGCTGCCGGATATTGATGTATGCAAATGCTGCTGTCTGCATATGCATACATATGGACGTCTGCATATCTGCACCACACTTGTCATAGGTGCCTCATATGCGACTTGCTATCACCAATCTCAAGGGGGGAACGGGGAAGACGATGACCGCCGTTCACCTGGCCGCTGGTCTCGGACGGCACGGGCGAACGTTGCTTGTTGACGCTGACCCCCAGGGTTCTGCGACCGAATGGACGATGCTCATGGAAGACGAGCGACCGTTCGACCTTCTCACCGATTCCGGGGAAAATCTTCACCGACGGATCGCCGAGTTCGGCGAAGGGTACGCCCACATCGTCATCGATACGCCACCTGGCCACGATGCCGTTGTGCGAAGCGCCATCCTCAGCGCCACCGACGTCTTGGTCCCACCGGATGTGGCGCTTGTCCCGGTATGTTCGGTAGCCAGTCATCCCACCAGGATGACGTGCGGGTGTGTCACTGTCAGCGACCGGCGAAGCTGGGACCGAGGCCCCAGCCACGCTGCGGTAAAATGACGGAAAAATCTAAGTGGCAATTCCGGAGCCTGCCACAACTCGGCGAATGGCTAGTTCAACCCACAATTCCGTTGAGCATGAGTCTGCACCGCCATGCACGGTTCTGCGCTCGATTCGGCCCCGGACCAGGACCGGTGCTCTTCGACCGGATCTGCCACAACAACGACACCAAACACCACCTGACCGGTCCCTACTCGCCAACGACCACCGGCAAGTGGAGCGATTCCACCGGACCTATCGGGACGAGTTCCTGGCCAACCGGTGCTCGGCGATGAGGTGCAGAAATCGAAAATCCCGACCAGATTGGAGTTCGCACGCGGTTCGTTTACGTACCTGTCGAACTCGCATCTTTGATCTCGCGCCCGTATCGGTCTTCGATCCGGACTACATCGTCCAGTTCCGTGGTACTTGCTTCTAGGACGACAGTGTCGACTAGGGCCGTCATGCGATGGCGAGTACCTGGAGACAGATGGACGGCTTCGCCCGGCAGGAGCTCGAATGACTCAAGCGAACCATCAGCAGTTCCGACTTCGAACAGGAGCTTCCCAGATTGCACAGCAATCGTCTCCTCCTTGCGCACGTGGTATTGGAGAGAGAGAGCATGCCCCGCGTCAACGTGCAGCGTCTTTCCACAGTACTTTCCAGGGACGAGAGCGAAATGAATCTCAAAGCCCCAGGGTTTGTCGATCCGCTCCACTTTCGAAGTCCATTCCGCCTTCGGCATCGCCACTCCCAAATTTGACTGATAATCGATCGTACTGGACCACTCATAGGTGCCGGTTGGGGACGACCGCAAGCACGACCCGGAATCTCGGAGCCGCAGTGAACGAGTGTGCGCCGCAACGTGCCAGTTCCAGACCGTGGTCGGGATCAACGGTGCGGTGCAGCCCAGGTACCGCCCACCGCTTCGTCCGACACAGCCGACCCGCAACTCGTCCTACGGAGCTGCTGCCGGCCGGGGCCACGCGCTCGTAATCGCTACGTCGAGTGAACCCGGCCGGTTCGATCAGATCGCGGGGTCAGCCGCGGATGGCCCCTGAGTCCCACCGAGCGCGCGCATCCGGGTCCGGGTGTGATACATGCTGGAGCGGGAGCCAAGGCCGCGAGGCACACCCGGATCAGGGCAGCTGGGCGCTTGGCCCGACAGATCCCGAAACGATCAGACGTTCTTCTTGGAACGCGAGCGGGCTCTAACGTCCGGCGTGTGCTGAGAGCAGTAGCAACCAGCGTTGTAGACGGACAGGCAGGTACCACAATCATGGGTCGCGCAGACCCGTCCCGACGGAAACCTTCGAGGAGGCCGACCGTAGCCTTTGAGCGCCACACCGCCTCGAGAGCCGCCGATATCCATGTTCTCTTGCACCTGTTCAACCTCCTGAATCCTCGGGTCAGTCACTGCGAGCCGTCGACCGGACGCCCTCTTTCGCACGCCTGTCGACCCATTGACAAGAAGGAAGAAGAGGTTCATCCGGATCGTCAAGAGCCGTGGTGTCCAGCGTGATCGTCTCAGCGCCGCATGAACAGTCGACCGGGACGACCTCGACTTCAATCCCCGCACGGTTTACGGTGTAGAAGCGGTGGCCCGTATCCAACGAATCGCGAACCGCTTCGATAGTCCATTTGGAGCCCACATTGCCCGCGTCTCTGCCGATGCCGACATTCGCAATGTGTCGATGTCCCGTTTCCGAATTGAGCTGCCCGATGCAGATAATCCGATAGCCAGCCACGCTGCTTAGTGCACTTCTTCGTGCACCGCCGCGGTGCGCCCCTGAGCATCCGTCACTTCTCGATCGTAAGTGCGGGAACGGCGGCCGGTGGAGCGACGGGATGAGCCAAAGATGGCCACTGAGACTGCCAGGCCGATCGCTCCCACGATCATCAGGATGACCCCCAACGTGGAGATCCGGAACCCGTGGCCTTGTGTGCTGGTCACGGCCCAGTACATAACGGCACCAACCGCGATGGCGATGGTGCTGAAAACCATGCCCGTCAAGCCCATTTCTCATGCCTCCATCTCGTTTTCCTGACCATGGCCAGGAGCGAAGGAAGCAGGGTCTGGGCGTCTTCAGCCGCTTTCATCGTAGCTGGTAAACCACCCGCCGTTCAGAGAACTTCATACGATCGGTCAGAAACCCCTGATTTGAGTGCGGTGGCCGTCCGTTCGTGATGCGAGAGTGCGGCGAGGGCTAACGAGGGGATCACCGGGCCAGCCGCCCGGTGCGCCACGCCACGGACAACGATGAAAGCCAACCCGGGCGATACCGTTGCTTCGAGAGGCATCCGATCGTGATGTCTTGCTCCACTTGTGTGAACCCCGACCTGTTACGGGCGAAGCGTCCTGCCCCCCGATTGGGGAGCACAGGGGCGCGGCTCTTTCGGGGGCAAGTTCTCGTTTCCCGGACAGTCGCGGTGTCTGGCGATCAACTGGTCAACCCCGTCGGACGCACCCCTCGCATCTCCTTTGGGCTGGTGGTACGGAGAACCGAGGATAAGACCCGGTCGGTCATGCCTGCGACATCGTTGCCCAGACTCCTGGTGACGCAAGTGCCGAGCGTTTTGCTCGGCCGCGGTCAGGTGGAAGGGGGCAGCCAGGATGTCGTCACCGTGGCAGGTCGGCGGCGCAATTGCACGGCTGGCCATGGTCCGCCGAAGTGTCGATAGGGACGGCCTCCACGCCCGGCCCCGGGCCAAACGCAGGAGAACCGCCGTTAGCCAACCCGTGTCCGGTGCCCTTTCCGCGCAGCGTTTGATCGTTGTCGCCCCCGCCACTGATCAAGCCGTGCGGGAAGGGACCGGAAGCAACGAGGCCGGGTCTGTCGGCATTGGTACTCGGGGCTACGGGTCGCGTCACATATCCGATCCGGCCATGCGGATGGCGCCACCCCAGGATGTCGAGCGCCCCGAGGAGGCTGACCGGAATCGCGGTTCCCGGTTGGGTGACGAGGTCGACGACTATCTGGTAGGTCCGACCGACGGCGGCCGCGCTTGTCACCACCGCTTGTTTCCGCCCACCTGGGTGCACGATCCATTGTTCACATCCTGCCGGGCGTTCTTGGCCATGCCGAACGGAATTGTCGTCGCCGGGCTGTTGGTCGACGACACCGTTGTTGGCCGCGTCGTGGATGGGGCCGAGGGGGAGTTGGTGACTCCATTCGATGAGCAGCCGGCATCGCCGCCTTGACCGGGGAGTCGAACTGGCCCGGCACTGGTAGCGGGCCGAGGACCTTGAACTCCATCCCCGCCCCTTCCGCCAGTCCCAGAATGCGGCGAAATCCCTGGTCATCGTCAGTGACACGCACTTGTAACGCGGCCACCTCCCGGACAGGGAACTTCACCGGCATCGTCTGTGTGAACGCCCCGGGGACCGGCACCTACACCCGGTACTCGCCCGTTCCGACGGGCACGGTCGCCACTGCCGGCACTGGGGCGATCGAGATCTCGGGGAAGACGACCTGGATCGGCGCCTCGGGATCCTGATTGTGGATCAGGGAGCGACGGTGGGCGCGAAGGTACGACCCACCGGGACCACCCCGAGACGCTCGAGCATCACCTTCAGATCATGGGGGTTCGACGCCGCGTTCATGGCCTGAACGAGATCGAGTTCACCTTTGATGACGAGCTGGCCCAGAGCCTGGTCGAAGCTCTGCATGCCGTAGTACTCGCCTTCGGCGATGATCTGGCTGATATCGCCCGTCAACAGCGGGTCGGCGATGGCCTGCTGGATCCGGCCGTTCACCACCATGACCTCGAGCGCCGGCACCCGGCCGGTCCCGTCGGCCCGGGGGACGAGTCTCTGACCGATCGTCCCCTTCAGGGCGCCGGCCAGACTCAAACGAATCTGATGGTGTTGGTGGGGGGGGAAGAAATCGACGATCCGGTTGATCGTCTCCGGCGCCGTCGTGGTGTGGAGAGTCGAGAAGACGAGGTGGCCGGTCTCGGCGGCGGTGAGAGCGGTGAATACCGTTTCCGAGTCCCGCATTTCGCCGACCAGGATGACATCGGGATCCTGACGGAGAACGACCCTCATGGCGCTGCTGAAGGAGTCCGTGTCGAATCCCACCTCACGCTGGTCGATGCGCGCCGTCTTGTCGCTATGCAGACACTCGATGGGATCCTCGACAGTCACGATGTGGCACGCCCGCGTCAGATTGATGTGGTTGATCATGGCGGCCAGGGTGGTGGTCTTGCCCGAACCGGTGGGGCCGGTCACAACGACCAGACCGCGTTGCTCTTCGGACAGCCGTCTCACGACGTCGGGAAGCCCGAGCTCTTCGATGCTCGACGAGCTGGTCCGTACTTGTCGAATGGCCAGTGCCACCGACCCGCGCTGGTAGAAGGCGTTGATCCGGAAACGACCGACACCGTTCAGGCTGTAGGCGAAGTCGGCTTCGTGCCTGTCCCAAAAGATCTCGCGGATGTTGGGGGGCATGATGGCCTCGGCCATGGCCAAAGTGTCCTCGTGGCTGAGAAGAGGCTCGCTGTCCAGCGTGCGGAGGCAGCCGTCCACCCGCACGCTGTGGGTGGCCCCTCCCTTGATGTGCAGGTCAGATCCGTCCAATTCACACAAGACCTGCAACAACCGGTCCAGCTCGGTCCAATTTCGACTTTCCATGCCCTGGGGTGCCCGCGGGCTCTCCCGGGGAGCCCTGACCTCTTGACCGTCCACCTTAGGTATGTCGGCAGGATCGGGTTGGGCCTGTAGGACCCTCTCACGACGAGCGGACGAGGCTCGGCTCAGGGGGTCGGACCGGCGACCACGCGTCCGAAGGAGGACGGCATCCGTTGTGTGGCGATGACCTCTTGCGCGGTCAGACCGAGGGACTGCTTCGGATCGGCGCCGGGTCAAGAATGGCCGCCACCGATGATCGTGTCGAGCTCGACCACTGTGGCGCCGGTACAGCCTGACCATAGTTGCTCGATGACCCGTGATCCGATCCGCCCACGACGGGGAGCGGTCCGACAGTGATCGAGTCGGGCCCAGCTCTCCATGTTCAGCTCGGTACCCCGTACCTTGACGCCGGGCAGCGAGAGGCCGACGGTGCCGTTCTGATTAGGCCCAGCGGGTCCCTGGTCCCGTGAAAGGCCAGGATCGAAAGGGGTCGGGTGCAGCCGAGTTGGAATTTCGACGGCCACGGTGGCGACGGCTGCAATCTGACCCTGATGAGCACACGCGTACACGATCGAGAACGTGGCACCGGCGGAGAAGCCAGCCCGACGAGGACGAGGAACGGACCACCCCGGTGAATCGGCCTCACCTGACGTGTCGTTCCCGCGGTCCTGTTCGCCGGAAGGTCAGATGAACGGGCATCAGGGTGTCGGCCTCTGTACGCTCACCCAGTCCCGAGCGGCCAGGTAGGGGGCGAACGCCTCGGCTATGGCCATGAGATCGACCCTCTGTTTGGGACGCTGAAGCTCGTACACCTCGGGGAACTCGAGCCAGCCGGTGACGAGCTCCCACAGCCGCAGAGCGGCGGGGCCGGTCGGTGGCGAGATGAGGACGGGGCCGAAGAGCGCCTGCCCGTCGTCGAACACGAGGGTGGGAACGCCGAACGCGCCTTTGTCGACCACGATCTCGTGTTCGCGTCTCACCTCTTCCCCGGTTTCCGGATCGTCGAGAGCGAATGTCACGACCTGGGGGTCGAGCCCCAGCTCCTCGAGAAGCTCCATGGCCACCTGGCGGCGATGGGGCTTCCTTCCCTCCACATGCAGGGCGGTCCCGGCGGCCCAGTACCAGCGGTCGAGCAGATCCATGTCGATACGACGGAGATAGGCCCCGATCCGCATCATCGACCAGCCGTAGGACCAGTCGCGCTCCCACGGGTGCTTCTTTCCCTCGGTCCGGTTGATCTCCTCCAGAGAGAAGAATCGCCAGCGCACGTCGACGCCGGCGAGGTCCCTCACCTCCCGGATCCAGATCGAGGTCTGGTAGGCGTAGGGGCACATGATGTCGAAGTGGAAGTCCACCGCGGTGGGTCCGGCCTGCGCCATTTGGTTGTCCCTCTGCTCCTTCGGTGGTGGCCGTCGTACGCCACACGACGTCGGTGCGCTCGGCGCCACGGTATCGGAAAGTTGACGCTGAGTAAATATCTTTCTAGCCTCGTCGTATGTCCCGAAGCGATGCCGGAACCCGGCCGTACCTCCGGGCCGGAGAGCGCCGGGCCCAGCTCCTGGCGGCCGCCGCCGCCATGGTCGGGCGCGGGGGACTCGGGAGCCTGACGATGGTGGGCGTGGCGGCCGAAGCCGGCGTCAGCCGTCAGTGGCTCTACGAGCATTTCGCCGATCTCGACGGTCTCTACCGGGCACTGGTCCTGGACCGGTTCGCCGCGCTCGACGCCGCTGTCGACGCCGCCAAGGAACGGGTGTCGGGGACGGATTTGGCCGGTTTGGCCGCCCGGCAGGTCTTCGCTCTCGTCCCTGCCGACCGGCGCATCCTGCGCGCCCTCGTCGACGGCGCCGGCGGAAATCGTCCCGAGCTGGCCGGCATCGCAGACGAGCTCCGAGAACGCATTCTCGGCCGGTGGACGGGTTTCGTCCGCCGGACCGGGCGTACCGAGATCGAGGCGCGGGCCATCGTCTGGTCCGTCGTGAACGCCGTGTTCGGTCTCGCCGACCAGATCGAGCGCGAATCTCTTCCTGTCGAGCAGGCGTTGAGCATTCTCGACCTCATCGTCGCCAATTTCGGAGGACCGGCAGCAGCCGGACACCGAGCGACCCGCCCGTCGCCGGAGCCCGGTACCTTCGCCGTCCAGCCCATCATCGCCCGGACCGACCTGAAGTCGGAGGAGCCAAGCCATGCCCACTGATCACCCGTTCGAAGGCGTTATCGGCCGTACCCTGGAAACCTCGACACCGTGGTGGCCACCGCTGGCCCAGGCGCCGGACGGCGCACCCAATATCGTCGTGGTCCTGCTCGACGATGTGGGCTATGCCCAGTTTGGCTGTTACGGCTCCGACATCGCGACGCCCACCTTCGACCGGTTAGCCGGCAACGGGTTGCGTTATTCGAACTTCCACACCACCGCTCTCTGTTCGCCGACGAGGGCGGCGCTGTTGACCGGTCGCAACCATCACACCAACGGCATGGGCCGGATCGTCGAGACGGCGACGGGCTTCCCTGGGTACGACGCCACCATCCCGAAGGACAGTGGGTTCCTCTCCGAGATCCTCTTGCGCAACGGCTACTCGACGTTCGCCGTCGGCAAATGGCACCTCGCCCCGGCCGGAGAGATGGCCATGGGGGCGCCGAAGGACAAATGGCCGCTCGGTCGTGGCTTCGAGCGCTTCTACGGTTTCCTCGGAGGTGAGACCGATCAATTCCATCCCGACCTGGTCCACGACAACCACCAGATCGATCCTCCCCGGAGCCCCGAGCAGGGCTACCACCTCACGGAGGACCTCGTCGACCAGGCCACTCTGTTCGTGAAGGACCTGCGCGCCGTGGCCCCGCAAAAGCCGTTCTTCCTCTGGTTCACCCCGGGGGCGTGCCACGCTCCCCATCACGCGCCGTCGGAGTACATCGAGCGCTACCGGGGTCAATTCGATCTCGGATGGGACGCCTGGCGTGACCGGGTCTTCGCCCGTCAAGTCGAGTCGTCGTTGCTTCCGCCCGGAACCGGTCTGAGCGATCGTCCGAGCTGGGTCCCGGCCTGGGACTCCCTGAATGCTGACGAGAAGCGGCTCTATGCCCGGATGATGGAGGTCTACGCCGGATTCCTGACCCACACCGATGCGCAAGTCGGCCGTCTCCTCGACTTCATCGACGACCTCGGCGAGCTCGACGACACGGTTGTGCTGGTGATGAGCGACAACGGGGCCAGTGCCGAGGGCGGTCCGAGAGGGTCGTTCAACGAGATGTACTTCTTCAACTTCGAACCCGAGAACATGCAGGAGAATCTGGCGCGGATCGATCAGCTGGGTGGACCGGAGGCGTACAACCACTACCCCTGGGGATGGGCGTGGGCCGGAAACACACCACTCAAGCGTTGGAAGCGCGAGACCCACGAAGGCGGGGTCTGCGACCCGTTGATCGTGCACTGGCCCCGGAAACTCGGACGACCGGGCCAGACGCGCCCGCAGTACGTCCACGCCATCGACGTCATGCCGACGTTGCTCGACCTGATCGGCGTCGATCCTCCCGCGGAGATCAACGGAGTACGGCAGCGCCCGATCGAGGGCGTCAGCTTCACGCCGACGCTTCAGGATCCGGAGGAACCGAGCTGTCACACCACGCAGTACTACGAGATGCTCGGATCTCGGGCCCTCTACCATGAGGGGTGGAAGGCCGTCGTCTTCCGCCCCCTCGCCTTCGTTCGGTACACCGAGAGGGACGATCCCTACCGGTCGTACGAAGACGACGACTGGGAGCTCTACCACGTGGCCGAGGACTTCTCGGAGATCCACGACCTGGCCGGCGAGCGCCCCGACAAGCTGGCCGAACTGGTCGACATCTGGTGGCGCGAGGCTGAGCGCTACAACGTGCTGCCGGTGACCAACCTTCCCATCAAGGGCGCCGATCGCCGCTATCGCCGCAGTCGTTTCGTCTTCTATCCGGGCATCGGCACCATCCCCCAGATCGTGGCGCCGAACGTCAGCAACCGGGCCTGGTGGCTACGGGCAGA
Organism: Acidimicrobiales bacterium; assembly: GCA_035535015.1. Lineage (GTDB taxonomy): Bacteria > Actinomycetota > Acidimicrobiia > Acidimicrobiales > UBA8190 > Palsa-661. Next base: position 114,150 of record DATLQU010000007.1, on the reverse strand, counting down.
GCTCGTGGTCCCCGATAGTGGCGCCGAGGGTGCCATCGCCTGTCACGGGAGCCACGCCGGCGGCTACGCCGTGTTTCTGCGCGAGAGCCGTTTGTACTTCGCCTACAACCACCTGGGAACCACGGTCACGACCGTGGCGGCCGAGGTGGCGCTGCCGACGGGTCCGGTCGAAGCCCGGATCGAATTCACCCCGACCGGCGACAACTCCGGCGACGTGGACCTGTTCTACGGCGATGTGCCCGTCGGTCAGGGCCACGTTCCCCGGACGACTCTGGTGACAGTCGGTGTCCACGGCTTCACCGTCGGCTACCAGCGCGGCTCCGCTATCGATCCCAGTTTCGCCGGTCGTCGCGACGTCACCCCCGGCGTCCTGCGTCGGGTGATCATCGAGACCCTTTCGAGACCCCAGCGGACACCACCATCAGAAGACCGGGTCGGGATGGCCAGTCAGTGACCGCGCAAGCCCGATGGGGATGCCTCACCGGTAGAGCCGCGCCAGGGACGCGGTGAGCGCCCGGGCGCCGACGGCGAAGGCGTGCTCCGGCGGTGTGGCGAATCCCACCACCAGGGCGGGCCGTGAGGTCGTGCCGGTACGGTGCCGGTAGTCACCCAGTCCGTGGACCACGACATCATCGTCGGCCAGATGGTTGACGACATCATCTTCGGTCGGTCCCTCCACAGGGAGGTCGATCACCGTGTGAAGACCGGCGGCGATGCCGTGCGGTGTGACGGCAGGAACGTGGTGGGCGAGCAGGCCCAGAAGCAGGTCGCGCCGCCGCCGGTAACGCGTCCGGGCGAAGCGCACATGGCGGTCGAAGGCTCCCGAGGTGATCAACTCGGCCAAGGCCAATTGGTCGAGGGCGCTGGTGTGACGGTCGACCATGGGGCGGAGCTCCAGCACCGGCTCGAGCCAGCGCGGAGGCAGGACCAGCCAGCCCAGTCGCAGTCCCGGCGCCAGTGACTTGGACGTCGTTCCGGCGTAGATGACCTGGCCCGGATCGAGGGCGGCCAGTGCTCCCACCGGCTGGCGGTCGTAACGGAACTCTCCGTCGTAGTCGTCCTCGATGAGCACGGCGTCGTGGTCGCGCGCCCAGCCGATCCAGGCGGCGCGGCGATCGGCCGAGAGCGTGGCCCCGGTCGGGTATTGATGGGCGGGGGTGAGCACCATGGCCGCCACCGGCCCTCGACGGCCCAACGCGGCTGGGTCGGCGCCGTGGCGGTCGACGGGCACGGTCGCCACGCCCAGCCCGAATCGACGTAACGTCGCCGGATTGCGGGCCATCGAGGGGTCCTCGATGCCGACACGGGCCGCGCCGGCGTCACGCAGGACCTCGGCGATCAGAGCGAACCCCTGCACCCATCCGTTGCACACCACGAGGCGATCGGGATCGACCGGCAGACCTCGGGCGCGTCCGACGTACCCGGCCAGCGCCTCTCGCACCGCCTTCAGGCCCCGGGGATCGCCGTAGTCGAGAGCGGAATCGTCGGCATCGCGCAATGCCCGCCGCAACGCAGCCACCCAGTCCCGCCGGGGAAAGCTCGACAGGTCTCCCCGACCGGGACGAAAGTCGTGACGGCCCGATTCGATCTCCGGGGACGTCGGGGCCCGCCGGGCCGAGGATCTGGCCGCGGCGATGGGGGCAGACGCCACCCGGGTGCCCGACCCCTGCCGGGCCACCAGCCAGCCTTCCGCCGCCAGCTGGTCGTAGGCGTCGGTGACCGTTCCCCGGGCGAGGCCGAGATCGGCGGCCAGCGCACGCGTCGACGGCAGACGGGTCTGCGCCATGAGCCGCCCGGTCCGGATGGCCTCGCGAAGAGCCTCCTCTAATGAGGCCCGACGACCGGGTGACCCGTGCAGGTCGAGGTGAAGGTCTCGGCCCGAAAAAGTGGTCCGGTCAGTTGTCATCAAAATGGACCATAGTTCTGAACCACTTCTCGCGTAGGATCGATCCATGACCAGCGTCATCGGCCCACCGTCGGAGTTCTCGCGTGTCCGGCGGCTGGCCGATCGAGCCGCCTATGACCCGGAGACGATCTACGGCGTCCTCGAGGCCGCCATGATCGGGCACGTCGGGGTCCTGCGCGATGGTCGACCGGTGGTGATCCCGATGCTGTTCGGCCGGGCGGAAGACGACCTCTTCCTCCATGGCTCCGTCGCCAGCCAGTTGCTCCGCGGATTGAGTGCCGGGATCGAGGTCTGCTTCACGGCCACCGTGATCGACGGGCTTGTCTATGCACGTTCGGCTTTCCACCATTCGATGAACTACCGATCCGTGGTCATCGCCGGGAGGGCCTTCCCCGTCGAGGCGCAGGACAAGCTGTCCGCCCTGCGGGCCATCGTCGACCACATCACGCCCGGACGATGGGACGAGGCGCGTCCTCCGACCAAGGCCGAGCTGCGCAAGACCGCCGTCCTGCGTATGCCCATCGCCGAGGCGTCGGCCAAAATCCGTAGCGCCGGGCCGGCCGACGATCTCGACGATCTGGGATTGCCGGTCTGGGCCGGCGTGGTGCCGGTTATGTCCCACTTCGGGCAACCTGTCGATGCTGAGGACCTGACCGAGGGAATCGGCCTGTCGCCGGCGGTCAACCGGCGCCTGCACGCCGGGGCGCCGCGCAGCTAGCCTGGCGTTCCATCCAACGTTCGGGGGCGGCCAGGGAAGCGAACCCGAACCGGCGGTAGAGACCGTGGGCGTCGCGGGTTCCGAGGACCTGACGGAGGCCCTGGACGGCGCGATGGGCCGTTGCCGTACGGACCAGGGAGCTCCCGGGGCCGGCGCCGACGCCGGTCGGGAGCGACGAAGACGTCGCACAACCATCCGAAGGTGCCGGAGTCGGTCACCCAAGCGACACACGCCGCGTGCTCGCCCTCCGGTCCGTAGAGACCCACCGCCAGAGAACGTTCGAAGGGACCGGCCACCACGTCGTAGGACCGCCCCTCGGCCCAGTAACTGTCCGTGTGCAACCAGGAATGAATGCGCGGCATGTCGAGGAGGACGGGGTCGTCGCTCGCCCAGTACCCATCGGAGCCCGGCCATCTCACGGCACCGCACTCCCCGACGTCATCTCAAGACGACGATCTCACACCGCAGAGAAGCGCCAGCGGTCACCGTCGACCACCACCGTTCCCGCCGGTCGGCCGGAGAAGTGGGTCCCCAGAACGAGCGCTCCCGTCTGGGCGGCGCGGTCCGTCATCCGACGTCGGGTCTGCCGGGCCTCAGCGACGTCGGCGTCGGCGATCTCGTCCCAGTCGGGCTCGGCGAACTGCACAGGGTGATGCAGGAAATCCCCGGTGACCAACGCCAGCGCGCCATCAGATTCGACCCACAACGAGACATGGCCGGGAGTGTGGCCCTGGGACGGCTCGAGAGTCAGCCCGTGGCCGAGGCTTTCGTCGGGAGCCACGATGTCGGCTAGGTCGGCGCCGAAGATGGGAGCGGTCGAATCCCCGTAGACATCCTCGGCGTCGGAGCACGCGCTCTTGGAGAAGGCCAAGTCGGCCTCTGTATAGAGGTGGCGCGCTCGCGTGAAGGTCGGGATCCAACGATCGCCGTGGCGACGCGTGTCCCAGCCGACATGGTCGGCGTGGAGGTGGGTGTGGATGACCAGGTCGATGTCATCGGGGTGCGAAGCCGGCGTCCGCCAACCGTTCCAGGAACGGCCATGTCTGGTCGTGCCAGAACGGCAGGCTCCGCGTCTTGGCGTTTCCCACGCACGGGTCTACGACGACGGTCAGGTCGTCGACTTCGATCACGAAGGCCTGCACCCGCAGAGAGATGGCGCCCGTGGCATCGGCGTAGTCGGGGAAGAGCCACGAATGTCGATTGACGGCCTCGACACTCGCATCGCAGAAGAAGAACTCGGGGGGCTGTGATCGGTCTGACTCTCGACCACGCTGCTGATGGGCGCCGATCCGACCGTCCAGCTCGGTGCGGCGGTCGGGACGTCGACATCGACAGGCCCGCTGTCGGTGCTGGGGGCTGCCATGGGAGTTCCTTCTCTCGAGATGTGCCCGTGAAGTTATAGGAGGAGCCCCGCTGTCGCCCGGCCCTCGATCCGCGTGTCCGAAATCCGCCAGAAAGGTGATCGGCTCCCCTGGGATACTGCTCCCGTGGTCTTGGCGACGACACCAGCGTTGCTCACCGGTGACGTGGTCGACGGTGATGACGACCCGCGCTACCGGGCTATGCAGGCCCGGGACACCCGCTTCGATGGCTGGTTCTTCGTGGCCGTGACGTCCACCAGGATCTACTGCCGACCGAGTTGTCCCTCCGTGATGCCCCGTCGGGACCGTGTGCGCTTCTATCCCACCTCGGCGGCGGCCCAACGTGGCGGCTTCCGGGCCTGCAAGCGGTGTCGGCCCGACACCGCTCCCGGCTCTCCGGAGTGGAACCGTCGTGGCGATGTCGTCGGCCGGGCCATGCGGTCGATCGCCGACGGGGTGGTCGACCGCGAAGGGGTGGCCGGGCTGGCCCGGCGTCTCGGCTACAGCCAGCGTCAGTTGCAGAGGTTGTTGGTCGCCGAGGTGGGTGCCGGACCCCTGGAATTGGCCCGGGCCCAGAGGGCGGAGACGGCGAGGATTCTGCTCGAGACGACCGAGCTCCGGGCGGCCGATGTGGCCTTCGCCGCCGGATTCGGCAGTGTCCGGCAGTTCAACGACACCGTCAGGGCGGTCTTCGGCGAAGCCCCCAGGGCTATGAGGGAGCGCGCCCAGCGACGGGGACACGGTCCGACCGGCTCGAGGCCGCAGAACGGGGAGAACCGGGTCACCTCCCCGGCGTCGGTGACATTGCGCCTCGCCTGCCGGACGCCGTTCCCGTCCTCCCGGTTGTTCGCGTTTCTGTCCGAACGCGCCGTCCCGGGAGTCGAGGAGGGTGACTCCAGGTTCTACCGCCGGGCCCTGGCCCTTCCTCAGGGAGCCGGGGTGGCGACCCTGTCCGACGGCGGCGACGGAGCGCTGCGCTGCGACCTCCGATTGGAGGACCTCCGTGACCTCACCATGGCCGCCAAACGGCTGCGGCACCTCTTTGACCTGGATGCCGATCCCGCCGCCGTGAGCGACGTGCTCGGCCGTGACTCCGTCTTGGCTCCCGCCGTCGCCGTCGCCCCCGGCCTGCGCATCCCCGGTCACGTCGATGGGAACGAGTTGATCGTAAGGGCGGTGATCGGCCAACAGGTGAGCGTCTCCGGCGCCCGGACCGTCGCCGCCCGCCTGTCCGCCGCCTACGGACGCCCGCTCCCGACCGCCGTGGGTGCGGTGACGCGGACATTCCCCACGGCCGATGTGATCGCCGGGCTGTCTCCGGCCGATCTCCCCATGCCCCAAGGACGGGGCCGCGCCCTCCTGCAGGTGGCCACGCTCCTGGCCGATGGCGAGATCGTTCTGGATCCGGGTGCCGATCGGGACGAGGTCAGTGCCAAGCTGCTCGCCCTCCCGGGGATCGGGCCCTGGACGGTGGCCTACGTGAGGATGCGGGCGCTCGGAGACCCCGACGCTTTCCTGGTCGGCGACCTCGGCGTCCGACGGGTCCTCGACCGGCTCGCCATTCCCCGGGGTGAGCGGTCGGCGTTGGCGTTGGCCGAGAGATGGCGACCGTACCGGGCCTATGCCCTGCAGTATCTGTGGTCGGGACTGGTTGGTCCCCCCACCGGATGAATCCAAACCGATCAATCCGACACCGAATCCGACACCGAATCCGACACCGGGAGACGACATGACGAAGACCGTGACAGCCCGTTTGGGGAGCTCCGACGAGTGGAGTGTGACGAGCACCCCAGTGGGCGACATGATGGTGATTGGGGATGACGATGTCGTGCACTACCTGCATCTTCCCCACTCGTTCGAGACGGGCGCCTTCGACAGAGAACGACAAGGTCGACCGTCCGCCGTCCGGGTCGCCGTCGAACAGATCGACGGCTACTTCGATGGCCGCTTGGCCGATTTCTCACTGCCGTTGGACCCGGCGGGCACCGATTTTCAGCGTCGTGTCTGGTTCGCCCTGGCCGATATCGCTTATGGAGCCACGGAGAGCTACAGCGAGCTCGCCGCCCGGGTGGGCAATCCGAAGGCGTGCCGGGCCGTGGGACTGGCGAATGGGCGGAACCCGATCCCCCTCATCCTTCCCTGCCACCGGGTTATCGGGGCGAACGGGGGCCTCACCGGCTACGGCGGTGGTCTCGATCTCAAGAAGAGCCTCCTCGATCACGAGCGGGCCGCCGGCCTCCGGGCCGCGTCGACCCGGCGGCGACGGGCCTCCTGAGCCAGTCGGCCCGTGTGGTGTCGGGCCTGATGAGAAGCCGATGAGAAGAGGTGACAGGTCCTTCGGGGGGCCGCCCTGTGCAGCCCACCGGCGGTGGGTGAAGATGGGGTGATGGCATGGGCGTGGGTCTTTCTGGCGTCGAGTCTGCTGGGTGGCGCCTTCGTCCTGAACGCCTTCCGGCCCCTGCGCCATGAGTATTTGTTGGTCCCGAGCTTCTTCGCCGGTTGGTACACCGGCGAGATGCCGGTGTGGCACATCGTCTGGCAGGTGGCGGCCACCGTGGTCTTCGCGCTGCTGGGCGCCTTCGGGTCCTGGCCCGGATGGGTGGGGCTGGCCGTGGCCGTGTGCTCCTGGGTGGGTCTCGGAATCCTCGCCGGGATCGGCCGACGCGCCGGAGGCGTGCTCGTCGGGGCCGAAGAGGAGCTCGGATTTCCCGCCATCGAGGACCTCGATCTCCCGGCCACCGGATCCGACACGATGTGGCGCTTCCCCCGGCTCATCTACCCGTTGCCCCGGCCCGCCCGCACGGTGAAGGTCGTTCGCAACGTCGACTACGCGGGCGACGGGGCCCGGGGACATCGACTCGACATCATCAGGCGCCGGGACGAACCTCCTGTCGCCGGACCGGTCCTTCTGTACATCCACGGTGGCGCCTGGGTCATCGGCGACAAGCGGGAGCAGGGGCTCCCCCTGCTCTATGAGTTGGCCCGACGCGGGTGGGTGACGGTGACGATCAATTACCGGCTCAGTCCGAAAGCCACCTGGCCCGACCATCTGGTCGATTGCAAGCGGGCCCTGGTCTGGGTGCGTGAGCACATCGCCGACTACGGGGGCGACCCCCGTTTCATCGCCGTGAGCGGCGGATCGGCCGGCGGCCATCTGTGTTCGATGGTGGCCCTCACGCCCGGCGACCCGGCCTTTCAACCCGGATTCGAGGATGCCCCCACCGGGGTCGAAGCCTGCATCCCGTTCTACGGCGTCTACGACATGACCGCCGGCCGCGGCACCGACCACTACGACAGGGGTCTCATGAGCCTCCTCGAACACCGGGTGTTCAAGCTGCGCTACGACGACGATCCCCGGGTTTTCGAAGCGGCGTCACCCCAGTGCCGGGTGAACCCGGACGCTCCTCCCTTTTTCGTGGTCCACGGGACCAATGACACCCTGGTGCCGGTGGCCGAGGCCCGACGATTCGTGGACTCTCTGCGGTCGGTGTCGGCCGGGCCGGTCGTCTATGCCGAGCTTCCCTATACCCAGCACGCCTTCGATGTCCTGCCGTCGGTCCGCAGCGCCCACGCCGTGGCCGCCGTGGTCCGCTTCCTGGAAGGCGTCCGGCACCGCCCGACGCCCTCGACCGGGGGCGAGGATCCCACCGTCCTGACGGCGCCACCGGTCGCTCCGGCGGTCGGGCGGCCCCCTGATTCCTGACGTAGCATCAGCGGCGGCTAGAACGTGTTCTGGCCCGGGTGTGACAAGCTGACGGTCCTTCGGGGAGGGACCGGTGACAGGGGAGAGCAGAGGGGGAATTGTGGACGTTGTGCAAGGGGAGCATTCGATCGCCAGGGGACACACCCGCCGAACGAGAATCCGGGGCAGATGGTTGCTCGTCCCGATATCGGCCGTCGCCCTGCTGGCCAGCGCGTGCTCGTCGAGCCCCAAGGCGACACCCCCCACCACGACGGCGGCCAACACGTCGACCACGGCGGGCGGCTCGAGCACGTCGGGGGCGGCATCACCGGGCGTCACGAGCACGCAGGTCACCGTGGGCCAGGTCGATGACCTGACCAAGCCGATTCCGGGCCTGTTCAAAGGGGCCGAAGACGGTACCAAGGCCTACTTCGCCTACGTGAACAGCCAGGGAGGCGTGAACGGGCGGAAGATCAAGCTCGACGCCCAGGACAGTGGATACGACAACGGCGTCGTGGCTAATGCCACCCAGGCCCAGATCAAGAGTGACTTCGCCCTGGTCGGAGGCTTCTCGCTGGTCGACGCGGCCGAGGAGCCGCTGATCAGGAGCACAGGCATGCCCGACGTGGCGTACCCCTTGGACCAGGGACTGTCGAACCTTCCGACCTCCTACAGCCCCGCTCCCAACCCCAACAACGACTACCCCCTCACCATCTTCAGGGTCCTCAAGAAGAAGTTCCCGACGCAGATCAAGCACGTGGGCATCCTGTGGGCCAACGCCACACCGTCGACGGCGGCGTCGGAGGTGGCCTTCGAGCGGGCGGCGAAATCAGAAGGGTTCGGGATCGTCTACTCCACCGGATTCACCCCGAGTCAGACCACATTCCTGGCCAACGTTCTCACCATGAAGGCCAAGGGTGTCCAGATGTTCTTCACTCTGCAGATGCCTGACGCCTACGCCGCCACTGTGGCCAAGGAGATGCAGCAGCAGAACTTCAACCCTGTGAACGTCGAGGGCGACGCCTATTCGAACAACCTGATCACCGAGGGCGGTCCGGCTGTCGACAACATGTACCTCGACACCGGGTACCTGCTCTATCTCGACGCCGACGCCAACCAGCCGGCCGTGAAGCTCTTCACCAAGTGGATGAGGGAGGCCGACCCGAACCCGCAGTTCACACTGCAGGCCGTCTACGGATGGGCGGCGGCCCAGCTCTTCGTGCAGGGCCTGCGCAACGCCGGGTCGACACCCACCCGCGCCAGCCTCATGGCGGCGCTGAACAAGATCACGAGCTTCGACGCCGGCGGATTGTTGAGCCCGTCGAACCCGGCGCAGAACATTCCTGGCGGCTGCATCGTCCTGAGTCAGGTGCAGAACGGGCACGTCAAGAGGGTCCTCCCATCGCCCGCTACCGGGTTCATCTGCGGTTCTGCCAAGTTGCCGGCGCCGGGATTCAAACCCGAGGTCCGGCCGACGCCGTCGTCGTAGCGTGCCGGCATGACGGCGCGTCAGGTCGGCGCGCTATCCGCCCGTGACCGAAGGAACGAGACGTCGTGAGCGAGTTCATCAGCCTGGTGATCGCCGGGATCGTCACCGGGTCGATCTATGCCGTCAGTGCCAGCGGTCTCGTGGTGACCTACAACACCACGGGAATCTTCAACTTCGCCCACGGGGCGCTCGGGATGGGCCTGGCCTATCTGTTCTGGCAGCTCTGGCAGGGCTGGCACTGGCCCGTCCTCCTGGCCCTGGCCGTCGTGCTCCTGGTGGTCGCCCCCATTCTGGGAGCGGTGGTGGAGCGGGTGGTCATGCGTTCTCTCTACGGGGTATCGCCCAACATCCGTCTGGCCGTGACCCTGGGCCTGCTCCTCGTCCTGGTGGCGGGAGCGAGCAGCATCTGGAATCAGGCGAACGTCTTTGTGATGCCGGAGTTCTTCAACGGTCACCAGGTCTCGCTCGGTGGCGTCAATCTCTCCTACGAACAGATCATCACCATCGCCATCGCCATAGGTGCGGCCGTGTTCCTCCGGCTGTTCTTCAAACGCACCCGCACCGGGGTGGCCATGCGGGCTGTGGTGGACGATCCCGAGCTGGCTTCGCTGGCGGGTGCCCCGTCCGGGCGTATCGCCTCCTACGCATGGATGATCGGGGTCATGTTCGCCGGGGTGGCTGGAATCCTCCTGGCCCCGACCACGATGGGGATCATCCAGCTCACCGAGCTCGTGATCTTCGGGTACGCGGCGGCCGTGGTGGGTCGCCTGCGCAGCCTCCCGCTCACATTCCTGGGAGCCATGATTCTCGGCATCGCCAATTCACTGGTGGTCGGCTACGGACCACCGAACGACGTGTCCGACATCCAGGCGGCGCTGCCCATGGTCATGCTCTTCCTGGTTTTGTTGTTCATCCCCGAGGTCCGGCTGACCGTGGGCCGGGTGGTCCGGGTGCGCTCGCCGCGACCCCCGGGGGCCAAGACCACGCTCATGGGCGCCGGGCTCGTGGTGGTGATCGTCGTGATCCTCTCCGCCACTCTCTCGGGTAACAACCTGCTGACCATGGGTAACGCCCTGGTTCTGGGTATGTTGGCGTTGTCGCTCACCTTGTTGTCGGGCTACGCCGGACAGATCTCGCTGTGCCAGTACACGTTCCTGGGCCTCGGGGCCTTGTGTATGCACTGGGTGGACGGCGGCAGCTCCGTGCTCGGTGTGCTCCTGGCCGTCGGTCTGCCCGCTGCCGTCGGAGCGGTGCTGGCGCTCCCCACGTTGCGCCTGCGGGGTCTCTATCTGGCCCTGGCCACCTTGGCCTTCGCCGTGCTCATGGACGATGTCTTCTTCACCTCGAATTCCATCTTCGGCAGTTCCGGCGCCGTCACCGTCGGGCGCCCCGACATCTTCGGTCTCCGCTTCGCCACCAACAAGTCCTTCGACATCCTCATCGGCATCGTGCTGGCTTTGTGTCTCATCGGCGTGAGTGCGCTCCGACGAGGGCCATTCGGCCGTCGCCTGGTGGCCATGAGCGACTCACCGGCGGCCTGCAGCACCGTGGGGCTCAGCTTGACGTTGACCAAGTTGGCCGTCTTCTCGTTGTCGGCCGGGTTGGCCGGGCTGGCCGGTGCTCTCTACGGAGGACTGAGCACATCGGTCGGCGCGTCACAGTTCCAGTTCCTCTACAGCATCCTCATCTTCGCCGGCGTCACGCTGGGAGGGATGAGCGTGCTCACCGGTGCCATCTCGACCGGCGTCTTGATTGCCGTTCTCCCCGTCATCGGCGAGCACATCCCCAAGTTGGCCAACTTCTCTCAGCTTCTGATCGGGGTGGGCATCGTGGCCGTGGGCCGAAACCCCAACGGCATCGGCAAGGTCTTCGTCGACTTCTCGGACCTTATGGAACGCCGCCGTGGACGGGCGCAGGCGGAGTTGGGCAGTGAGCAACCCCCCACGCCGAGTGCCGCGGTCGGGTGAGCGGCCATGGCTGAACTCGTCGTCGAACAGATCGCCGTCCGCTTCGGGGGCATCCAGGCCCTGAACGACGTGGACGTCACCGTCAGCCCTGGGACCGTCCACGGGCTCATCGGACCCAACGGAGCGGGGAAGACGACCCTTTTCAACGTGATCACCGGACTTCAGCCCCCGTCGCGGGGCCGGGTGCGCTTCGACGGCGAGGACATCACCGGAAACGCGCCGCATATCCGGGCCCGTCTGGGCATGGCCCGCACTTTCCAGCGGCTCGAGCTGTTCGACACCCTGACGGCGCGCGAGAACGTCCAGATGGCGGCCGAGACCCAGCGCCGCCGCCTTCCGCCGGGCATGAGTCCGGACAGCACCACCCAGAGCCTGCTGGAGCAGGTCGGGATCGCCCACGTGGCCGACGAACCGACCGATTCCCTGCCCACGGGCCTGGCCCGGTTGGTGGAATTGGCCCGGGCCATGGCCACCACCCCGACCGTCCTTCTCCTCGACGAACCCAGCGCCGGGCTCAACCAACTGGAGACCGAGGCGCTCGGGAAGGTGCTCGTCCGCCTGGCGTCCGACGGCATGGCGGTGTTGCTGGTCGAACACGACATGAGCCTCGTCATGAGCATCTGCGATCAGGTGACCGTTCTCCACTACGGCGAGATCATCGCCACCGGGAACCCGGCCGCAGTCCAGGCCGATCCGGCGGTCCAGGCGGCCTATCTCGGCACCGAGACACCGGCCGAGCCGACCTCCCCGGCGACCGCCGTGGGCCTGTCGGTCGACACGCTCACGGTCACCGGCCCGGTCGAGGCGGGTCCGGCTGTGGGCGGCGGCCCTGTGTCCGTCCCCGACGACGCCGCGGCGCGGTCCGGCCCCATGCTCGAACTGGTCGACGTCAGGGCCGCCTACGGTCGCATCGAAGTCGTCCACGGTGTGTCGCTGACCGTTCCCCGCGGTGCCGTTCTCGCCCTGCTCGGACCGAACGGGGCGGGAAAGTCGACGCTTCTGCGGGTCACGAGTGGTCGGATGTCCCCGTCGTCGGGGACCGTGCGCTTCCATGGCGAGGAGATCGGGAAGGCCACGTCCGAGCAGTTGGCCCGGCGCGGCCTGTGCGCCATTCCCGAAGGCCGGGCCGTCTTCCCCAACCTCACGGTGGCCGAGAACCTCCTGATGTACACGTACCGGGGCAAGGACGTGAAGGTCGCCGATCTCGAAGAGCAGAGCTACATCCGCTTCCCCGTCCTCGGGCAGCGCCGCCGTCAGCTCGCCGGTCGCCTCTCCGGCGGTGAGCAGCAGATGCTGGCGCTGGCCCGGGCGCTCTACACCAATCCCCGCCTGCTGCTGCTCGACGAGATCTCCATGGGACTGGCCCCTCTCGTCGTGGCCGAGCTCTACGAACTGGTGAGCCAGCTGGTGGCCTCGGAGGTCATCACGGTCCTTCTCGTCGAGCAGTTCGCCCAGACGGCTCTGACCGTGGCCGACCATGTGGCCGTGATGGTGAACGGCCGGATCGTCCGCTCCGGCACCCCGGCCGAGGTGGGGGACAACCTGATGAGTGCCTACATGGGTGGCGACCAGGGGTAACCCCCCGTTGCCGGCCCCTCAGGCCGATGCCCGGCGGCCGGCTTCGGCCACCAGCTGTTCGCTCGCGTCCCACAGCCGCCGTGCCGCGGCGGCATCGAGGGCGACCTTGGACGGGCGCCTCTGCTTGGACTTGATGAAGTACTTCCCCGACACCGCGGCCACCTCGGGCGACGAGGACAGGTACACCGATGTCCTGGCCCCCTGTTCGGGCGACATCAGCAACGGCCTGATCACCTTGAGCCCGAAGGCAAGCAGACCCTCGGTGTCCTCGTCGCGCCCGTAACCGGTGGCGACCGTCCCCGGGTGCAGGCAATTGGCCGTTACCGTGGTTCCCTCGAGTCGCCGGGCCAGTTCGCTGGTGAAGTAGATGTTGGCCAGTTTGCTGTGGCTGTAGACGCGCATGCCGCTGTAGCTCCGGGCCGATTGCAGATCGTCGAAGTCGAGCCCCCGGCGCGCCGCCGAGTGGGCGGTCGAGGCGACGTTGACCACGCGTCCCTGAGCGCTGGCGCTGATCCGGTCGAGGAGCAGTTGGGTCAACAGGAACGGCCCCAGGTGGTTGACGGCGAAGGTCGATTCGAATCCGTCGACCGTGAGGCGCCGATCGGACAGGATGATGCCGGCGTTGTTGACGAGGACATCGAGATGGAGACAGCGCGCCAAGATGTCGGCGGCGCCGGCCCGGACCGAGCCCAGGTCGCCGAGATCGAAGACGACCAGCTCGACCAGCTCACTTCCCGAACGGGCTTTGATGTCGGCCATTGCTGCCTCGCCCCGGGCGCGGTCGCGCGCCGTGATCAGCGTCCGCGCCCCGGCCCGGGCCAGGGCCACGGCGGTCTCCTTGCCGATACCGGAGTTCCCCCCGGTGATGACCACCGTCTTGCCCGTCATGTCGTCACCAGCCATGTGCCGTCCTCTCGTGCGGTGTCCGGTGCCGCGCCGGGTCGAGCCCGGAGCCGGCGCCGCCGCCGGAGCCTAAGCCGATCTGTCCGGACCCGCCCGACGCCTGTACCGTGACGTCGGACCGACCGACGGCCGGCGCCGGAAGATCGAGACGAGGGGGACCCAGAACCGTGGCCATGCCGACCGACATCGGAGCCGTCGATCTGATGATCGGTTTCCCGGGCGCCAAAGCGGGCAAGCGGTTCGACTTCCTGAAGCCCCAGCTGCGCGACGACGAGAGCGCCACCATGGCCACCCCGATCGCTTACATGTTCAGGGACAATCCCGGTCAGATCGACGAGGACATCGACCCGGTGGCCGTCACCGTGGGCGAGATGGACCGTGCCGGTGTGGCCATCGGCCTCGTCGGATTGGCCGGCGAGATCACCGACCGTGCCCTGGCCGAACATCCCGACCGATTCCGGGCCAGTCTGGAGATCGATCCCAACGAGATCGGCAAGGCCGTGCGTCGCATCCGCCGGGCGCATGCCGAGTACGACATCAAGGCGGTCACGACGTTCCCGGCCGGGTGCAACCCGCAGGTACCGGTCAGCGACCGGCGGTACTACCCGATCTACCAATTGTGCGTCGACCTCGACATACCCATCCTGGTCAACGCCGGCATCGCCGGCCCCCGCGTCCCGTCGGCCTGCCAGGACGTCATGCACTTCGACCAGGTCTGCTACGACTTCCCCGATCTCCGGATCATCATGCGCCACGGGGCCGAGCCCTGGCAGGAGCTCGCCGTCAAGCTGATGCTCAAGTGGCCCGGCCTCTATTACACGACGAGTGCCTTCGCCCCCAAGTACTACCCGAAGGCCATCATCGACTACGCCAACACCCGGGGAGCCGACAAGATCATGTACGCCGGCTACTTCCCCATGGCGCTCACCCTGGAGCGGATCTTCACGGAAATGGCCGACGTCCCGTTCCGTGACCACGTCTGGCCCAAGTTCCTCCGGCAGAACGCCGAGCGGGTGCTCAAGCTCTGACGCCGGCGCCGTTCAGCCGGCGTCCTCCTCGCCCAACTCGACACCGACGTCGGGGGGACCGGAGTTCATGATCAGGTCGATGACGCCGCCGGCGTCGCGCAGGTCGCTCTCCGCTTGGGCCAGAAGAGCGAGCCGGGCCGGGTCGTCGACCACGGTGAGCCGGGCCACCGGAGCGCGCATGGACCGTTTGGCTGTCGTCTTGGCCCGACGCACGGCGCCGAGGACCCCGGCCACCACACTGAGGACGCTGTCCTCGGGGCCCGAAACGGTGCCGCGGACAATGGCCGCGGGAAACTCGGTGACATCAGGCCACGGAGCCCGGTGGATCGAACCCTGGTGCCACCACGACCATGCCTCCTCGGTCACGAAGGGCACGAAGGGGGCGAGGAGCCGGAGAAGGACCGAGAGAGCGAGACCGAGGGCGGCCCGGGCCGACGCCGGACCGGCCTGGGACGGATCCTCGTAGGCGCGGCCCTTCACCAGCTCCAGGTAGTCATCGCAGAAGGACCAGAAGAACGCCTCGGTCCGCTCGAGGGCCCGGGCATAGTCATAGCCCTCGAAGGCGGCGGTGGCCTCGTCCACCACCCGGGCCAGGTCGCCCAGCATGGCCAGGTCGATGGGGGCGACCACGGCGTCGGGGCCGGGCAGCTCCCCACCGGCGATGCGCGACAAGGTGAAGCGCGAGGCGTTCAGGATCTTGATGGCGAGGCGCCGTCCCACCTTCATCTGCCCCTCGTCCACCGCCGTGTCCGTCCCCGGTCGGCCGCTGGCCGCCCAGTAGCGCACGCCGTCGGAACCGTGGGTCTGGAGCAGCGGCAGAGGGGTCACCACGTTGCCCCTCGACTTCGACATCTTCTTCCCCGAGGGGGCGAGCACCCAGCCCGAAATGGCCGCCGCCGCCCAGGGCAGGCTGCCGTGCTCGAGCTCGGAGCGCACCACCGTGGAGAAGAGCCACGTCCGGATGATCTCGTGGCTCTGCGGGCGCAGGTCCATGGGGAAGACCTTGGCGAACAGCTCGGGATCGTCCGCCCAGTGACCGGCGATCTGCGGCGTGAGGGACGAGGTGGCCCACGTGTCCATCACGTCGGGATCCCCGACGAACCCCCCGGGCAGGCCGCGCTGCTCTTCGAGGAAACCGTCGGGCACATCGCTCGACGGGTCGACCGGAAGCCGGCTCTCATCGGCTACCAGGGGGTGGTCGTGGTCGATCTCGCCCTCGTCGTTCAACCGGTACCAGACGGGGAAAGGGACACCGAAGTAGCGCTGCCGGCTGATGTTCCAGTCACTGTTCAGTCCCTCCACCCAGGCCTCGTAGCGGTGCACCATGTAGGGCGGGTGCCACTGCAATTGGCGACCCCGCTCGAGAAGTCGTTCGCGCAACGGCAACGTCCGGACGTACCACTGCCGGCTGGACACGATCTCGAGGGGCCGGTCGCCCTTTTCGTAGAACTTCACCGGATGGGTGATGGGCTTGGCTTCCCCCACCATCAGGCCCGCCGCCGCCAGCAACTCGACGATGCGCGACCGGGCCTGGGCCACCGTCTTCCCGGCGATCTCGCCGTAGGCCTGGTCGGCCGCCGTCCGGTCGGTGCTCTCCCACCCCGGGTCCCCCCAGACGACGGGCTTCAGCCGGCCGTTTCGTCCGACGATCGTCCGCGTGGGAAGCGAGAGCTCCCGCCACCAGGTCACGTCGGTGGTGTCGCCGAACGTGCAGATCATGGCCACCCCCGATCCCTTCTCGGGATCGGCCAACTCGTGGGCCAGCACCGGCACCGCCACCCCGAAGAGAGGGGTCACCACTGTCGTGCCGAACAACGGTTGGTACCGGGCATCGTCGGGATGCGCCACCAGGGCCACACAGGCGGCCAGGAGCTCGGGCCGCGTCGTTTCGATCTCGACGGCGCCGTTCCCGTCGACGCGGGCGAAGCGCAGCCGGTGGTAGGCACCGGGTAGCTCCCGGTCCTCCATCTCCGCCTGCGACACCGCCGACTGGAAGTCCACGTCCCACTGGGTGGGGGCTTCGGTGCTGTAGGCGTGACCGTTGCTGAGAAGATGCAGGAAGCCCCGCTGCGAGGCGCGCCGGGCGCCGGTGTCGATGGTGGCGTAGGTGTGGTTCCAGTCGACCGACAGTCCGAGCGTGCGCCACAGGTCCTCGAAGGCCTTCTCGTCCTCGGCCACCAACCGGCCGCACAGGTCGATGAAGTCGGGTCGCGAGATGGCCACCGGATGTTTCTCCGGCTTCTCGGGCACCACGAAGGAGGGATCCTGGCGGAGCCCCGGATCGCAGAGCACGCCGTAGTAGTTCTGCACCCGCCGCTCGGTGGGCAGGCCGTTGTCGTCGAAGCCCATCGGATAGAAGACCTCGTGGCCCCGCATCCGTCGGTACCGCGCCACCGTGTCGGTGTGGGTGTAGGAGAAGACGTGACCGAGGTGCAGCTCTCCCGACACGGTGGGCGGCGGGGTGTCGATGGCGAAGACCCGTGACCGGTCAGCGGAACGGTCGAAGGCGTAGGTGCCCGACTCAGCCCAGAGCGCCGACCATTTGCCTTCGAGACCGTCGAGGGTCGGTCGTTCAGGCACGACCGGGGCCGTCGCCGGCTCGAGCGGCGGGCGCGGCAGGCCGTTCGTCGCGGTCTCGTCCATGGTCGCGTTACCGTACCGGAGTGCTGCGCCTCCACGACACAGCCACGGGCACCATCGAGCCCCTCGTCCTGCGGGACCCCGGTCAGGTCTCGATGTACGTCTGCGGACCCACCGTCTACGACGTCCCCCACATCGGCCATGGCCGCTTCGCCCTGGCCTTCGACATCCTGCGGCGCTATCTCGAGTTCTCGGGCCTCGAGGTCCGCTACGTCTCCAATGTCACCGACATCGACGACAAGATCATCGCCCGGGCCAACGAGGAGCACCGGACGCCGACCGAGGTGGCCCTCGAGTTCGAGGACGCCTGGTGGCAGGCCATCGACGCCCTGGGCATCAAGCGGCCCACCGTGGCGCCGCGCGCCACCGACTACGTCGACCACATGGTGGCCCTCGTGGCCGACCTCGTCGAGCGCGCCGTCGCCTACGAGACGTCCGACGGCGTCTACCTGTCGGTCGACCGCGTCCCCGGCTACGGCCTGCTGGCCCGCCAGAGCCTCGACTCCCTCCGGTCCGGCGCCCGGGTGGAGCCGGGCGAGGAGAAGCGCTCGCCCCTCGACTTCGTTCTCTGGAAGAAGGCCAAGCCCGGGGAGCCGACCTGGCCGTCGCCGTGGGGCCCGGGCCGCCCCGGATGGCACACGGAATGCGTGGTGATGGCCCTCGATCTGCTGGGCGACGGGTTCGACCTCCACGGCGGGGGCATCGATCTGGCCTTCCCTCACCACGAGAACGAGCGGGCCCAGGCCGTGGCCGTCGACCGGACCTTCGCCCGCCGCTGGTCCCACAACGGTCACGTCATCATGGCCGGCGAGAAGATGTCCAAGTCCCTCGGCAACTTCACCTCTCTGGCCGACCTCCTCGAGCGGACCGACGGCCGGGCCTACCGACTGCTTCTCCTGCGCAGTCACTACCGCTCCCAGGTAGAGGTGACCCCGGACACCATCGCCGACGCCGAGGAGGCCCTGAAGGGGTTCGACGCCCTCGTCCGCCGGTTTCATCTCGAGGGCGAGGCGTTGGCCACCACCGCCGCCGAGGCCGCCGCCCAAGGGGCCGATGCCGTGGCCGTCGCCTCTTTCCGGTCCCACATGGACGACGACCTGGGCACCCCGGCCGCCGTGGCCGGCATCTTCGAGCTGGTCCGGCAGGCCAATCTGGCCGCCGACGCCGGCGACGCCGCCGCCGGGCGCCGGCTGGCACTGACCGCCGTGGTCCTCTGCGCCGCCCTCGGCCTGCCCCTCTACGGCCGGGTGGAAGCCGACGAGGCCACCAAGGCCAAGGCGGCGGCCCGGGACGCGGCCCGGGCGGCCAAGGACTGGGCCCGGGCCGACGCCCTGCGGGCCGAGCTCGAGGCCGACGGCTGGCACATCGAGGATGGACCCGAGGGCGGTCAACTCCACCGCTGACGGCCTCCGCGCCGGCCCCGCCCGGGGTGCTGGCCAAGCGATCGCCAAGTAGGTTACCGTTGAGTAACAACGGATGGGTGAGGGTGCCCGGCCACAGTGCCGAGGAGGCCCGACGACCCGCTCCGGGAGTGGTCCGGAACCCGGCCCACGTCCGGCGACCTCGATAGAAGGGGAAGACCATGCCCGACTTCTCGCTCGAGCTCAACGAGGAGCAGCTGCAGCTCCAGAAATGGATCCACGACTTCGCCGAGGATGTGGTCCGCCCCGTCGCCCACGAGTGGGACGAGCGCGAGGAGACCCCCTGGCCCGTGATCGAGGAGGCGGCCCGGGTCGGCCTCTACTCTTTCGACTTCTTCATCCAGTCGTTCCTCGACCCCACCGGCCTGACCCTGTCGGTGGCCAGCGAGGAGCTGGCCTGGGGCGACGCCGGCATCACCCTGGCCATCTTCGGCAGCTCGCTCGGTCTGGCCGGGATCGCCGCCAACGGCACCCCCGAGCAGCTCTACGAGTGGGGCCCCCAGTGCTTCGGCACGCCCGAGAAGCTCCAGACAGCCGCCTTCTGCGTCTCGGAGGCCGACGCCGGTTCCGACGTCAGCTCGCTTCGCACCCGGGCCGCTTACGACGAGGCCAAGGACGAGTGGGTCATCAACGGCACCAAGACCTGGATCACAAACGGTGGCATCGCCGACGTGAACGTCGTGGTGGCGTCGGTCGACCCCCAGTTGGGATCGCGGGGCCAGGCCAGTTTCATCGTCCCCCCGGGCACCCCGGGCCTCTCGGCCGGCCAGAAGTTCCAGAAGATGGGGATCCGGGCGTCGCATACCGGCGAGGTCGTCCTCGACGATGTCCGCGTCCCCGGACGCTGCCTCCTCGGGGGTAAGGAGAAGCTCGACGAGAAGTTGGCCCGGGCCCGGGAGGGCAAGAAGTCCAACTCCCAGGCGGCCATGGCCACCTTCGAGGCCACCCGCCCGGCCGTCGGCGCCCAGGCGCTCGGCATCGCCCGGGCCGCCTACGAGTACTCCCTCGACTACGCCAAGGAGCGCAAGGCCTTCGGCCGGCTCATCATCGAAAACCAGGGCATCGCCTTCAAGCTGGCCGACATGAAGATGCGGATCGACGCCTCCCGGTTGCTCGTCTGGCGGGCGGCCTGGATGGGAGCCACCAAGAAGCCGTTCACCGCCGGCGAGGGCTCCATGTCGAAGCTCTACGCGGGAGAGACGGCGGTCTGGGTCACCGAGCAGGCCATCCAAATCATGGGCGGCTACGGCTACATCCGCGAGCACCCGGTGGAGCGCTGGCACCGTGACTCGAAGATCTACACCATCTTCGAGGGCACCTCGGAGATCCAGCGGCTGATCATCGCCCGGGCCGTCTCGGGCGTCCACATCCAGTAGTCCACATCCAGTAGCCGTCCCACCGTCCGGCGCCTGCCGGCTTGGCACCGGGGACCGAAGACGTCAGCGTGAACTCACGGCTACGATCCGTGGTGAGATTTCACCGCTTCTCGTGGTCAACCCATTTCTCACCGCACTTTCATCATCTCTGACGATGGCAAGGTGAGGGTTCGTCGGTCAAACTGAGCCCCATGTCTGGCACAAAGAGCGCTCAATCGACCGTCCATCGTAGTTTTGCGCGTATTACCGCACTCACCGTCGTCCTGGCCATGCCGCTCCTCGGCATGTCGGGCATCGCTTCGGCCAAGGCCACCAAGGCGGCCAAGGGTTCGCCCGCCTGGTGCGCCAAGCACGCCAAGAAGGCCGCCTGCAAGACCGGCTCGGGTTCCGGCGGGGCCACCGGGGGCGGCTCCGGACCTCAGATCACCGTCCAGGTCGAC
This sequence comes from Acidimicrobiales bacterium, assembly GCA_035535015.1. Classification (GTDB taxonomy): domain Bacteria; phylum Actinomycetota; class Acidimicrobiia; order Acidimicrobiales; family UBA8190; genus Palsa-661. The sequence continues at coordinate 93,641 of DATLQU010000007.1, read as the reverse complement.
CCGCAACCCCTGGTGGAGACGGGCCAGTCCGAGGTCCACGCCATCGTCCAGGTCGAAACCCTTCCCTCCTTCGCCGGTGACCTGGTCAACATCGACTCGTCCCAGCTCGAGGCCTCCTGCGCGACCCTCACCTTCGAGAACCTGCAGAACAACAGCGACACGGCCAAACCGAACGTCCAGCCCGACCGGATCGACGCCGTCCTCGACAACGACGGCAACGCCACCGTCGTCCTCGACGGCTTCGACTGCGCCCCCGGCACCGACGTCATCGAGGCCGACCTCGAGGTCTCCCCCTTCCTCACCGCCCTCACCACCCTGGTGGTCCGGCCTCCGGCGGTGACCCCCGAAGGTGTCACCCCTTACCCGCAGACGGGAGGTCTGCTCCAGGAGGTCGAGACCGGTGACACCTCCGCCAGCGGCGACTCCAACATCTACGCCGTCTTCTACGTCGAGACCAACCCCGTCTACGCCGAGCAGACCGTCTCCATCGACTCGTCGCAACTCGACAGCCGCTGCATCCGGGGCTGGCGCTGGGAGCCGGGCAACCCAGGTGGCATCGGCCTTGGTGCCGGCGTCGTGGAGAGAGACGGAGTCGGACTGAACACAGGCCCGAAGGCGTCGACCATCATCGACGATGACGGCAACGCCGTCTTCGTCTTCAAGGGCATCTCCTGTGCCGCCGGACCCTCGGCCGTCATCGCCGAAGTGGACGCCGGCTCCCACCCGACCTACGCAACGACCTTCACCGTCCTTCCCCCGACGCCGGGGCCGGGCATGTCCGGCCCCCCCGTCCTCTGAGACCCGGCGGCGGGAGGCCACTGACAGTACGGCCGTCGACGACCACGGCCCGGCCTCCCTCTTTTCGGAGGGCATCCCCATTACAGTGTCGGTCCCAATGAGGTACTCCCGGCACACGACGGCATTCGGTTCGGTCGTCCTGGCCCTGGTCCTGGCCTGTTCGGCGTGTTCCTCGTCGCCCGACGTCAAGGCCCTGGGCCAGAAGTTCGAGGCCATCGTGAAGAGCACGGACAAGGCCCTGACCAGGGACCGTTCGGTCAAGCACCAGGCCACCAGCTTCGCCAAGTACTCCGTCGACTTCCACAACGCCGCCGTCCAGCTCCGGGCCCTCACCTTCCCGCCGTCCATGCAGCACGACGCCCGGGCTCTGGTCACCGCCCTCGACCTTCTGTCCACGGACGCGGCCAAGGTGGCCAAGGCGGCGGCCAAGCCCCAGAGTGTCCTCAAGAACGTGCAGGCATTCGCCAAGCTCAACCTGACCCTGATGGAAGACGAGAAGTCCGAGCAGACCATCTCCAAGAAGCTGCGCAGCGACCTGGGTCTGCCCCAGGAGACGACCACCACCACCACGGCGCCGTCCACCCTCACCCCGACACCGCCGACGCCACTCACCACCGTTCCCACCACGACGGCCACCAGCACCACCGCCGCCGGCTAGTTCTCTTGGCCGGCGGCGATGAACGAGGCGCCGCCCCCGTCGTCCTCACCCTCTGCACCGGCAACGCCGCCCGCTCGGTCATGGCCGGCGTCATGCTCGAGGCCCGGCGCCCCCCTGTGACTGTCATCACGGCGGGCACCCATGTCGTCGAGCACCAACCCACATCACGCCGCACCCGCGACGCGCTCGCCACCGTGGGCCTCGAGGCCAGGGCCCACCGGAGCCGTCAATTGACCGATGCCGACCTGGCGCGCGCCGATCTGGTCATTGCCATGGCCGCCGAGCACGTCCTCTACGTCCGCCGTCGCCATCCCCAGGCCGCCGACCGCACCGCCACCCTGTCCTGGTTGGCCCGACACCTGCCCGCCGGTCCCGAACCCCTGCCGGCGCGCGTCTCGGCCCTGGCCCTGGCCGACCTCGACCCAGCCGCCCAGGGTGACGTGGACGACCCGGCGGGAGGGGAGGACGAGGCCTATGTCCGCTGCGCCACCCAGCTCTCCGTCCTGGTGGCCGAGTTGGCCGGCCGCCTCCCCTGACGGGCCCGCCCCTGACCGCCCCACGCCGGCCCCGACCGCCCCACGCCGGCCCCGACCGCCCCGGCGCCGGCCCCGATCAGGTCGGAGCCGGTTCCTGTCGGAGCGCGGGGTGGCGCAGGCTGATGTCGGCGCAGGCGGCACAGACGTCGTCGGGGATGATCCCCCGCCGCATCAGCCCGGCGAAGACCCGGCAGCCGATGCACAGCCCCAGGGCCGACTCGGCCAGGGCCGCGGCCAGGAGCAGCCCGACCACCACCCACGTGGCCCCCTGGGCCCCCAGCCCGAACCACAGGATCAGCGCCGTGCTGGAGAAGACCACGCCCATCGCCTGGGCGAACCGCTTGGGCGCTCCGGCCACCAAGCGGGCGGGCCCCAGCCGGGGCGCCACCAGCCGCGTGGCCAGCTGGCCGAGCGGGCTCAATGTCGGACCGCTCAGCACCCGGGCCCAGAAGCCGTAGCTGATCGGGATCAGCAGCCAACCCAGGTGCCAGCCGATGGCCGCCGCGCTCAGCACCACCACCCCGCCGGCCACCACCCGCGCCGCCACCTCGTTCACCGGGTTCGGGAAGCTGAAGACGGTCCGGAGCCTGCGGGGCACGCCCTAAAGCTTACCGCTCCGGTCGGGATTCCGCCCCGGCGTCGGAAGCGGCGGTCCATCGGCGCCGTGGGTCTCTCTCAGTCAGGGTGGACCGAGCGCAGACCGGCCCAGGCCAGGTCGGCCAGCCGCCGGGCCAACCGTCCGGCTTCGGCGTCCTCGGTCCCGCGCTCGACCGGGTTCCGGGTGGCCACGAAATGGTGGCTCGCCCCCTCGGCCATCCCGACCATGGCGTAGGCGAGCAACCGCCGGTGGTCCTCGTCGAGACCGGCGTCGATCAGGGGATCGATGGCCAGGGCGATGGTGTCCTGCACTTCGCGCACGGCCCGCGACAGCTCGGGGTCGTTGGGCACGTTGCTGCCGAAGAGAAGGTTGAACGCCTCCGGATGGGTCACCACCAGATGGAAGTAGGCGGCGAAGCCGCCCTCGACCTGCTGACGGGGCCCGTCGGCGGCGGCGACCGCCTTGCCGATGGCCTCGAGCATGGTCCCGGCCACCGAGTCCACCAACTCGAGATACAGAGCCCGCTTGGAATCGAAGTGTTGGTAGAGGAGAGGCTTCGTCACCCCGGCGGCCTCGGCCGTGTCGTCCATGGTGGTGGCGTTGAAGCCCCGTTCGGCGAAGAGCGGAAGGGCCACCTCGAGCAACTGCTGGCGCCGCCGGTCGGCCGGCAGCCGCTTGCTCGTCGTCGACTTCTGATCATCCGACGGGGGCGGTCCCATCGCTGAATGGTACCGGCCGGTGCCGGCCGCCCTCATTTCTCGGCGAGCTCCCAACCGGCCCCGGCGAACAGCCGGGCCAGCCGGCCGGGCAGCTCGGCCACGGAGAAGTAGCGCCGGGCCACCGCGTGATTGTGGGCCGGCAGCGACGGGTCCGGGGCGTCGAGGAAACGGCCGAGCGCCCCCGGATGGTCGTGTCCGAACCAGCGGAAGCCGAAGGCCCGCAGCTCGTCGGCCACCGGATACGGCCCGATGGCCAGCGGCCTCCTCTGGACGGCCGATTCGATGGCCGGGTTCCCGAATCCCTCCCAGGTCGACGGCAGGACCACGGCGTCGCATCCGGCGTAGGCGTCGGCGATGGCCTCTCCGGCCCCCTCGCCGCCGGGCCCGTGGATCACCGGGCACCGCGCCCCGGCCAGCAGTCGTTCGAGCTCCGGCCCGTAGCCGTCCTCGGCCGGCCCGAGCAGCCAGTAGCTGGCCCCGATCCCGGCGGCCAGGGCCAGACCGCCGGCCACGTTCTTCCGGCCGATGGCCCGGGTGGGCTGCAGCAGCAGCCGGTCGTGCTCCTCCAGACCCAGCTTCCGCCGTGTCTCGGCCCGGTCGCCGGTGGCTGCGTCCATGTCGAAGCTGTTCATGACCACCCGGGCCGCGATCCCCCGCTCGGCCAGCTGCCGCCGGCTGAGATCGTTGATCGTCACATGGATCCACCGGGGGTCGTCGGCCGGCCCGGGCCAGCCGACGAAGCGCCCCCGCTGCCAGGGCAGGTCGTGGTGGTGCAGCACCGCCCGCCGGCCCCGCAGCACCCGGGCCACCGCCGCCGCCGCCGCCGGATTGAGCGGCAGGGAACACAGATTCTCGACCACCACCAGATCGGCACCGGCCAGGGCGTCGGCGATCTCGCCGTCGGTCGGGGGATCGGCGGCGTCGATGGCCAGTCCGGGAAGCAGCCGGTCGACCGGCCCCGAGCCGGCCACCGTCCGGACGTCGAAGCCGAGTTGCTCGAGGGCCCCGGCCCACTTGGCCGCCTCCACCGACACCCCGTCGGTTCCCCCCAGGCGAAACGAGATCAGGGCGGCGCCCGCGCTGTCCACGACGCGGTCACCCTACCGGGGAGGTACCGTCGCAGGCGCATGCCTGACCACCCGTCTCCCGCCGCCTCGGCGGCCCCGGCCACCGACGAGGTCCTCACCGAACACGACGGAGCCGTGGCCCGGATCACCATCAACCGACCCGAGCGCAGAAACGCCATGTCCTGGGGGGTCATGACCGGTCTCCGCCAGGCCGTGGCCGCGGCCAAGGCCGACACGGCCATCCGGGTGGTCGTCCTCGGCGGCGCCGGCGACGAGGCTTTCTGTGCCGGGGCCGACCTCGGCGGCATGGCCGGCGGGGCCCAGGGCGAGGAGGCCGGCGGCTTCCTGCCCACCCACCGGTCCCGCGGCGTCCTGGCCGAGCTCTTCGAGGACCTCTGGCACCTGGGCAAGCCCACCATCGCCCGGGTCCAGGGCTGGGCCATGGCCGGTGGACTGGGCCTGGCCCTGGCCTGCGATCTGGTGCTGGCCTCGGACCACGCCCGCTTCGGCGCCCCCGAGATCAACGTCGGCCTCTGGCCGTACATGATCACCGTGCCCCTGGTCCGCTCCATGGCCCCCAAGAAGGCGCTCGAGCTGATGCTGACGGGGCGGGTGGTCGGGGCCGAGGAGGCCGAGCGGATCGGCTTCGTCACCCGGGTCGTCCCCCACGAGGCCCTGGACGCGGCCGTCGACGAGCTGGCCGCCACCCTGGCCGCCAAGTCACCCGCCGCCATGTTGCTCGGTCGCCAGGCGTTCTACGGTGTATGGGACATGGCCGCCTCGGAGGCCCTCCCCCATCTTCATGCCATGCTCACCCTGACCAACCAGACCGACGACGCCGCCGAGGGCATCAGTGCCTTCCTCGAGAAGCGCCCGCCCCGGTGGACGGGCCGATGACGGACGGCTGCCACATGACGGACGGCTGCCAGATGACGGAGCGGGCCAGATGACGGAGCGGGCCAGATGACGAAGCGGGCGCTGATCACCGGCATCACCGGCCAGGACGGCTCCTACCTGGCCGAATTCCTGCTCAGCCAGGGCTACGAGGTGGTCGGCATGGTCCGGCGCTCCTCCACCGTCACCTTCGAACGGATCGCCCACATCCAAGACGACCTTACCCTGGTGGCCGGCGACCTGCTCGACGAGGTCTCACTGATCGGCATCCTGCGCGAGCACCGTCCTGTCGAGGTGTACAACCTGGCCGCCCAGTCCTTCGTCCAGACCTCCTGGGGGCAGCCCGTGCTGACCGGCGAGACGACGGCGCTCGGGGTGACCCGGCTGCTCGACGCCATCCGGATCGTCGACCCCGAGATCCGCTTCTACCAGGCATCGTCCTCGGAGATGTTCGGCAAGGTCCGGGAGGTACCGCAGACCGAGACCACACCGTTCTATCCGCGCAGTCCCTACGGGGTGGCCAAGGTCTACGGCCACTGGATCACCGTCAATTACCGCGAGAGCTACGGCCTGCACGCCTCGTCGGGCATGCTCTTCAACCACGAGAGCCCGCGCCGCGGCCTCGAGTTCGTCACCCGGAAGGTCACCCACGGCGTGGCCCGGATCGTGGCCGGACTCGACGACAAGATCCCCCTCGGCAACACCGACTCCCAGCGCGACTGGGGTTTCGCCGGTGACTACGTCCGGGCCATGTGGCTGATGCTGCAGCGCGACGAGCCCGAGGACTACGTCGTGGCCACGGGCAAGACCCACTCGGTCCGCAATCTCTGCGAGGAGGCCTTCAGCCATGTCGGCCTCGACTGGGCCGAGCACGTCATCGTCGACGAACGCTTCCTGCGTCCGGCCGAGGTGGACCTTCTGGTGGGTGACGCGTCGAAGGCCCGTGACGAGTTGGGCTGGGAGCCGACCGTCTCTTTCTCCGAGCTGGTGGCCATGATGGTGGACGCCGACATCGCCCTCGTCCGCGCCACCGGCCGTTGACGCGAACGTCGACGGAACGCTGACGAGGAGAGCCGGTCGTGTCGGCGCTCGCCACAGGCTCGCTCTCCACCATCTCGGCCGATCCTCTCGGCCTCCTGGTCGCCTTCGGCGCGGGCATGCTGTCGTTCCTCTCGCCCTGCGTCTTGCCGCTCGTCCCCGCCTACGTCTCCATGGTCTCGGGGTTGTCGGCGGCCGAGATCGAGGCCGGTGAACGGCGGAACCTCCTGCCGTTGCTGCGCGGCGTCCTCGGCTTCATCGGTGGCTTCACCATCGTCTTCACCGCCCTCGGTGCCGCCGCCTCGGGTGTCGGACAGCTGTTGTTCGACCACCAGCGCGGTTTCGTCATCGCCGCCGGCCTCGTCACCGTGGTCCTCGGGCTCTGGCTGGCCGGCATCGGGACACCGCAACTTCTGCAACGCGAGCGGCGCTTCCATCCCCGGCCGTCGCGGCTCGGGGTCTGGGCCCCGCCGGTCATGGGGATGGCCTTCGCCTTCGGCTGGACGCCGTGTATCGGACCCGTCCTCGGCGGTGTCCTCGGTCTGGCCGCGGCGCGTTCCACCCTGACATCGGGTCTGGTGCTGCTGGTGGCCTACTCGCTCGGCCTGGGCGTGCCCTTCCTGGCCACCGGCCTCGCCTTCGGCCACCTGACCGGGGTGCTGGCCCAGGTCCGGCGGCGGTTGGGACTGATCAACGCCGTGGCCGGCGCCTCGCTGGTGGTCTTCGGGCTGCTCTTGCTGACCGGCAACCTGCACTGGTTGTCGACGGCGGCGGCCGATGTGCTTCGCGCCGTGGGCCTGGGCCGGCTCACCGTGAGCTGAAAAGCCGCTCCACCGGAGCCGGGAGGGCCGGGCGCCGCTTGGATTCGGGGGCCGGGCCACCCGTAGCATGGGCGAGCCCATGGCCTCCGCCGTCTCTCTCCGTGCCGCTGTCGCTCTGACCGGGCGATTCCCGGTCCTGGCCGGTATCGACCTCGCTGTCGCCCCCGGGGAGATCCTGGTTCTCGAGGGGCCGAACGGCGCCGGCAAGACGAGCGTCCTGCGGGCCTGTGCCGGCCTGCTGCCGATCACCTCGGGCGAGGCGGTCGTTCTCGGCCACGATCTGCGCCGGCGACCGTCCGCCGCCCGGCGCCATGTCGGGATGCTCGGACACGCCGCCGCCCTCTACGACGAACTGAACGTGCTGGAGAACCTGCGCTTCGCTGTCCGGGCCGCCGGCGCCGGGGTCGAGGGGATCGACGGCGCCCTCGAACGGCTCGGCCTGGTGGGCCGGCTCCGGCGGACGAGCGTCGGCCGGCTGTCGGCCGGCCAGCGCCGCCGGGTGGCCCTGGCCGTCCTGCTCGCCCGGCGGCCCGCTCTGTGGTTACTGGACGAGCCCCACGCCGCGCTCGACGCCGCCGCCCGGAGCCTTCTGGGCGAGATCATCCTCGAAGCGGTGGCCGGCGGGGCCACCGTCCTGCTCGCCTCCCACGAGCCCGAGGCGGCACTACCTCTGGCCCACCGGGCCGTCACCCTGGCCGGTGGTCGGGTGGTCGACGAACGGTCGCTGGGGCGTCTCGTGACCGGACCGCGGCCCGTCGGCCCGTCGGCCGCCGCGGCGGCGGCCGCCGCCCCGCTGGCCGTGGCGGGAGACGTCCATGTGGCGGGAGACGTCCATGTGGCGGGAGACGTCGCCGTGGCGGGAGACGTCCATGTGACCGGAGACGTCCATGTGGCGTGACGCGCTGCTGGTGGCGGGAAAGGACCTGCGGATCGAACTGCGGTCGCGGGTCGTGCTCAACCAGGTGGCCCCGTTCGCCCTGGTGGTGCTGGCGCTCTTCGCCTTCGCCCTCGGGCCCAACCGGGCCCCCATGGTGCAGGCGGCGGCCGGGCTCTTCTGGGTGGCCGTGCTCTTCGCCTGCGTCCTGGCCGTCCAACGGAGCTTCGCCCTCGAAGCCGTCGACGGCACCCGGGACGGCCTGCGGCTGTCGGGTCTCGATCCGGCCGGGATCTTCCTGGGCAAGGCGGCGGCCATCGCCGTCCAGCTGACCGTCCTCGAGGTCCTGCTCGCCCTCGGGGTGGTCCTCTTCTACGGCGCCCACGTCCACTCCTACGTGGCCGTGCTGGTGGCCTGCGCTGCGGGGACGGCCGGACTGGCCGCCGTGGGCACCCTCTACGGCGCCCTGGCCGCCGGGGTCCGGGTGCGCGAGACGCTGCTGCCCTTCCTGCTGCTGCCGGTGGTCGCCCCGGTGCTGCTGGCCGGGACCCGGGCCTGGCAGGTTGCGCTCGGGACCGGTCCCGGTGGCGACGCCGCCGATCCCTGGCTCCGGCTGATGCTCGTCTTCGCCGCCGTCTACCTGGCTGTCGGGGTCATGATCTTCGGCCCGCTGCAGGAGGCGGCGTGACCAGTCCCTGGAGCGGACGGACCATCTGGATCGTCCGGGTCCTGGCCCTGGTGTCGGTTCTCTCGGTGGCGGCCACCGTCTGGTTGGGCCTGTGGGTGACGCCACCGGACAAGGTCCAGGGGAACCTGGTCCGGCTCGTCTACGTCCACCCGCCCATGGCCTGGGTGGCGCTCTACCTGGCCTTCGGCATCGCCGCCGTCTCCAGCCTGCTCTGGCTCTGGTCCCGGACGCGCAGTGTCTTCTGGGACCGGTTGGCCGCCGCCGCCATGGAGGTGGGCACCGTCTTCACCGCCCTGACCCTCGTCACCGGGGCCATCTGGGGCCGACCGACCTGGGGTGTCTGGTGGGCCTGGGACGCCCGGCTGACCTCCACGGCGCTGCTGCTCGTTCTCCAGCTCGGCTATCTGGCCCTGCGGCGGATCCCCGGTGACCCCGATGTCCGCGCCCGGCGTTGCGCCATCGGGGCGGTCATCGCCGCCGTCGACGTCCCCATCGTCCATTTCTCGGTCAACTGGTGGCGGACACTGCACCAGGGGGCGACCGTCTTGAACACCAACCTGTCGCCCACCATCCACGGGGTGATGGCCTGGACCCTGCTGCTCGGTTTCGTCTCCTTCACCCTGGCCTTCGCCTGGATGCTGACGGTCCGCTACCGGATCCAGGTGCTCTCCGACCGGATCGAAGGCACCGATCTCGAGATAGCGCTGCGCGAACGTTGGTCCGAGGGGGACGAGTGAGCTACATCGACGCCGGCTATGCCATCTCGTTGACCGTCCTCGTCGGCTACGCCGGCCAGTTGTGGCTCCGCCGCCGCCGGCTCGAGCGCCTGGCCGACCGGGCCCGGAGCGCGTCGGGCGAGGCCGCAGGGGCCCCGACGACCGCGGCCGGGGAGTCCATCGACACGGCGGCCCGGGTGGAGACGACGGTGGGCGCGTGAGCGATCGGCTCACCGCCTCCGCGCCCCCCCGTCCGGCCGACAACGCGACGCCGACGGGCCCTCGGGCGGCATCGCAACGGCGGCACCCGCGTTGGCGGTTGGCCGTGGTGGGCGCCGTACTGGTGGGTGCCTTCGCCTTCCTGCTGGCCAAAGGACTCGGGAGCTCGCTCGACTACTTCGAGACGGTGGACCAGGCCGTGCACAGCAAGGTGATGCTCGGGTCGAAGACCTTCCGACTCGAAGGCCTGGTGGTGCCGGGGTCGGTGCACCGCACGACCGACGGCGTCGAATTCGTGGCCGCCGGAACGAAGGAGCGGGTCGACGTGGTGAACACGGGCAATCCCCCCGAGCTGTTCCAACCGGACATCCCCGTGGTGGTGGTCGGGCACTTCGCCGGTGGGACCTTCGTGTCCAACCAGATCATCGTCGACCACTCGGCGCAGTACCAGGCCAAGTATCCGAACCGGGTGAAGGCGCCGAACGGGTCGACCCGGTGAACGGATCGAGACGGTGAACGCCACTCTGGGGCATACCGGCGTCCTGCTCGGACTGGTCGGTTCCCTCGTCGGCGCGGCGGTGATCGGACACGGCCTACTGCGGCAACGGCCGTCGTCGCTGCGGGCCGGGCAGATCTACGCCGGGCTGATCCTTCTCGGCGCCGTGGTGGCCACCGTGGCCATGGAGCGCGCCCTGATCGGCCACGACTTCTCGATCGCCTTCGTGGCCGAGAACAACAGCCGGGCCACGCCGCTTCTCTACACGATCACCGGGATGTGGTCGGCCTTGGCCGGCTCCATCCTGCTGTGGGGTCTGGTGTTGTCGGGATACATCTCGGCCATGGTCTGGACGTTCCGCCGGCAGGCCGCCGACCCGTTGGTGGGCTGGGCCACACTGGTGACCTATCTGGTGGCCGCCTTCTTCTTCGCCCTGATGGCCGGTCCCTCGGATCCCTTCCAGACGGTGGCCCGGCAGGTGCCGAACGGGCTCGGCCCGAACGTCCTGCTCCAGGACAACCCCCTGGTGGCCTTCCACCCACCCCTGCTCTACCTCGGACTGGTGGGCTTCACCATTCCCTTCGCTTTCGCGGTGGCCTCGCTCGTGACCGGACGGATCGGTGAGGGGTGGCAGGTGGCCACGCGGCGGTGGACGCTCTTCGCCTGGGGATTCCTGACCGTGGGGGTGCTGCTCGGGGCCTGGTGGTCCTACCAGGTGCTCGGCTGGGGTGGCTTCTGGGGCTGGGACCCGGTGGAGAACGCGTCGGTGCTGCCGTGGTTGTGCGCCACCGCCTACCTGCACTCGGTGATGGTGCAGGAACGGCGCGGCCTGTTGCGGGTCTGGAACCTGTCGCTCATCATCTCGACGTTCAGCCTGACCATCCTGGGGACCTTTCTCACCCGGTCGGGGGTGATCCAGTCCGTCCACGCCTTCTCCGACTCCGACATCGGCGGCCTGCTGCTCGGGTTCTTCGGTGTCGTGGTGGTGACCGGGGTCGGCCTGATCGCCTGGCGCGGTGACCGGTTGCGCTCGCCGGGAGGGATCGATTCGCCCATCAGTCGCGAAGGGGCGTTCTTACTGAACAACCTTCTCTTCGTCCTGTTGGCCGTGATCGTCTTGCTGGGGACCGTCTTCCCTCTGCTCTACGAGGCCTTCGAGCACCAGCAGGTCACGGTGGGAGCCCCCTACTTCGACGCCATGACCCTGCCCATCGGTCTGGCCCTTCTGCTGCTGATGGCCATCGGCCCGGCCCTGCCGTGGCGCAAGACCACGGTGGGGGCGTTGCGCGACCGGCTGCTCCTGCCCGCCGCCGTCGGGGTGGCGGTGGCCGTGGCCAGCGTGGCCGGTGGTGTCCGGGGGATCGGCGCCGTGCTGGCGTTCTGTCTGGGAGGATTCGCCGCCGCCTCGAACGTCCGGCAACTGGTCCTGGCCGCCCGGGGAGCGCACCGCCACGGCGCTGGCGCCTGGCGGGGCCTGGTGGGACGGGCCAACGGCGGCATGGTGGTGCACATCGGTGTGGTGGTCATTGCCGTGGCCCTGGCCTCGGCCACCTCCTTCGCCTTCCGGGGCGAAGTGACGCTGCGGCCCGGCGGCTCGACGCAGGTCCACGGCCAGAGGATCACCTACCTGAAGTTGGCCGATGTCCGCACGGCGGCCAGTAGCGCCACCCAGGCCCTCGTGCTCGTCAACGGCCAGGGTCCCTACCGTCCGGCCGTGAGCCAGTTCGGCACCAACAGCGACCCGGTGGGAACGCCGGCCATCGACTCCCGTCTCTGGCACGACGTCTACCTGACCATCGACCGGTTGCCGGCTTCTCCCGACGGCCCGGTGAGTCTCGGCGTGATCGTCCAGCCCCTCGTCTCGTGGCTCTGGGTGGGCGGCGGCATCCTGATCCTCGGCTGCCTGCTGGCCGCCGTCCCCGGCCGACGCCGTCGTCCCACCGATCCGGTCTCGGCTCCCGTGCCGGGGTTGGCCGACGGCGGTCACAACGGCCGTGGCGGCAACGGCGGTGACGGCGGTGACGGCGGCAACGGCCAGGGCCAGGGAGAGGACCGACGGCCACCGGTCGTGGTCGACGGATCCGACGAGTCGGCCGACGAACGCGTGCCCGCCGGATCCCCGTGACCCTCGGGGCCCCGGCCGAGGCGGCGCCGGACGGTGGACCACCGGTGTCGGCGGCCGAGACCGGGGTCGGGGCGCGGCGTCCGCGCCGGACGGCACGATGGACGGCGCTGGTGGTGCTGGTGGTGGTGGCGGCGTTGGTCGCCCTGCTCGCCACCCGGCCTCCGGCCACCGAGACCGAGGTCTACACACCGTTGCTCGGCCGGCCCGCGCCGGGCATCACGGCCACGACTCTGACGGGCCGGGGGTTCGACCTCGGTGCCTACCGGGGACGCTTCGTGGTGCTGAACTTCTTCGCCAGCTGGTGCCCTCCCTGTCAGCAGGAGCAACCGGAACTGGTCTCCTTCGCCTATGGCCAGCGCGGCGCCGGTGAGGCGGCGGTGGTCGGCGTGGTCTACGACGACGCCAGCTCCAACGCCCGGGCCTTCGACGCCGAGGCGGGGGCCAACTGGCCGGCGGTGGTCGATCCCGGCGGCCAGATCGCCCTGCGCTACGGCGTGCGGGCGCCGCCCGAGACATTCCTGATCTCACCGGCAGGCAAGGTGGTGGCGCACATCGACGGCGCCGTCACCGCCGCCTATCTCGACCGGCAATTGGCGGCCGCCCGGGCGGGGGGGGCGTGACCGGTCGGGGCGGCCCGGCGGCCCGCTCCCGGGTTCTCTGGCTGTTGATGGCCGTGGTCCTGGCCGGCACGTTGGCCGTGAGCGTGGCCCACCAGGGTGCTCCGCGCAGCGTGGCCCAACGGGCCAACGCCATCGACAGCAATCTCAAATGCCCGAGCTGCGAGGCCATCTCGGTGCAGGACTCCTCGGCCTCGACGGCCGCCGCCGTTCGCCAGGTCGTGCTGAACCGGGTGCGCCAGGGCCAGAGCGATCAACAGATCGAGCAGTACCTGGAGAGCCGCTACGGACCGAGCATTCTGCTGCGGCCCCCGACCACGGGGATCACCGCCCTGGTCTGGTTGCTGCCGCTGCTGGCCGCCGCCGGCGGACTGGGCGGACTGGGCCTCTTCTTCTGGCGCCGCCGCCGGCCGGCCACCGTCCGGGTGACTGAGGAAGACCGCGCTCTGGTGGACCGGGCGCTCGGTCGGGGCGACCGGTGACGCGGCCCGAGCTCGAGGACGAGCGGGCGTTTCTGCTGCGATCGCTTGATGATCTCGATCGCGAACATCAGGCCGGGGATCTGTCGGACGAGGACCATGAGGCGCTGCGCGACGACTACGTGGCCCGGGCGGCGGCGCTGTTGCGCGCCGGGGACGCCGCCGCGGCCATGACGGCCACCACGGCGGCGGCGAGCGACACGGGACCGACGAGGGCGACGGGGCCGACGACGGCGGCCGGCACCGGAGGCCGTCGACCGCGCCGCCGCCGCCGGTGGCTGATGGCGGGAGTGGCGGCGCTGGTGGCCGGCGGGGCAATCTGGGCGTTGGTGGCCCATCTGGGAAGCCGGTTGCCGGGGGAGACTGTGACCGGGTCGGTCAGCCTGTCGCCGGCCGAACAGACGGCGCGGACGCTGGCCCAGGCGCAGACCCTCGAGGGCCAGGGTGACGCCGCCGGCGCCGTCCAGCTCTACGAAACGGTGCTCCGGCAACACCCGGACCAGGAGGAGGCCCTGGCCGAGGTGGGATGGCTCGAGTACGAGGCCGGGGCCCAGGCCAAGAAGGGGACCCTGCTGGTGCTGGGGGCGCAGGAGGAACGAAAGGCCGAGAGCGTGTCCCCCGGGGCCTTCGCCCCCCATCTCTATCTGGGCTCGATGCTCCTGACCCAGGGCCACCCGCAGGAGGCCGTGGCCGAGTACCGGCTGTTCCTGGCCGACCATCCGCCTCGGGCCACGGTGCGCAATGCGGTGCCCTTCTTGACCAAGGCCTTCTCCGAGGCCCATCAGGCCCTGCCCGCCCTGCCGCTCGGGAAAGCGCCGAGCGGCTGAGCCTTACGAGGCGACCAGGTCGAGGACGGTGGTGGGGACGACGGCCAAGCCGGCGGCCGGGCCCCGGCCGGGCCAGTCGTCGAAGGCCCGGAGGTGGTCGTTGGCCCGGTTGTCACCGCTGCCGGGACGGAGCCCCGGTCGCCGGCTCCCCGGCCGGGAGGTCAGGCCCAGGACCTGTTCCAGGGTGACGCCCCGGTCGGAGGCGTCGAAGAGGATGCCCAGCGCGGCCAGGGAGAAGCCGGTGCGCTGCAGCCGGAGGACCGCCTCCAAGCGGTCGAGGTGCTCTCGGTCGTAGAGGCCGGTCCGACCGCGCAGGCGGGGGTGGGGGAGCAGGCCGAGGGTTTGAAAAGCCCGGACGTTTCTGGTGGTGGTGCCGGCGCGTCGGGCCAGCTCGTCCACCGTCAGGTCGGGCTCGTTGGCGGTCCCGTTCGCCGCACTGCTGCGTCGAGCGTTCTCGGCCACGGTTTGATTATAACATGGGGATATGTAACATACTGAAACGTCAGACCATTCTGGGCCGTCAGTGCCACTGGTCGTCGCGGACCGAGGAGGAGCCATGCCCATCAACGTCGACGCCGTGGGATCGACGTCCGAGCCGGTCACCCGGAGTTGGACCTCGACCGACTGCCTGCTCTACGCCCTGGGCGTGGGGGCCGGGGCCCTCGATCCGACCGGATTCGAGCTCGAGTACACCACGGAGAACTCGGCCGGCGTGGAGCAGGCGGTGCTGCCCACCTTCGCCACCATCGTGGGCCTCGGTGGCCTGCCGCGCTCCTCGTTGGGTACCTACGACCCGGCCATGCTGGTGCACGGGGAACAGTCGATCGAACTGCACGGCGCCATCCGCCCCGACGGTGCCGTCAGCACCACGAGCACGGTGGCCGGCATCTACGACAAGGGATCGGGCGCGCTGGTGGTGCTCGAGTCGGACTCCGTCGACGCCGACAGCGGTGCACCGTGCTTTTCGACCCGGTCGGCTCTGTTCATCCGCGGCGAAGGAGGGTTCGGTGGCGACCGAGGCCCGTCGTCGGCGGGGGAAGCACCCACCGGGGAAGCCGACGAGGTCGTCACCTATTCGACGCGGACCGACCAGGCCCTTCTCTACCGCCTGTCGGGGGACCGCAATCCCCTGCACTCCGATCCCGTCTTCGCCCAGCGGGCCGGCTTCGACCGGCCCATCCTTCACGGCCTCTGCACCTACGGCTTCACCGGCCGTGCCCTGCTCCATACGTTGTGCGGCTCCGATCCGACGCGCTTCGGTTCGATGCACGCCCGCTTCTCGCGACCGACCATGCCCGGTGACGCCCTGACCGTGTCCATGTGGGTGAACGGCGGCGAGGCCGCCTTCCGGACGGAGAACCAGAGGGGCGAGACCGTCATCGACGGCGGCCGCTTCGTCTTCTCGCCAGGGACCTGAGGTCAGGCCCGGAGACTCCGCAGTCTCTCGACCACCTCGCTGAAGACGTCGGCGAAGGCGTTCACGTCCTCATCGGTGGTCGACCAGCCCACCGACAGGCGCAACGACCGTTCGGCGTCCACGCCCATGGCCTCGAGAACAGCAGAGGGGGCGAGGGATTCGGAGGAGCACGACGATCCGGAGTGGGCGGCGATGCCGCGCTGGTCGAGGCCGAGGAGGACCGGTTCCGCCTCGACGCCGTCCACCGTCACACAGACGAGGTGCGGCAGGCGGTGGTCGGGGTCGCCCACGGCCTCGACACCGTGGACGGCGGTGGCCGCCTCGAGCAGCAGCGACGTCCGGCGCCGCGCCTCGGCCGCCTCCGAGGCCAGGGCGCCGGGCGCAGTCAACAGCTCGGCGGCGGCGGCGAAGCCGAGGATGGCGGGGACGTTCTCGAGGCCGGCGCGTCGGGCTCTCTCCTGTTCCCCGCCCACCAGGAGGGGGTCGAGACGCAGCCCGCGGCGGACGAGAAGGGCGCCCGCACCCGGCGGCCCGCCGAATTTGTGGGCACTGACCGAAAGCAGATCGGCACCGAGCTCGTCGAAGTCCACCGGGAGATGACCGGCCAGGGCGCAGGCGTCCACGTGGACCCAGACGCCGTGGCGGTGGCAGAGTTCGACCACCTCGGCCACCGGTTGCACGGTCCCGACCTCGTGGTTGGCCGCCTGGCAGTGGACGAGGGCCGGCGGCGTTCCCGCCCCCGCACACCGCCGCAGGGCATCCTCGACACCGGCCACCTCGATCCGCCCGGTGGCGTCGACAGCGAGCTCCACGACGGGAGCGAGTCGGCCGGAGGCGTCTCGGACACACGAGTGTTCGACGGCGGCGAGCAGCACCGGCATTCCCCGACGGGCCCGCGTGGCGCCCCAGGTCGCGGCGTTGGCCGCTTCCGTGCCGCCCGAGGTGAACACCACCTGCCGCGGTCGGGTGCCGAGGAGGGCGGCCACGCGCGCCCGGGCGTCCTCGACGACGGCTCTGACGATCCGGCCCTCGGTGTGGACGCGTCCCGGGTCGGCGGCAGCCGTCTGCTCCAGCCAGTGCACCATGGCCCGGACGACCTCCGGACGAGGGGGCGAGGTCGACGCGTGGTCGAGGTAGTGGCGGGCCAGCGGATCAGGCGAGGGCGGCGCAGGCGTCGTCGCCACGGGCGCGAGAAGAGAGGACGACCGACACCTGCGCGTCGGTCTGCTGTCCGCACAGTCCGGCGAGAAGGCCGCGGACCATGCCGCGATCGACGGCGCAGATCACCGGGTGTTGGGCGGCGACGTCACCGAAAGGGCAGTTCTCGGCCACCACGGCCGTGGCTTCCCCCCGGTCCTCGGCGTGGGCGGCGAAGCCGTGGGCGGTGAGGGCGTCGGCGATGGCGTGCATGGCACCGCGCACCGACCGCTGTCCCTCGCCCGGTTCCATCCGTTCGGCCAGGACGCGCCCGTGCTCTTCGCCCACCCGTTCGGCCATCCGCTCGGCTTCGACGGGGCCGAGGAGCTCGAGCGCCTCGACGAGGAGTGACACCAGGAGATCGTCGAGGTGGGTGACCAGGTCGATGGTGGGATCGCCGTCGGTGCCGCTGGCGGCCCGGTAACGCTTGGAGGGGCGTCCCGCCCCGGCCAGGGGCGACCGCTCCAGGCTCACCTCGACGTAGCCGCCGGCCGACAGCCGGTCGAGGTGATGGCGGGCCACGTTCGGGTGCAGGGAAAAGGCGGTGGCCACTTCCGACGCCGTCGAAGCGGGGTGGGAGCGCACGTGGAGATAGATCTCGCGACGCGTCGGGTCGCCGAAGGCCGAGGTGAGGGCGGCCACGGCGGCCGAGAACCGACGATTGGCGGGACCGGTCCCTCCGTGGTCAGCGGCCGTTGGCACGGCACTAGTCTACCTGGTGGCGCGGTGAAGTCCCTGGTTGCGCCCGTGAATCTGACCCGGGAGGGCGTTTCGGTGGCCGCCAACGAAGCAGAGGTGCGCGCCGCGGTGGCGGCGGTCGTGGACCCCGATCTGCGGCGGGCCATCGGCGAGCTGGGCATCGTCCGTTCCGTCCGGATCGGGCGGCGATCGACCACCGTGGTCCTCGCCTTTCCGGTGGCCAAATGGCCGGCGGCCACAGCGGTGGCGCAGGCCGTGGGGGAGACCCTCGAGGCCCTCGGTGTCCCCGGCCCCCCCACGGTGGACATGGTGGCCATGACCGACCACGAGCGCGCCGACCTGCACCTGCAGCTGGCGCTCCCATCGACCAGGGCGGGTTCCGACGCCGCGGCGGGAGCGGCCGGCCACGGCCACCCGCATCCCCGGGCCCCGGGGGCGGCGCCCGGGCCCCTGGGCCACGAAGAGGGACGGCCGAACCGTTTCATGATGCCTGGCACGCGCACCCGGGTCGTCGGCATCTCCTCGGGCAAGGGCGGGGTGGGGAAGTCGTCGGTGACGGTGAACCTGGCCGTCGCCCTGGCCGCCCGGGGCCTCGAGATCGGACTTCTCGACGCCGACGTCTACGGCTTCTCGGTGCCGAAGATGCTCGGTGTCACCCGGGGCCCGGTGGCCATCGACGAGCTCCTGGTACCCCCCGTCGTCCACGGGGTGCGCTGTCTCTCCATGGGTTTCTTCGTTCCCGACGAGCAGCCCGTCATCTGGCGCGGCCCGATGCTCCACAAAGCGCTCGAACAGTTCCTGGTGGACGCTTACTGGGGCGAGCCCGACTATCTGCTCATCGACATGCCCCCGGGGACAGGGGACGTGGCGTTGTCGCTCGGGCAGTATCTGCCGCGGACCGAGGTGCTGGTGGTGACCACGCCGCAACCGGCAGCCCAGCGGGTGGCCCAGCGTTCGGCCTACGCGGCCAAGCAGCTGAACCTTCCCGTCCGGGGCGTCATCGAGAACATGTCCTGGTTCACCGGCGACGACGGGGCGCGTTACGAGCTCTTCGGCGCCGGGGGCGGCGCCGCCCTGGCCGAGGCTCTGGAGGTGCCGGTGCTCGGGAAGATCCCTCTCGTCCCCGCCCTGCGACGCGGTGGTGACGACGGGGTCCCCGTGCGGCTGTCGGACCCCGACGGTGAGGCGGCCCTGGCCTTCGAGGCGTTGGCCGACCGGATCGAGGCCCTCGGTCCCTCTCGGATCTACCGACGGGAACTCACCTTGCGTTGAGGGGCGCGTTCTGTCCGTGGCTGACGTCGTCGATGCCGCGCGGCAGGCTCCGCGGGTCCCATCCGAGGTCACCCACGGCGCTGGCCATGGCGAAGCGGTCGGTCATCCCGGCCACGTAGGCCACCGCCGCCTGCACGGCATCGGCGCTGCCGCCCGCCAGTCCGCCCATCTCCTGGACGCCCGGAATGCGGTTCGGTTGATCGGCGAAGTGCTCGACCAGATCGCGCAGCATGGCCACCACGGCCGCCCCCTGGGCCACCGAGGCCGGGCGGAAGTAGACGTGTTCGTAGTTGCCCTGACGGAACGAGGCCAGCGCCTCGGCCAACTCCTCGTCCATGCCTACCCGTCCCGCCGACAAGGTGGCCCCGGTCATGCCCTGGATGAAGGCGCGCAGTTGATGGGACCGCGTCTCGCCGCAACGCTGGCGGACGATGTCGGGCAACATGGCCGGCGTCACGATGCCGGCCGACACGGCGTCTTCCCAGTCGTGACAGACGTAGGCGATGCGGTCGGCCCAGCTCACGACCTCACCCTCGGGTGTCGACGGCGCCGGGCGCGACCATGAGTGATTGCGGATGCCGTCGAGCGTCTCCAGGCAGAGGTTGAGGTCGGCCACCGAGACGTCGGCTCCCCAGACGGCGTGATCGAAGCCGTCGGTCAGAAAGATGCCCAGTGCATCCTCACTGGCGTGGCCCCCCGGGCCGTGGCCGCAGTCGTGGCCCAGGGCGATGGCCTCGGTGAGAGCCACGTTCAGCCGGCAGGCGCGGGCGATGCCCGTGGCCACCTGGGCCACCTCGAGGGCGTGGGTCAGCCGGGTCCGTTGGTGGTCGGCCGGGAAGATGAAGACCTGGGTCTTGCCGGCCAGCCGCCGGAAGGCCGACGAGTGCAGGATCCGGTCGCGGTCGCGCTCGAAGCAGGTCCGGTAGGCGTCGGCCTCTTCGGCCACGGCCCGCCGGCCGCCGCCCCGGGCCCGGGTGGCGCCGACGGCCAGCATGGTGTCTTCGACCCCCTCCCGGTCCTCCCGATCGAGGGGCACCACCGGTTTCGTGCCCACCGCAGCGGTCGAATCGGCGTGCGCCGTGCGCAGACCGGGGCCCCGGTGGCCGGCCATGGTGGCGGCCCACCGACGGCTGCGGTCACTTCCGATCACAGCGGGGGGAAGACCCTCCATGGTCGTGGCCCTGCCTCCTTCTCGTCGGTGGACGAACGCCTCGGACCACCCACCCGGCGGTCCCGTGGTCGAAGCCAGTGTGCCGCATCGCTGTATCGTCGGGGGCCGGCCCGTCTCCGGGCCGGCGGTGATCGGAGGAACGAAGCAGGTGGACGTGCGCATCGGGATCGTGCAGAGCGCCAAAGAAGTCGAGATCGAGCTGGCCGACGACATCGACCGGGACTCGGTCATCGCCGAGATCGAGACCTCGCTCGCCAAGGTGGAGGGTGTCCTCTGGTTCACCGACCGCCGGGGCCGGCGGGTGGCCGTGCCGGTGGGCAGGGTCGCCTACGTCGAGGTCGGAGCCCCGGTGTCGGAGCGCAAGGTCGGCTTCGGGGCGCCCTGACCACAGGGGGCCCCGACCACTGGGGGCAGAACCGGCCGCCGAGCCTCCCGGGCGCGGTGGCGTGAACGCTGAGATTCGCCGGCACGGTCCCGTCGGGCGAGTCAGAGAGGACGTGCACGATGGTCGGCCTCCTCGACCGGCGCCTCGTCTTCGTGACGGGCAAGGGTGGCGTCGGCAAGACGACGGTGGCCGCGGCGCTGGCCCTGTTCGCCTCCGAGCACGGCCGGCGGACCCTGTTGTGCGAGGTCGACGCCAAAGGGGACGTGGCGTCGTTTCTGGAATCGGGGCCGACCTCGTTCACCGCCCACGAGGCCCTCCCGCAGCTCTGGGCCATGTCGATGGACACCGAGGCATCGCTGCGCGAGTACCTCCGGCTCAATCTCCGCATCCCCGTCGTCGGTCGTATCGGGCCGTTGGCCAAGGCCTTCGACTTCGTGGCCACCGCCGCTCCCGGGGTGCGCGAGATCCTCACCGTGGGCAAGCTCTGCTATGAGGTCCGCGAGAAGCACTACGACCTCGTGGTCGTCGATGCTCCGGCCACCGGACACATCGTCGGGCAGTTGACCGCCCCGCAGGCCATCAACGAACTGGTCAAGGTGGGGCTCATCCGGTCCCAGACGGACTGGATGCTCGACATCCTCTCCGATCCGCAGCAGACGGCACTGGCCATCGTGACCACTCCCGAGGAGATGCCGGTGAACGAGACGATCGAATTGGCCGAGCGAGTCGGGAAGGAGACGACGGTCGAGCTCGCCTCGGTCATCGTGAACCGGGTCCTGCCCGAGTTGTTCGGTCGGAGCGAGGAGGAGGTCTTCGACCAGTTGTGCCGGAAGACGACCACGGCTGAGCTCGAACGGTTGGTCGGCGAGGACCCGAGCCCCGTTCTCGACGCGGCGCGCCTGGCCGTCACCTTGCGGCGCACCCATGCCGGGCATCTCGAACGGCTGCGCTCGGCCATCGACACCAGCGTCCCCATGCTCTACCTGCCGTTCCTCTTCGCCCGCTACCACGGGTTGCGCAGCATCCGGCAGGTGGCGCGGTCGCTCGGAGAGGAGCTCGGCTTCTGATGGCCAACCGCCGGGCGCCGGCGGCGGCGGTCCGACACGGGTCACTCGACGGTCTGCTGGCCTCGCGCGAGATCATCGTGGCCTGCGGGCCCGGTGGGGTGGGCAAGACGACCACGGCAGCGGCGGCCGCGGCCATGGCGGCGGCCCACGGTGGTGGCAAGGTGCTCGTTCTCACCGTCGATCCGGCCCGGCGGCTGGCCGATGCGCTCGGGCTCGAGGGCATCGGCAACACCGAGCGACGGGTCCCCGACGAGGCCTTCGCCTCGGCCGGCATCAAGCCCCGGGGCGAGCTCTACGCGGCGATGCTCGACACCAAGGAATCCTGGGACGCCCTGATCCGTCACCACGCCCCCGACGAACGCACCCGAGACGAGATCCTGGCCAACCCCCTCTACCGCAACATCTCGGGACGCTTCGTCCAGAGCCATGACTACATCGCCATGGAGCGCCTGTTCGAGATCCATGCCGAAGGCGCCTACGACCTGATCGTGGTGGACACCCCACCCACCCGCAACGCCCTCGATTTCCTGGACGCTCCCGAACGGATGGCCGATTTCTTCTCGAGCCGGCTGCTGCGGTGGTTGATCGTCCCCTACCGTTCGCGGCTCGTGAACTTCGCCTCCCGCCCCTTCTACCAGGTGGCCGATCGCATCCTGGGCACGCAGTTCCTGGCCGACATCGCCGAATTCTTCATTCTGTTCCAGACCATGTACGACGGGTTCGTCGAGCGGGCCCGTTCCGTGCAGCGTCTGCTGGCCGACCGGCGGACCTCGTTCATCGTCGTCTCCACCCTGGAGACGGTTCCGCTGCGCGAGGCCGAATATTTCGCCCAGGCCATCAGCGAACGGAAGCTGCACCTCGGGGCCATCGTGTTGAACAAGGTCCTGCCCGCCTACCTGCGCGATCCCAAAGGGGCCGACGTGGCCGAACAGCTGCGCGACAGGTCCGAGGAGATCGCCGGGACCATCGCCACTGAACTGGCCGGCGCCGAGCCCGCCCAGATCCGCCGGGTCCTGGCCGAGATCGGGCAGAACTACATGGACTACCGGATCGTGGCCCAGAGCGAGGCCGAGAAACAGGCGGAGCTGTCCACGGCGGCCGAGACCCTGGTGAGCATCCCCTACTTCGAGACCGACGTCCACGACTTCGCCGGCCTGATGCGGTTGGGGGCCGGGCTGTGGGACGAGTGATCCAGCGGGTCCGGTGACCGTTCGTCACCGGAGACCGGTCGGGGTCAGGATTGGGCGGCGGTGTCGGAGGCGAGCAACCGGGGCACGCCGTCACCGTGAAGCTTGGCCGTGTACATGGCCGTGTCGGCCCGGGCCAGGATCGACTCAGCTGTGTCGTCGGGATACGGGTGGGCCACACCCACACTGGCACTGAGCGAGATGGAGCCGACGGTCAGATCGGTGGGGAGCTCGATGGCCCGCACCAGGCGCTGGGAGAGCTTCTCCAGATCCCGGGAGTTCTCCGTCCGGGCCACCACCACGAACTCGTCCCCGCCGTAGCGGGCGACGAAGTCGGCCCGCCGGACGCACTGGCGCAGGCGGCCCCCCAGCTTGCGCAGCAGCTCGTCGCCCACCTCCTCGCCGAAGCGGTCGTTGATGGGCTTGAAGCCGTCGAGGTCGAGGAAGATCACGGCCGTCTTCACGTCATCGAGGCAGCGCTCGAGACGACGGCACAAGGCGGCGCGGTTGGGCAGATCGGTCAGGGCGTCGCGCCAGTCGACCCCTTCGAGCGCGGCCTGGGTGGCGCGCAGCTGCGTGATGTCGTGGCCGGACACGACGAGCCCGCTCACGGTCGGGTCGTCCACCAGATTCACGAAGCTGAGCTCGAAGGGGACCGAGGCCGAGCTGTCGCGCCGGAGCATCTCCACCTCGACGGTGGTGGGTCCCGTGCTCCAGGCCGGGGCGCCGAGAGCGCGGGCCAACGCCGCGGCCAGAGCGGGACGGTCACGAGCGACGACGAGATCGGCCAGGGGCCTGCCTTCGACGAGTTCTTGGTCGTGGCCGAGCATGCGCGTGATGGCGGCCGATACGGACTCGATCGTTCCCGTCGGCTCGAGGAGCATGATGATGCTGGCCGCGTTGTGGACGAGTGATCGGAACCGGCCGACCTCGTTGTTGGCCACTTCCCACCGACGGCGTTCGGTGAGGTCACGAATGCACAACACCAGGCCGCCCACGGACCCGTTGCCGAGCCGGTTGGAGGCGATCACCTCGACGAGCTTCCATCCGCCCCCGGCCCGCACCCGCAGCTCGAGTGGCGTTCCCACGGTCTTGCCCCGGATGCTCGTGAGGGCGACACCGGCCAGTTCCTTGTCGTCGGCGTGGACGACATCGAGAGCGTTCGTTCCCGCCAGTTCGGCCGCACTGCGACCGAACATCCGCTCGGCGGCGTCGTTGGTCCACTGCACGCCGCCCATCGGATCGACGATGACGACGGCATCGGGCAACGACTGCGCGACGTCAGCCAGGCTCTCCCGGTCCACTAGGTCAGCGCCCCCGTGATCACCGCATCACCATCGGCCGCCGACGGCTCCGGGTTGATATCCGTCCCGGCACAAATGCCCAGGTTGTGCGTCTGTTGCGCCTCGGTAGCCACGGTCCGGCGCCGCCGACAGCCGTCGCCGGACCGGTCCGCGCACCGGTCGTCGACGACCTCAGGAGTGCTCCGCGCCCCGCAGATGCTCGGCGAAGAAGGACAGGATGCGGGCCCAGGCATCGTCGGCCGACGCCGGTGTGTAGCCGGTCCGCAGGATCCGGTCCATGGCGGCCACCTTTCCCGTGTGGTGGTTCAGGAAACTGTGGCCCGAGTCGGGATACTCCTTCACGTCGTGGGGGATTCCGGCGGCGGTGAGGGCCTTTTCCAGTCGCGCCGCGTGGCCCTTCATCATCCAGTCCTTGGCGCCGTAGCTCCCCACGACGGGACAGGCGTCGGCCAGCAGGCGAGCGGCATCTTTCGGGACCAATCCGTAATTGGGAGCGGCGGCGTGATAGCCACCGCGCGGGGCGAGGGCGATGGCGAAGCCGCCGCCCATGCAGAAACCGATCACCGCGACGCGACCGTTGGCGTGCTCGTGTCCGGCCAACCAGACCCGGGCCGCCTCGATGTCGTCGAAGGCCCGGCCCGAGCCGCGGGCCAGGTTGGCGAAGGTGGATGCCACGCAACGCACTTTGGGACCCCAGGCATAGAGATCGGGGGCGAAAGCGATGTACCGGGCCGCGGCCAGGCGATCGGCATGGGCACGGATGTCGTCGTTCAGTCCGAAGGCCTCGGGCAGAACGAGCACCGCCGGTACCGGCCCACCCCCCACGGCCGGCAGGGCGAGGTGCCCGTGCACCGGCCCGTGAGGCCCCGGTATCTGGATCTCGCCCACGGCGTCGCCTCCTTCCGGCCGGCCCGCATGCGCCGGCGCCGCCCGGCCTCACCGGGGCCGACAGGCTGTGTGGCCTATGGCACCGGCCACACACAATGGCACAGCGCACGGTGGCCCATCGCCCGGGTTGTGCTTACTTGGTTGAAGAAATTCACCACCGTTGCCGACAGCAATCCCGTGAGGCAACAGACCAGGCCCGGAGAAGGGACGATCCGGGAAGAGAGACGGGTCACGATCCGGACCTGTGGTTTCGCCTTCACGACCACCGGTCGGCCGTGCGCCAACCACGTGGGCGACGACGAGCTCTACTGCCGGGCCGGCCACCCCTGTGCCACGGGAATGGCCCAGCTCGGGCGCCTCGACGTCGGGGACTGGACGTCGCCACACCGCCGGACAGCTCTCGGTGTTCCTCTGGAGCGGCCGACGATCTCGCACCGCGGCCGGCGCGCCATGAAGCTTCTTGCCCGTTCCCTGGCCCATGAGGACGCCGAAGCCGACGGCGTCTGCGCCGATCGGGTCCTGGCCGATCCGGCCATCGCCCTGGCCCTGCTCGGCTCGCCCGATGCCGCCCCGGCGGCGCGCGACGCCGTTGTCCAGCGCTTCGGTCTGGTGGGTGCGTTCCTGGTCGTCGGCCACGAAGATCGTTGGCACCGCCGACTGGCGGTGGTGTCGGGCAATGCCGATGCCACGGTGCCGGGCGACGAGGTGTCGGTGCATCTCGAAAGGCTGATCAAGCACTTCGGCCATCTCGACGTCCACAAGCTGGCGGTGCTGCTGAACGACATCGACCGCGCCGAGAACGGGGTGCCGGACGACGACGTCGCCGTGGCCCGCCACCGGCTCCATGCCGCCTACGCCGTGGCCGCCCGCGATGGCAGCGAGGTCTCGCACCACGAGTACATGGAGTCACTGAACGAGGTCCTGAGCATGACGCGCCCGGCGGTGGCGTCGTGATCCGCAGCGCGGGCTGACCGTCTGAAGGCAAGAGCCGTCCGGTCCTCGCGGGGTCGGCTCCCGGACCAGGCCGGGGCGGCGCCGCCCCGCCGCCTACGATGCGGTCGGAGGTGAGCCCGATGACCGACATCGTCGATCCCGTTCTCGAAGCGTACGCCGAAGCCCACACCACACCCCCCCCGCCCCATCTGGTGGCGGTGGCCATCGAGACGCAGGACACCCTGGACTTCCCCGGGATGATGGTGGGCACCCTGGAGGGGCGTTTCCTCGAGATGCTCGTCTTCGCCCGCCGTCCGCGTCGGGTCCTCGAGATCGGGACGTTCAGCGGGTACTCGGCGCTGGCCATGGCCGCCGGGCTCCCCCCCGACGGTCGGATCACCACCTGCGAGCTCAGTGCTGTCCACGCCGAGGTGGCCCGACGCCACATCGCCACCAGCCCCTACGCTGACCGGATCGAGGTGAGGGAAGGGCCGGCCCTCGAGTCCCTCCAGTCCCTGGACGGACCGTTCGACTTCATCTTCATCGATGCCGACAAACCGAGCTACCTGGCCTACTACGAGGCGGTCCTGCCCAAGTTGGCCGCCGGTGGGCTCATCGCCGCCGACAACACGCTGTGGAGTGGCAACGTCGTCGACGAGAAGGACTCCTCGGACAACACCACGGCCATCCGCCTCTTCAACGACACCGTCGCCGCCGACCCTCGCGTGGTCTGCGTCCAGCTGACCGTCCGAGACGGAGTGACACTCATCCGGCGGGCCGACGACGACGCCGCCGCCGGGTAGCGCGGACGAGCTCGGTCCGTCGACGTCGTGCTCGACTACCACCTCCACCTCTGGCCCCACGGGGAACGGGACACGGCGCCCACGCTCGACCAGGTGGCGGCCTATTGCGAACGGGCCCAGGCGGCCGGTGTCACCGAGATCGCCCTGACCGAGCATCTGTTCCGCTTCGCCCAGGCCGATCGGCTCCTACGTGGCTTCTGGACCGACGAGCCCGATGCGGCGCTGCGTGGCTCCATGGAGAGCTACTGGGACGAGCACGCCCGGGCCGATCTCGACACCTACGTCGGCTGCGTACTGGCGGCCAAGGACGCCGGTCTTCCCGTCGTCCTCGGTCTCGAGGTGGACTACTACCGGGGTCGCATGGACGACGTGGCCACCCTTCTCGCCGGCTACCCCTTCGACGTGCTGCTCGGATCGGTCCACTGGGTCGGGACGTGGCGTTTCGACGATCTCGACGACCAGCTGTCCATGGACCAGTGGAGGGCGCGCGACGTGGACGACGCGTGGTCGGACTATGTGGCCGCCATCGAGGAGCTCGCCGCCACGGGAACGTGCGACGTGCTCGCCCACCCTGATCTGGTGAAGGTCGCCGGGCATCGGGCCCGTTCGCCCGAGGAATGCTGGGACCGGCTCGTCGAGGCGGCCGTGGCGTCGGGTATGGCGGCCGAGCTGTCTTCGGCCGGCTACCGCAAGCCCGCCGCCGAGGCCTATCCGGCACCGCCTCTGTTGGAACGGTTCGTGCGTCACGGCGTGCCTCTCACCACGGCGTCCGACGCCCATCGCCTGGCCGACGTGGCCGACCGGTCCTCCGACCTCGCCGACCAGCTGGCGGCGCTGGACGTCGGCACCCTCCGGGCCTTCCGCGCCCGGCGACCGCACGACGTGCCCTGCCGTAAGCCCGAAGCGCCGCGCCCGACCGAGGTACCGCTCCCGTGATGATGACCCCGGCCGAACTGGCGGCATCGTTCACCGACCTGGACGAGGCCGAATTCGACCATCTGCAGCGGCTGCTGGGTTCGTGGGGGGTGTTGTCCGACTTGTCCTTCTCGGACCTCCTGCTGCTCGTGCCGGCCAAGGGCTCCGACGGTGAGCGCCTCCTCGTCCTCGGGCAGATCCGACCGACCACCAGTGTCACTCTTCTACGCGTCGACCTGGTCGGGCAGGTGGTGGCGGCCGACGACTGGCAGGTGGCGGCCGAAGCGGTTCGCACCGGGAAGGTGGTCGCCGGTGTGGCCGACGTGCCCGCACCCACCCCACTGCCGGCGCCTCTGCCGTCGTGGCCCGTCCACGAGCAGGGGTCGGACACCGGCGAGGTTCCCGCCGTGCCCGACACGGCCCAGTTCGAATGCGTCCCCGTCCCGCTCGGGGGGATGGTCCGGGCCGTCATGGTGCGCATCGGCCCTCTCGAGGACCGGCGCCGGTCCTACCGGCTCGAGCGCGTCTACCGCGACCTGTACCAGCGTCTGGCGGCCATGGTGGCGGCCGGCGACTATCCCTTCGCCGGCGAGGACGTCACCACCGAGGACGCCCCACGCGTGGGTGACGGCCTCATTCTCGTCGACACCGAAGGCCGGATCGTCTATTCCTCACCCAACGCCATGAGCGCACTGCACCGGATGGGGGTCAGCGACGCCGTCGAGAGCCGCCGCCTGCCCGACCTCGGCGTCGAGGAGACGGCCATCGACCGGGCCCTGGCGGCCGGTTGCCCGATCATCGAGGAAGTGGAACGCCGACCCGACGTCATCGTCCTCGTCCACTGCACGCCTCTGCTGGCGGCGGGCACGGTCACCGGGGCCATGGTGCTGCTGCGCGACGTGACCGATCTCCGTCGGCTCGACCGGCTGTTGTTGTCGAAGGACGCGGCCATCCGCGAGGTGCATCACCGGGTCAAGAACAACCTGCAGACGATCTCGTCGCTCCTGCGCCTCCAGGCCCGTCGCCTCGCCCCGGGCGAGGGTCAGGAGGCTCTACGCGAAGCCGAGCGCCGTGTCCGTTCCATCGCCGTCGTCCACGAGATCTTGTCGCGTGAGCCCGGCGACGAGGTCCCCTTCGACGAGATCGTCGGATCTCTCGTCCGCATGGCGGAGGACTCGGCCGTGTCGGGTCACCATGTCGCCATACAGGTCACAGGAGACATCGGTGAAGTCGGGGCTGATGTGGCCACTCCTCTGGCCGTCGTCCTGGCCGAGCTGCTCCAGAACGCCGTCGAGCACGCCTTCCCCGCCGCCGGCGTCGACGCCGAGGAGCCCGGGACCGGCGAGCAGACGCCGGTCGGGCGGGTCGATCTGGTCCTGGCCAACGACGGACGCCACCTCACGCTGCAGGTGCGTGACGACGGCATCGGCCTGCCGGCCGGCTTCGACATCGAGGCCACCACGAGCCTGGGCCTGTCCATCGTGCGCGACCTGGTGACCGCCCAGCTGGACGGGACAATCGTCATGGAGAGTCGCGGCGGCACACTGGTGACGCTCGACATTCCCGTGGCCACCGGCGGCGACGGCCCCGCCTGGCAGTGACGGCGACGGCGTGACGCCGACGGAGGTGGTCGATCAGGTGTCGGCGATACCGGAGAAGCGGTATCCGATCCCGCGTACGGTGTGGAGCCAACGCGGCTGGGCCGGGTCGGGTTCGAGCTTCAGGCGCAACCGCCGGATGTGTTCGGTCACCGTGGCCGGGTCCTGCCACTCCTGGGTCGACCCCCACACGTGCTCCAGGAGCTCCTCGCGGCTGAACACCTGCTCGGCCGCCGTCGCCAGGAAGGCGAGCAGATCGAACTCCTTCGGCGTCAGGTCCACCGACCGGCCGTCGACGTCGACACGGTGCGCGGCACGGTCGATCACGAGACCTCCGTGTTCGACCTTGTTCACGGCATGGGCCGGGTGTCCCCGGCGCAGGACGGCACGGATCCGGGCCTCGAGCTCGGGCAGCGAGCAGGGCTTCACCACGTAGTCGTCGGCACCGAGATCGAGCACCCGGATCCGCTCGGACTCCTCGGAGCGTCCCGTCAGCACGATCACGGGCAGCGCACCGTCCCGGCGTAGCCGGGACAGGACTTCGTCACCGTCGATGCCAGGGAGTCCCAGATCGAGCAGGACGAGGTCGTACTGGCCCAGGCTGGCCTCGCGCAGAGTCGAGGGGCCGTCGACCGCCTCGCCCACGTGGTAGCCCACCCGTTGGAGAAAAAGCCTGGTCGCCGTGCGACTGGCCTGGTCGTCTTCCGCTACGAGCACAGTGCGCTCGTCCTCGGTCATCGTCACGACACTCACCTCTACACCTTCGTCGTACGGCGGCTCAGGCTTGAGCCTCCGTTGTGGATCGTCGCCATCCGGCCCGAGACCGTCACCCGGAGAGGGTCGGGAGAACCCGGTCGACGAACAGATCGACCAGCTCGGGATCGAAGAACCGACCCCGCTCGGCCACCAGTTCCCGGACGGCCTCGTCGACCGTCCAGGCAGCCTTGTAGGGCCGCTCGTGGGTGAGGGCGTCGAAGACGTCGCAGACGGCCACCACCCGGCCGGGCAGGGGAATGGCCTCCCCGGCCAGGCCGTAGGGATAGCCGAGCCCGTTCCAGCGTTCGTGGTGGGTCTCGGCGATGATCCGGGCCAGGTTGAGCACGTCGGAGGTCGTCTCTCCGATGATCTGGGCCCCGAGGGTGGTGTGGGTGCGGACGAGTTCGAATTCCTCTGCGCTGAGCTTGCCCGGCTTGAGCAGGACGGAATCGGGGACGCCGACCTTGCCCAGGTCGTGCAGGGGAGCCGCCCTCTCGATGAGCTCCACCAGCTCGCCGGCCACCCCAGCCGACCGGGCCAGCCGGGCCGCCATCGTCGCCACCCGACCGGTGTGGTCGTCGGTCTCGTCGCGCAACTCATTGTGCAGCCGCTTCAGGGAGTCGAGATGGCACCCTTCGAGCTCGGCCGTCTTCTGTTCGATCAGTTCGTCGAGCTCCCGGCGCTGCCCGTCGAGACGCAAGTGGATGCGACGGGTCTCCAGGTGGTTGAGCACCCGCATCCCGACCTCGGTGGTGTCGAAGGGCTTCGTCAGGAAATCGGTGGCGCCGGCGCCGAAAGCGTCGCGGCGGGCCTTGGCCGTGACGTCGGCCGAGAGCATGAGGACGGGCAGGTACTCCTCGGGTTCGACCAGGGAGCCCACCTCGCGCAGCAATTCCAGTCCGCCCACATGGGGCATATGGAGGTCGAGCAGGACGATGTCGGGCTTCTGGGCCTCGAACAGGCTCCGGAACTGGCGTGGATCCGTGGTGCTTCTGATCCGGGTGAAGCCGTTGCGTTCCAGGATCGACTCGACCAGGGCGACGTTGGCGGGCTCATCGTCAACGACGAGCACGTCGGCTCCCCGCAGCAGACCCTCGTCGAGGTTCACCGGCGCTCCTCCCTCACCTCCGTGTCCAATGACCACCGACAGTGTCGGCCGGAGCAGGTCAAGGCTTGAGCGGAAGGATCCAAGCGGGCATGGCGCCAGAAGGATGGACGCGGAGAGTGAGATCAGGAGGGCCGGGATGATCAGGAAGGCCCGGGATGATCAGGAGGGCCCGGGGATGTCCAGGAGGGCCCGGGGATGATCAGGAGGGCCCGGGGATGATCAGGAGGGCCCTTGGGTGCATGAGGGCCCGAAGTGGAAGAAGCGTTGAGGACGTCAGCCGGGCAGCGACCGGCGGCCCCGGAGGAGCGATGTGGTCAGGACGCCCGGCGGCGCGCCGCCAGCCAGGCTTTGCGGAGCTTGCGGCGCTCCTCTTCCGAGGTGCCGCCCCAGATCCCCGACTCCTGGTTGGTGGCGAGGGCGAATTCGAGGCACGGCTCGTGCGCCTCGCAGTCGTCACAGACCCGCTTGGCCGCCTCGATCTGCTCGATGGCCGGACCGGTCGTGCCTACCGGGAAGAAGAGATCGGGTTCGGTGTGCCGACAGGAGGCCAGGTTCCGCCAATCGTCGGCGTCCCATTCGACCGACCGGTTCCACATGAGTGCCATGCTCTTCCTCCGGTACCGTGCGCCCGCGGGGGGTCGCAGAACTTGTGATTCAGTTCACATGAGGGGCCACAGGGGTGGGGCGACCTGTGAAATTGTCCGTTAGTGAACGTAGTCCCAAGCGCGATTTCATGCAAACGTCATACAACTTCAAAAGACATGGAATAGTAGGAGATGGTGGGTAAATGATCGAAGAGGTGGGCGGTTGGCCCCGACGTCAGTCTGGTGAACCGGCCATCCTGCTGGCGCATCGTGGTGGCTCGGGCCCATGGCGTGAGAACACCCTGGAGGCGTTCGCCGCCGGCCTCAGACTCGGGGCCGACGGGGTGGAATTCGACGTCCGTCGCACCTCCGACGGCCGGCTGGTCGTACACCACGACGCCGAGGTCGCCGGCATCGGGCCCATCCACCGTCTCAGGGCCACCGAGCTACCCGACTGGATTCCCGGTCTGGACGACGCCCTCGCCGCCTGCGCCGGGGCCACGGTGAACGTCGAGATAAAGAACGCGCCGGTGGAGCCCGGCTTCGACCCCGACGAAACCGCCGCCGTCGAGGTGGCGGCCGCCCTCGCCGCTGTGGTCGGCGGCCGGGAAGACACGCCGGCCCATCTCATCGTCTCGTCGTTCTGGCCGGCCAGTCTCCACGTCGTCCACCGGGAGGCGCCGACTCTCCCCCTGGGCCTGCTCGTCCACCCCGCCTTCGACGCCACCGAGGCCGCCGGCCAAGCCGCCACCATGGGCTGCACGGCGCTCCATCCCTTCCACGCCCAGGCCACACCTGCCCTGGTGGAGGCCGTCCACGACCTGGGCCTGTCCGTCGCCGTCTGGACGGTGAACGACGACGCCGACCTCGCCGCCGTGGCGGCCGCCGGTGTCGATGTCGTCATCTCGGACCGGGTGAAGGAGAGCCGGCAGGCGTTGGACGCGGCGGTTTCGGCCCGGTCCGACGCCGGATTGGTCCGGGGTGCCCATCCTCGGGGACAATCGACGCCATGAACGTCGTCGTCTGTGTGAAGCAAATTCCGGATCCGGCCGCCCCGCAGGCGCTCGATCCCGAGACCCGAACCCTCGTCCGCCAGGGCAAGTTGATCCTGGACGACTCCGACGCCTATGGCGTCGAGATGGGACTCCAGCTGGCCGACCAGGCGGGAGGTGACGTCGTCACCCTGGTGTCGATGGCTCCCAACGGAGAAACCTCCGGCCTCCGGACGGCGTTGGCCATGGGTGCCGACAAGGCCATCTTGGTCAGTGACGACGCCATCAAGGGTTCCGACGCCCTGTCCACGGCCAAGGTCCTGGCCAAGGCCATCGAGCGGGCCGAGCCCGACCTGATCATCGCCGCCACCGAATCGACCGACGGGTACACGGGGACCTTCCCCGTGCAGCTGGCCGAGCTCCTCGGTCTTCCGTCGATCACCTTCGCCAAGAAGGTGGCGGTCGGAGACGGCAAAGTCGTCGTCGACCGGCAGACCGAAGCCGGCTACGACGAGGTGGAGTGCCCGCTTCCCGCCGTGGTGACCGTCACCGCCGGTGTGGTGGAGCCCCGGTACCCGTCGTTCAAGGGGATAATGGCGGCCAAGTCGAAGCCCCTCGAGCAGCTCACGGTGGCCGACCTCGGTCTCGATGCCAGTCAGGTGGGCCCGGTGGGATCGCGCCAGGAGGTCACCGACGTCACCGCCGCCGACGAGCGCGCTGCGGGCGAGATTGTCGAGGACGAAGGCGACGGCTTCGAGTACGTCATCCGCTTCCTCGAGCAGCTCAAGCTGGTCTGACCCTCACCACGGTGACGGGCGCCGGCAACGGCGTCGCCGTCCCGGCCGAACACTGCATCCCACCCTCTCGCACCAACGATTCCCAGGAGTACACACGATGTCCATCGAGAAGATCTGGGTCCTTGCCGAAGTCGCCGACGGGGCACCCACGAGCACGACGCTCGAGCTCCTCACCCAGGCCCGGTCCATGAGCCCCACCGTGGCCGCCGTCACCTGGGGTACCGAGACCCCGTCGGTCGCCGGCACGCTCGGCGATTTCGGCGCCGCCAGTGTCTACGACGTCGGCGATCTCGACGGTGCGCTCCCCGGTGCCCCCGTGGCCGGTGCCATCGCCGCGCTGATCGGGTCAGGCGACAGACCGGACGTGATCCTCATACCGGCCAGCTATGACGGCCGCGACATCGCCGGTCGGCTCTCAGTGAAGATCGACAGTCCGGTGATCACGAACGTGGTCGGTCTCACCGTCGACGGCGACGAGGTCCGCTCGCAGCACGGTCTCTTCGGCGGGGCCCAGGTGGCCACCGCCCGCTTCACCGGTGAGCGGCCGTGGATCTTCGTGGTCCGGGCCAAGTCGTTCACGGCGGAATCAGCCGGGGGTGCCGCGGCGACGGTGACGGCGGCACCGGCACCCGATCTCGGCGCCTCCAACGCGGCCAAGGTCAAGGCCCGTCACGTCGAGGAGCGCACCGGGCCGAAGCTGGACGAGGCCGAGGTCGTCGTCTCCGGCGGTCGAGGACTGGGCGCGGCCGAGAACTACGCCATGATCGACGAGCTGGCCAAGTTGCTCCACGGTGCCGCCGGCGCCAGCCGGGCCATCGTCGACGCCGGCTGGGTGCCGTATTCGCACCAGGTGGGCCAGACGGGCAAGACGGTCAAGCCGACTCTCTACATCGCCTGCGGGATCTCCGGCGCTACCCAGCACCTGGTGGGCATGAAGGGTTCCAAGAACATCATCGCCATCAACAAGGACCGCGACGCCCCCATCTTCTCGGTGGCCGACCTCGGCATCGTGGGCGACGTCCACAAGGTGGTCCCGAAGCTCATCGAGGCGCTGAAAGCACGCGGCTGATCCTCGCCGGGCACGGCTGGGTTCGGGAACCTCGATCGTGAAGCACGTCTGGATCCTGCGTCACGCCAAGGCGGCGTCGGACGGGCCCGACGGCGACGACCACAGCCGCCCGCTCACCGGTCGCGGTCGGCGCCAGAGCGTCCAGGTCGCCGCCTTCCTGGCCGACCGGGTGGCGTCAGGAGGGCCCACCCCCGACGTCGTGCTCTCGTCGTCGGCGGCCCGCGCCCTGGCCACCGCCGAAGCCGCCCATCAGGCGCTCGGCGACGACGTCCCCTTCGAGATCGGACGCGCCCTCTACGGGGCCGACGCCGACGACATCGTGGACCGCCTCCGACTCGTTCCCGACGAAATCGACGCCGTCATGGTCGTCGGCCACAATCCCACCTTCCACAACCTGGCCCTGCTCCTCGTCTCGGCCGACGATGCCGTGGGCCAGGCCCGACTGGCCGACGGTTTCCCTACGGCGGCGCTGGCCATAGTGGCCCTCGATGTGGCCTCGTGGAGCGAGGTCGTGGCCGGATCGGGACGTCTCGAGGAGATGTTCGTCCCCACCCGCTGATCAGATGAGCGGCCAGGGATAGCAGTGCTCGTTCGGGTCGGGGACGGGGAACCGACCTGACTTCACCAACCGACGGGCCCGCCGGCCGACGGCATCCATCTCGGTAGGGGACAGCAACGCCTCCAGCGAGGCGGGCATGTTGTCGGCCAGCGCACTCAGATCTTCGAGCAACGGATCGGGCACCGGGTCTCCGGCGAACTCCCAGATGACTGTGCGCAGCTTGGGCTCGCGGTGGAAGCAGAGCCCGTTGTCGATGGCCCAGATCTTCCCGTCCTCGCCCAGGATGCAGTGCCCGCTCTTGCGATCGGCGTTGTTGGCCACGACGTCGAAGGCGCAGATCACCCGGAGCCGCTCGTGGTGCCGCTCGTCCTCGATCAGAGTGAAGTGGTGCTGCGAGAAGTCGGCGTCGACGAAGCGCTGCAGCGATCCCTCGCCGAAGGGCGCGTCGCTCCGGGTGATCGTCTCGGGGACGAGCTCCCACCCGAGCGCCGCCGACAACTCGTAGGCGGCGACCTCGCGCCGGAATATGGCGCCGGGAAAATCCCACAGATGCCGTTCGCCCCGCTCGGGCTTGTAAACGGCCCCCGTCTGCTGCTCTCCCGAGGTGCAGGTGACCAGGAACGTCTGGTTCGAGCTCCACGGCATCCGACCCACGATCTCGATCTCGCCCTCGGCGAGAAGGGTCACGATGCCGGTGGCCGGTGGCCGTTCGTCCTGGGGCACTGGTGTCCGGTGGGGTCGAGCGGCAACCCGCACAGCGGGCATGGCGGCCGGCCCGCCTCCACCAGCAGGGTGGCCCGCACGGCGAAGGCGGCCGCCTGTTCGCGGCTGATGCTGAAACGGGCCACGTCCCCGTCTTCGTCGTCGGCCACCAGTTCTTCGGCCACCAGGACGATCCGGTCGACGTCGTCGTCGTAGCTGACCCCGAGGGTGCCCACCACCCAGTGGGGCTCGGTCGGCTCGACCAACTCGAGTCCGTCCGGTAGCGGTCCGGGCCGCTCCAGATCGGCCAGCAGGCGACCCAGGTACTCGGCCAACACTGAGATCTGTTGCTTTTCCACCTTCAAGGTCAGCAAGGTGCCGCTACCCCGGCACTGCAAGAGGAAGACCCGTCGCCCGGTCGGGCCCTCGGTGCCCACCGTGAACAGATCGAGGTCGCCCAGATCGAGAGAGGGGCTCACGACAGGGCCAACTCGGCCAGCGAAGACGTGTTGTTCACGCAGAGGACGTGGTTGGAATTCTCGCCCCGCACCAGCGCGGTCACCGAGCAGGGGGAGACGACGAGCCGCTGGAACAGATCGAGGGGCACGCCGGCGGTGGCCGATACGGCGGCCTTGATGGGATCGGCGTGGGAGACGGCCACGAACGAGCCGCCCCGGTGGCGGTCGGCCAACCGGTCGAGCGCGTCCACCATCCGCATCTGCATCTCGACGAATGATTCGCCGCCGGGGAACCGGAAGGAACCGGGCAGCAGCTGCACCGTCCGCCATTCGCTGCGCCGGGCCAGCACCCGCAGGCTCTTGCCCGTCCAATCACCGAAGTCGCATTCGAGCAGCCCCTTGTCGATCCGGACCCGGAGCCCGAGGCGCGAGGCGATCGGCTTGGCCGTCTCCACCGCCCTCTCGAGGGGTGAGGCGTAGACGGCGACCGGAGGACGGCCGAGGGCGGCGATCCGGTCCGCTGCGGCGTCGGCCTGGGCCCGGCCCTCGTCCGACAGATGCAGTCCCGGCGCCCGTCCGGGGAGGACTTTCCCCGTCGTCGGCGTCCGTCCGTGCCGGACGAGCAGGGCGACGGCGGGAGCCGGGGGGCGACGGGCGGGCACGCCGGGTCATCGTACGCTGTCGGCCGTGCGCCCCCGGCCGGCTCCCGTCCCCCCGGAGCTGGCCGCGCTCACGGCCGAGATCGTGGCCTGCCGGCTCTGCCCGCGCCTGGTGGCCTGGCGCGAGCAGGTGGCCCGGGAAAAACGGGCCTCGTTCTCGAATGAGCGCTACTGGGGGCGTCCCGTCCCCGGATTCGGCGATCCCCGGGCCCGGATCGTGGTGGTCGGCCTGGCCCCGGCGGCCCACGGCGGCAACCGGACGGGCCGGGTCTTCACCGGCGACCGCTCGGGGGACTGGCTCTTCGCCGCCATGTTCCGGGCCGGCCTGGCCAACCAGCCGACCAGTGATTCCCGGGACGACGGTCTCGAGCTCTCGGACGCCTACGTCTGCGCCGCCGTCCGCTGCGCCCCGCCCCAGAACAAGCCCACCCCGGCCGAGCGCACCGCCTGTCTGCCCTATCTCCGGCGGGAGTTGGCGCTTCTCTCCGAGGGCAAAGTGATCCTCGTCCTCGGGCAATTCGCCTACCAGGTGGTAGCCGGGGAGCTCGGTCTGCGACCCCGTCCCACGTTCGGCCACGGGGTCGAAGCACTTGCTCCCGACGGGCGCGTCGTCCTGTGCTCCTACCACCCGAGCCAGCAGAACACCTTCACCGGCACTCTGACGGAGCCGATGTTCGACGCCGTCTTCGCCCGGGCCCGCCAGCTGGTGCAGGGCGACGAACTCAGGCCGGCGCCGGCATCCTCCGGGGGCCGTCCACAGCCGTGACCGGCCAGCGCCGTCGGGAGACCCGCGCCAGTTTGTGCAGCAATTCGATGGCGCCGGGATCGTCGTCGCCCGGCCGGGTCTCGACCACACCGTCGGCGATCATCCCGGCCATGATCTCTCGGCCCTGGTCCGTCCGGACGATGGTCAACGTCCAGTCACTGAAGGCCCCGATGCCACCGGTGGAGATGTCGGCGTGCTCGGCGGCGAAGTCCGGGCAGGCCTTGCATCCTTCCCGGGTCCAGGCATGCCCTTCCTTCAACGACACCTCGTGGTACTCGCCGTCGTGGGTCCAGATCTGAAAGACCCCCTTGATGTTGATCTTCTTGATGGCCGCCCGGGTGAGCCCGTACTTCTTCTCGAAGAGCTCTTCGAAAATGGCGTCGTCGAACGTCTTCGAACACAGCAGCCCGATGGACAGTGACAGCCGCCGCGCCACCTTCCCGGCCTTCCGGGACTTCATCATGGCCGGCGCCGACGCCTGGCAGCTCATCCCGACCAGGGCGATCTTCTCGGCCCCGGCTTCGACGGCGGCGGGGTAGGCCAAGGTGTTGGCCGAGTAGGTGTAACGCGATCCGGCGGTGGCCAGGACCTCCTGGCGCGTCCGGGCCACGGCCGGCACCGCCTTCCAGGTCGTCCCGTCCCCCTCGAGCGCCGACACCAGAGCGGCGTCGATCACCTCGTGCTCGAGGGCCCAGATCAAGATGGCCGAGACCAGTCCGCCGTCCTGGCCGTTGTCGCGCACGGCCGGGTCGGCGGCCCGGACGAGGAGGATGTCGCCCGTTATACCCGCCACTTCGTCCTCGGTCCGCTCGCGACCGAACATGAAGGTGTCGATCTCCGACTCCCACGTCCGGAAACGGGGACAGGCCCGCGTGCACATCGTGCAACCCTTGACCCCGTGGGTGCAGTCGGTGGCCCCGCCGTCCGCTTCCACTTTCCAGGGCCGGTAGACACCGTCGCCATCGTTGTACTGCAGGACGTCGTGCGGGCAGACGATGATGCACGCGGCACACCCGGTGCACAGTCCGGAGGTCACGACCTCTTTGTAGAGGTCGGCCCAATGCGGCTTCTCGGGAGGCATGGCGCCCACAGTAGCGTCGGACCCCGTGCCCGAATTACCCGAGGTCGAGGCCTATCGGCGCTTGGCCGAGTCGGCTCTCGACCGCCCGATCGCCATCGTGGCCGTCCACGACCCCCGCTTCCTGCGCGGGGAGACCCCTCCGGCGCGCGTGAAGAAGATCCTCGTCGGGGCGTCGTTCTGTGCCGCCCGCCGGATCGGCAAGCTCCTCGTCCTCGACCTGGCCGGCACACCGGCGGCCACCGACCATCGACTCGGTCTCCGCTTCGGCATGACCGGTTCGCTCTTCGTCGACGGTCTCTCCGCCGTCGACGAGCTCATCTATTCGAGCAGAAGCAGGGGAGCGCGCTGGGATCGATTCGGTGTCATCTTCACCGACGGGGGATCACTGGTCGTCCACGATCCCCGTCTCCTCGGCGGTGTGGCCCTCGACCCCGATGAGTCGGCCCTCGGCCCCGACGCCATGACCCTCACCCCGGCCCAACTCCGCCATGCCCTCGAGGGATCGGCGGCGCCGTTGAAGGCCCGGCTGCTGGACCAGGCCCGCATCGCCGGCGTGGGCAACCTGCTGGCCGACGAGATCCTCTGGCGCGCCTCTCTCAACCCCAACCGACGGGCCGGCTCACTCACCCCGGCGGAGATCCGTCGACTCCACCGACATCTCCGTGTCACCCTCGACGAGCTCTCGGCGCGCGGCGGATCACATCTGGGCGACCTCATGCCACAGCGCCACCCGGGCGGCCGATGCCCGCGCGACGGAGCCGAGCTCCGCCGGTCGACGGTCGGCGGCCGCACCAGTTGGTGGTGCCCCCGGCATCAGCGCTGAGCGACCTCAGCCGGTGATCTCGGCCAGGACCTTCTCGGCGTGGCCGTCGGCGCGCACGTGGTGCCAGGCGCGGGCGATCTTCCCGTCGGCACCGATCAGGAAGGTGGACCGGATCACCCCCACCGTCTTCTTCCCGTACAAGGTTTTCTCGCCGTAGGCGCCGTACTTCTCCATCACCTTGTGATCAGGGTCCGACAACAGCGGGAACTTGAGTCCGTACTTGGTCCGGAACTTCACGTGCTTCTCGGCCCCGTCGGGCGAGATCCCGATCACCGTCACGTCGGCCCGGCTGAAGCCGGACAGGTTGTCGTTGAACTGGCACGCTTCCTTGGTACAGCCGGGCGTGTCATCGGCCGGGTAGAAGTAGACGACCACCGGTCGCCCGGCGAAGTCCTTCAGCGACACCTTCTCCCCGTCCTGATCGGCCAGCGTGAAGGCGGGCGCTCTGTCCCCGGCGTCGAGCTTGGCCATCGGGATCCTCCTGGGCGTGTGGTGGGCCCCACCATGGCACACGGCCGCCCCCTGCCCTTCCTGCGCCTCGGCCCAGGGCCACCGATCGGGGGGACAGGACCGCTACACTGGGAAACGCGTGCCGTGGCGTTGCCACGACACCGGGGTCTTCCTCACCTGTTCTCTTCGTTCCCGCCTTCTGGAGCGGGCGCTTCGGAGCCCCGAGGCGGACCCGACCCGGCGGTCGATGGGCGGCCGCGGGACACGAAGAGCGAAAGAGACCCCATGACCACAACAATTGAGCGTCCTTCGGACGAGGATTCCACCGAACCCGAACCCATCCTGGCCACGACCTTCGAGGAGTTGGGGGTGGCTCCCGAGTTGGTAGCCGTCCTGGCCTCCCAGGGCATCAAGGCCCCGTTTCCCGTCCAGGCCATCACCATCCCCGACGCCATCGCCGGACGCGACGTCTGCGGCAAGGCCAAGACCGGTTCGGGCAAGACCCTGGCCTTCGGCCTTCCCCTCCTCATGCGTCTGGGTACGCCGGCACCGCGCCGGCCGCGTGGCCTCGTCCTCGTCCCCACCCGTGAGCTCGCCATCCAGGTGGCCGAGGTCCTCGCCCCGCTGGCCGAGGCCACCGGTCGCCGGGCCGTCGTCCTCTACGGCGGCGCCGACATCGAACGCCAGATCAAGAAGCTCAACAAGGGTGTCGACGTCGTCATCGCCACCCCGGGCCGGCTGATCGACCTCTCCGACCGCGGCGAGGTCTCCGTGGCCGACGTCGAGGTGGCCGTCCTCGACGAAGCCGACCGCATGGCCGACATGGGATTCCTGCCCCAGGTCGACTGGGTCCTGCGTCGGATCGAGAAGCCCCACCAGACCATGCTCTTCAGTGCCACCCTGGACGGCGACGTCGACCGCCTGGTCCGTCGCCACCTGACCGATCCCGTCCGTCACGAGGTGGCCTCGGCCCGCGTCACCGTCGACCTCATGGAGCACCGCTTCCTCCAGGTCCACCAGATGGACAAGGTCAAGGTGGCCGCCGCCATCTGCAAGGGGGCGACCAAGACCCTCGTCTTCGTCCGTACCAAGCGCGGCGCCGACCGACTGGTCGAGCAGCTCCAGCGCGAGGGGGTCCGGGCCGCCGCCATCCACGGCGATCTCCGCCAGTCGAGCCGCGAGAAGGCGCTCGAGGACTTCACCTCCTCCCGGCTCCCGGTCCTGGTGGCCACCGACGTGGCCGCCCGTGGTCTCGACATCGAGGACGTCGACGTCGTCGTCCACTACGACCCTCCCGAGGACCACAAGGCCTATCTCCACCGGTCGGGTCGCACGGCGCGCGCCGGTGGCAAGGGCGTCGTGGCCACCCTCGTCCTCTGGGACCAGATCCTCGACGTCGAGCGGATCCAGAAGCGTCTCGGCCTCCCCACCGCGCTGATCGAGATCTTCTCCAACGATCCCCGTCTGGCCGACCTCTCCGGTTGGGAACTCGACGAGGGTGCGGCCTGAGACTGTCGGCGGGGTTTCGTCGCCCGAGCCCGCATGTGTGACACCCTCTGCCTCCTCGGCGACGGCGTCACCCTCTTCGCCAAGAACTCGGACCGCCCCCGGTCCGAGCCCCAGATCGCCTCGGCCTTTCCCCGCCGCCCTCCGGGCGGGTCCTTGCGTACCCAGTACCTCGACATCCCCGACACCGGCGCCTTCTCGACCCTGCTCTCCCGTCCCACCTGGCTCTGGGGGGCCGAGCACGGTCTGAACGAGCACCGCGTGGCCATCGGCAACGAGATGGTCTTCACCACCGTCGATCCCCGGCCCCTGCCCCCGGCGTTCATCGGCATGGACCTCGTCCGTCTCGGTCTCGAACGGGGCCGGACGGCGGACGCGGCGCTCGAGGCCATCACCACCCTCATCGACCACCACGGCCAGGGGGGCATCGGTGACCAGATCCACTCTCTCTCCTACTGGTCCTCGTTTCTCATCGCCGATCCCGCCTCGGCCTGGATCCTCGACACCTCGGCCTCCAGCTGGGCCGCCCGCCAGGTGGACGGCGCCGCCGCCATCTCCAACTGTCTGACGCTTCGCACGGACTGGACCCGGGCCTCGGCCGACATCGTCCCCGGCACCGACATCGGCAGCTGGCGCCATCCCGGGCTTCCCACCGGTTTCGCCGACACCCGCCTCGAGTCGAGCGGCGCCTTTCTCCGCCGCGCCGCCGCCGTGCCCGACTGCGATCCCCGGGCCGTCGTCGGGCTGCTCCGCGACCACGGCTCCGGACCCTGGGGCGTTCCCGGCTCCCACCCCCGGCTCCCGTCGGCCGGATCGTCGGACCCTTCCGTGCCGGCCGCACCGGCGGTGGACGACGCCTCCCTCGACGGCGCCGGCTGGACGGTCTGTCTCCACGCCAACGAGACGGCCGTCACCACCGCCTCCCTGTTGGCGCTCCTGCCGACCGATCCGGATGTCCCGGCCAGAGCCTGGATGGCGCTCGGCAGTCCCTGTGTCTCGGTCTACGTCCCCGTCCCCCCGCCTCTGTCCGGCACCGCGGTGCTCCCCGTTCCCCCGCTCGTCGGCGACGAGGAGTTCTGGATCCGATTCGCCGCCATCCGCGACTGCGTGGGCCTGGACGCGACGTCGCTGGCCGCGGTCCGCGCCGAGCTGTCGCCCCTCGAGGACGCCCTCTGGGACGAGGCCACCGACCTCGGTACCGATCCGGAGAAATGGCAGGCCTACGGGGCCCGGGCCACCCGGCGCGTGAGCGCCGCGCTGGACGCCCTGGCCGCC
Organism: Acidimicrobiales bacterium; assembly: GCA_035535015.1. Lineage (GTDB taxonomy): Bacteria > Actinomycetota > Acidimicrobiia > Acidimicrobiales > UBA8190 > Palsa-661. The sequence goes on along the minus strand of DATLQU010000007.1, from coordinate 51,050 downwards.
GCCGGCATCGGAGTCTCCGACACCGACCGTTAGGATCCTCTGTCCATGACCGAGAGAATCGACCCGGCGCCGTTGATCGCCATCGACGAACCCGTCGACGTGGAGCGGATCCTCGTGGTCACCGCCCATCCCGACGACGTCGACTTCGGCGTGGCCGGTTCGGTGGCCACCTGGGTGAAGTCGGGCATCGAGGTGGCGTACTGCATCGTGACCGACGGCGACGCCGGTGGGTCCGACCGTGATATCTCGCGTCCCGAGATGGCCGCCATCCGGCGCGACGAGCAGAGGGCGGCGGCCGCCGAGGTCGGCGTCACCGACGTCACCTTCCTCGGCTACCCCGACGGACGCCTTGTCCCGAGTGTCGAGCTGCGCCGGGACATCTCCCGTCAGGTACGGATCCACAAACCCCAACGCCTCGTCTGCCAGTCGCCCGACCGCATCTGGGACCGGCTCGGGGCCAGCCACCCGGACCACCTGGCCGCAGGAGAAGCGGCCGTCTGCGCCGCCTACCCCGATGCCCAGAACCCTTTTGCCCACCCCGAGCTCCTGGAGGAGGGCCACGAGCCCCACTCGGTGGCCGAGGTCTTCCTGATGGCGGCACCCGAGACCAACCGGATCGTGGACGTCACCGACACCTTCGACACGAAGATCGCCGCCCTCCGCCGTCACCGCAGCCAGGTGGGCGAAGGGCAATGGCTCGACGCCCGGATCCGGGAGTGGCTCTCGGCCGGTGCCCGAGCCGCCGGTCTCCCCGAAGGCCGTCTGGTCGAATCCTTCCGCGTCGTCGTCACCCCCTAGCCCGAGACCCGGTCGCTCTTGCCAGACGAGACGCCGTCGGGGAGCTCGTTCCCGGGGGCACGACCCTGGATCGTGGTCCAGCACACCCCGACCGAAGGTCCCGGCCTCCTGGCCGCTGTCCTGGCCGGCGCCGAGATGCCGAACCGGATCGTCCGGCTCGATCTGGGCGAGAGCCTGCCCGATCCCGCCGATGTCTCCGGCGTTGTGGTCATGGGAGGGCCCATGGGCGTGCACGACACGGCCGATCACCCCTGGCTGGTCAGCGAGAAGCGCTGGCTGGCCGAGGCCGTGGACGCCGGCCTCCCCGTTCTCGGGGTCTGCCTGGGAGCCCAACTGGTGGCCGCCGCCCTGGGGGCGGACGTCACCACCGGGCCGTCCCCCGAGATCGGTATCGGCCGTATCACCCTCGACGCCGAGGGTCTGATCGACCCGCTCCTCGGCCCCGAGGGCGACCAGCTTCCCGTCGTCCACTGGCACGGGGACACCTTCGCCATCCCCGACGGTGCCACCCGCCTGGCCTCGAGCGACCGTTACCAGAACCAGGCCTTCCGCTATGGCGACCGTGTCTACGGCCTCCAGTTCCATCTCGAGGTGGACGACGAGGTGGCGGCGTCCTGGGCTCCGGATCTGCCCGCCGGCATCACTCTGGACGGACCCGACCGCCGTCTTGTCGAAGAGACCGGCCGCCGTGTTTTCAGTCGCTTCATCGAGCTCGCCTCCGCCGCGGCCCACGGACGATGACGAGGACCAGAGGAGCCGACGTCACCGAGTCGCCAGCCGCGGAGCCATCAGCCGGAGCCGTCCTGACGGCCGTCGAGCTGGGAGCCGGACCGCCACCTTCGGCCCGTGGATTTCCGGATTCCTGCTTCCAGGTTCGCGGTTCTGGGTTCTAGGCTGACGGCGCGACCCTGCCGCCGAGGCCCAGGGCGAGGGCTCGGTCAGACGTTCCCAACGAGTTCACCACCAAACCGGGGGGAGAGAGGTCCGTACACATGGATGACGCGACGATCCTGGCCGAGCTCCTGCCGACAGCCGAGCGCCTGGTCGACCGACACCTCGGCATGGCCAAGGAATGGTTTCCCCACGACCTCGTCGAATGGCGGCCACCCCCGACACCCACCGCCGCCGGCGTCGAGCCCCTGCCCGACGGTGTGGCCAGTGCCCTGTTCGTGAACGTCCTCACCGAGGACAACCTGCCGTACTACTTCGCCGCCATCGACGGCCTCTTCGGCCGCCACGGCGCCTGGGGCTACTGGACCCGACGCTGGACGGCGGAGGAGGGCCGGCATTCGATCGCGCTTCGCGACTATCTGATCATGAGCGGGCACATCGACCCGACCACCTTGGAGCGGGCCCGCATGGCCCAGGTGACCGGAGGCGTCTCCCCTCAGCCCACGAGCATCTCCGACGCCTTCGCCTACCTCGCCCTCCAGGAGCTCGCCACCAGGATCGCCCACCACAACACGGGCAAGGCCCTGCCCGACGCCGAGGGCTACGGGGTCATGAAGAGGGTGGCGGCGGACGAGAACCTCCACTACCTCTTCTACCGGGACCTGGTCTCGGCCGCCCTCGAGATCGACCCCTCGGGCATGGTCGAGGCCATCAAGCGCCAGGTCATCGGTTTCGAGATGCCGGGCACGGGAATCACCGGCTTTTCCGGTCACGCCAAGGCCATCGCCCGGGCCGGCATCTACGACCTGCGTGTCCACCACGACTCGATCCTGCGTCCGGTCGTCCTCGGTCATTGGGACATCGCCGAAAGGCAGGGACTCACGCCGTCGGCGGAGAAGGCCCGGACCCGTCTGCTCCAATTCATCACCCGCTTGGGCCGCGCCTCGGTCCGGGGGCTGACCAACAGCCCGGCGGAGATGGTCGAGGCGTCGAGCCGGTAGGCCCGGACGGCGGCGCGTCGTCCGAGCGCCGAAAATCCGAGCGCAGAAGAGCGGGCACGGCGACGGCGGGCGGGGCGGTCCAAAGTCTCAAGAGGTCCGCCGATCGCTCCGATACACCATCGGTGACCGTTGCCGAACCCCGGACGACACGGCCATGGGGCGGCTCCGACCTGCCTACTCCGGTGGAAAGGCTCTGTGAACCGGGAGCGATCACCGCCGTGGTCCAGCCCGTTGTCCGCCCTCCGACATGGTCGTCGTCGGCTACGAGGCGTTGGCCCCGATGTCGGGCGAACCGCACCGACCGCCCGACTGGTGGCTGGAAGTGGCGTCGGGATTCGATCTCCGGGCCCGACTCGAACCCGCCTGTGTCCGGGCCGTGGCCCGGTTCGGCGCCCCGCCCGACGCCCGGCGCTCTTCGTCAATGCCAGCCCGTCGACCATCTCCGACCCGGCTTTCCTGGCTCTGCGCGATGACCTTCCCGACCGGCTCGTCCTGGAGCTGACCGAGCAGGAGGCGGTCGAGGACGACGACGACCTCCGTGGCCGTCTGGCCGGATGGCTCGGTCGCGGGTTCCGTCTCGCCGTGGATGATGCCGGTGCCGGCTACTCGAGCCTCCGCCACATCGTGGAGCTCTCGCCCGACTACCTGAAGCTCGACCGCGAACTCATCCGGGGTATCGACGAGGATCCCAACCGCCGGGCCCTGATGCGAGCGGTGGTGGCCTTTGCCCGGGAGGTGGGCACGAGCGTGATCGCCGAGGGGGTCGAGACCCGAGGGGAGCTCGACGTTCTGCGCGATGCCGACGTCCACCTCGTCCAGGGCTACCTCCTGGCCCGGCCGGCGCCGCCGTGGCCTCAGGTGGCCCGCACCGGACCGTCCACGCATCTCTCGGCCGACGCCACCGACGATCGGGGAAGGCACCGGGCCTGGGTCCACGAGGACAAGCTGCGTCAGGCCCTCGCCCGGCTCGACAACGTCGTCGCCGTCTGTGACCTCGTAGTGGAGACGCTTCTCCGACGGGGCCATCTGATGTCGAGCCTCTACCTCGAGCGCAACGGCGAGCTCCGCTGCGTATCGCAGCGCGGACTCTGGCAGGTCCACCGAGACGGTGGCCCGCCCTCTCGCCGACCGGCTCGGGCTCATCGGCACCAATCTGGGCAATACCCGCTGGCAACGCGCCGCCCACGCGTCGGTCGCCATCTCCGGCCTTCTGACCAGCCGCCGACTGCCCCAGCAGGTTCTCCACCGTGTCCGGGATACGGCCGAGATGGACTCGGCCTGTCTGGTGTTCGATGAGCCCGAGGGTCAGCGGACGGTGACGGCCGTGGGCCCGTTGGCCGACAGCATGTCGGCCTTGGCCGCAGACGATCTCGTCGCCCTGTCCTCACTGGTGGGTGACATCCGGTCCTGTTACACCGCCGGCGACGCGTCGAGCCCGGGATTCGTCGGCACCGAGTCCTTGCGTGCCGCCGGGGCCCGGGCCGTCGTGGTCCGGTTGACGATCGGGCCGTTTCCGTTGTCCGGGCCCGCCTGGGTCTCTCCCGCCGGGGAGAAAGCTCGGCGTAGCCGTGTCTGCGGCTTGCCGCTTGTTGTCGACGTGTCGCCTACCGTGGTCGGACAAATGCCTGAGGGAACGGGCGGCCCAGATAGGGCCCGGGGGCTGACCGGAGATCTCCCCGCCTGGCTGAGAGCTTGCGCCGGTGCAAAGTCTGTGAAGCTTTCCGTCTCGGCCACGGGCCACTGACACCGGCCAAGCGGACGGAGGTTCCCGGTGAAGATCGACACGCAGCTGACCGGATTCGTCACGGCGGCCGAGGACGCCCGCCGTCTCGAAGACCTCGGTCTCGACGGTGCCTTCACCTTCGAGGGTCCGCACGACGTCTTCACGCCGTTGATCATGGCGGCCGGGGCGACCACCACGTTGCAGCTGATCAGCAACGTGGCCATCGCCTTCCCCCGTAACCCCGTCCAACTGGCCCACCAGGCCTACGACCTGCAGCTGCTGTCGAAGGGCCGGTTCACTTTGGGACTCGGAACGCAGGTGCGCGCCCAAATCGAAAAACGCTATGGCGCCGAGTTCGAACGCCCGGTGGCCCGGATGCGCGAGAAGGTGGCCGCCCTGCGGGCCATCCTCGGCTCCTGGGAGACGGGGGCGCGCCTCGAGTTCCGCGGGGAATTCTCCACCCACACCCTGATGCCGCCGACCTTCAATCCCGGGCCCAATCCCTACGGCCCGCCGGCCATCGCCATCGGCGGTCTCGGACCACAGATGGTCGGGCTGGCGGCCGAGGTGGCCGACGGTCTGCTGGTCATGCCCTTCAACACCGCCGCCCACTTTCGCGGGCGGACCCTTCCGGCCATCGAGCGAGGCCTCGAAAGGGCAGAGAGGGATCGCTCCGCTCTCGAGGTGACGGCCGAGGTGATCGTCTGCTGCGGACGCAGTGAAGCCGAGATGGAGGCGGCCCGGACCGGGGTCCGCTGGCTCCTGGCCTTCTACGCCTCCACCCCCGCCTACCGACCGGTTCTCGAGGTGGAGGGATGGGAGGCGGTCCAGCCCGAGTTGAACGGCCTCTCCAAGGCCGGTCGGTGGGACGAGATGCCCGCCCGCATCGACGACCTCATGCTGTCGCAGTTGGCCGCCGTCGGTTCGCCGACGGAAGTGGCCGCCACCATCGTCGACCGCTTCGGGGGACTGGTGGACCGGGTGGCCTTCTACACGCCGTATCGGGTCAGCGACGGCACCATCGCCGAGATCGTCGGCGCCCTTCGGAGTCGGTCCGACCCGGGTTGATCGAATAGGCGCTTAAGAAGAGACGATCGAAATGGCGCAGTGGCGGGCCCCGCTCTCGGACCGGTTACAGCGCGAAAGCAGACGCTCGCCCGCCAGGCCCCCGGCGAGGCCGTCCCGGTGATCGTCAGGCTACGGACCTCGCCCCCCCGGTCCATGAGGCGCACCAGCCGGAGGACGGACTTCGTCGAGAGGGCGATCTCGCCTATGCCCTTGAGATAGAGGGGTGGGCTGGGTGGGCTTTCGGGATAGCCCGGGGTCTGGCCCTCTTTGGCCCGGCGGGGAGAACGCGGCGAAGGCCTCGTCGACCCGTGAAATCGCCGGCCCCGCCCACGGGCGCCGCCCGGGTGCGGCCCGGGTGCCGTGCCGGTTGTGGCCCGGGTGCCGTGCCGGTTGTGGCCGGGGTGGACCACGACGGCCGACCGCGGCCATGCTCTCGGTGGAGCCGACAGGATCCGTCGCATCAGGAGGTGCACCATGGGAGTGTCAGAGGACTCCGAGCGGATCGTCCGGGATTTCCTCGACGTCTTCGGTAAGCACGACGCCGCCGCCCTGCGGCCGTTCTTCACCGACGACGTCGTCTACCACAACATCCCCATGGACCCCGCTGTCGGTATCGAGGCCACCGTCGCCTTCATCGAGGGCTTCTTCGCCATGGCCGAAGGCATGACCATCGAGACCACCCACCTGGCCGTGCGCGACAACGTGGTGCTGACCGAGCGGATCGACACCTTCAGCATGGGCAGTCTCACGGCACCGTTGCCGGTGATGGGGACGTTCGAGATCCGTGACGGGAAGATCTGCGCCTGGCGCGACTACTTCGACCTGGCCCAGATCACGGCCATGCTGACCCCGGATCCCTGATCAGATCCAGCGGAGGTCGTCGTCGGCGTCGTCGGTGACGCGGGCACAGGTGGGACAGAACCAGCGGGTCTCGAGGGCGGTGCCACAGGCGCGGTGGTGCGGGCCCTCCACCTCGCCCCCGGACTCCCGGGACCCCCAACGGGCCAGCAGCCGCAGCGCCCCGGCCAGCTCCCGGCCGGCTTCGGTGATCCGGTACTCGAGCCGGGGCGGGCGGTCGGAGTAGGGGACGGCCAGGATCAGGCCCTGACCTTCGAGGCGCCGGAGCCGGGCGGTCAAGACGTTCGGGGCCAGCCGGGGGATGTCGCTCTGGAGCTCGGAGAAGCGCCGTGGCCCTTCGAGCAGGGCATCGACCACCACCAGGGTCCAGCGGTCGCCCACCCTGGCCATCGCCGCGTCCAAACCCGAGGTCACCGGCTCATCCTGGCTCACCGTTCGACGTCCGCGCACCCGGGGCCCTTCCCTGTATGGTACTCAATAGTAACTTGCAAGTAACTAGTAAATAGTTCAAAGTGAGAGAGCCGGAGCCGTGCCGGTCGGAAAATCTCGGGAGGTCGGAGAATGGGAAAGGTGCTGGAGGAGCTGTCGGCCGCCGTGCGGAGCGCGCTGGAGACGGTCGGGCCGTCGGTGGTCGGCGTGGGGGCCGGGGGGAGCGGCGCCGTGGTCGGTGACGGGGTGGTGGTGACCAATGCCCACAACCTCCGGGGTGAGGAGACGGTGGTGACCTTCGCCGACGGCCGGCGGGTGCCGGGCCGGGCCACCGGTGTCGACATCGACGGCGACCTGGCGGTGCTGGCCGTCGACACCGCCGGCGCCGGCCCGCTCGAGTGGAGCAGCCGGCCGGTCGGCATGGGCGACGCCGTCCTCGGTTTCGCCAATCCGGGCGGACGGGGACTGCGGGCCAGCGTCGGTTTCGTCTCGGCCGTCGACGTGGGATTCCGCGGACCCGGCGGCCGGAAGGTGGGCGGCGCCCTGGAGCACACCGCCCCCCTGGCCCGGGGATCGTCGGGTGGACCCCTGGTGGACAGCGCCGGGAAGTTCGTGGGGATCGACACCCACCGGGTGGGAGACGGCTTCTACCTGGCCATGCCGGCCAACGAGGAGTTGAAGCGCCGGGTCGACGCCCTCGGCCGGGGCGAGGAGCCCCGCCGACCGCGGCTCGGCATCGCCGTGGCCCCCTCCCCGGTGGCCCGGAGGTTGCGCCGGTCGGTGGGCCTGCCCGATCGCGATGGGATCCTGGTCCGGGCGGTGGAGGAGGGCGGGCCCGCCGCCACCTCCGGCATCCGTCAGGGTGACCTGGTGGTGGCCGTGGCCGGGACGCCGGTGGCGAGCGTCGACGAGCTGGCCGGCGCTCTCGAGGGAGCCGGTCCGGCCGCGGCCGTCGAGCTGGCCGTCGTACGCGGGGCCGACGAGCTGACCGTCTCGGTCCGCCTGTCCTCACCCGACGTGTCCCCAGCCGACGACACCCCCTCCGCCGGCTGAGCCGGGGCGAGGACGGGTCCCGGGAGGGTCCCGCACGGCATGATGGTGGTCTTCGTGGCAACCTCGCGGACCGCGGCGAGCCCGAGAGCGGAGGAACCCCGATGATCAAGCTCACCTGTCTTCTTCGGCGCAAGGACGGGATGTCCCCCGAGGACTTCCATGCCTACTGGCGCAACAACCACGGCCCCCTGGTGGCGTCGACCCGCAGTGGCAGCCATGTCATCCGCTACGAGCAACGGCACCGGCCGCTGTCGGAGTACGCAGACGAAGACGACGGCTCCTACGACGGGGTCACCGAGCAGTGGTTCGCCTCGATGGACGAGTACAACGCCCACGTCGCCGAGAAGGACTTCGCCGACGTCTGGGCCGACCTGCCCAAGTTCCTGGACGTCTCCCGGCTGGCCTTCGTCCTGACCGAAGAGCCGGTGGTGATCATGGAGGGTCCCCGGGACTGAGCCCGATCAGGCGGCGGCGCCCGCCACCACCGGTCGGTCGAGGGCGACGCCACCCATGGATCCCCGGAACTGGGCGTCGCCGAAAGTGAAGACCCCGCCGTCCGAGGCCACCAGCCAATACCCCCCGCTTCCCGGTCCGGCGATGATGGCCACGATGGGCCGGGCCAGGGCGACCGATCCCGTGGAGCCGAAGAACTGGGCGTTGCCGAAGGTGAAGACCCCGCCGTCCGAGGCCACCAGCCAATACCCCCCGCCCTGGGGCATGGCCGCCACGCCCACGACGGGCCGGGCCAGGACCACCGATCCGAGCGATCCCCAGAACCGGGCGTTGCCGAAGGTGAAGACCCCGCCGTCCGAGGCCACCAACCAGTAGCCGTGGCCCCCGGCCGGTGCGGCGATGCCGACGACGGGCTTGGCCAGTGGGATGCCTCCGAGGGAGCCGAGGAAGGCGGCGTCGCCGAAGGCGAAGACCCCGCCGTCCGAGGCCACCAGCCAGTAGCCCCCTCCGTCGGGGGTGGCGACCATACCCACCACGGGCTTGTCCAACGGTCGGCCGCCCATCGAGCCGTAGAAGGGGGCGCCGAAGGCGAAGACCCCGCCGTCCGAGGCCACCTGCCAGTAGCCGCCGTTCGGATCGGCGGCGTTGCCCACGATGGGGGCGTCGAGGCGCTTGCCGCCCATGGAGCCGTAGAAGGGGGCGGCGCCGAAGGCGAAGACCCCGCCGTCGGAGGCGGTCATCCGGTATCCCTCGGGGGCCTGGCCGGCGGCGATGTCGGGGGTCGAGCCGGTGAAGCTGACCGGGGCCAGCCAGAGGCTGCGGAACTCACCGGCCTGGTAGGAGTAGTCGCTCGCCGGTCCGTCCCATGCCGCGTAGGCCATCCACCAGTTCCCGCCGGCATCGGTCACGAGCGACTCGCCCCCGGGGCCGAGGCGCACGGAGTCGGAATGAAGGACCGGACTCTGCTCGGGCTTGGTGCAGGGACCGACAGGGCCGGCGCAGACGGCGTAGCCGACGCCGTAGCCGGCGCTGTTCCAGAGGCCGCCCGAATAGAACAGGACGTAGCTTCCCTGTTCGTAGACCATGGCCGGGTTCTCGACGGTGGACTCCCACGACTGGGTCTCGGTGAGGAGGTGGACCTCGTCGCCGACCACGGCGCTTCCGTCGGCGGAGAGTTGGGCCACCCAGATGTCACCGGCAATGGGCAGGGCGCCGTCGCCGCCGTTCGACTTCCAGTAGAGATAGGCCGTGCCCGACGGATCGAGAAAGGGCTGGGGATCGAGCGATCCCCCGATGCTCGTCTGGCAGATGAGGGGTTGGATGCTCGTGTCGGTGAACGGTCCCGCCGGCGACGCCGCCCTGGCCTCGGAGATGCACTCCTCGCCGTCGCCCCGGCGCTGCGTGGCGTAGTACATGACGTAGACCCCGTCGAGGAGGACGACCCCGGGGGCCCAGGTCTGACCCGGCTTCTCCCAGCTGGGAAGGACGGGTAGGGCATCGCCCAGGTTCGTCCAGTGCTGCAGGTCGGTCGAGGAGAGCACCGGGATGTGTCCGGAGTTCCCCGCCGTCGTGTAGACGTAATAGGTCGGCCCCACACGGATGATGTCGGGATCGGGGGCGTCATGGTCGTAGACGGCGGCGGTGACGATCACCGATGCGGTACGGGGTCCCGGTGCCGATGCCGCAGCGGCGGTGCCGATGCCGTCGGCTGCGGCCAGAGCCAGCGACAGCGACAGCGACAGCGTCAGGGCGAGCAGCAGCGACGCCGGGAGGTTGGTGACGCGCCGCCGGCCTGGCATGGCGAGGCAGTGTAGAGGGGGCCGTCCTCGCGTAATCGTCGCCACCGACATTTCTGTCCCGGTGACGCGCCCCGCGGTGCCGATCCGATTGGCCGCCGGACCGGGCCGGCCAAGTCAGCCGGCCAGCTGGCGCAACACGTAGGGGAGGATGCCCCCGTGCCTGAAGTACTCGGCTTCCATCGGCGTGTCGATCCGCACACGGGCACTGAACTCGATGGCGCCGGCGCGCACGGTGATCTCCTTCGGCACCTCACCACTTCGGAAGGTGTCGAGGCCGACGATGTCGATGGTCTCCTCGCCCGTCAGGCCGAGGCTGGTGAGGGTCTCACCGTCGGCGAACTGGAGGGGGAGGATGCCCATTCCCACCAGGTTGGAGCGGTGGATGCGTTCGTAGCTCTGGGCGATCACGGCCCGGACGCCGAGGAGTGCCGGTCCCTTGGCGGCCCAGTCGCGCGACGATCCCGAGCCGTACTCGGCGCCGGCGAAGAGCACCAGGGGAACGCCGTCGGCCTCATAACGCATGGCCGCGTCGAAGATGCTCATCTGCTGGCCGTCGGGCAGATGACGGGTGACGCCGCCCTCGGTCCCCGGGGCCAGCAGATTGCGGAGCCGGACGTTGGCGAAGGTGCCGCGCATCATCACCTCGTGGTTGCCCCGGCGGGCGCCATAGGAGTTGAACTCGGAGGCGTCCACGCCGTGACTGATCAGGTACTCGCCGGCGGGCGAACTCGGCCGGATGGAACCGGCCGGGGAGATGTGGTCGGTGGTGACGCTGTCGCCCAGGACGGCGAGCACCCGGGCGCCGACGACGTCGCGCACCGCTGCGGGCTCCGGGCCGATGCCGGCGAAGAACGGGGCCTGCAGGACGTAGGTCGAGTCCCCGGTCCAACCGAAGGTGTCCCCGCCCCCGATGGCCATGGAACGCCAGCGGTCGTCGCCGTCGAACACGGCACCGTAGCGGCGGCGGAACATCTCCGACGTCACCGCCTGTCGGAGGACCTCGCCGATCTCGGCCGAGGTCGGCCAGATGTCGCGCAGGAAGACGGGCTGTCCGGCGCCGTCGGTTCCGAGGGGCTCGGTGGTGAGGTCGAGGTCCATGGTGCCGGCCAGCGCGTAGGCCACGACCAGGGGCGGTGACGCCAGGTAGTTGAGCCGGACGTCGGGATGGATGCGGCCCTCGAAGTTCCGGTTCCCCGAGAGTACGGCGGCGACGGCCAGGTCTCCCTCGGCCACCGCCTCCGACACCCCTGGGAGCAGGGGGCCCGAATTGCCGATGCAGGTGGTGCAGCCGAAGCCCACCAGGTCGAAGCCGAGGGCGGAGAGTGGTTCCACCAGGCCGGCCCGCTCGTAGTAGTCCATGACCACGCGTGACCCGGGGGCGAGTGTCGTCTTCACCCAGGGCCTGGCCGACAGACCCCGGGCCACCGCCTTCTGGGCCAGCAGCCCGGCCGCCAACATGACCTGCGGGTTCGAGGTGTTGGTGCAGCTGGTTATGGCGGCGATCACGACCTGGCCGTCGCCGATCTCGTGGGTGCTGCCGTCGTCCAAGCTGGCCGTGGCCGTCCGCCGGCCCGTGGCATCGCCGGTCTTCTGGCGCGAGGTGGCCAGGGCGCTCACGAAGCCGGCCCTCGTCCCCGAGAGAGAGACCCGGTCCTGGGGCCGGGCCGGGCCGGCCAGGCTGGGCTCGACGGTGGCCAGGTCGAGCTCCACGTTCTCGGTGAAGTTCGGGGCGTCGTCCCCGGGCCGGCGGAAGAGGCCCTGTTCCTTCGTGTAGGCGTCCACCAATTGCACATGGTCCTCGTCCCGACCGCTGAAACGCAGGTAGTCGAGGGTGACGTCATCGACCGGGAAGATCACACAGGTGGCTCCGTACTCGGGGGCCATGTTCCCGATGGTGGCCCGGCTCTCGAGGGGCAGCTGCGCCAGGCCCGTACCGTGGACCTCCACGAACTTGCCCACCACGCCGTGATGGCGCAGCAGCTCGGCGATGGTGAGCACCAGGTCGGTGGCCGTCGTGCCCTCGCGCAGATCTCCGGTCAGACGCAGCCCCACCACCGGGGGCACGAGCATCGTGAGCGGCTGCCCGAGCATGGCCGCCTCGGCCTCGATCCCGCCCACACCCCAGCCGAGCACGCCGAGACCGTTGACCATGGTGGTGTGGGAGTCGGTGCCCACTAGCGTGTCGGGGAAGGCCGAGCCGTCGGGGGCGGCGAAGATCACGCGCGCCAGGTACTCGAGGTTCACCTGGTGGCAGATGCCGGTCCCCGGGGGGACGACCCGGAAACCGTCGAAGGCCTGCTGGGCCCAGCGCAGCAGCTCGTAGCGCTCGATGTTGCGTTGGTACTCGATGTCGACGTTGGTGCCGAACGACGTCGACAGACCCGACGACTCGGCGATCACCGAGTGGTCGATCACCAGTTCCACCGGAACCAGCGGATTGACCCGGGTGGGATCGCCACCCATGGAGACGAGGGCGTCGCGCATGGCGGCCAGGTCGACGACGGCGGGGACACCGGTGAAGTCCTGCATGAGGACGCGTTCGGGGGTGAAGGCGATCTCGGTGGACGTGACCGCGCCGGAGGACTGCCGGGACGCCCAACCGGCCACCGCTTCGATGTCGGCGGCGTGGACGTGGCGACCGTCCTCGTGGCGGATCAGGTTCTCCAGGACGATCTTCATGGAATAGGGAAGCCGGGCCACGTCGAATTGCCCGTCGAGGACGCCCAACCGGCGGATGGCGAAGCTCCGCTCCCCCACGGCGAGGGTGGAGCGGGTGGAGAAGCTGTCGAGGGGGTGCGGTCCAGTGGCCATGGGTCCATTCTGCTCCCCGGCGCGCCCTCGGACATCCCACTCCCGATCCCGGCCGGGCCGAGCCCGCTCGGGCATCGCCGGCCGGCCCGGTGCCGGTGGCCGGGGAGCACCGTTAGGGTCGGGGTGCGTGGAGGCCTGTGCCGAGTGCGGCTGTGCGTACGGCACCCTGGGCCGGGCGGAGATCGCACCCGAGCTGCGGGCGCTGGCCGGCCGCTACCGCCAGGTCCTCCAGAGCACCGGGAGCGAGCGCCTTCGGGCCCACCCCCGGGCCGGTGTCTGGTCGGCCCTCGAGTACGGCTGTCACGTCCGTGATGTCCTGGCCGTCCAACGGGAGCGGGTGCTGCTCGCCCTCGTCGGGGACGAGCCTTCCTTCGCCCCCATGCGGCGCGACGAGCGGGTGCTCGAGGAGCGCTACAACGCGCAGGACCCGACGGTGGTGGCGGGGGAACTCCAAGCCCGGGCCGACGCCCTGGCCGACGCTTTCGAGGCCCTGGACGACGAAGGCTGGAGCCGGACCGGTCTCTACCACTGGCCGACCACGGCGGTGCGGACGGTGGAGTGGATCGGGCTCCATACTGTGCACGAGTGCGTCCACCACCTGACCGACATCGGATCGCCCGCGTCCGACGAGGCCACCGACCGATGAGGGGCATGGACGACCGGCCACCTGAGACAGAGAAGGGACCACGGAGATGAAGATGCGCACACTGGGCCAGGGGCTAGTCGTCTCGGCCGAAGGACTCGGCTGCATGGGGATGAGCCAGTCCTACGGGCCGGCGGACGACACCGAATCGATCGCCACCATCCACCGGGCCCTCGACCTCGGCGTCACCTTCCTCGACACGGCCGACATGTACGGGCCCTTCGTGAACGAGCAATTGGTGGGTACGGCCGTCGCCGGGCGCCGTGGCGAGGTGGTGCTGGCCACCAAGTTCGGAAACGAGCGGCGGGCCGACGGAAGCTTCGTCGGTGTGAACGGCCACCCTGACTATGTCCGCGCCGCCTGTGACGCCTCCCTGGCGCGGCTCGGGGTCGATGTCATCGACCTCTACTACCAGCACCGGGTGGACACCACGGTGGCCGTGGAAGAGACGTGGGGAGCCATGTCCGAGCTCGTCGCCGCCGGCAAGGTCCGGCACCTCGGCATATCCGAGGCGGCCCCGGCCACCATCCGCCGGGCCCACGCCGTGCATCCGGTGACGGCCCTGCAGAGCGAGTACTCGCTCTTCACCCGGGAGCCCGAGGACGAGATCCTGGCCACCGTGCGGGAGCTCGGCATCGGCTTCGTCCCCTACAGCCCCCTCGGACGCGGCTTCCTGTCGGGCAGCATCACCAGTCCCGACCAGTTCGGTGAGGCGGACTTCCGGAGGTTCTCGCCCCGATTCCAAGGAGAGAACTTCGGCCGCAACCTGGCCGTGGTGGACAAGGTGGCCGAACTGGCGGCGACGTTCGGGGTGACGTCGTCCCAACTCGCCCTGGCCTGGGTGCTGGCCCAGGGCGAGGACATCGTGCCCATCCCGGGGACGAAGCGACGGACATACCTGGAAGAGAACATCGCCGCCCTCGACATCGAGCTCTCGGCCTCCGACCTCGATGCCATCGAGAAGGTGGCGCCGAAGGGCGTGGCCACCGGCAACCGCTACCCGGACGAGCACATGGCCCGGGTGAACCTCTGAACGGTCACATCAGGGGCGTGCTCAAGACTCCTCGTCGAGCTCCGGAAAGACGAAGCAGGCAACACCCATCTCTCGTGTCGAGAAGAACAACTCGGCCTCGATGTCCTCTTCGCCCTCTGTCGTCATCTCCGTGTCCATGATCCCCTGACGCGCCATCGTCGAGCTCCCTTCTCCGGGGGGATAGAAGGCATTCCGATCTGTCGTGCCACTTGCAGTATGCGCTTTCCGACGGACGAACGGGTACCGACTGGTAACTTCCCCGCGCCGACGCCACGGGACCGTCGAATGCGCAGGTGGACTGACCTTTCAGCACAACGCGGCAGGGCGGTGCGGTCCACGCAGCGTGGCGCACACGGGGTGCCGAGGCCCGATGGGCCGGGAACAACTCAGCGAAACGCCTCGACGGCCGTTGATCCGGCCACCACGATCATCCCCCCCGCCGCGCTGGGGGCGGCGAAGTGCTCGGGTCGGCCGACATCGAGGGCGAGCGAGAAGAAGGTGGTGCCGGTCGACTCGTTGATGCCGTAGAGCTTCGACGCCGACAGGTCGATGCTCCAGACCACGCCGCCGGCGATGGTCGGGGAACTCGCTCCCCCCGTGGGTGACGTCCACGTCCATCCCCGCGCCAGGGCGTTGCCGGGACCGGTCTTCACCTGCGCTATCTTGCCGGCGTCGGGACAGACGACGTAGACGTCCGGCGACTGATAGGCGCTGCCCCCGAGGGACCCGCAGACGGCGAGCGACGTCAGCTCACCACCGATCCCCCCGAGAGCAGTGCCGTCGAGCAGATAGGCCGTGATCTCCTTCCCGACCACGAACACCTGGCCGTTGTCCAACAGGACGGGAGAGGTCGATCCCAGGTCACCGTCGTCGACGTTGTCCTGGGCCCAGTTGGAGGGTGCGAAGTACGAAAGCTCGGTCAGGGCGGGGGAGAGCTTGATCACGGCGTCTCCGTGATCGAAGCGCTGACCGGGGCCGGCGCCGCCGTTCCCCGTGGCCACGAAGATGTCTCCCGTCTGGTCCACCGTCACCCCGGCCGGGGCCCAGATGGCCCCTTCCCGAACGGTGGGGACTCTGTAGGCGAGCAGGGCCCCGGTCCCGGTCTCGGGCACGGCCACCAGCCAGCCGTTGTACCGGCCGCAGTCGCCCTCGTTGCCGCCGAACCCCACCAGGAGGTGCCCGTCGGACAGGCCCAGGGCGATACGCTGGAGATAGTCGGCCGTCGTCCACCCCGGTTGGTCGACGCTTCGGCTCCAGACCACCTGGTGCGTTGTCAGGTCGATGCCGAACAACCGATGGCCGACGGCTCCGTCGCTCTCGGTCTCCGCCGAGGCGTAGACCATGGCCCGGGCGGGATCGATGACCATGGTCGAGGTGATCCCGACGGTGGGACCGATGTTCCCGCAGGGGAGGGCGCCGGCAGCGGCCGGGGTGGCCAGATGGTCCGACCACTGCACCTTTCCGGTGGCGGCCGACAGGTCGTAGACGGTGTCGTTCTCGGTGGCCACCAGGACCTGGCCGTCGAAGATGAGCGGCTCGCCGTAGACGGCGCCGTCGAGAGACGGTGACGTCCACACGGAGGCCGGAGCCTTGGTGACAGGAGGAAATGCGTCGGCCAGCGCCGTCCGGCGGAAGTTGCCGCCGTAGGTCGTCCACGACGTGACGGCGGCCGGGACACCGGTGGTGGTCGAGGCGCTGGTGGTCGAGGTCGATGGCGCCGACGACGGGATCGGGGCCGGCGGGGCGCGGTGGGAAGTTGCGCACCCGGCCACCACGACCACCAGGGCCAGCCCGAATCGTCGCCGGTGCCGGTGCCGGTGCCGGTGCCGGTGCCGGTGCCGGTGCCGGTGCCGGGCTCGGCTCGGCTGACCCCCGATGACCGCGGCGATCATCCTCGGACGTGAAGCCATGTCAGAGTCTGTCGCTCTGTCGGTGGACGCGAGATCCAGACATGCCTAATTTCCCTTGGATGGTCAGTCAAACCGGGCAGGATCCGGCCCCGATTGACCCGGCGGCGCTGGGCGCCTCGCTCCGACCATTCGGCGACAGTCGAATGCTGCCCCGGGAGGCGTATGTCGACGACGCCGTCTTCGCCCGGGAACAGCGGCACTTCCTCCAGGGGGGCTGGATGTGTGTCGGTCGGAGCGAGGACGTTGCCGCCCCCGGCGACCAGCGCGCCGAGTCGGTGGGGCTCGCCGGGGTGTTCCTCGTGCGCGCCCCCGACGGCGTCGTCCGAGGCTTCGCCAACTACTGTCGCCACCGTGGCCACGAGCTGCTGCCGTGTGGCGAGTCGCGCAACCTCCACATCGTCGTCTGCCCCTACCATTCGTGGTCGTACCAACTCGACGGCACGCTGCGGGGGGCGCCGGGATTCGACGCTTGCGATGGCTTCGTCGCCGCCGACCACGGTCTTGTCGAACTGCCGACCGAAGAGTGGCACGGCCTGCTCTTCGTCGACGCGTCGGATACCGCCGGTACCCCGACTACGTGATGACCCACATCCTCACCCCCCTCGCTCCCGACCGGACCCGCATCCAGTGCAGCTGGGCCTTTGCTCCTGAGGATCTCGACGGAGCGGGCTTCGATCCGTCGTACGCCGTCGACTTCTGGGACATCACCAACCGTCAGGACTGGGCTGCCTGCGAATCTGTGCAGCGCGGCATCTCGTCGTCCCACTACATCCCCGGTGTCCTGTCACCCGACGAAAACGGCGTCTACCAGCTGGTGACGATGCCGGCCCGGGGTTACCGGGGGCAGTCTCTCGGTTCACCGTCCGGTTCTCCTGTCACCCCCAGCGCCGGACGGTGACCGGCCTCAGCAGACGGGACCGGCCCCACCGAACGGTTCGCTGACCGCCTCTTTCCCTGCAGGCGCATCGCCGGTGAGCAGCCGGGCTTTGTGATGGGCGCTGCGGCCCCCGGAATTTCCGGAACGTCGTCGCCGAGTAGGCGGGGCGCTGTAGGTTGCCCCGCAGCGAGGGATGAGACGCGCAGACCGAGGAGGCATTGGCGATGGGACACCAAGTACGCGGCGTCGTCGCCCGAGCCAAGGGTACTCCGGTCACCCTGGAGACCGTTCTCGTCCCCGACCCCGGTCCCGGAGAGGCCCTGGTCGGCGTCCGGGCCTGTGGTGTCTGCCATACCGACCTCCACTACCGCGAGGGAGGCATCAACGACGACTTCCCCTTTCTCCTGGGCCACGAGGCGGCCGGTGTGGTGGAAGCCGTGGGGGCCGGCGTGACCTCGGTGGCGCCGGGCGACTTCGTGGTCCTCAACTGGCGGGCTGTCTGCGGGGAGTGCCGCGCCTGTCGACGGGGGCGGCCCTGGTACTGCTTCGCCACCCTCAACGCCACGCAGAAGATGACTCTGACCGACGGGACGGCGCTGTCCCCCGCTCTCGGCATCGGTGCCTTCGCCGAGAAGACCCTGGTGGCCGCCGGCCAGTGCACGAAGGTCGACCGTCGGGCTCGCCCCGAGGCGGTCGGGCTCCTCGGCTGCGGCGTGATGGCCGGTCTGGGGGCGGCCATGTTCACCGGCGAGGTGGGTCAGGGCGACAGCGTGGCCGTCTTCGGCTGCGGGGGAGTGGGGTGCGCGGCGGTGGCCGGGGCCCGGCTGGCCGGCGCAGCCAAGATCATCGCCGTCGATCTCGATCCCCGGAAACTCGAGCTGGCCAGCCAGTTCGGTGCCACCGACGTGGTCGTCGCCTCCGACGGCGATCCGGTGGAGAGGATCCGGGCCCTGACAGGAGGCTTCGGGGCCGATGTCTGCATCGAAGCGGTGGGCAATGCCACCGTCATGCAGCAGGCCTTCGATGCCCGGGACCTGGCCGGTACTCTCGTCCAGGTGGGGGTGCCGACGCCGGAGATGCGCATCGACATGCCCATGATCGAGTTCTTCGGCCACGGCGGACAGCTGAAGCCCAGCTGGTACGGCGACTGCCTGCCCTCGCGGGACTTCCCCATGCTGGTCGAGCTCTATCTCCAAGGCCGCCTCGACCTCGACCGCTTCGTCTCGGAGACGATCCCCCTCGACGGCGTGGAGGAGGCCTTCCACCGGATGGAACGCGGTGAGGTTCTCCGTTCCGTCGTCGTCCTCGGCACCTGACGGGTCCGGAGCCGCCCATACATCCATGCGTCACCCGAGCGGCTCGATGTGGTCGCACTACGAAGAGGAGCGATGATGGCCAAGATCGTCTGTGTTCTTTACCAGGACCCCGTCGACGGGTACCCCGAGACCTATCCCCGTGACGGCATTCCCGCCCTGGACACGTACCCGGACGGACAGACCCTGCCGACACCACACGACATCGACTTCGTCCCCGGCGCTCTGCTCGGCAGTGTCTCGGGCGAGCTCGGTCTGCGGCGCTATCTCGAGGACGCCGGCCACACCCTCATCGTCACCGACGACAAGGACGGCGCCGATTCCGTCTTCGACCGCGAGCTGGCCGACGCCGACATCGTGATCTCCCAGCCCTTCTGGCCCGCCTACCTGACAGCCGAACGGATCAGCCGGGCGCCCAAGCTCAAGCTGGCCATCACGGCCGGCGTCGGATCGGACCACGTCGACCTCCAGGCCGCCATCGACAAGGGCATCACCGTGGCCGAGGTCACCTACTGCAACAGCATCAGCGTGGCCGAGCATGTGGTCATGATGATCCTGTCCCTGGTCCGCAATTATCTCCCCTCGTACGGCTGGGTGACCCGGGGCGGTTGGAACATCGCCGACTGCGTGGCCCGCTCCTATGACGTCGAAGGCATGACGGTGGGCACGGTGGCCGCCGGCCGGATCGGTTCCGCCGTCCTGCGCCGGCTGAAGCCGTTCGACATGAAGCTCCACTACACCGACCGTCACCGCCTACCCGAGTCGGTCGAGGAGGAGCTGGGCCTGACCTTCCATCCGACGGCTGCCTCCATGGTCCCGGTGTGCGACGTGGTCACCATCAACGCCCCGCTTCACCCCGAGACAGAGGGCCTTTTCGACGACGCCCTGATCGGCACCATGAAGCGGGGCGCCTACCTGGTCAACACCGCCCGGGGAAAGATCTGCGACCGCGACGCCATCGTCCGGGCTCTCGAGAGCGGGCAACTGGCCGGCTACGCCGGAGACGTCTGGTTCCCCCAGCCGGCACCGAACGACCACCCGTGGCGGACCATGCCCCATCACGGCATGACCCCCCACATCTCGGGATCGTCGCTCTCGGCTCAGGCCCGCTACGCGGCGGGGACCCGGGAGATCCTCGAGTGCTGGTTCGAGGACCGTCCCATCCGCGACGAGTACCTCATCGTGGCCGGAGGCCGGCTGGCGGGGGCGGGGGCGCACTCCTACAGCGAGGGCGACGCCACCGGTGGCTCCGAGGACGCGGCGCGCTTCACAACATGAACAAGGTGAAGGTGGGGTTCTTCTCCTTCACCGAGATCACCGACCCGTCGGAGCACCGCTCCTACAACGAGTGGCACCAGCTCGACCACATGCCCGAGCAGTACCCGCTGCCGGGGATGGCCTTCGGCCAACGATGGGTGTCCACGCCCGCCTGTCGCGCCGCCCGGGTGGTGGATGGGCCGCTGCTCGGGGCCGTCCACTACGTCACCCTCTATCTGATGGCCGAACCCGTGGAGGAGACGCTCGAGCAGTTCCAGGCCCTCGGCGGCCAGCTTCGAGCCGTCGGCCGGTTCCATCAGCACCGCCGCGCCCTTCTGTCGGGACCGTTCGACGTCGATACGGTGGCCGCCGCACCCCGCGTGATGATCTCGGCCGAGGCCGTGCCTTACCGGCCCAACCGCGGGGCCTACTTCGTGGTGGAGGCGCGGACTCCCGAATCGGCCGGCGCCGGATCGGTCGACGCCGACGTCTTGCTCGGCTGTCCCGGGGTGGCAGGGGTGTGGAGCTTCGTCTCCGATACCGAACGGCGTGGCGTCTGGCGTCCGGGCCGGCACCGAGTGACGGTCTGCTTCTTGGACACCGATCCTCTCGACGTCTCGGCCTCTCTCGACGAGCTCGTCGGACACGGGCGCCCCGGGGCCGGCGCCGTCATTCATGCCGGCCCCGTTGAGACGGTCACCCCGTGGAGGTGGGACTGGTTCGATTAGTGGCGCATCACGCCGCGCTGGCCCCGGTTGGTGCCCCGACTAATAGCGCAGGTCCGCCAGCACGCCGTAGTGGTCGGAGAGCTGCGGCCGGTCAGCCGGCACGACGCCGAGCAGCTCGCAGTGGAGGGGGTGGCCCACCGCCCCGAGGCGCGGCCAGGCCGAGAGAACGTAATCAAATCGGCGGTCGGGATACATGGCCACAGCGGCAAGAGGATTGCCGTTCGACCAGGTGTAGCCGGGCGTCCCGTCGCCCGCCAGTTCCCAGGCGTCGTAGAACACCAGACCGGGGGCGGCGGTCGTGGTCCGGCCGGTCAACATGCGGATCTCGTCCGAGTCGGCCCCGGCGTTGAAATCCCCGCACACAATCACGGGATGGCGCCGTTGGGTCGACTCCAGGATGAACCCGGCCAGCTGGCGCACCTGAGCCTGTCGCACGGCGCTCGCGTCGAGCGGATAGTCGAGCATCACCACGAACAACTGGATGGGACCGCGGTCGCCCTCGAGGCACGCAAAAAGGACTTCTCCCTCACCCGCCCCGTTCTCGGCGCGCAGCGGCCGGCGCTCGTGGGAGCTGACCGGCCAGCGCGATGCGACGCCGATCCCCGAAACCCAGTCCTCCTGAGCCCAGTCACCGACAAAGAGGCTGTGGTCGAAGCCGAGCCGCCGGGCGATCAGATCTGGCTGCGTCGCCTCGGCCGCCGACCAAGACTCCACCAGACAGACGACGTCAGGTGCCGCCGCGGCCAAGGCGTCCTCGATGCCCGCCTGGCGCTCCTGCCATCCGCCGAAGCGTCCCCACACGTTCCAGGTCGCGACCCTCACCGAGGTACCCACCACGGTTCCGTAGGGTTCGTACTGGTTGAAGCTCACTCGGTTTGTCTCCTGACCTACGACGAGTGCGAAATGAGGTGCTCCCGCGTCCGGTCCCAGCCGACGCCGGGTCAGGGCACCTTCACTGGTCCACCTTCACAATCACCTTGCCGGTGTTCCCTCCGGTGAAAAGCAGGTTCAGTGCGTCGGTGGCATTCTCGAGGCCCTCGACCACGTGCTCGGAGTGCTTCATCCTCCCGTCGGCCACCCATCCGAACATGGCCGCCTGGGCCTCGGGGAAGCGATCGAGATAGTCGAGGATCAGGAATCCCTCCATCCGGGCCCTGACCACGATCAGGTTCCGGTAGTTCCCCGGTCCCTTCACCGGCCCCTCCTCGTTGTAGGTGGAGATGGCCCCGCAGAGCACCACCCGACCCCGCAACGCCAATTGGCCCAGACAGAGATCGAGGATCTCCCCGCCGACATTGTCGAAGTAGACGTCGATCCCCTTCGGACAGAGTTCCCGCAACCGGGCGCCGACATTGTCGGTCCGGTAGTTCACCGCCGCGTCGAAGCCCAGCTCGTCGGTCAGCCAGGCGCACTTCTCCTCGGTGCCGGCGATGCCCACGACCCGCGCCGCACCCTTGATCCGGGCGATCTGACCGACAACCGATCCGGTGGCGCCGGCGGCGCCCGAGACCACCACGGTGTCGCCTTCGACCAGGCGACCCACGTCGAGCAGCCCGAAGTAGGCCGTCATGCCCGTCACACCGAAGACGCTCAGCGCCACCAGAGGATCGATCCCGGCCGGGATGACCTGCATGGCGCCCGCCCCCTCGTCGATGAGGGCGTAGTCCTGCCATCCCGTCATCCCGAAGACCAGATCGCCCTCGGTGTACCGGTCGCTCCTGCTGGCCACCACCTCCCCGATGCCACCGCCGCGCACGACGTCACCGATGGCGATGGCCGGCAGGTAGCCCGGGGCGTCGTTCATCCACGTCCGGATGGTGGGATCGATCGACAGGTAGCGGACCCGGACGACGGCCTCGTCCGGACCGGGCTCGGGGGCGGCGACCTCCTCGAGCCGGACGGTCGAGTTGTCGACCATCCCCGAAGGCCGCTGCGCCAGGACGAGCCGTCGGTTGCGACCGGTGACGGCCGTCACCGGACCCACTCGCTCAGCTGCCGCAGCGTCCCCAGGGGATCGGCCCCGATGGGCATGACGTTCAGCACCGTCACCCCTGCCTCCCGGTAGGCGGCGATCCGCTCCTTCACGTACCCGGCCGGGCCGATCAGAGAGGTCTCCTCGAGCAGCTCGGCGGGCACGGCGGCGGCCGCCTCCTCCTTCTTGCCGTCGAGGTAGAGATCCTGGATCAATTCGGCTTCCTTCTCGTAGCCGTAGTTCCGGACCAGGGTGTTGTAGAAGTTCCGGCCCCGCGCCCCCATGCCGCCGACGTAGAGCGCCGTCATCCCCCGACCGAGCTCACGCAGATGCTCGAGCCCGTCACCGATGGCCACGATTCCTCCCGCCGCCACCTCGAGCGGACCGAGACCGGCGGCGCGCTTGGCCCGACCGGCCTCGAGGGCCGGACCCCACACCTTCGGGGCCTTCTCGGGGATGAAGAGGAAGGGGAACCAGCCGTCGGCCACTTCGGCCGTCATGGCCACGTTCTTCGGACCCATCGAGGCGATCCAGATCGGAATGTCCGGGCGCACCGGGTGGGTGATCAGCTTGAGCGGCTTCCCGAGGCCGGTGCCCTGGCCGGCGGGGAGGGGAATGGGGTAGAGGCCGTCGTTGGTGATCACCTCCCGGCGCCAGACCCGCCGGCAGATGTCGATGATCTCGCGGGTCCGTTCGAGCGGTTGTGTGTAGGGCACGCCGTGCCAGCCCTCGATGACCTGGGGTCCCGACGCGCCCAGGCCGAGGATGAAGCGTCCCTCGCTCACGGCGTCGAGGCCGGCGGCCGTCTGGGCCAGCAGCGCCGGTGTCCGGGAGTAGATGGGCAGGATGGCCGAGCCGATCTCCATCGTCTGGGTCCGGGCCGCCAGGTAGCCCAACTGGCTGGGACCGTCGTAGCCGTAAGCTTCAGCCACCCAGACGATGTCGAGCCCGGCCTGTTCCAGTTCGACCACGGCATCGAGGGACTGCTTCACGCCCCGGGAGTAGTCGAGCATGGTGCTCAGCCGCATGGCGGCTCCTTTCGTCAGCCGACGGTGGCGATGCCGCCGTCGACGGGGAGGATGACGCCGGTGAGATAGGCGCCGGCGCGCGAGGCCAGGTAGATGGCGGCCCCGGCCATGTCGTCGGGCCGGCCGATCCGCTTCATCGGCGCGTTGGCGGCGATCTGGCTGCCGAAGGCGTCGAGCGTGGCGGCCATCATCTTCGACGGGAACGGCCCCGGCGCGATGGCGTTCACCGTGATCCGCGGCGCCAGCTTCTTGGCCAGGTGCCGGGTCAACTGGTGGACGGCGGCCTTGGAGGCCGAATAGGAGTAGGTCTCGAGCACGGGGACATGGATGCCGTCGATGGAGCCGATGTTGACGACCCGGGCGGGGTCGTCCTCGCTGGAGGCGGCCTCGAGCAGCGGCAGCAGGAACTTGGTCGTGTGGAAGACGCCCTTCACGTTGAGTGAGAGGACCCGGTCCCAGGCGGCATCGTCGAACTCCTCGAGCGGCGCCCCCCAGGTGTTGCCGGCGTTGTTCACGAGGACGTCCAACTGCTCCTCGCGCCGGCCCATCTCAGAGGCCAACTCCCGGCAGCCCGATTCGGTGGAGAGGTCGGCCGGCACCGAGATGCAGATACCGGTCTCGGACAGCTCGGCCGCCACGGCGTGGCAGACCTCGGCGTTGCGCGAGGAGATGTAGGTCCGCGCCCCTGCGTCCACGAAACCGGTGGCGATCATCCGCCCGATCCCTCGTCCACCTCCGGTGACGAGGACGGTCTTCCCGGCGACGGAGAACAGGTCGGTCATGCCGGACGATACCCCGCAGCCCCCGGGGGACGCCTACGATCCGGCGCCATGTCCGAGTTCTTCGACGTGGTCCTGCGCCAACGCGCCTGCCGGGAGTTCCGTCCCGATCCCCTGGACGATTCCCTGGTCGAACGGGTCCTGGAGGCGGCCACCCATGCGCCCAGCGCCGAGAACAGGCAACCCTGGGTCTTCATCGTCGTCCGGGACCCGGCCCGGCGGGCGGCCATCGGCGATCTCAACCGTCGGGCCTGGGAAGGGGGGGGCAGGTCGCATTCGCTTAGCCGACTGAGCCCGGCGCTCCTCGACGAGGTCGACCGGGGCGCTCAGGGCGGCATCGCCGGAGCCCCCGTCCTGGTGGTGGTGGGGGGCGACACCCGACTGGGGGGCCGCCGGGTCTTGGCCGCCTCGGTCTTCCCGGCCGTCGAGAACATGCTGTTGGCGGCGGGCGCTCTCGGGCTCGGCGCCGCCCTGACCACCCTCCCCCTCGTCTTCGGCGACGAGCTGGCCGAGATCGTGGGCTTCCCCTTCGAGGTCCAACCCATCGCCGTGGTCCCCCTCGGCTGGCCGGGTCGTGCGCTCGGACCGCCGAGGCGCCGGCCGGTGGCCGAGAAGGCCCACCGCGAGAGGTTCGGTTCGCCGTGGTGAGCCGGGCCGGGTAGACACTGCGGCGATGCAGGTACACACGTACGCCGTCGAGGTGGACGGCACACCACAGGAGGTCTGGCAGCTCTTCTGGGGCTACCGCAAGAGCCGGCCCGAGCATGACGGGGTGAAGATCGACATCCTGCACCCCGGTGACGAGGCGGGCGAAGGCCTGATCCGGCACTGCAAGTTCCGGGTTCCCAAGTACCTGATGACCGGTGGTGTCGGTTACTCGTGGGAATGGCTGACCGAAGTGAAGCCCTGCGAGTCGTGGAAGTACGACGCCATCGGAAAGCCCCTGTGGTCGGTGGCCGAGGGACGCACCCGCTTCGAGGAGCTGCCCGGCGACCGCACCCGCATCCATTTCTCCGAGACCTACCAGGCCTTCAATCCCGTGATGCGGGTCCTCTTCGAACGCCGGGTGCACCGCTTCATCTCGAAGGACAACGACCGTCTGATCACCGATGCCGTGAACGGCGGCATCCGCAAGATGCGCAGCGCGCAGGAGAAGTGATGCGAGGACTGAAGGACAAGGTGGCGGTGGTGGCCGGTGGAGCCGGAGGGATCGGAACGGCCACGTCGGTCCGCCTGGGCGAAGAAGGCTGCCGCGTCGTGGTCGGCGACCTGAACGCCGAAGCGGCGTGGGTGGTGGCCGAACAGATCACGGCCGCCGGCGGCCAGGCGGTGTCGGTGCGGGTCGACATCTCCGACGAGCAGTCGGTGGCCGACATGGTGGCCCTGGCCGTCACCACCTATGGCGGGGTCGACATCCTCCACGCCAACGCCGCCGACCTCTCGGCCGACACCCTGGGCCGCGACTCGAACGCCCTCGACATCGATCTCGACGCCTTCGACCGGACCTTGGCCGTCAACCTGCGCGGCCACCTCCTGTGCACCCGAGCCGCCCTGCCCGAGATCCTGAAGCGCGGCGGCGGTGCTCTCGTCTACACCTCCTCGGGGGCCGCCTTCATGGGTGAGCCCGAACGGCCGTCGTACGCCGTGTCCAAGAGCGGCATCAACGCCCTGGTCCGGCACGTGGCCTCCAAGTGGGGGCGCAAACACGTCCGGGCCAACGCCGTCGCTCCGGGCCTCGTCCTCACCGAGGGCCCCCGCTCCGTGCTCAGTGAGGACTTCATGAAGCTGGCCCTGCGCGGCACCCGCTCATGGCGCCTCGGCGAACCCGAGGACATCGCCGCCATGGTGGCCTTCCTGGCCTCGTCGGACGGGGAGTGGATCAATGGTCAGGTTCTCTCCGTCGACGGGGGCGCGTCGTTGCGGTGAATCGGCCCGTCGTCGGCCAGCAGCTCGATCAATCCGGCCCTTCGCCGAAGACCCGCCGCACGGCCTCGACGGCGAAGCCGCCCGGCCCTCCGGCCGAGGCCGGCTCGGGCCGGTAGGGGCGGTCGAGCAGGCGGGCCAGGGTGGCGCCGACCGAGAGTCGGAGCGCCTCGAGGTCGTACCCACCCTCGAGGACCACCACGGTCCGGCCCGACTGCGGTGCGAAACCCTGGATCCGGCCCATCAGATCGGCGAAGTCGCCGGCCGTCAGCCGCAACTGGGCCAGGGGATCGGCCCGGTGGGCGTCGAAGCCGGCCGAGACGAGCAGCCAGGTGGGATCGAAATCCTCCACCACCGGGGCCATGGCCTCGTCGGCGGCACGCATCAGGACGTCGCCGGTGGCCCCGGCGGGCAGGGGGATGTTCATGGTCAGGCCCGGGGCAGCCGCCCCGCCTGTCTCCTCCACCCGACCGGTCCCGGGATAGAGGGGCCACTCGTGGGTCGAGATGTACAGGACCCGGGGATCGTTCCAGAAGATGTCCTGCGTGCCGTTGCCGTGGTGGACGTCGAAGTCCACGATCACCACCCGTTCACCGCGCTCGGCCAGCGCGGCGGCGCCGACGGCGATGTTGTTGATCAGACAAAAGCCCATCGACTGCTCGGCCAGCGCGTGGTGTCCTGGAGGACGGGCGGCCACGAAGGCGGTGTCACCGCGGCCGGCGTCGAGGCCCTCGATGGCGGCCAACACGCCGCCGGCGGCGAGCAGGGCCGTGTCCCACGAGCCGGGGCCGACCGTGGTGTCGGGGTCGATGGTCCCACCACCGTCGCGACAAAAAGCCTCCACGGCGTCGAGATAACCCTGGGAATGGACCCGGGTCAGTTCCTCGATGACGGCACGGCGGGGAGCGAGGTCCACGATGGCGTCTCGGAGACCGGCGTCGTCGATCCCCGCCAAGGCGGCACCGATCCGCTCCGGTCGTTCCGGGTGCCGCCCACCGGTGTCGTGGTGGTCGAGATCGGGGGCGCTGGACAGCAGGAGCACGTGGGTCAGCCAGTGGGCATGGGGAAGATGTGGGTTTCGGCGCCGACAGCGTCGCTGGCCGCGGCGCGTCCGGCCTCGTCCAGGGGCACGAAGCTCTCCGCCGCGGCGAGGGCGAGGGCCAGGACCTCGGTGTCACCGGGTGTGCAGAAAGCGTGCACCCCCGGCACCGACAGGGCGAAGCGGACGCCGCGCTCGACCTCCTCTGACCCCGCGTACGGCTCGTACCAGGTGTCCGCGGTATGGGTCCGGTCGCCCCAGGGCCGCGCCGCGGCGGCCTTGATGGCCATCACGCCGACATCGCGCCGGGCCGCCTCTTCTAGCAGCGCCTCGGCGTCTCGCCGGTACTCGGCGTCGGCCCACAGCCGGGGATTCACCGGGAACATCACCGTGTCGAGGTCATAGCGCCGGAGGGCCTCGGCGTGGGCGGCCGGTGCCGTCAGGTTGTGACCGGTAATCCCCACCCACCGGCACAACCCCTCCTGGCGGGCGCGGAGGATGGCTTCCACGGCCCCGGCTCGGGCGTCGAGCTCGGACAGATCGGTGACAGCGTGCAGCTGGTAGAGATCGAAGCTGTCGCACTGAAGCAGCGCCAGCGACTGCTCCAGCTGTGCCCGCACCCCGTCGGGATTGCTCCGTTGGGTCTTGCAGGCCACGAAGAGCTGGTTCCGGACGGCGGGGATCAGCGGTCCGAGAAGCTC
Organism: Acidimicrobiales bacterium; assembly: GCA_035535015.1. GTDB lineage: Bacteria > Actinomycetota > Acidimicrobiia > Acidimicrobiales > UBA8190 > Palsa-661. The sequence continues at coordinate 22,963 of DATLQU010000007.1, read as the reverse complement.
CTGGGCCCGTCCGTAGCGCGGCGCCACGTCGAGGTGGTTGACGCCCGCGTCGAGCGCCGTACGGAACACCCGCTCGGCCGTCTCGGGGTCCGAGCCCCAGAGGGCGGCGGCTCCGAAGACGGCCACCGACGACTCGTGTCCGGTGCGCCCGAGCCGTCGCGTCTGCACGACCAGGACGGTACCGCCCCGGTCGGGCCGCCGCGGCCGCGGCACCGGGCCCGGCCGGCGAGCCCCTGGTCCCGGGGCCCTGGCACCAGGGGCACCGTCCGGCGGCCTACGCTGCCCCCATGGCAACGAAATCACGACCCACGGCCGAACCGAAGAAGCCCGGGAAGTCGCTCAAAGAGAAGCGGCAGGCCAAGCACGAGAAGCAGGCCGCCCAGAAGCAGGCACGCAGCGGCCAATAGCGACACCATCGGCCCCGGCCACCATCATTGACCGTCCGGCGGGTGGCGGGAAGGGTCCGCCGCGGGCGCGAAGATGGGCCATGGACGACACCAAGACCGCGCTCGAGACCCGTCTGCGGGCGGCCTTCGATGCCGTCGAGCAGGGAGCGGACCCCGTCCTGCGCCCGTCGGACCATGCCGACTTCCAGGCCAACGGCGCCCTGGCTCTGGCCAAGCGGCTGAACCGACAGCCCCGCCAGTTGGCGCAGGAGATCGCGGCGGCGGCGTCGCTCGACGATCTGTGCCAGTCCGTCGAGGTCAGCGGGCCCGGCTTCATCAACCTCACCCTCTCCACCTCCTTCGTCGTCCACCAGTTGTCGTCGATGGCCGCCGATGAACGTCTCGGCGTGCTCGGCGCCGAGCCGCAGAGCGTCATCGTCGACTACTCGAGTCCGAACGTGGCCAAAGAGATGCATGTCGGCCACCTCCGGGGCACGGTCATCGGCGACGCCCTCTGCCGGATGTTGTCGTTCGTCGGCCACCATGTCCGGCGCGAGAACCACATTGGGGACTGGGGCACGCCGTTCGGCATGCTCATCGAGCACCTCATCGACATGGGGGAGGAAAAGGCCGTCCTCGAACTCTCGGTGGGGGATCTCGACACCTTCTACCGCCAGGCCCGCGTCTCGTTCGACGAGGACGAGACGTTCCGCGAGCGCAGTCGGGCCCGGGTGGTGCTCCTGCAGTCCGGTGACGCCGAGACCCTGCGGTTGTGGCGGATCCTGGTGGCCGAGAGCGTCCGGTACTTCGACGAGGTCTACGACAAGCTCGGCGTCCTTCTGACCGACGACGACATTGTGGGCGAGAGCTTCTACAACCCCCTGCTGGCCGACGTGGTGAGAGACCTCGACAGCCTCGGCCTGCTGGTGGAGAGCGACGGGGCCCGCTGCGTGTTCCCGCCCGGTTTCAGCAACAGAAACGGCGACCCCCTACCCCTGATCGTCCAGAAGTCGGACGGCGGATACGGCTATGCTGCCACCGATCTGGCCGCCATCCGCGATCGCGTGGCGCGCCTCGGCGCCCAGACCATCCTCTACCTCGTCGGTGCCCCCCAGGCCCAGCATCTCGAGATGTGCTTCGCCGCCGCGTCGATGGCCGGCTGGCTGCCCGACGGTGTCCGGGCCGAGCACGTCTCTTTCGGCAGTGTCCAGGGCGCCGATCACAAGATCCTGAAGACCAGGGCGGGAGACCGGATCCGACTGGTCGATCTGCTCGACGAGGCCGTCCAGCGGGCCGAGGCCGCCATCGCCGAGAAGAACCCCGATCTCGACGTGGGCAGCCGCCGGTCGGTGGCGAAGATGCTCGGCATCGGTGCCATCAAGTACGCCGACCTCTCGACCGATCGCGTCCGCGACTATGTCTTCGACTGGGAACGGATGCTGGCTTTCGAAGGGAACACCGCTCCCTATCTCCAGTACGCCCACGCCCGGATCCGCTCCATCTTCCGGCGTGGCAAGGTCGACATCCCGCCGGTCGCCACCGTCGTCGAGTTGAGCGCGCCGGCCGAGCGGGAGCTGGCGCTCGTCCTTCTCGGCTTCGGCGACGCCGTGGCGTCGTCGATGACGTCGTGGAGCCCGTCGCGGCTGTGTGGCTACCTCTTCGAGCTGGCCACCTCCTTCACCGGTTTCTACGAGAATTGCCCGGTCTTGAAGGCCCCGAGCGAGGAACTGCGTCGCAGCCGTCTGACGTTGTCCGATCTGACCGCCCGTGTCCTGGCCCAGGGCCTCGATCTCTTGGGGATCTCCGCTCCCGACCAGATGTAGCCACCGGAGATGGCGACCAGGTGGCGCGACCGGGTGGCGCGACCGGACTAGGCCGGGATCCTGCTGTCGGCGGGCAGGTCGAGAAGGTGGGCGATCCGGCGGGCCCAGTCCGTTCCGGGCGGCGGAGATCCCTCCACCCATTCGGCCAGAGCGCCCACGGCACCATGGCCTCCGGTGACCACGGCCACCTGGGGTGACGTCCGCGGACTGCCGTGGATGCCGGGAATGCCCCAGGGGAATTCCCCGAACGAGCTGCCCGGCCGTCCCCAGACCACCACCGTACCGTCGGCCAGGGCCTCGGTGCCCGTGACGGCGTCGAGCTCGTCGAGCCAGCGCGGATTACGGCCCCCCTCGCCGGTGACGATGGCGGCCGACCCGTCGCGGATCACCCGGGCCTCCACCCCGGCGCGCGCCGCGGCTTCGTCGAGGTCGATCGATTCGCCCCTGCCGTCCTCCTGGCTGTGGTCGCTCACCACCATCACCACCCAGTCCTCCCACCTCGGCACGAGAGCCTGGCGTATCCGGGCGATGGCCGTGTCGGTCCACCGGTAGGCCACGAAGGCCTCCTCGCTGTCAGGTCCGTACAGATGGGCCGACGTGTCCGGACCGTTCAGCTGGGCCACCAGGAGATCCGGCCCCAGGGCGACAGCGGCGGCGATCTGTTCGGCCGTGGCGGCATCGTCGGCGTAGTCGAGGGCGTCGCGGGCGACGTCGGGCGAGAAGGACCCGCCCTCGGGCCAGCAGCGGTCGGCGGTGGCCGCCCCCATAGCGCCGACCAGATGGTGGTCGCCGAGAACGGCCGCCACCGATCTCCCGGCTCGCCGGCAGGCATCGAACAGGGTGGGTGACTGTGGTCCGACGTCCCACGCGTCGACCAGCGGAGTCGGAGCACCGGCGGCGTGTCCGTCGCCACCCGGCCCGGCCGGCGTCGCGGGCACAGGTGACGGGATCTTGCTCGACCACAGGCCGTGGACGGCCGGCGTGACCCCGGTCACGAAGGTGGCGTGGTTGGGATAGGTGGAGGCGGGCATCACCCCCAGGCCGCCCCTGCGGTTCCAGCCGCCCCCTTCGCCCAGGCCCGTCAGGGTGGGCATGACGTCGGGCCGGACGTGGCGCGGTGACAGTCCGTCGAGGATGAGAAGCAGCACGTTCACGCCGGGACCTCCGAGTGGATTCCTGAGAGTCTGCTCACGACAGGACCAACCGGGCCAGGTCGGACACGGACGGCACGATGTGGGTATGGGGAGCAGCCTCGAGCTCGGCGCGTCCGTGCGCGCCGGTGAGCACACCGGCGACGATGCCCGCCCCGGCCCGCCAGCCCGCCAGAAGATCGCTGGCCGTGTCGCCGGCCACGGCCACGGCGTGGACGTCCTCGATCTCCAGGCGCACAACGGCGGTCAGGATCATGTCGGGCCAGGGCCGTCCCCGCCCGGCGTCACCGGGGGAGAGAGCCAGGTCGACAGCCTCGTGCCACCCCAGGGCGCCGATGATCCTGTCCCTGGTGGCCGGGGCGAAGCCGGTGGTCAGACAGACCCGTATCCCGGCCCCGCGCAGCTCGCCCATGGCCGCCTCCGCTCCCGGGAGGGCGTCGACCTCGCCCCGGTGGATGGCATCGTCGTAGGCGGCTTCGAAGGCCGCGTTCGCCTTCTCCGCTTTGACCCGGTCACCGGCGAAGAGTTCGGTGAACACCACGATCTTCGACTGGCCCATCGTCTGCCGCACGAATTCGTCGGGATCACCCACGGTTGTGTTGTCGGGGACGCCGCCCACGTGATCGAGGGCGTGGCGAAATGCCCGTTCCACCACACCGTGGTCGGACACGGTGGTGCCCGCCATGTCGAGGGCCACGAGCTGTATCGGAGATGTCACGGCGAAAGCATCTCCCATGTCTGCTCGGCGATGGCCGGGGAGAGAGTCATGCCCCGTCCGGCCAGGCCGGAGACGACCACCACGGCCTGCTCGACCTCCTCTCGGAGACAGACCCCGTCGTCGGTGGCCGCCGAGTAGACACCGGCCCAGCGCCGGACCACAGCCGGCAGCGTCCAGCCCAGGATCTCCTCGGCCCGCTGTCGAAGCCGGTCATAGAGGAACTCCTCGACGGCGAAGTCGAACGGCTCTTGGTAGACGTGGGTGTCACCGATCGTGAGGCCGCCTCCGGCGCGTTGGACGACAAGCAGCTGCATCCCGAACGAGGCCGTCTCTTCGGACGGTGCCGGGAGCTGGGCCCGTCCGGGCAGGTCGAAAGCCGGGTAGTACCGCATCGAGTCGCCGTCGGCCACGGAGGTGGCCAGACGTTCAGTGGTCGGCGCCGTCTGCATCATCTGCAGCCGGCACCGACGGATGGGGGCGCGGGCCAGGGCCGCTCCGACGGAACCCCCGAGGCCGCTGTGGGCGTCGCCCGGGCACACGATCACCAGCGATCCTTCGTAGCGGTCGCCGACATGGTCGACCACCCGACCGCTTCCCACTTCGACGGCCCGCCGTCCGGGGACGAACCGGTAGTGACCGGCGCCCTCGAGATGCGTCCGCAAGGCCCCGAGGACCGCACCCGGCTCGACCACCGCATCGGCCCGGCACAGAAGCCCGCCCAGGACCCGGCCCCGGATGGCCGGATTGGCCGCCCGCACCGCCTCGGCGTCGAGAACGGTCAGTCGGCGTCGCCCGGCTTCAGGACGCCGGGACACCTCTTCCATCAGCGCCAGCTCGGACGGCTCGGTGGCCACGGTCACCGAGCCGTCGGGCCGGAAGCCGACGCCGGGGGCGACCGCCGCCGTGTCCTGCCACAGCTGACGGGCCCGCAGACCCAGATCGAGCTCGGGGCCGACGGCACGGCCGCTCACCCATACCAGCCCGAAATTCCGCACCGACGCCCGGCGGGGACCGGCGTCCGCCTCGAGTTGGACGACTTCCCAGCCCCGGCGGACCCCTTCGAGGGCGTGCATCGTCCCGATCACCCCACCCCCGACGATGACCACCCGCTGCGTGTCCATAGGCGACGATGATCGCACGAGTCTGCGTCGTTCCGGCAGGGAGGAGATGGATGACCCGGTCACCGGTGGAGAAGCACACCGTCAACACCCGGTCGGGCGACGTCGTCGTCATCGGCCCCCTGGCGGACACGGAGCACGACGTACTCTTCGCACTCTTCGCCGACATCGTGGCCGGCGGGGAGGGCTACCCCCAGGCGCCGCCGCTTTCCCGGGGCATGTTCGAGACCACCTGGGTGACGTCGGTGACCCTGGCCGTGGCCGCCCGCGTCGAGGACACCGTGGTCGGCGCCTATTACCTGAAACCGAACTTCCCCGGGCGTGCCGCCCATATCGCCAACGCCGGTTACGTGGTCGACGCCGGCCACCGTCGGTCCGGTATCGGCCGGCTTCTGGTGGAGGACTCCGTCTGGCGCGCCCCCCTGCTCGGGTTCGACGCCATCCAGTTCAACCTGGTCTTTGCCGGCAACCCGGCCCGGGCGCTCTACGAGGAGCTCGGGTGGCGGGAAATCGGACGACTCCCCGACGTGGTGGACGGGGAGGATGCCCTCATCTACTGGCGACGGGTTGGTTGATGCCGCTGCCCCGGTGAGCCCCGCAGGGGGAGACGCCGGCGAGACGCAGGGGAGCCCTACACGCCGGCGGAGACCCGTCGAGGCGTCTTGGGCTCGATGTTCTCGTGCCGGAGGGTGGCCCACTTGCATCGCACCATCAGCCGGACCACCCACCAGGCCGGATCGAACTCACCTTTGGCCAACGACAGCCGACCCGACGTGGTCGCCGCGTGATGGTTGTTGTGCAGACCTTCGCCGGCCACCAACCACGCCAGCCACTGGTTGTTCGTGGCCAGATTGTCGTAGGGCCGGCGGCCCCAGTGGTGGCCGACGGCGTTGATGGCGCCGTTGCCCACCAGGTAATAGACGGTGTGGACGAGGCTGGCGATCAGAGTGATCTCCCAGCCGAAGATGACGAACAGCAGCCCCACTCCGAGGCCCAGGCCGACCAAGCTGTGGTCGAACAGGACGCGGTCCCAACGATCGGGTGGTAGGTCACGGGCGTACCGGTTGACGGCGCTGGGGTCCCGGGCCACCTTCCGGTAGAGCATCACGTTGGTCCACTGCACGGTGGCGTAGCCGAGCAGAACCGGGGAGTGCGGATCGCCCACCCTGTCGGTGAAGGCGTGGTGCTTGCGATGAACGGCGACCCACTGGCGGGGGCGGATCCCCGTCAACATCCAGGTGAGGATCCGGCACACGGCGGCGGTCACGGGGGAGAGGGTCAGGGCCCGGTGCGACAACGCTCGGTGGAGGTAGATGGTGGTGAGATAGAGCGCCACCTGGGCCACCACCAGACCGATGGTCACGGCCAGCAGAACATTCAGCATCGCCGACACGCTAATCGAGGCGTGGGTGCCCAGCCTCGGCGACCGGTTCGTAGGCACGCCGACGGGCGTTCCGGCACAGGCCGGTGGCGTCGGTCAGACTTGTCCGGTCGCTCGGACGGGGAGATGAGAGCCGTGCCCTACAACAGCGGGCGTGTCGCCCACGACGCCGACGCCCATGTCATGGAGACCCCGACCTGGCTCCGCGATCACGCCGATCCGGCCGTCCGGGACCGGATCGCGCCGCTGCGCTACCCGGGAGGCAACGAGCTGCGTCAGACCGGTGACCCCGACGAGCAGGCCCGGGACCTGGTGGCGGCCTTCGACCGGCTCCGATCCCTGCACGCCTCGGAGGCGTATCGCCGCGACGAGGAGGGCGAGATCATGGCCCGGAAGAACTTCGCCGCCACCGGCTCCTTCATCGCCGAGGACCGCTCCCGGGCCCTCGACCTCCTGGGTTTCTCCAGCCAGTTGGTGTTCAACACGTTCCACAACCGCAGGTTGCGCGACTGGGAACATTCGATGGATCTGGAGCTCGCCTACGGCGCCGCCCGTGCGCACAACCGCGCCATGGTGGAGTTCTGCTCGGTGGATCCCCGGCTGCTGCCCACTTGTTACGTCCCTCTCGTCGACTTCGATCGGGCCGCGGCCATGGCCGACGAGGCCGTCGCCATGGGGGCGGCCGCCCTTCTGGTGGCCTCGGGCTGTCCACCCACCCACTCACCGAGCCATCTGGGCCTGGACCCGGTCTGGTCCCGGGCACAAGATGCCGGCATTCCGGTGGTCTTCCACGTGGGAGGCACCGGCGATCTCATCGACGCCCACTATTTCGACAATGGACGTCCCGTTCCGCCCGACTTTCACGGAGGCGAGGAGAATTTCCGCTCGGTCGACTACATGGGGATTCCCGGACCCCCGGCCCAGACCCTCGCCACCATGATCTTCGACGGGGTCTTCGAGCGGTTTCCCGCGCTCCGGCTGGGCGTGATCGAACAAGGAGCTATCTGGGTGCCGTCGTGGCTCCGGCAGATGGAGGCCGCCTTCGACGCCTTCGCCCGCCACGAGGACCGGCTCCGGTCGCTCAGTCTCCGGCCGAGCGAGTACGTCCGACGCCAGATCCGCTTCACCCCCTACCCGACGGAGGATGTCGGCTGGATCATCGGACAGGCAGGGCCCGAGGTCTGCATGTTCTCCTCCGACTATCCCCACGTGGAAGGGGGTCGTCGGCCGCTTGAGCGTTTCGAAGCCTCGCTCGAGAGCACCGACGCCGGGGCGCAGCGGCGATTCTACTGCGACAACTTCCTCGATCTCATGGGTAACGTCGGAGCCGCCCTCGTGTGCTGAGCGGTCGCCGGGGCGATTCTTCCGACGAGCGACGTCGCGCCGGTTCGGTCAGACGGCGGTGGCCTGGAACTCCCGGCCCGGCCCGGCCCGGACGAGCCTGTCGATGGCGGCCGGATCGGAGGATTTGGCGAACAAGAATCCTTGAGCGCGGTCGCACCCCAGGTCCTCGAGGATCCGGAGCTGTCGCTCGGTCTCGACCCCCTCGGCCACCACCGTCAACTCGAGCGCGTGGGAGAGGCTGATGATGGCGGCCACGATGGCCAGATTTCCCGCGTCGCGCTCGAGGTCGTCGATGAACGATTTGTCGATCTTCACGAAGTCGAGGGGGAACTGTCTGAGATAGGCCAAAGACGAGTACCCCGTCCCGAAATCATCCAAGCCGACCTGGACACCGGCCTCGCGAAGTCCCCGCAGTCCGGTGATGGCGGAGTTCGACGCCTCCATAAGCACCCGCTCGGTCACCTCGAGCTGGAGGTTGTCCGGGTTCACACCATGGGCCGTGAGCTGGTCGAGCACGGACTTTTGGAAGCCGACGTCGGCGAGGTGTCGAGCGGTGACGTTGATGGCGACTTCTGTGAATTGGGAGTCGGCCAATCGGACCCGCCACCCGCTCACCTGTTTGATGGCGTCGGCCAGGACGTGCTCGTCCATGGCGATCAACAAGCCTGACTCCTCGGCCACGTCGATGAACGCCTCTGGTTGAAGGAGCCCGTCGGTGTTGGGAACGCGCATCCGGACGAGTGCCTCGGAGCCCACGGCTCCGCCGGTGTACAGGTCGATGATCGGTTGGTACTCGACGACAAGACCACCCTCGTCCAGGGCGCGCCGCAACATCCGCTCCGTGACGAGACGGCTGACGGCCCTGGTCTGCAATTCCTCGTCGAAGACTTCCGCTCTGTCGCGGCCCCGGTCCTTGGCCCGGTACAGAGCCAGATCGGCCTCGCGCAGGAGGTCCTCGGCCGCCCGCCGTGAGTCGGTCGTCCAGGCCACGCCGACGCTCAAAGTGCATTCGAACTCCTCCATCCCCACCCGGAAGGGTTCGCGCCCGGCCTCGATGATCCGTTGCGCCAGATCCGTGGCCGCGGTCTGATCCACCATCTTCTCGGCCACGATGACGAATTCGTCGCCGCCCAGGCGGGCCAGCGTGTCAGCCGGCCGGATGTGGTGAAGGAGACGTTCGGCCATCTTGAGCAGGATGGCGTCTCCCACCCGGTGGCCCAGCGAGTCGTTCACCACCTTGAAGCGGTCGAGGTCCACATAGAGCACGGCCAGCACGCCGTTGCCCCGTTCCATGCGACGGAGGCCCTGGCGCAACCGGTCCATGAGTACGGTCCGGTTGGCCACGCCGGTCAGAGGGTCGGTGGAGGCCTCGTGTTGGAGCGCCATCGTCAGTTGGTGTCGTTCGCTCACATCGCGCAACGCCGACAGCACCAGTGTGGAGCCGTCACGTTCTATCCGGCGGGACCTCGACTCGGTCCACCGATACGACCCGTCACGGCACAGGAACCGGTATGTGGCAGTGGCGTGCTCAGCACCCTCGGACAGCTCGGAGAGGTTGGCATGGAGCGACGAGATGTCGTCGAGGTGGGCGAATTCGTCCTGGTTGTGACCTTCGAGATCAGCCGGGGCCCAGCCGAAGAGGTCGAGACAGCCGGGTGAGATGTAGCGGAACGTTCCCGATGCGCTGGTCACGACATGCACGTCGGGCGACGCAAAGACGAGGGCCCCGTAGTCGACCCCGTCGACGTCCTGGTGGGGAGGGGGGTCGCCCCGGTCAGGTGATCGTTCCATGCCGTCTCCCGTGTCGACGAGAAGTTCTCGCGTATTCACGATGAACTTTGTCGTTCGCGGGGTCCTGGCGAACGTTCGCGGGGTCTGGACGAACCGGCCCTGTGGGCCTGCTTGAAAAAGTAGTCGCAGGTGGGAGCCCAAAACAAGGACTCCAGCCGATCATCACAGACAGTGACCGCGGCGAGGCGGCGGAGTGCGACCCGAGTGTCGCCGCAGCCTCCGTCTCCACGCTCGGCCCCAACGATCTCGCCTAGTCTTTCGCCGAAGGCCCCGGGCATTGCGTCTGAGCCCTGTGCGCGGGCAATCCTGTCCCTGTTGGCGGCGCCTTCTTGAGGTCGGTGAATGGGTGATCACGATTCCGTGCAGTCGATGCAGCCCATCCGCTCTCGCGGTCGGCGAGGTTGAGCCGTGGCCGGTGAACGGCTCCAACGGATCCATGGCCTGCTGCATTTCGGAAACGAGGCCGAACCGTCGTCGGCCCGCCTCTGCGATGTGTGCGCGGAAGTCACGGCGATGAGCGGTGCGGGGATCATGCTCATGTCCGGCGATCTTCCCTTGGGGTCGGTGTGCACCACCAACGATGTGAGCGCACTGATCGAGGACCTGCAGTTCACCCTGGGCGAAGGGCCGTGCGTGGACGCCTTTACGCACAGGCTGCCGGTGCTCGAGCCCGATCTGGCGGGCACGAACACGCCCCGTTGGCCGGCCTTCTCGCCTCAGGCACTGAAAGCGGGCGTCCGGGCGATCTTCGGGTTTCCGCTGCAGGTGGGGGGTGTCTGTCTCGGCGCTCTCAACCTCTACCGCGACGGCGTAGGTCCGCTCAGCGACGATCAACATGCCGACGCGCTGGTCATGGCCGATGTCGCTTCCCAAGCCGTCCTGGCCATGCAGGGGGCCGCCTCGGCCAACGCCGTGGCCACCTCCATCGACGTCGATGGAGATTTCCATCTCGTGGTGCATCAGGCCGCGGGCATGGTGGCCGTCCAACTCGGCGTCACTGTCGGTGAGGCTCTGATCCGCCTGCGCGCTTATGTCTTCTCCCACGACCTGACCCTGACCGAGTTAGCCGAGGAGATCGTGGCCGGCCGATTGCGCTTCGATGCAGCCTGATCGAGAAGAGAAGAAGCCGATATCGGTGGACATTGGTCGACCCGCCAGGCTCAGTGGGGAGTAACGTTCCTCGAGAACGGTCGGCCCTTCGAACCAGGGGTATGTGGCACCCCTGGAGGGCATGTGGCAGGCCCTCGGAATGGGAGGTCCCATTGTGCGTGGGGCAACGAGAGAAGGTCTGCTAGCCCAAACGTTCGTGGAACTGGTCGACACCCTTGTCGACGACTTCGATATCGTCGACCTGTTGACCCTGGTAACCGATCGCTGTGTGCAGGTGCTCGACGTCTCCGCCGCCGGTCTGATGCTGGTCGCCCCTGAGGGCGATCTCCGGGTGGTGGCGTTCTCGAGCGAAGCCGTCCGTATCGTCGAGCTCTTCGAACTGCAGGCCGAGGAAGGTCCCTGCCTCGACGCTTACCGCTCGGGCCGATCCATCGTGAATGTCGACTTGACTGTCGGCGACAGCCGCTGGTCCCACTTCGTCCCGGTCGCCCTCGACGCCGGATTTCGTTCCGTCCATGCCTTCCCGATGCGCCTGCGGGGCGACATCATCGGAGCCCTCAACCTGTTCCGATCCGAGGTAGGTGATCTGGACGATCTCGATATTCTCGCCGCCCAGGCCTTGGCCGATGTCGCCACCATCGCTATCCTCCATCACCGCGCCGCCAGTGAGGCCCAGCTCGTGAATGAACAACTCACGCATGCCCTGAACAGCCGGATCGTGATCGAGCAGGCCAAGGGCATGTTGGCCGAGCGATCCAGGCTCAGCATGGAAGAAGCCTTCTCGCGGTTGCGCAAATACGCCCGGGACCACAATCTCCGTCTCGTCGACGTCGCTCTCGGCATCGTGAACGGCACCGTGGAGCCGGAGGCGCTCGGCAAGGCTGCCTCGCCACAACATGATTCCTGACCGTTGTCCGAGCCGTTGTCCGAGGTCTCGAGCCGCTATGCCACGATCGCCGACGGCTTCACTGCCCGCGTCGAAGGCGCGAGGTCCGACGGTTGGTCGACGGTCACTCCCTGCTCGGATTGGAGGGTCTCTGATCTCGTAGCCCCATGTGATCACGACCCATCGTCGGGTCCTGGCCGCACTGCGGGAGACAGAACCGGTCGAAACGGACACCGCGGCCGAGCTTCTGCCCCAGTGGTTGGGCGCCACCGGTGACGTGTGGGCGGCGCTAGCTGATCACGTGCGGGCCGGCGCCCATCGACGTCGTGTTCAGCTGGGCACAGGCGCAGCAACTGCTCGGGAGGCAATCGGCCGAGCCTCACGGCGGTGGCGCCCGGAACCGGGCCGGCAGGTGGTGGCACCACGGTGACGATGTCAGTATCCCGTTGAGACGCTGAGCGGAGTCACTCAATCAGGTCTCGAGGCCGGCGACACGCACCACCAGTTTGCCGACCGCCTCGGCCCGGTCGACCGTGTCCAGGGAGTCCGGCACAGAGCCGAAGGGGACACTCTGAGTGGCGCCGCCGAGTCGTCCGTCGGCGGCGAGTGCGAGAAGTGACTCGTGATCAACTTCGGCTTCCGCCCGCGTCTGACCTCCGGCGTATACACCAACGATCGAGGCGTTCCGGCGCACGAGTTCCCCCATGTCGGCATCGACCCATGCCCCGCTGGCGAACCCGACGGCAAGAAGCCGGCCGCCGGTGGCCAGGCACCGCACGACGGCCCCCCCCAGTGCACCCCCGACCGGGTCGTAGACGACGTCGGCACCGTCTCCCCCTGTCGCCTCTGCCACGGTGTCGGCAAGTGAATCCGCCATGCGGTCGACGACGACGTCTGCACCCGATCTCGCGCAGAGCTCTCGCTTCGCCTCGCCGGCCACGACGGCGATGACCCGAGCGCCGAGCGCCGCCCCGAGCCTCAGCGCGGCCAGTCCTGACCCGCCTGCTGCTCCGAGGACCAGCAACCACTCGCCGCGTCGTAGTGCGGCGCGCCGCACGAGTCCGATCCAGGCCGTCGAGTAGCCGATCCGAAATGCCGCGGCATCGTCGTCGCCCATGGCTTCGGGCACGGGGAACGCGGTGTCCGAACGGGCGATCGTCGCTTCGGCGAACCCACCGTGCCCGTCGAAGAAGCTCGTCACCGCCATGAGCCGCGTGCCGAGGGGAACGTCGACTCCCGCTCCGACCGCATCAACTGTGCCGCAGACCTCCTGACCGGGGACGAATGGGAGCGTCGGTGAGAACGGGTAGACGCCGCGGCACATGAGGGCATCCGGGCGTCCGATCGCCGCAGCGCGCACTCGGAGACGCAACTCGCCCGGACGGGGAGTGGGCTCGTCAACGACGACCAGGCGGAGCGCGACCTGGGGTGGGCCGTGCCGTTGGACCTGCCAGGCGTACATACCACGACCTTACGTGGTCGCTTGAGGACGGGATCGGCATATGAACGGTCCGGTGAAAGCATCGGGATCGGTCGTCGCAAGCGATGCGGGAGGTCGAGAATGTCGACGTCGACGTGGCCAACGACGAGCGGCACCCTCGGTGCGGCAGTCACTCTCGAGGAGTTCTTCCACGACCGGGCCGGGATGTTCGGACTCGCTCTATCCCTTCACCGAGCGACCCTTATAGTCCCGGTGAGCGACCCGAGGGGGGTTGATGGACGACGAGATGAACGGGTGGACCCCGGCGGTCGAGGAGATCGCGCGTCGCAAGGCCGAGGCGCGCTCCATGGGAGGAGAGGCCCGACTGGAGCGCCAGCGACAGCGGGGTCGACTCAACGCTCGTGAGCGCCTCGCCACCTTCTTCGACCCCGACACCTTCTTCGAGATCGGCAACCTGGTTGGCACCACCAGCGAACCCCCGGTTCCCGGTGACGCCCTGGTGGCTGGATTCGGTCGGGTCTACGGCCGGTCTGTTCTGGCCGGCGCCGAGGATGTGACGGTGCTCGGTGGTTCGATCGGCCCTGGTGCGTCGGACAAGCGCTATCGCTTGTGTCAACTGGCCCTGCAGGAGCGGGTGCCGTTGGTGATGATGCTCGAGGGGGCCGGACACCGCGTCACGGACGCGGCCACGGGTCGACGCCCCGGTGATCTGATGGGCTTGGTTGAGCTGTCAGGTCGGGTGCCGATGGTGTGCCTGGTGCTCGGCGCCTCCGCCGGCCACGGTGCCCTCACCGCCCCGTTGTGCGACTTCGTGGTGATGACCGAATCAGCGTCGATCTTCGCTGCCGGGCCACCGTTGGTGAAATCGGCGACGGGGGAGGACGTGAGCAAGGAGGTTCTCGGCGGTCCAAAGGTCGCAGTCGATACCGGGGGGGTGGTGCACAACGTGGTAGTCGACGACGTCGTCGCCATTGGCCTCGCCCGTCAGTACCTTGCCTATTTCCCCCAGAACGCATGGGAACACCCACCGTCTCGTGAGGCTCCGGACACTGGACGCCGACAAATTGACATCCTCGGGCTGATCCCACCCGACTCCCGCCGGCCCTATCCCATCCGGCGGGTGATTGAACGGCTGGTCGATGACGGCGAGATGCTCGACGTGCAACCTGATTTCGGTCGCTCGATCGTGACGATGCTTGTTCACCTTGGGGGGCGAAGCGTCGCCCTTGTTGCCAACGACCCGAGCGTGTTGGCTGGAACGATCGACAGCGACGCCGCCGACAAGGCGTCCCACTTCCTCGACGTGGCCGGAGCGTTCGGGCTTCCGTGCGTCTTCCTGGCCGACAACCCGGGCGTGCTGGCCGGCACGAATGCCGAGGGACGAGGCATCCTCCGTCACGCGGCGCGTATGTTCGCCGTCCAGCACCGGCTTCAGGTGCCAAAACTCCACGTCACCTTGCGCAAGGCCTTCGGGTTCGGGTCTTCGGTCATGGCCATGAACCCGTTTGACGGTCAAACCATCACCCTGGCCTTCCCTTCGATCACGCTCGGTGCGCTCCCGGCGTCGTCTGCAGGCAGCGCCATCGAGGATCCCGAGGAACGGGCGCGGGTCGCCGCAGACCAGGCTCGGGCGTCGGTAACCGCCGGCGCACGGCTCTCCTACGACGACGTGATCGACCCCCGCGAGCTCCGCAACGCCCTTATAGCCGGCCTCGAGCTCAGTGAAGGGCGTGCCTCGGCTCCTCGTGCCCCCGGTCTGGCGGGAATCCTGCCCTGAGAAGCGCAATTCCAGTCGATCTGTGCCCGCCGCATGTTGGCGATCATGTAGGGGTTGTCACCGCCAGTGTCGGTGTCGCCAATCTGGAAGGACGCCGCCTGACGCAGAAGGCGTTCAGTGGTCCGTCTGATCCGCAGGCTGACCCGTCGAAGAGACCGTTTCGGAGGTCCTGGGTCAAACTCACGGCGTGCGACTGGAGATTCGGACTCTTGCCATGACTCATGGTCACCGGAAAGGTTGTCCACGGCGTCGAGTGATCTGCATTGATCACAGGCCGCTGGAAATCTCGTCCGCACCGCTCGTTGGCGGCTGACCGAATCCAGGGCGGCAGGTGTTCAGGGATACGTACAATCAGGGTCACGTGGGGAACATCCAGCCGACCTATGCCCTTCCCACAGGCACCGTGAAGCTGGTGACCTCGTCTTGCCGCGCAGGACGTCGACGATGAAGCATCGGTGAACCCCACCTCCGCTCTCCCGATGTCCACTCATCCTTGTCAACGGTGTAGGCGACGACATCGAAGTCGTCAGGATGATCAGCAAATCCCGGCTCATCCCTAGTTCGCTGGATCCGGTCTCCGGCTGCCCGCTCGGAAGAGTAGACACTGAGCAGGATGGGTTCGACCTGTCGTCGAGGTCTTCCCCATGCCATGGGAGCCAGGGTTCGGCCCTACCGAAATAGGTGGCAGGCGGTCGACCTCCTTGCACCACATCCGGCGTACGGGGGCACTCTCCTTCGGCGCGCAGATCATTGTTACTTACGCCACTCGTACGAGCTTGCCGTCGTAGGTTCAGCACAGCTGCTTGCAGGTAGGACCATTGCTGGTTGGCGGAGGTGCAGCCATTATGGTCAAAGCAGCTGGCAACAGCCGATCGGCCGACACAGAAAGGAGACTGAAGATGTCGGCAACTCTCAAGCTGACGCATAAAGCGATCGGAGTGGAGGTTCGTCGTGGCACGTTCGACATCGTGGTCGACGGTGAGCGTGTCGGGTCGCTCGAAATGAACGACACTATCGAGATACCAATCAAAGCTGGACAACACACCCTGCAAGTCCGCAACGGCCGAAACTTGAGCCGCACTCTGACCTTCGACGCGGCCGAGGGCCAAGTCGTCGCCTTCCGATGCACCGGAAAGAGGTTCTTGCCGATCTTTCTCGTGTCGTTCGCCGTGCCACGCCTGGCGCTCTCGCTCCGTCCGGAGTAGCAGGGCCTCTCAGAATCGAAAGGTTCCTAAGCCACTCGAACCTGGAGAGCACCTGTGCAAACCGGCGCTACGCGCACATTGCGAGCTGCTGGTGGGCTTGCCCGACGTGACCGTGCTCGGCGTCGACGAGAGGCTCCGGCAGCCTCTTGAGGTCTGCGTCGACCCTCAGCAGTCTGGATCCATCGCTCTATCGCGATCCCAGAAGGTTCAGGTGCCCCCTGTTCGACGCCGTCACATCAAAGTGGGGCATGCCCGCAGGAAAGATGGTCTTGTGATGACGGCCGGACGAGCAGTCACTAACTACTTTGACCTGAAGAAGTCGATGTGAAAATCGTCCGTGACCAGCGCGTTCGTGTTGGCAGGGTGCTCGCGTTCCGGCCCGAATGAAGCAACGATGGCCCCAGTCCCCTTTGCGAAGAGATTGGAGCCACCGTTGCTGCGCACCAAAGTAGACGCCCAACCGACGCTGTGGGAGGCAATCCTCCCGCCTGAGTTCCTGCGCCTCCCACCAGAGCTGGAGCAGGTGGACCGCCTGCTCGACGACCCCGTGCTCTTCGAGCCTTTCGTCCCCTTCTTCCACCCGAAGATCGGCCGGCCCTCCATTCCCATGGAGACGTACCTGCGCCTGATGTTCCTGCGCTTCCGGTATCGGCTCGGGTTCGAGACGCTCTGTGCCGAAGTGACCGACTCCCTGGCCTGGCGTCGCTTCTGCCGCATCGGCATCACCGAGGCGGTGCCGCATCCCACCACGGTGATGAAGATCACCACCCGTTGCGACCACCAGGCGGTGGACCAGCTGAACGAGGCGCTGCTTCGAAAGGCCATGGCGGCCCACGTGGTGAAGCTCGACAAGATCCGGGCCGACACCACCGTCGTCCCCGCCAACGTGTCGTACCCGACCGACTCGGGTCTGTTGTCGAAGGGCGTGGCCAAACTGACCAAGACGGTGCGGGCCCTCCAGGCCCTCGGTCTGGCCCGACGCACGCGCTTCAGAGACCGCACCCGGTCGGTGCGCCGCCGGGCCCATCAGATCGCGGCGTGGCTCCGCCGGCGCAGCGGCGACGCCAAAGACGAGGTGCTGGTGCTCACCGGCGAGCTGGCCCGGATCGCCGACGCCACCATCAAAGATGCCCAGGCCGTGGCCACAAACGCCCGACGATCTCTACATCGGGCCGGCGATGCGGCGTCGGGCAAGGCCGCCGCTCTGGTGACCGAGCTGGAGCGCACGATCGGGGCACTGGAACAGGTCGTCTCCCAGACCCGCATCCGCATCGGAGGGGGCGTCCCCGACGGCGCCACCCGGATCGTCTCTCTGCACGACACCGATGCCCGCCCCATCGCCAAGGGCCGTCTGGGTCGACCTGTTGAATTCGGCTACAAGGCACATGTGGCCGACAACTCACAGGGCATCGTCGTTGACCATTGAGTCGAGATGGGCAATCCGCCCGACGCTCCCATGCTCGTTCCGGCTGTCACCCGTATAGCGAAGTTCTTCGGCCGGGTGCCCAAGGCCGCCACCGCCGACCGGGGCTATGGCGAACCGAAAGTACAGACCGAGCTCGAGTCCCTCGGCGTGAAGCACGTGGCCATCCCCCGAAAGGGACGTCCCGGGGCGGAGCGCCAGAAGATCGAACAAGCACCGCGCTTTCGCAAACTCGTCAAGTGGCGTACCGGTTCGGAAGGTCGGATCGCCCACTTGAAGCGATCCTGCGGATGGGAACGGACCATGATCGACGGCATCGGCGGTGCCCGGACGTGGTGTGGATGGGGTGTGCTGTCGCACAACGCCATCAAGATCGCCGTTCTCATCGACGAGCGAGAAACGAAGAACACGCACACCGGTTCGGCAGCCACCCGCCGACCGACAGCCACCGGACCACCGAGCCGCCGTCCACCACCGAAGACCCGTGCCGCCTGATCCCGTCCCGGCCTCTCCCGTCGCGCCCCTCCGACCAAGTCCGGAAAATGGGGGCGAAAACGACCGGAGGGGTCGGGATCGAGGCTCACGCGGGCACTCAGCGGGCACTCACGCCGAGGGAGACCCGTGCCTACATCGACTTTTTCAGGGGGAAGTAACTAAACTAACTAAAGAGGACTGAAATGCTCTCGCGCCGGGCGATCCTGCGTATTGCCTCACCGAACAAACCAGCGACGGAGACGATCTCTACCTTGCGCGAGAACTCGACAGGCTGTGTTTCGACACTGTCCGTCATGAAAAGCGTTTGTAACTATTCAGGTCTGAGGGCTCAATAGCCAAGCCATCGCCTGTAGGCGGCGATTAACCGAGACGTGGCTGAGTTGCCGCGAACATCAGTGTCGAGGAGTGCTACGTCATACTTTCTGCCGCCACGCTTACAAGTGGCGACTAGTTCGCGACGATGGTTCTTGACCGAGACAGAAACCACCTCGACCTCCTCGCCCACGACAGTGCCTGGACAAGGAAAGTCTGCCCCTTCGTCGAAGGCAACCTCGAAGCCCATCAGCTGTTCGTCCTCGTCGTAGGCGTCGACGATGATCTCGTCGATCAATCGATCGAGGTCCGAGTCGGCTTTACGTGCTGGGCTCATGAGATTGTCCTGCACGTGCCACACGCGACATCATCTCACTCTACGTGGACACGGCAAGACCCGAGTAGTCGTTGATGTTCCCGGGCCGACTTGAGCCATAACCGCACGGTCGTTGCCAGATTCAGGCCTGGACTGGTAACCAGGGCTTGCCTTCGAAGAGAAGGCGAAGGCCGCCGAGAATGTCCTGGTTCTGCTTGCGCAGCGTGGAGACGTAGCCACGGATGGCGCAGTAGGTGCGGGCGCCGGCCAGTGTGCGCCACGAACCGGAGATCTTCTGCTGCAGCTTCACCATCCTGATGTCCCGCTCGGCCTGGTTGTTGTCGAAGCTGGCGCGGAAGTCCGAAGCGAAGCGCAGGACGTCGGCCCGCTGTGTGTCGAGGCGGACGAGAAGGTTGTAGGCCTTCCTCTCGTAGCAGTGACGCTCGAGCGAGGGAGGCCCGGGGTTGGTGAGGCGACCAGCGGCGATGATCTGGCCATAGCGGATCCGGATCGAGTGCAGAGTGCTGTCCGAGAGGCTGGTCGCTCCCTTCGCCTTGGCCGTTTCCACCATGTCCTTGGCCTCGCACAGAAGGGCGACCATGTCGCCCGCCGGTAACAGCTGGCGGAGGCCGACGGAGGGGTGGTCATCGACGCCGGCTCGCACTGGCTGCGCCCACTGCGGATGTGGTTGGGTGAGCTGGTCGAGCTGGTGGCCATCACCGCCCAGCCTTATGCGGCGATGGAGGGGGAGTCGATGTGTCGGGCGCTGTGTCATTTCGACTCTGGCGTGGTGGCCAGCTTTGACGCCATCGTGTCGCCGGGTCCCGTCGCCCCGCTTCCCTTGTTCCAGGTCACCGGCAGCCGCGGCGAGATCGTCATCGACGTGCTCGGACGGGTCAAGCTCTACGACGGTTCCGATCCCCGGGGCACTCTCGTGGGGCAGGGTGGCTACCTCCAGAGTTACGAGGGCCAGATCGCCGGGTTCGAGGCGGCCGTGCTCGACGGCGTCGCTGCTCCCGCCAGCGCCGAGGACTCGTTGGGTGAGCTACGAGGTGCGCTCGCCATGTACCGCTCGGCCGCCTCCGGCCGGTGGGAGCCGGTGTGGTAGCAATCCGACGACCGGGGCATCCGAATGCCCATCAGGCGGCGGCGGGAACGACTCGGGCAGCAGCTTGGCGGCTTCTAGGTCAGGGTTGGACGCGCACCGGGATGCGACTGTGCGCTCGGGCCCAGATCGACAGCGCTCGCAGCGGCTCGCCGTCCAGCTCGTAGTGGGGGAAGCGAGCGTGCCATTCCTCCAGGGCGACCCGAGCCTCGATACGGGCCAGGTTGGCGCCCAGACACGAGTGGACGCCGTGGCTGAAGGCGAGATGGCGCGAGAACTGTCGCGTCACATCGAAACGCTCGGGGTCGGGAAACTCACGCTCGTCATGATTGGCCGCGCCCCACAGCAACATGACCCTCGATCCGGCCGGGATGGTCACCCCGTGGGCGACGACGTCTCGGGTGGCGGTCCGCGACAGGGCCTGGGTCGGCGACTCGACGCGGTTGAGCTCCTCGACGGCGTTGGGCCACCGGGAGAGGTCGGCGTGGAGCAGCACCCGCTGCTCGGCGTCGCGGGCCAGGAGGGCGATGCCGTTACCGATCAGGCTCGAGGTGGTGTCGTTGCCGGCCAGGATGAGCAGCAGGCAGAAGCCGAGAAGCTCCTCCTCGCTCAGCCGCTGCCCGTCCACCTCAGCGTCGAGCAGCGCCGTCATGAGGTCGTCGGCAGGAGCCCGGCGCCGCTCGGCGAGGAGACGAGCGAACAGTCCGTAGATGTTGGCGGCCGCTTCGGCGTAGTCGTCGGTGCCGGTGATCTCGATAAACGACCCCGTCCAGGCCCGGAACTCGCCGATGTGTTCGGGGGGCACGCCGATGAGCTTGGCGATGACCAGACTGGGGACGATGGCGGCGAACTCGTGCTGCACCTCGCAGCCGCCGCGCTCGGCCACTTCGGCTATGAGCTGACGAGAGGTCTCGCGCACGAAGGACTCAACCTGGGCCACGCGCCGGGGGGTGAAGGCGCGCGAGACGAGCCTGCGCAGCGCTGTGTGTCGTGGCGGGTCCATGAAGATCATCTGGGGCAGAAGGGAGTTGGCCTCGGGGACGACGTTGGAGAACGTCTCCCAGTCATGGGCCGCCTCCCACACGTCTTCGAACCGGGAGAGGGCGAAGAAGCCGCCCCCCGGATCGCGATAGACTGGGTACTCGTCGCGCATGGTGCGGTAGACATCCCAGATCTCGTCTTGGAACTCGGGTGTCGAGGGGTCGTAGACGAAGTCCGGGGCGACGGAAGTCACGGGTCCATGTTCTCTGAGAGCACCCGTCCGGTCAATTGGGCATGATGGGACCGTGACCGACATCAGTTTCGGGCTCTATTACGACTTTCGCTGCACCGATCCGGAGCCGGCCGCCCTCACCCGACGTTGGGCCGAGATCCTCGAGCAGGTCAGCTGGGCCGAGCAGCTTGGCTTCGGGTCGGTGTGGATCTCCGAGCACCACTTCGTCGACGACGCCTACGCATCCTCGACGCTCACCCTGGCCGCCGCCCTGGCTGCCCGAACCGAGGCGATGTGGCTGGGCACCAACGTGATGGTGCTGCCCGTGCATCATCCGCTGCGCCTGGCCGAAGAGGCCCTCACGGTCGACGCACTGTCCGGGGGCCGTCTGCGCCTCGGCGTCGGGATGGGTTATCGAGAGGCCGACTTCCTCCCGTTCGGGACGTCGCTGGCCCAGCGCCGCCCCCGCTTTGAGGCAGCGATCGTCACGCTCCGGTTGGCGCTCGGCGGCGAGGTGGTCGACGGCGTCCGTGTCGCGCCCCGACCCGTGCGACCCGGCGGCCCGCAGCTGTGGATCGGGGCTCTGTCGCGCCCTGCCGTCGAGCGGGCCGCTCGGCTCGCCGACGGCATCGTCTGTGTCCTGCCCGACCAGATTGCCACCTATGTCGAGGCCCGCCGCGCGCTCGGACGCGACGGCGGGCAGGTAGCGCTCGGGTACCAGTGGGTGGTGGCCGACGACCCCGAGCGGGCGTTTGCGGCCGTCGCCCCCCACATTCTGTACCAGGTCAACGCCTACGCCGAGTTCGGCATGTTCGGCAATCTGTCACCGCTCACCGACGCCCAACAGCTCGTCGACCTCGGCTTCTACCGCCTCCTCGACGCCGATGGGGCCGTCGCCGAGATCCTTCGGCTCATTGGGTCGGGGCCAGTGGTCGACTGCTTCTCGTGGACGCTATTCCCGGGCGAACCGCTGGAGAGTGCATCGGAGCGCCTTGAGTACTTCGCCAACCGAGTCATCCCCGCCGTGCGTCACGCCATCTCATAGCGGTCGAGTCGTCACGAAAGCGGTTCTCCATAGGTAAGGAGATGTGGCTAATAGGGCGAGCCTGGTGCCAGCCACAAGCCGTCGTCCCTGTTCTGCTCCAGACGGGGTGAGGTGCCACCGAGGCGGAGGTTCCGAGGTCGCCCAAGCCGTGACTTGAGCAGGGCGAGTATGGGAGTGCTTCCACCAGAGCCCCAGAAGCGTCCGGTATCGCCAATCGAGGTAGCTCAAGAATTCGGCGTGGCTCGTGGGCGCCCAGGCCTGCGCATGGTCACGCCGGCCGTCCACAGGACCTGGCGGACGTCTCGGGATTGACCCGGAGCTTCTTGCCTATCGAGGCGCAGGAGTGTCCCGAAGCGTAAGAAGCAACCGCTCGTTCGATGTGGTCAGCGGCCAAGACGCGGCCTCGCCTGGACACCCGGTGGCGCTCGAGAAGGGCCAGGACGGTGGTCCGGTGAATCGAGTGCCTGCCGGCCAAGGCAAGTGCCATCGCTCCGGCCAGGTAGCCGGCGACGAGCTCCTCGACCTCCTCGGGTGGAAGCCGGCGCTGGACCCGTCTCGAGCCCGTAAGGTCCGAAAACGCGATCCGGAGCCCGTCATGCCACAAGTTCGTACTCGTGGATGAGCCCGCCCAGTCGATCATGGCGATGAATTCGAGGGAAACGGCATGAGTGGGGCTGGTCGGATTCGCCGGGGGAGCGTGGGGATGCTGTTACCCCAGTCCCTGAACCGGTTCCCAGGATCTGTTGAGAGATTCCCTGGTGAGGGCGATGGCCGTTGTAGTGGTGCAGATAGGCGCGCAGGACCCGTTCAAGGTGGCGCGCATTCACGATCAGCAGGTGGTCGAGGCATTCAGTCCTGACCGTCCTCACGAACCTCTCGGCGTGGGCATTGGCATTTGGGGTCCGAAACGGCGTGCGCAGCAC
>DATLQU010000006.1:0-4194 GCA_035535015.1 Acidimicrobiales bacterium | reverse complement strand
GCCATGGGGGCCGGCACCGACATCGCCATCGAGTCCGCCGATGTCGTCCTCGTCGGCAACCGCCTCACCGCCGTGGCCGACGCCCGGGACATCGCTGCCAGCAGCTTCAAGAAGACCCGGCAGAACCTCGCCATCGCCTTCACCTTCAACGGGATCGGCGTGCCGCTCGCGGTCACCGGGCTCGTCCAGCCCACCTGGGCCATGATCGCCATGATCTCCTCGGTGTCGATCGTGCTCGCCAACTCCTTCGCCACCCGCCTGTCGGCCGGGCTCGCCAAAGACATCGCCGGGTTCCTCGCCCGCTCGGCGGTCTCCGCTCTCCACCAACTCACCCCGACCGGGCTGCGACACTGGGCGCTCACCGCCCGGGCGGGCGCGGTCCTGACGGTGGTCGCCCTGGCGCTCGTCATCGGCGTCGCCTTCGTCGTCGCCGTTGGCACGCCGGTGGTCGGAGGGCTGTGAGCGCCGCATGTCGGGGGCAGACGTCACCTTCCCCTCTGGGGGAAGGTGTTTGCTTTGACCGATAGGCAGTACACCACGGCCGAGATTCTCAGCCGGCGTGGATTGGCTCAGGACAGCAGTCCACGATCCCTGCGAGGAGAGCACATGCCGAGCACCGAGCATGTCACCATCGAGGTCGGAGACGTCGCCTCCCTTGACCCGGGCACGGAAGCAAGAGCCGGCCCTCGGAGCACTTTCCGGCGTCCACGTGGTCGTCCTGTTGTGCCACCGTCACTGACTGCCTTGTCAGCAGCACCTTGTGCAGGTGCACGACACTCATGACGACGAGCGCATCGGGCTCGTCGTCGTAGGGTTCAGCCCGGTCGACCGGCTCGACGCCATCGCCGGCCACCTCAGCTGGGCCGGTCTCGTGCTGTCGGACCCGACACGACAGCTCTACCGTCGGCTCGGTACTGGTGGCGGGTGTACTCGCCGGGCACCGTCATCGTCTACGGACGCGCCATCGCCGGCCGTCATCACTTGAGCAGACCAGAAGAGGACACCCGCCAGCTCGGCGGCGATGCGACCATGGTCGATGGCACCATCACCACCCTGTGGCGACCCCGCAGCCCCGACGACGCCCACCGGCCACGCAAGTCCTCGCCGCTGCCCGCGCCGCCGAGCACCGGTCGTGACGACACAGCTGCCGATGTTGACACGAATTGTCGAGCAGACCGGGGCGGTGCGAAGGACGGACAGCCGTGCTCCGGGCCCTGCCGACATCCGGCGACCAACAGCGCTCAGCCCGTGGCCCACGTCGTGCTTCGAGGCCCGCGAACACCGCGCCCGAGGCCATCATCGAGCGGTTTGCCTCGCTGGATGATGCCAAGCAGCGGGCAGGCGCAACACCCTCGCACCGGTGGCTACAGCGTCGCGCCTCAGAGCTGAGCGGCTTTCGTTCGCCCGTCTCGCCGGTTCTTCGTTGAGTCTCGCTGAGTTAGGGCACTGCCCTACGCCGCGGTAGGGCTGCGTAAGGCACGACCAGCGCCGTGGCGACATCCGAGGAGTAAGGGCCCTCCGCACAATAACATGGTCGAAGTTACAGTGAGGTAATTCACCCTTCAGCGGGCGCTTCGGGATGGACCGTGTAGTTCCAGTCGCTATGGAAGGCGTGGCGGGTGAGGGGTATGGCGGCGATCTCAGCGTCGGTGATCTTGAGCCCTTTGGGGTACGAGCCGGTATCGAGGAGCGCTTGGACTTTCAGTCCCTGCTTGTTGGTGGTAGCCCCGATGAGGTTGACGACGACCTCGTGACTGGTCAGGGGTAGGCCCCGCCTGTTCATCGACACTGCACTCCAGAGCCTATGTTCGATGCGATTCCATTTCGACGTGCCCGGCGGGAAGTGGCACACGGTGATCTCCAGACCACTGCGGGCCGCAAGGCGGCCGAGCTCGACTTTCCACAGTCGCACCCGATGCCCGTTTGATCCGCCCGCGTCGGCGGTGATGAGTAGCCGTTGGGCGTCGGGGTAGGCATGTTGGCCGACCATGTCCCACCACCGCCCGATGGTGGCCACCGCGAAGGCGGCGGTGTCGTGGTCGTCACCCACAACCACGAAACCCTCGTTGGCGGCGAGGTCGTATACGCCGAAGGGGATGGCTTTGCCGACCTCGGGATCGGGGAAGTCGTGGACGTCGACCCGCTCGGGTCGGCCTTTCGGCTGATATTCCCGGCCTTTGTTGGCCAGTTGGCCCACGACCTCTTTCTTCTTGGAGTCAACCGAGATCACCGGCTGCCCGGCGCGGAGGTGATCGCCGACCTGTTTGGTGAGGTACACAAACTGGGCATCACGGTCCGGGTGCTGGCTGCCCTCCAGCTGCTTGGCGGTGGCCTGCAACGAATAGTCCATGCTCACCAGAAGGCGGCCCACGGTGTCGGGACTGACCTTGTGCCCCAACGCCACGAGGGCGTCCGCGATATGTCCGGTCGACTTCGACGTCCACCGCAACGGGCACATCGGATCGCCCCGCGCCTCCGGCTCGACCAGGTCATCGAGGTTCAACAACAACGCCGGGTCACGGTCGATCAGCCTCTTACGCCCCCCGCCCGACTGGCGAACGGACAGGACCGGGTCGACCCCCGCACCCACCTCGGCGACCGCCTTCTGCACCGTCGTTCGGCTCATCCCCGCCGAGCGGGCCACCGTGGCGATCCCACCACGACCCAACGCCCGGGCCTGCGCACCCGCCAGCACCCGCCGCTGACGTTCGTCCAGCAGCGGCATCACCGCCCCGAACATCTCGCGCAACGACGCCTCGGAGACCTCCACACCGCCAGCCTACTTCGCCACCCCAGAACGACCAACTTATGTTGCGGAGGGTCCTAACCGGGTCACAGACGGGCGACTGTTTCTATACTAGTGCATAGAGAAACGTGCCGCCTCGCGACCCTCCGGCCTGCAGCCTGGTCACCTGGTCGTGCCGCGCGGGATACATGGAAGGTGGCTGTCATGACACTCGAAGTCTCCGCCCGGACGCCTATCAAGGCCGATCCCGAGGAGCTGGCGGAGTGGCGAGACTCGGTCGAGGGGCTGGTGGTGTTGCACGGAGCCCGAGAGGCGACCCGAGTGCTTTCCGCCGCCTGGGCGCGGGCCCGGACACTTGGGCTGGTGGTACCCGGCGTGCCGATCACCGATTACGTGAACACCATCCCGCCTGACGCAGAGCCAGTGTTCCCCGGTGACGAGGCGATGGAGGCTCGGATCCGCCACTACGTTCGGTGGAACGCAGCGGTCATGGTGGCGCGGGCAAACCGCCGGGCCGACGGGATCGGCGGCCACCTGGCCACCTACGCCTCGGCCGCCAACCTCTACGAGGTCGGCTTCAACCATTTCTTCCGGGGGGCCGAGGAAGGGGTTGGCGACCAGGTGTACTTCCAGGGGCATGCGTCTCCGGGCATCTACGCCCGGGCCTACCTCGAGGGCCGGCTCAACGAGGCGGACCTGGATGGTTTTCGCCGAGAGGTCGGGGGCGGTCTTCCGAGCTACCCGCATCCTCGCCGGAGTGACTTCTGGCAGTTCCCGACGGTCTCGATGGGCCTGGGCCCCCTGATGGCTGCCTATCAGGCTCGATTCAACCGCTATCTCACGGACCGTGGAATCGCCGATGTCTCGGGTTCGCGGGTGTGGTGCTTCGTCGGGGACGGGGAGATGGATGAGCCCGAGTCGCTGGCCGCCGTCGCCATGGCGGGGCGGGAGAAGCTCTCGAACCTGGTGTTCGTGGTCAACTGCAACCTGCAGCGCCTCGACGGGCCGGTCCGCGGCAACGCCAAGATCATCCAGGAGCTCGAGGGCCTCTTCGTGGGTGCCGGATGGAACGTGGTCAAGGTGATCTGGGGCCGGGAGTGGGACCCGCTCCTTGCCGCTGACATCGATGGCGCCCTCGTCGACAAGATGAACACCACGCTCGATGGCGAGTACCAGAAGTACCGGGTGGAGACCGGCGCCTACATCCGGGCGCACTTCTTCGGTCCCGACCCGCGCCTGGCTTTGCTCGTCGCGCACCTCTCCGACGACGACCTCCGGCGCCTGCGCCGCGGCGGCCACGATCCGAGGAAGGTGTACGCCGCTTACCGTGCTGCTCTGGAGCACACGACGGGGCCCACGGTCGTCCTGGCCAAGACGGTCAAGGGCTGGGCCCTCGGCCCCGACGTCGAAGCGCGCAACGCCACCCATCAGATCAAGAAGCTGACCGA
>DATLQU010000005.1:0-46841 GCA_035535015.1 Acidimicrobiales bacterium | reverse complement strand
GCAGGTGTTCGCGCCGGGTACCCAACAAGGTGAAGGCCCGGAACACCTGGGCCCGGGTGTCGGCCGGATCGATAACGTCGTCCACGAAGCCGCGCTCCGCCGCCACCCACGGGGTGAGGAAGTCCTCGGCGTAGGTCGTCTCCAGTCGGCGCAGCTCCTCCTCGCCGGCGTGGCGGTGGAGGATCTGGACGGCACCCCGCTCGCCCATGACGGCGATCTGGGCTGAGGGCCAGGCCAGGCAGATGTCGTTGCCGATGCCCTTCGAGTCCATGACGATGTAGGCGCCGCCAAAGGCTTTGCGCAGCACCAGGCAGACCCGGGGCACGGTGGCCTCGGCATAGGCGAAAGCGAGCTCGGCCCCGTGGCGGATCATGCCCCTCCACTCGAGGTCCTTGCCGGGCAGGAAGCCGGGGGTGTCCACCAGCGTGAGAATGGGAATGTTGAAGGCGTCACAGAAGCGGACGAAGCGGGCCCCTTTCTGCGAGGCGGGGATGTCGAGCGTGCCGGCCAGAGACCGGGGCTGATTGGCCACGACGCCGATGGGCATCCCCCCCACGCTGGTGAGGGCGGTCACCAATTGCGGCGCCCACATGGGGCGCAGTTCGAGGATGTCCCCGTCGTCGGCCAGAACGCTGACGACGTCACGGACGTCGTAGGAGGCGGTGCTCGCTGCCGGGACCATCTCTCGGAGCTCCGGCACCGACCGGTCGGGTGGGTCGTCGGTCAGCTGAGTCGGCGGTTCGGCGTCGGTGTGATCGGGAAGGTAGCCGAGAACGGCCCCGATCAACTCGAGAACGTCGGATTCGCCCGGCGCCATGAGCGCGCAGAGGCCGCTCGAGGTGGCGTGCACGGCGGCTCCCCCGAGGTCGTGCAGGGAGACCCGGACCCCGGTGAATCCGGCCACGGCGTCGGGGCCGGAGAGAAAGGCGAAAGCGTCAGGAGTCATCACCGCGATGTCGGCCAGTCCGAGCAGCAACGCCGGACCCGAGATGGCCGGGCCGGTCACGGCGGCGAGTACCGGTACCCGACCCGAACAACTCACCACGGCGGCGGCCGCCTCTCCCCACCCGTGGAGTGCCCCGATCCCCTCGGCGACGTCGGATCCCGAGGACGACACCACGATGACCAGGGGCAGCCGGAGGTCGTGGGCCATACGGGCGGCGGCGGCCATGGTGGCTCCGTCGATCCGGGTCAGGGCCCCGCGGTGATGATCGGAGATCGACTCGGCGATCACCACGTTTCGCCCCGCCAGCTGGCGGACGCCACTGCGGACACTCCCCGGTACGTGTGCCCGGATGGGGACGGTCAAAGTGGCAGAGGATTCCTTGAAAGGCACCCGGGGCCGACGGCGGTCCCCCGGGCCCGCCGGCCGAGGGCCGACGTTGGTCCCGATGACGGGGGAGCGGAGCACTGGGCGCCATGGTAGGCACGCGGAGCTCCGGTGTCACACCACTGCACGGCAACGGCGGCCCGGAATCGCCGTTGGGGGTGGTCGGTGTGCCACGATCTGTCGCGAGCAAGGAGGACGCCACTATGCGTGCCTGTGTCATGCGGGAACACCGGCTGGTGGTCGACGACGTCGCCGATCCGCGCCCCGAGCTCGGTCAGGTCCTCGTCCGGACGGTGGCCTGTGGTATCTGCGGTTCCGATCTCCATTTCCTGCGTCACGCCGACGCCATGTCGTCCATGACCGACGAGATGCTGCCGTCCATGGGCGAACTCGGAGGTCTGGTCAGCACCCAGATCGACCTGACCCGCGACATCATCATGGGTCACGAGTTCTGTGGCGAGATCCTCGAAATGGGCCCCGACACGGTAGGTCCGCCGGCCGGTGCCCTCGTCGTGTCCGTCCCCGTTCTCCTGGCCGGCGGACGGGTCCGGCAGCTCGCGTACAACAACGACTACCCCGGGGGGTATGCCGAGACCATGCTGCTGAGCGCGCCTCTGCTGCTCGAGGTTCCCAATGGTCTCGACGCCCGACGGGCGGCGTTGACCGAGCCCCTGGCCGTCGGCCTCCATGCCGTGGCCAAATCGGGGGCCACTGCGGCCGACGCCGCCGTCGTGGTCGGCTGCGGCCCCGTGGGCTTGGCGGTGATCGCCGGCCTGCGGCTGATCGGCCTGGAGACCGTCGTCGCCGCCGACTTTTCGCCCACCCGTCGGGCATTGGCCCTCACCATGGGCGCGAGCGTTGCTGTCGACCCCAGGAGCGAACCGGTGGTCGAAGCCTGGCGTCGAATCGACGGCCGCCGACCCCTCGTGGCCTTCGAGGCCGTGGGCGTGCCCGGAATGCTCCAAGAGCTCTTCCACGACGTGCCGCCGAGTACCCGCATCACGGTGGTGGGCGTCTGCATGGAGCCGGACCAGGTCATACCCTTCTTCGCCATCGCCAAGGAATTGTCCGTTCAGTTCGCGCTGGCCTACTCGACCGACGAATTCGCCGGGGCCCTGCGGGCCATCGCCGAAGGCGACGTCGACGTGGCCCCCATGGTGACGGGGACAGTCGACCTCGATGGTGTCCCCGGCGCCTTCGACGCCCTCGGCCACCCGGACGAACAGGTGAAGATCTTGGTGGAGCCGTCTTCGACGTGACGATCTCCCCCGGCCGCCGCCTGCTCTGGCGCGCCTGGCCGTGGATCAAATTCGGCGGTGGGGTAGCCCTGGGCGTGCTGGCGCTGTGGGTGGTGGCCGGACGGCGCGGCGAATTGTCCGGAGCTTCACACTATCTCTCGCATCTCCGGTGGCCGTGGCTGGCCGGTGCCGCCGTGGTGGAACTCGGCTCCTTCGTGGCCTTCGCCGTCGTCCAGAATCGGCTTCTCGGGGCGGGCGGCGTGATCATGCCGCTCGGCCGCCTGATCGGTGTCACCCTGGCCGCCACCGCCATCGCCAATTCGATACCGGCCGGCCCGCTCGTCTCGTCGGTCTTCGCCTTCCGTCAGTACGGCCGCTATGGAGCCGATCGGGCGCTGGCCGGGTGGACTTTGGGCGCCGTGTTCGTCACCGCCGCCGTCAGCCTGGCCCTCCTGGCCGGCGCCGGTCTGGCCATCGCCGGGGCCGAAGGGGCGAACCTCGACCTCGTCGGGGTCACCGCCGGCGTTCTGGTGGCCGCTGTAGTGCTCGGCGTGTTGTTCGTCCAGCGTCGGGTGGCCGTGTGGCTGGTGACCGGCGTCATCCAGTTGAGCAGCCGCTGGCTGCGGTGGCCGCAGGGCGATGTGGTCATCCGGATCGACAGCATCGTCGTCCGGTTGACCGCCGTCACCCTCACCGGACGCCGGATCGTCAGTGCCGTCGGGTGGGGTCTGGCCAACTGGATCCTCGACTGTGGATGTCTGGCCCTGTCCTTCGTGGCCCTCGGGCTCGGTGTCCCGTGGAAGGGACTCCTTCTCGCCTACGGCGCCGGCCAGTTGGCGGCCAACCTGCCGATCACGCCGGGAGGGCTCGGCGTCGTGGAAGGGAGTCTCACCGTGGCTTTGGTGGCCTTCGGTGGCGCGGAGACATCGACCGTTGCCGCCGTCCTTCTCTACCGGATTCTGAGCTTCTGGATCGAGCTGCCCCTCGGCTGGGTGACGTGGGCGGTCATCGTCCTGTCCGATCGCCGCACGGAACCGATGCCCGAGATGTCGCGAAATTCCGGAACGGCCGAGGTCTCGTGGTGACCGGGGCACGGCGGAGGCCGGTCTTGATCTCCCTGGTGGCGTGGCTGTTCGCCGCGCTGGGCGTGTTGACGGGATGTACGACGGCGCACCTGAGCTTGGGGACGAGTGCGAGTTCGTGCTTCGATGCCCTGGCCGTCGCCTCCGAGGCCGTGCACGACAACGGGTCTTTCGCCGGGGTACGCCTGTTGACGGTCGCCACGGTGGGCACCGAGCTGCACCTCGAGGCCGAGTTGGCGGCCCGCGTCGGGCCCTCGGTGGGCGACGTCTGCGTCGTCTCCTACCGTGGCACGTTCGCCGCCAACCGGGTGGCTCGTCCTCTCGGCCATGCTCCGCCCGGTGGTTTCGGCCGCTACGCCATCGTGCTGGTGTCCAAACCTCAGAACCGGCTCGTCGGGACGGTGATCCGCCAGACGCAGCCGCTGCGCTTCGGTCACCCCTTCTGACGCATGGAGGCATGGGTCCGACAGCCGCAGTGCGACTGCGAACCCGCGACTGCGAACCCGCGGCTACGAACCCGCGGCTACGAACCCGCCGCTACGAACCCGGCGTGCCCCCCGGCAGATCCGAGCCGGGCGGTTCGGACGCCGGACCGGGCTCGCCCGTCACCGGCGGGACGTCGAGACGGGGGGGAAGGGGCAGCCGAGGGAGATGCCGCGATTTCGGTGCGCGCCTTTCGCGTCGTTCGGCCCGCTCGAGTTGCCTCTCGACCTCGGCCCAGGTGAGCACCCCCGAATCGGAACCCCGGGCGTCGTCGCGCGCCGCGCGCGCCAGCGCCAGCCAGGCGACGCTCCACAGAACAGGCAGGGTCGCCACCTTGGCCACCACACCGGCCAGCTGTTGGTCGGCCACCGGCGAGAGACCGATCGCCGTGTGGACATGGGCGAAGGCGGGATAGAGCGGGTGCCGGGCGAAGACGTAGATGACCGACGGGAAGCCGGGGACGATGGACTGGACGAAGAGGTAGGCCGCCAATCCCACCGGTGACGGTCGGCTGGCACCGGGGATGTGACGCAGGACGGGACCCCAGAGCACCCCACCGCCGAAGAGCAGGGCGACATCGATGACACCGCGGACCACGGAAGACGATGCCTGGGCGGCGACCACGGGTGTGAAAAGGGTCCCGACGGCGATGGTGGTGAAGAGCACGACGGCTACGGCCGGCCGGGTGATGACTTCGAGGGCCCGGTCGAGCGGCGCCGGTCGGGTGACGGCGGCGATGACCGCTGACGGGAGGGCCAACAGCAGGAGAGGGGCGGCGGCCAGGGTCAAGAGGAGTCGCTGGAGCAGAAGCGCGGTGAGCGACCAATGGGCGGCGAGATCGGCGAGGGGCCAGGTGAGGGCCACGGCCAGGGACAGAAGACCACCGGCCAGGTACCACCACTGGCCGCGGGTCGGTGCCGTTGCTGGCCGTGGCGTCTGACCCACCCGGCGGACGGCGGCCAGGTAGATGAGGCCGGTGGCGAGGACGCCGAGCCAGGCGGCGGCGTGGAGATGAAAGGCGTAGGGGCCGGTCACGGGCCCGCCTCCACTCGCCGGTGCCCGCACCGGGGCCGCCTACGCTGGCGCCGATGGTGGACCGGCTCGAGCGCCTGACCGATCTGGTGCTCGTGCTGTTGCGAGACGAGCGACCTCGGCCGTTGCGCGAGATCGCCGCCGAGGTCCCCGGGTACCCGGCCGAGGGCGAGGCGCGTCGCCAGGCCTTCGAGCGCGACAAGCGGACGCTGCGCGACGGCGGCATCGAGGTGAGTGCACTGCCCATCGACGGTCCCGAACAGGTCGGTTATCTCATCCGGCCCGAGGACTTCTACTTGCCCGACCTGGAACTCGAGCCCGACGAGCAGGCGGCGCTGAACCTTGCCGTGGCCGGCGTCCACCTCGGCGATCCTAGTGGCCGTGATGCTCTGTGGCGCCTGGGCCTGCCGGCCTCGGCCGGGGTCCGGCCCTTCGCCGATCTGACGGCGCTCCCGGCGTTACCCGTCCTCTACGACGCCGTGCGTCACCGGGCCGCCGTCACCTTCGGTTACCGCGGCGATCCCCGTCACGTGGCCCCGGCGTTGCTGCGGTTCCGCGGCGGTTGGTGGTACCTGGTGGGGTTCGACCTCGACAAGGAGGCGTCGCGTACCTTTCGCGTCGACCGCATGGAAGGCGAGCCGAGCGTCGCCGAGCCGGGCTCGGCCGTGGTGCCCGATACCTTCGACCCCGCCGCCGCTCATCCGGAGGAGCCCTGGCGTATGGGTGAGGAGGAGGTCGTGCTCGTCGACGTGCTGGTCGACGCCAGTCTGGCGCCCCTGGTGGTGGCCGAAGTGGGTGAGTCCACCGTGCACGACCGTCGCTCCGACGGGGCCGTGGTGGTACGTCTCGAGGTCACCAACGTGGCCATGCTCCGGTCGTGGGTCCTCGAGCTGGGGGAGCACGCCGAGGTGCTCGGACCCGAGAGCGTGCGACGGGACATGGTGTCGTGGCTCGAGGCCACGGCCGCCGGGGTCACCGGCGCGGCGGGCGACTGATGCCGGCGCGCGCCGACGCCGGCTACCGGCTCCACCGGCTGTTGGCCGTCCTCACCTGGTTGGCCCGTCAGGGCCGGGCCCCCGTGTCCGAGTTGGCCGAGCGGTTCGGTCTCGGTCCCGACGAACTGATCGCCGACCTCGAGCTGGCCGCCTGCTGCGGACTGCCTCCCTACACCCCCGACCAGCTGATGGAGATCATGGTCGACGACGAGGAGGTGGTGGCCAACCTCGGTCCCGAGCTGGCCCGTCCCCGGCGGCTCACCGCCGCTGAGGGCTTCGCCCTGGTGACCGCGGCACGGGCCATCGAGTCGGTGCCGGGCACGGACCCCGACGGTGCCCTGGCCCGGGGTCTCGAGAAGCTCGAGACCGTTCTCGGTGACCGGGGCCGCCTCCGTATCGATCTGGGGGAGCCTCCCTATCTGGCCGAGCTCCGCCGGGCGGTGGAAGAGGGGGCCCAGGTCGAGTTGGGCTATTACTCGGTGTCGAGCGACGAGGAGTCGGTCCGGGTGGTCGACCCTTTGAGCGTCATCACCCTCGATGGCCACTGGTACCTCGACGGCTACTGCCACCGGGCCGGCGACCGGCGACGTTTTCGCGTCGACCGCGTCCTGTCGGTCCGGCCCACCGGTACCAGCCGGGACCACCCCGGTGCCGGTGAGCCGACCGACGCCGACGGGGACGAGCGCCCCGCCGATGTCGGCGCAGCCGCTTTCGTGCCCGGGCCCGACGCCACCGTGGCCCGGGTGGCTGTCGACGACGCCGGGCGATGGCTGATCGACGCCTTCCCCCATCTGGGCATCGACCGGCTGCCCGACGGACGCACGGTCATCACCCTGGCTGTGGCCAGCACGGTCTGGTTCGACCGGCTGCTGCTGCGCCTCGGACCGCACGCCGAGGTTCTCGACCCACCGGAGCTGGCGGCCTCGGGGCGCCAGGCGGCGCGGCGCCTGCTCGCCCGCTACCGCGCTGCGCGCTGACCCGCACGACACGTCAGCGCGGATCGAACACTGCCACCCGGATCGAACACTGCCACCCCGGATCGAAAGGGCCCGCTCATGGACGCAGCATCAGGTCCAGCCTTCTACCAGGTGAGTGTGACGGCACCGAGCCCCGAGGAAGCCGGTTCCCTCGGACAGATGGTGGTGGGGCGCCGGTTGGCGGCGTGCGCGCAGATCTCCGGACCGATCAGCTCGACCTACTGGTGGGACGGGGAAGTCCGGTCGGCCCCCGAGTGGCAGTGCACGTTGAAGACCACGTCGTCGCGTCTGGAAGAGCTCATGGCAGCAGTGCGTGAAGCGCACAGCTATGAGGTGCCGGAGATCATCGCCACCCCGATCGTCACCGGCGAGCCGGCCTACCTGGCCTGGATCGCCGGCGAGACCGGGGACTGACAGCCCCTCGCCGGCGGGGAGGTTTCCGGCAATCACCGGGGGGAGGTCGACGTTCCAGCCTGGGTCCCGGCCGGCGGGGGAACGAAGGCATCCCGGGCGCCGCCCGGGGAGGCGGCGGTGCTGCGGGTGGCGAAGGTGCGGTCGGGCGGGCACACCTATTACCTCGAGGTGGCGGCCGGGACGGGCACCGGCATCGAGGCGCCGGGACGGTGGATGGGCGAGGGAGCGTCGCTGCTGGCGCTGTCGGGGACGGTCGACGCCGCCGCGCTGGCGGCGGTGCTGGCCGGAGAGGACCCGGCCACCGGGCAGGTCCTCGGAACGGCCCGTTCCCGGGTCCGGGTGGCCGGCTTCGACCTGACCTTCTCGGCGCCGAAGTCGGTCAGCGTGCTCCATGCCCTCGGTGATCCCGAGGTGGTCGACGCTGTGGCCGCCGGCCACGACGAGGCCGTCCGCGCTGCGCTGTCCTATGTCGAGCGGCGCGCCCTGGCCGTCCGCCGGCCGGCCCCGTCGGCCCCCGTTCCCGTGCCGACGGCGGTCGACGCCGTCCCGGCGGCCGGCTTCGCGCACCGCCTGAGCCGGGCCCTCGATCCCCATCTGCACACCCACGTGGTGGTGGCCAATCTGGGCCGCGGCCCCGAAGGGGGCTGGAGCGCGCTCGACGGCCGCGGTGTCTACGCCCACGCGTCGGCCACCGACGCGCTCTATCACGTCCATCTCCGCTACGAGCTCAGCCGCCGACTGGGGGTGAGCTGGGATCCCCCCGACCGCGGCCGCTCCGACATCGCCGGGATCGGTGGCGAGGTGCGCCAGGAGTTCTCCCGCCGGGCGGCCGAGATTGCCGCCCATCTGGCTGAGCGCCAGTTGGGCAGCGGTCGGGCGAAGACGGTGGCGGGCCTGGCCACGCGCACCGAGAAGGACCTTTTTCTCGGTGCTGACGAGTTGCGCCCGCAGTGGGAGGACCGGGCCCGGGCCGTCGGCTTCGGTCCTCGCCGGCTCGAGGCCGTCCTCGACCGCCTCCCGCACCGCGCCACGGACGTGGGGCCGGGGCTCGATACGGCGCATGGACTCGAGGCGACGGTAACGGAGGTCCTGGGAACGCTTCATCGTGACGTCTCCCGCCGAGACGCCGTGCGTGCCTTCAGCCGTTCTCTGTCAGAGGGAGCGCCGGCAGCCGCCGTGGAGGAGGCGGCGGACCGGTTCCTCGACAGCATGAGGCCCGAACGCGGCCGGCGCGGGGAGCGCGACGGTCCTGGTGTGGCCGAACGCCGGCACGAGATCCCGTGTCCGGCACTGGAACGACAGACCGAGACCGATCGCCGGCGCGCCGGACACGAGCGGGCGGAGATGGCCCGCCTGCTGGCCGACCGCGGCATGCAGATCGACCATTCGGCCGAGCGGACCCCGGGCCTCGGGATGGGCATCGGTTAGCCCCGGTGTGGGCTTCGGCTCGCGGTGGTGTCTGTGCCGTACCGTGATGTCCGTGCCGTACCGTGATGTCCGTGCCGTTCCGTGATGTCCGTGCCGTACCGTGAAGGTGACGCGTTGGTCGCCGTGCCGTCGGGAGTGGTGACCGAGAGGGGACGGCTGGTCGCCCACTTCGGTACCCGGCAGACGATGGACGCCGATCCGGGGAGATGAGGCGCCCGCCGAGCCGATCAGAGCCTGGGGGCGGCGATGGGCCCGGCGTCCTCGTAGCCCTGACGGACCCCCTGGCCGGCCCGGCGGGTGAGCTGGTCGGGCTCGTAGAGCATCCAGTAGGCGTTACGGGCGTGCTTGCGGGCCCGGTTGACGCAGACGGCGGCCAGCTTCTCGGAGTCCTCCTCCTCGTTCTCGTGGACGAAGACCTCGAGGACGTGGGTGTTGGTGAGCAGCTGGGCCAGCATGATCCCCTGGGAGGCCTCGTGGGCACAGACCTGGTCGATGGCGGCCCGGCCGGGCATGCCCAGGGCCACGACGATGGCGCAGCCCTCTTCTTCGATCAGCTTCTTGGCCGCCACCCCGAGATCCTTGAAGCCGGGCACCGTCCGCCGCCGGATCTCGAAGCGATCGCCGTAGAGGGGGCACTGCTTCAATTCGTCGACCGCTTCGGCCCCCATGTCGTACCGGGCGAACATCGTGTCGACCACGCCGATTCTGTCCACGCGATGATTGTGCCATGAGCCACGTCCGGCTGCGGACGGCGGGCGTCGAAGACGCCGCCGACGTGACCGCCGTCTATCTGGCCACCCGCCGCGAGATGCGCTATCTCCCGGTGCTCCACACCGACGAGGACACGGCCGAGCATTTCGCCGGGGTGGTCCGGACGGCCCATGTCGAGTTGGCCGAGCGCGCCGGTGAGACCGTCGGTTTCGCGGCGGTCAGGGGATCGTGGCTCGAGCACCTGAACGTCCGGCCCGACGCCCAGAGTGCCGGGGTGGGGAGCCGGCTCATGGAATGGGTGAAGACGTTTCTCCCGACGGGCATCGATCTCTGGGTCTTCCAGGAGAACACCCGGGCGCGGGCGTTCTACGGATCTCACGGGTTCCGTGTCGTGGGTCTGACCGACGGCGCCCACAACGAGGAGAAGCAGCCCGACGCCCACATGCGGTGGGAACCGGCCGACTGACGCCGGGGTGATCGGGGTTACGAGGTGATCGGGGCGCCGCGGTGATCGGGGCGCCGAGGTGATCGGGGTTACGCGGTGATCGGGGCGCCGCGGTGATCGGGGTTAGGCGGTGATCGGGCCGTGATCGCGGCAGCGGGCCCGGTAGCCGGCCGGGGTGACGGTGACCGTCATCCGCCGACCGCAGTGGGGGCAGAAACGGGGAGGGTCGAGCGGGCGGATGCAGCCGGAACAGCTCGCCGCCGCTCGGCCGCAACCGGAACAGAAGGTGTCGGTCACCGTCTCGGAGCGATTCCACTCACGGCCGCCGTGACGGCGCCGTTCAGAGCGCGCCGGTGAAGGCGCCCACCGGCATGCGCAGGTCGTCGAGCATGGCCAGGTCCTCGTCGGTCGAACGGCCCAGGGTGGTCAGGTAGTTGCCGACGATCAGGGCGTTGATGCCCGAGGTCATGCCCATGGCCTGCAGGTCGCGCAGTGTCACCTCTCGGCCCCCCGCGTAGCGGAGGATGACGCCGGGAAGAGCCAGTCGGAAGAGGGCGATCCAGCGGATGGCTTCCCAGGCGCCGGTGATGGGGAGGTCGGCGAACGGTGTCCCCGGCCGGGGGTTCAGGAAGTTGACGGGGACCTCGGTGGGGCCGAGCTCGCGGAGCTGCAGGAGCAGTTCGATCCTCTGGGCGTCGGACTCGCCCATGCCCACCAGGGCGCCGCAGCAGAGTTCCATGCCGTGGTCGAGGACGAGCCGGCAGGTGGCCAGCCGCTCCTGCCAGGAGTGGGTGGTGACGACGCGGGGGAAGAAGGAGCGGGCCGTCTCCAGGTTGTGGTTGTAGCGGTGGACGCCGCCGGCGGCCAGCCGGCCGGCCTGCTCGTCGGTCAAGATGCCGGCCGAGACGGCCACGTTGAGGCCGGTCGCCCGGATGAGGGGGACGAGCTCGAGGATCCGGTCGAGGGTGCGGGCGTCGGGGCCGCGGACGGCGAGGACGAGGCAGAACTCCGTCGCCCCCACCGCCTTCACCTCGGCCGCGGCGGCCAGGACCTCGTCGGTGTCGAGGAAGGCGGTGGCCTTGACCGGGGTGTCGAAGCGTGACGACTGGGCGCAGAAGTGGCAGTCCTCGGGGCAGCCGCCGGTCTTGGCCGAGAGGATCCCCTCGACCTCCACATTGGGTCCGCACCAGGCCAGCCTGACCTCGTGGGCCACCGAGGCCAGGGCCGTCACCGACTCGTCGGGCACGACGGCCAACGCCGCCAATTCCCCGGCGCTGAGCGGCCGGTGCTCGTCGAGCAGGGCGGTGGCGGCTCCGGCGATCAGAGCCCGGGCCGCCGGACCGGACGGCGTCTCGGGCAGGACCACCGGGCAGGGCTCGACGGGCGGTCGCAGGGAGACGGTGCTACGCGTGGGGGTCACAGTGGCGTCGCCGGGCATCGGCACACGGTAGCGGGCGCCCGCAATGAGGAGGCAATCGCCATGGGCTGGGACTTCGAGACGGAACCCGAGTACGAGGCCAAGCTGACGTGGGCCCGGGCCTTCGTCGACGAGGAGGTCCTGCCCCTGGAGACCCTGGAGCTGGACACGGCCGGTCTGGCCACCGCCCTTCGTCCCCTTCAGGCCGAGGTGAAGGCGCAGGGGATGTGGGCGGCCCACCTGCCGCCGTCACTCGGGGGGATGGGTTTCGGGCAGGTGAAGCTGGGCCTGCTGCACGAGATCCTGGGCCGGAGCCCTCTCGGTCCTCTCACCTTCGGCAACAACGCCCCCGACTCCGGCAATGCCGAACTGCTGGCCATCGGCATGGAACAGTCGGGCCGCCACGAACACCGGAGCCTCTGGTTGGAGCCGCTGCTGGACGGCAGCATGCGCTCGGCGTTCTCCATGACCGAACCGGGAGCCGGCGCCGACCCCACCCTGATCCGGACCACGGCCATGCGCGACGGCGACCAGTGGGTGATCAACGGCCACAAGTGGTTCACCTCCAACGGCTCGGTGGCCGACTTCCTGATCGTGATGTGCGTGACCAATCCGGATGTCCATCCCTACCAGGGCTGCTCCATGATCCTGGTGCCGACCGGCACCCCCGGTGTCGACATCGTCCGCGACGTGCCCACCATGGAGGACCCGGTGGCCCACTACGGCAAGATCGGGGCCCACTCCGAGATCATCTACGGCGACGTCCGGGTGCCGGTGGAGAATCTGGTCGGTAACGAGGGTGAGGGTTTCCGGCTGGCCCAGATGCGGCTCGGACCGGGCCGGATCCACCACTGCATGCGCTGGCTGGGCCAGTCGCAACGGGCGTTCGACATGCTCTGCGAGAGAGCCGTCTCGCGGTATCTGCACGGATCGCTGTTGGCCGAGAAGCAGATGATGCAGTCCTGGGTGGCCGACTCCATGGCCGAGATGACCGCAGCCCGGCTGATGACCCTGCAGGCGGCCTGGAAGATGGACCGCGACGGGCCGGCGGCGGCCCGGGTCGAGATCGCCATGATCAAGTACTACGGCGCCGGTGTGCTCTACAACGTGATCGACCGGGCCATCCAGGCCCATGGTTCCCTCGGCTTCTCCACCGATCTCCCCCTCGAGCACATGTATCGCGCGGCGCGGGCGGCGCGGATCTACGACGGTCCCGACGAGGTGCACAAGGTGACGGTGGCCCGGCAGGTGCTGAAGCGCTACGCGCCGGTGGAGGTCCCCACCGAGCACGTTCCCAGCCGGCGCCAGGCGGCCAAGGAGAAGTTCGCCGATCTGCTCGTCGAGGCCAGTGCCAACGACTGACCGGGGCGGTCAGGCGGCGGTGAATTGGAGCTCGGCCCGGCGGACCCCGGCGATCACCGACGATCCCGAACGCTCCACGGGACCGGCCCGGTCGACCGAGGCGAAGCGGTCGAGGAGCTCTTCGAGGACGATCCGGCCCTCGAGCCGGGCCAGGGCCGCCCCCAGGCAGAAGTGGGCGCCGTTTCCGAAGGCGATATGGGGGTTCGGATGGCGGCCGACGTCGAAGAGCGCGCTGGTCGGACCGAAGACCTCTTCGTCACGGTTGGCCGAGGCGTAGAGCATCAGGACGGGCTCACCTTCGGCGATGGCCACCCCGGAGAGCTCGGTGGGCCGGGTGGCCGTCCGCATGAAGGAGACCACCGGGGTGCTGTAGCGGAGCATCTCCTCCACGGCGGGGACGACCAGGGCGCGGTCGGCCGCCAGCCGTTCGAACTGGCCGGGATGGTCGGCGAAGGCCACCAGTCCGCCGGAGATCATGTTCCGGGTGGTCTCGTTGCCGGCCACCAGCAACTGGACGAGGAACATGGCCAGCTCGGCGTCGGACAGCCGGTCACCGTCGATGGAGGCCCGGGCCAGCTCGGTCAGGACGTCGTCCTCGGGCGTCTGCCGGCGGGCCGTGGTCAGCTCGATCAGGAAGCTGATCATCTCGCCCTGCAATTGGTTCCGGCGCTCCTCGGGCCAGTCGGTGGCGCCGGGGATGACCGCCTCCGACCACTCGTAGAAACGCTTCCAGTCCTCGACGGGCAGGCCCATGATCTCGGAGATCACCTGCAGGGGCAGGGGCACCGAGAGCTCCTCGACCACATCGACGGTCCGGCCGGCGTCGAGCCCTCCGACGAGGGCGCGGGCCCGGGCCCGGATGGCCGGTTCGAGGGCCCGGACGACGGTGGGCTTGAAACCCGGTTGGACGAGCCGGCGGTAGCGGGTGTGGGCCGGGGGATCGGTGTGCATCATGGTGGGCGGCGTCTCGTAGGTGACACCGATCTCCTCCACCAAGATGCCTTGGTGGGCGCAGAAGGCCTGATGGTCGAAGCCGATGGCACTCACATCGGCGTGCCGGCTGACGGCCCAGAAGCCGTGCTCCTCGTTCCAGGCCACCGGCGCTTCGGCCCGCAGGGCGCGAAAGAGGCGATGGGGATCAGTCGAATAGAGGCCGGGGTCGAGGAGGCCGGCCGCCAACTGCGTCCCCGGTCGGGTCCGATCGGTTCCGATGTCGGTCACCCTAGGCATCTCTTTCCCCTGGCCGTCTGTCGTCTGCCGACCGGGGCGGATCGGCGAAACGTGGCGGTCGGCGGTCGGCCATGGCCGCCACCCCCTCGGCGAAGTCGGGTGCTTTCATCATGGCCTCCAGCCGGTCGGCCGAGTCGTGGACGGCGGTGGCCGCGTCGCGGTGCAGGTCGAGGTACATCTGCAGTTTGCTGGCGGCCATCGACCGGGGCGAGACCTCGGTGGCGAGGGTTTGGGCGTAGGCCGAGGTGACCTCGAGCAGTTCCTCCGGTTCGACCACCTGGTTGACCAGTCCCATAACGGCTGCCTCCTCGGCCAGGAAGACCCGGCTCGAGAGCAGCAGGTCGGCCGCCCGGGTGAGGCCGATCAAGCGGGGCAGCAACCAGGAGAGGCCGAACTCGGCCGGCAGGCCCAGCCGGCCGTGGGCCGTGGTCAGCTTGGCCCCCCGGGCGGCGAAGCGGAGGTCGCAGTAGCAGGCCAGGGCGAAACCCACTCCGGCGGCGGGGCCGTTCACGGCGGCGATGATGGGTTTGGGAATGCCGAACTGGTAGGCGAAGTCGGCGTCGAATTCGGGGCTGACCCCGTAGCCGGGCCGGGCCAGATCGGGGCCGGTGCCGGGGTCGTAGGCGCCACGCTCCACGTGGCCTTCGAGGGCCCGGGTGTCGGCCCCGGCGCAGAAGCCCCGGCCCGCCCCCGTGACCACGATCACCCGGACGCCCGGGTCGCCGGCGGCCCGGGCCAGCAGGGCCCGGTACTCCGCGTGCATCCGGCCCGTCCAGGCGTTCAGCCGCTCGGGCCGGACCAGGGTGATGGTGGCCACGGCCCCGTCGCACTGGTAGCGGGTCACCTTCAGCTCGGCCAGCTCCATCCCCCCTTCCTAGCGGACCTCGCCGGGCATCCGCCCGGGCCCGACCTGCGGGGAGCGGGCTGTTGTCCGGGAGTTGTGGCCGCCGTGCTCAAGTCGGCCCCCCGGTTGCCGATGTTTCTCTCGGACAGCCTCTGTCCCAAACCCCAGACTCCATAATCCCCAGAGTCCGAGAACCCCCACTTCGCGGTGGGGGTTTCTCGCGTCCGGGCGCGATGGCCGTAGGCTCGGCGCCGTGGACACAGAGCCCGAGAAGCCCGCCGGGGCGAAGGCGCCGGTGGTGGTCGCCGCCACCAGCGCCGATCTGGTCGGCGTGTCCGACGCCTTGGCCGACGCCTTCTGGAACGACCCGGTGATGTCGTGGATCCTCCGGGAGCAGCAGAGCCGGACCCGGCGGCTGGCCCGGCTCTTCAGCGTCCAGCTCCGGGGCCACTACCTGCCGCTGCAGACGGTGTGGACGACCGCCGACCGTTCCGGCGCCGCTCTCTGGGCCCCGCCCGGCCACGCCATCATCGCGCCCACCACCATCCTCCGGTTCCTGCCCGACATGATGAGGGCGCTCGGCCGCCACGCCGTCCGGGCCCTGCGGACGCTCAACCACGTGGAGCGCCAGCACCCGAAGGATCCGCCCCACTGGTATCTCGGCGTCCTCGGCACCCGGCAGGCGGCCCAGGGCAAAGGGGTCGGCTCGGCCCTTCTGGCCCCCATCCTCGAGCGCTGCGACGAGGAGGGCGTCCCCGCCTATCTCGAGTCCTCCAAGCACGCCAACATCGCCTTCTACCGGCGTCACGGCTTCGAGGTGACCGGCGAGATCGCCCTGCCCTTCGGCGGACCGTCGGTCTGGCCCATGTGGAGGGACCCCAGGCCCCGTTGACCGGGCCGCGGCCATGAACGCCCCCGGCACGCCCGACCCGTCCGAACCGTCACCACCGGTTCCGGCGCTCGGTGCCCTCGATCCGACGGCGCCGTCGCCGCTCGGCCGGACCAGCTTCCTGCGCCGGGTGGTGGCCGAGCCGGTGACGGCGTTCATGATCCAACGGGCTCTGGTCATGGACGTGGCCCACCCGTTGGTGGCGGCCGGGGTGGAGGATCACAGCGCCTTCCGCCGGCATCCCTGGCGCCGGGCCTGGGTGACCGTCGACGCCGCCCTCCGGCTCGTCTTCGGCGACTCGGCCACGGCGCGCGGCGCGGCCCGGCAGATCTACGCCACCCACGACCACATCAAGGGCAGCCTGGCCGACGGCGCCGGACCATGGCCGGCGGGGACCGGGTACACGGCGCACGACGCCGAGCTGCTGACATGGGTCTGGGCCACCCTGGTCGACTCGGCCGAGGTGGCGTACACCCGGTGGGTGGCCCCCTTCACGGCCGGCGAGGCGGACGCCTACTACGGCGACATGGTCGCCTTCGCCCGCTTCGTCGGCATTCCGGCCCCGTCGCTGCCCGCCGACCGGCGCGGCTTCGCCGGCTATCTCGAGGCCACCCTGGCCGGGGACCTGCTCGGCGCCACCGACCAGGGCCGGACACTGGCCCATCAGATCCTGTGGTTCTCCCACCCCGGTGTGCCGCGGGCCATCGTCCGGCCCGGCCGGGTGCTGGCCGTCACCACCCTCGACGACCGGCTGCGCCGGCGGCTCGATCTGACCCTCGACCCCGACGACGAGCGGTACGGGCTCCGGCTCGATGACCGGCTGCGTCGCTATTACCCGCGGCTGCCGCGGGCGCGCGCCGGGCTGCCCACGCTCTACGTCCTGCTGCGGCGGCCCACCGTGGGTGTGAACGGTCGCGCCCGCGCCGTCCGCCGTCGGCTGCTCGGCTGACCGGCGTCACCGCCGCCGGGCCACGGCCGCCGGGTCGTCCGCAGGAGGCCGATGACGAAGAGGACGAGAACGGCCAGCCGCAGCTCGGCGAAACCCTCGATGGTGTGCCGGGTCACCTCCTGGCCGTCACCCTGCCAGGCGATCAGCATGGAAAGGAGTCCCACGACGGCCAACAAGACGACGGTCGGGGCGCTGCGTTCTCGCCACCAGCCGGTGACGGTGGCCGCCACCAGACCGATCGCCGTGAGCGGGAGCAGCCACCACCAGGCGGGCCAGAACACGGCGGTGAGCGGGGAATCGACCCGTCCGGTGACGGCGTAGAAGGTGAGCGAGCCGTTGGCGAAGTTGAAGGCCTGTTCGGGCCGGAGGAGGGGTTCGGTGATCAGGTAGTCCGGATGGGTGACCAGCCAGAGCAGATAGGTGGCCTGGCCGTGGTCGGCGATCCAGCGGCCGAGGCGGGCGTTGTCGGGATCGGAGAGGTCGAGGCCGACCACCTTGGCCGTCCCCGGGGTGGCGGCGACGCCGGCGGCCAGGCGGTCGATGGTGGGCGCGTCGGGCATGCCGTGGGCGGCGAACCACGAAACCCGGGCCGGGAAGGGAAAGACACGGACGAAGAGGACGTTGGCCATGTTCTGAATGGTCCGTCCGGTGTGGCCCGCGTCCCCGCCGGTGAGGCCGGCGACCAGGAGCAGACCAGCGGCCAGCGCCCCGGCGCGCCGTGACCACCGGCGATGACGGCGGCCGTGGACGAGGACGACGACGGCGAGGGCGAGACCGAGGAGCCCCACCGTCCACACCTGGGCGTCACGGGTCTCGGCGAAGGCCCACGACGCCAGCAGCACGGCGGTCACCCGGGGCCAGGTGAGGTGACGGGCCGTCCAGATCACGGCGGCCACCAGGACGGCCAGGATGGACAGCGACAGCGACTCCGATAAGACGGAGCGGTTCCACAAGATGACCGGCGTCGTACTGGCGAAGGCGAGGACGGTCCAGGCGGCGGCCACCCGGC
The DNA here is from genome assembly GCA_035535015.1 of Acidimicrobiales bacterium. Lineage (GTDB taxonomy): Bacteria > Actinomycetota > Acidimicrobiia > Acidimicrobiales > UBA8190 > Palsa-661. The sequence goes on along the minus strand of DATLQU010000005.1, from coordinate 29,006 downwards.
GCCAGCCGGCGGGGACGAGCCGGCCCACGGTGAAGGCGAGCAGCCCCCAGGCGGCCACGGCCAGCAACGACTGGAAGGCCACGAAGCCGGTGGACGATCCGACCATCTTGAGCACCAGGGGCGCCAGGGGAGGGCGTTGGCCGGCCCAGAATCCGGTGCTCCACAGCGGATGGCCGGCAACGGTGGCGTAGGAGGTGGAATCGGTCCAGAGGACCGGCGGGCCGACGGTGCCCTGCCACAAGACGTACCAGGCGAATCCGCACCAGCCGGCCAGGGACAGCACCGGTCCCACCAGGGCGCGTCTGCTCGCCGGGGACGAACGGTCCGGGCTGCTCACGACGACGGACGGATCGTCGTTCTCGGTCCCGACGGCGGTCACGGCCGCCGAGGCTACGGCAGCGCCCGTTACTTGTGATGCCAGGTGTCGGAGAAGGTCGAAGTCCCGGAACCGGATGTCTGCAACGTCGACACCTTGGCCAGCGCCTTGGCCGAGCCGGCGATCCGCTCGATGCCCGAGTTCACCCAGTGGGAGTCCGAGATGGGACCGGTCACGCCGAAGGTGTCGGTGGCCTGGGCCTCGGTGAAGTTCATGGTCCCGTAGTTGGCCAGCGGGAACCACATCTTGGTGCCGAAGTGCGAGGGTGACTCGGCCACCCATTCGGCCGACGTCCGGGCGCAGGCCAGTCCGACGGCGCAGCTCTGCGTCTTCGTCTGCGAGATCCCCGAGGTGATGTCGGTGACGGTGATGAGGAACTGCTGGGTGTTCGGGGAGTAGACGACTCTGGCCGAGATCCGGTCACCGGCGTTCACGGAGAAGAGGGTGGTGACGGCCATGGTCGGCCACATCTCGAAGAAGGCCCTGTACTGCGGGACGCCGCCCACGCACTGCGCCGAGGTGCCCCCCTGCTCGACGGTGCCGTCGGTCTTGGGCCATCCGTCGAAGCCGACCCAGAAGAGGGTCCAGGCGTTCTTCTTCGGGCAGGTGACGGCGGGCTCGGTCCACTGGGCGCTGACCTGGTTGAAGCTCACCTCGTTGTACGAGGCGTAGGCCACGTAGCCCGACCAGTTGGGAGAGGTGGCGACACCGGGAATCACTTTGACCGCCTTCACGGCGTTACCGGTCCGGGAGTCGTGGGTCCGGGCATGGCGCCCGGCGGCGGAGGTCCGGGTGGATGCGGCCGTGGCCGTCAGCGGCTTGGCCACCACGGCCACCGCACCGGCCAGGAGAATGGCGACGATCAGGAGGATGGCGGGCCGGTGGGCCCGGCGGGCCGGCCGCGGCGGACGCGCCTCGCCGGCTGTCATCGAAGCGCCGGCAAATTCTGTCGGAGACCACACGGTGCACGAACTCCCTGGGGATCCCGTTTGGTGCTTGACGAGCGGGGGGACCCTGTCCAGTACAGGCTGAGGGAGCGGCACCAATGCCCTCCCTCCGCGGCATCAACATTCAGCCAATACACCCGCCGCCGGCCCGCCCGGCGTCCTCAAAATTGCGGGAGGTGCCGGTCTCGGACGGTCACGACCTACAGTTTCCGGCGGAGAGCCGGGAAGCCTGGTCGGCGTGTCGTTTCGTTCGCGGAAAGGTTGCCGCCGTGGCTTTCGTGGCCTTTGCAGTCGGAGCACTGGTCAGCCTGGCGACCAGTTGGGTTCTCGTGACCCGGCTGGAACGGTTGGGCGAGCGCATCGGACTCTCGGAGGCGTTGCTCGGACTGGTGGCCGCTCTGGCCGCCGACACCCCCGAGATCACCTCCGCCGTCACCGCCGTGGTGCACCACGAGCGCGCTGTCGGATCGGGTGTCGTGATCGGTTCCAACGTCTTCAACCTGGCCGCCCTGCTCGGCCTCGGCGCCGTCGTGGCCGGCCGGGTCGACCTGCATCGCAAGGTCGTCGTCCTCGGCGGCGCGGTGGCGTCATGGGTGGCGCTGATCGGCTTCGTCTGCGCCGTCGGCGCGGTGGGATCCGTCGCCGGCATGGTGCTCGTGCTCGTCGTCCTCGTTCCCTATGTCATTCTTCTGGGGACGCGGGGACGACAGATCCCGCGGCGGGTCGTGCCGCGGCGATGGGGCCGTTGGCTCGAGTCGGCCGTGGTCGAGGAAGAAGCGGAACTCGAGGTGGCCATCCGGCCGCCACCGGGCACGGGCGGCGATGCCGTCGTCGCCGTCGTCGCCCTGATCGTCGTCGTCGCCTCGAGTGTGGTCATGGAGCGCGCCGCCTCGACGGTGGGACGACACGACCATCTCGCCGGCATCGTCGTCGGCGGACTGGTCCTCGCCGCCGTCACGAGCCTGCCCAATGCCGTGGCCGGTGTCTACCTGGCGGCCCGGGGTCGAGGGGCGGCCATGCTGAGCACCACATTGAACAGCAACACCTTCAATATCGTGTTCGGCCTTCTGCTGCCCGCCACCTTCATCGGCCTGGCCCGGCCCACGGGGCCGCAGACCCTGATCGTCGCCTGGTACGGAGCACTGACCGTGGTGACATTGGTCTTCGCCTACGCCGGACGGGGGCTCCGGCGTGGCCACGGTTGGCTGATCGTCGCTGGTTACACCGGATTCGTGGCCGTCTTACTGGCCGTGTCGTGACCCGACCGACGAGCCCGACGAGCCCGACCGAGCCCGACCGAGCCCGACCGAGCCCGACCGACGAGCTGGTGGCAGCGATGACGGTGACCTGGCTACAGTGGCGGCGGCGACGCAAAATCGTCGCCCGCTGTCGCTCAGGGGAAGTCCGGTCGAATTCCGGCGCTGGCCCGCAACCGTAGACGGGGACCTGTCCTCGTAAGCCGGGATACCTGACGACGGTGGCTCCTATCAACCGTCGAGAGGCACGGTGACTGGGACCCGCACGGGCGCCAGTTGCGCCTCCCGGGGCTCGGAACCCGGGAGAGGAAGCACCATGTGGTCAATCATCCGGCGGGCAACCGTCGCCGGTGTCGCCATCTTTTCCGTTGGATTCGGCGCCAGCATGTCGGCATCGGCGGCACCGACCTCTCCACCGTCGGCCGCACCGGTTGCACAACCCACGACCGCCCAGGCAGGAGCCGGCTGGCTGGGACGACAATTCAGCGGGGCCTTCATCCGTTCGAACGGCACACCCGATCCGGGCTCCACGGCCGAAGCCGTGCTGGCCATGGCGTCGGCCGGCGCCGGTGGCAGCAAGGCCCACGCGGCGATGCATTGGCTGAAAAAGCACTTCAGCTCCTACGTCAGCCCCGGAGGTGTCGATGATGCCGGTGCACTGGCCACTGTGATCCTGGCCGCCCAGGCGATGGGCGGTCAGTCCGCCGGCGACGATCCCACCGCTTTCGGCGGGACGAAGGCGGCCGACAACCTGGTGGCCCGTCTGGAGGCCTCGCAGCGGCCGAGCGGGTCGGACGCCGGCTTGTTCGGAACGTCGGACCCCGAATTCGACGGCGCTTTCCGCCAGGGCCTCGCCCTGATGGCTCTGGTCAACCAGGGATTGGCCGGGTCGGCCTCGGTGGCCGCCGGGGTCAGTTGGCTCGAAGGCCAACAATGCGCCGACGGAGGGTGGGAGTCCTACCGGTCGGACACGACGACGCCGTGCGCGCCACCGGATCCCGACACCTTCTCCGGCCCCGACACGAACTCGACGGCGTTGGCCGTGGAAGGTCTCGTCGCCGCCGGAGGCAGCTTCGCCCAGAGCCCACTGTCGTTCTTCGAGTCGTCGCAGAACACCGACGGGGGCTTCGGTTTCATCGGTGCCACCAGTCAGCCACCGGATCCCGACTCCACCGGCGAAGTCATCCAGGCGTTGGTGGCTCTGGGCCAACTGGGGAACCCGGTGTTCACCCAGTCCGCAGGAGCGACGCCGGTCACCGAACTGGCCACGTTCCAGTTGGGGTGCTCGGCCGTGAAGGCCCAGAGGGGGGCGTACACCTTTCCCGGTGTGAGCGGACCCAATCTGCTGGCCACTTTGCAAGCGGTTCCCGGGGCGGCCGGGGTGGCCTTCCCGCTCGTCGCCAAGACGCTCGCGCCGGGTCTGCCCAAATTGAAATGCCCGGCGCACTGACCCGGGAGCGGTCGGTGCGTGGATGGTGAGACGACAGTGAGCCGACAGTGAGCCGACAGTGAGCCGACAGTGTGAGCCGACAGTGAGCCGACAGTGAGGGCTCGATCCCAGCCCGGGACGGTGGTGGCCGTGGCCACCGTCCTGGGCATCGCCGCCCTCTTCACCGCCGGCGCCGCTCCGGCCGCAGCGGTGGCTATGCGCCTGACGGCGGTCCCGGCTCCGGGCGCCGGGGCGACAGTGCATCACACCCGGCTGTGTGCGTCGGTGCGGCGTGCCACGAAGACCACGATCGTCGTCCCCGTCGTCGTCGATCGGGGCGGACCCTCGGATCAACCCGAGGTGTCGTGCGTGTCGGTGCCGGCGGGGAGTACCGACGCCCAGGTCCTCAGCGCCCGGGCCAAGCTGCTCGGCCGCATCGCGCCGCGGTACGCCATCTCCGGCCTCTTGTGTGGCATCGACGGTTATCCGGCGACGGGATGTGGTCAACAAAGCGGCAGCCGTTACGCCTATTGGGCCTACTTCCACGGCGGCTCGACGTGGACCTATGCCAGCGTCGGGCCCGCCTCGTGGACGGTCGCCGCCGGTGACGTGGAGGGCTGGCGCTACGAGCCGGAGGGAAGCGCCACCCCGGCCGATCCACCACCGCGTTCGCCGTCCGACGTGTCGGCCCTGTGCCCGGCCTCGGTGCCGCCCACCACCACCACCACGCCCACGGGTCCCGCCCCGACGACCGTGCCGTCGACGACCCTGCCGTCGACGGGACCGTCGGGTGGCCGAGGTCCGGGGACACAGACGCCGGCGCCGGCGTCGTCACCGGCATCCTCGTCGGTGTCGTCGGGTCCGAAACCGTTCGTGGCCGGCCCGGGCACCATCGGAACGTCGGCCGCGGGCACCGGCGCAGGGACGACCACGTCGGCTCCCCCCGCCTCCGGCGCCACCGGTCGGGTGTCGTCGTCGACGTCGCGCCAGCCGACCCCGACCCGTCTGGCGTCGAAGCGTGGTCCCGAGCACGGGGGCGTGCCCGCCGGCGTGATCGGGGCCGTGGTCCTGATCGTGCTGTTGGCGACGGCGGCCGTGATCCGGACGCGTCGAGTGTCACGGTCCGAGTGACGTCGTCGTGGCCCGTCGACTCACCACCCTGCGTGTCGCCCCGCTCCATCCGGTGGCGTGGTGGGCGTGGGCCATCTTGTTGGCGGCGGCCGCGGCGCGGACCACCAATCCTCTCTGTCTGGGCCTGATCCTGGCCGTGGCCGGCTGGGTGGTGGTGTCGCGTCGACCGCAAAGTACGTGGGCCCGCTCCTACGGCACCCTGCTGCGTCTGGGCGCGCTGGTGGTGGTGATCCGCGTGGTCGTGCAGGTGCTCTTCGGTGAGCGCATCCCCGGTCACACCCTCTTCACCATCCCGTCCCTGGCCCTGCCCTCGTGGTTGGCGGGCGTGACCCTCGGCGGTCCGGTGACGGCCGACGCCGTTGTCGGTGCCGCCTGTCAGGGACTACGACTGGCCGCCATACTCGGGTGCGTGGGGGCCGCCAACGCTCTGGTCAGCCCCTTCCGCCTCCTGCGTTGCGTCCCGGCCGGGCTTTATGAGATCGCCGTGGCCGTCACGGTGGCGGTGTCGTTCACCCCCCAGGTCATCGCGTCGATCGGAAAGGTGCGCGACGCCCGACGGCTGCGGGGACGCGCCGTCTCGGGTCCGGCCGGCATGCGCGGTCTGGCCGTGCCCGTTCTGGAAGGTGCTCTCGAACGGTCGTTGGCCCTGGCCGCCTCGATGGACAGCCGCGGCTTCGGCCGCCGGGCCGTCTCGTCGACGCGCCAGCGGCTGGCGTCGGCGGCCACGCTGGCCGGTCTTCTGGGTCTGGCCGTCGGTGTCTACGGGGTCCTCGATTCGGGTGCGCCGTCCGGGCTCGGGCTGCCGGTCGTCGGCGTCGGCGCTCTCCTCGTCATCGCCGGACTGGTGGCCACGTCGGTCGGGAGCCGCACCCGCTACCGACCCGACCGTTGGGCCGGCCGAGAGTGGGTCACCGTCGTGGTCTCGGCCGCCGCCCTGGCCGCCGTCATCGTGGTGGGCCGGCGCGACGCGGCGTCTCTGGCCATGCCCGTCTATCCGCTCGCCCTTCCTGCCGTCCCGCCCCTGGCCTTGCTCGGGCTGCTGTTGGCGGCGCTGCCGTCGGTCGTGGCGCCGCCTCCCATCGACACCTCCGTCCGATGATCGTCTTCGAGAACATGTCGGTCACGTATCCCGATCGGGAGCGCCCCGCCCTCGAGGGTGTCGAGCTGGCCATCGGCGAGGGCGAGTTGGCCTTGGTGGTCGGACCGACCGGCGCCGGCAAGTCGACGCTGCTGCGCAGCGTGAACGGATTGGTACCGCACTTCTCCGGGGGCCGGCTGACGGGCCGGGTCCTCGTCGACGGAAGGAGCACGGCCGACCATCGACCGCGTGACCTGGCTGATGTCGTCGGCTTCGTCGGTCAGGATCCCGACGCCACCTTCGTGGCCGACATCGTGGAGGACGAACTGGCGTACAGCATGGAGAACCTGGGTCTGTCCCCCCCCACCATGCGCCGGCGGGTGGAGGACGTCCTCGACATCTTGAACCTGCATTCCCTGCGCCAGCGGGCCATCATGTCCCTCTCCGGGGGCCAGAGACAGAGGGTGGCCATCGGGGCCGTTCTCACCGCCGCGCCCCGCCTCCTCGTCCTCGACGAGCCGACCTCGTCACTCGATCCCATCTCAGCCGAAGAGGTCCTGGCCGCGCTGTCGCGACTGGTCCACGACCAGGGCGTCACCATCGTGGTGGCGGAGCACCGACTCGAACGGATCGTCCACGCCGCCGATGTGATCGTGTCCGTGCCGGAGACGGCGGGCGGGGTGCGGGCCGGACCACCGGCCGCCATGCTCGCCCTCAGCTCCGTCGCCCCTCCGATCGTCCGGCTGGCCCAGGTGGCCGGCTGGGACCCGCTCCCTCTGTCCGTGCGCGACGCCCGGCGGCTCGCCGGCGGTCTGCGCCAGCGCCTTGTGGTCCGGCCCGCCGCCGTCGGTCGGCCCACGCCGGGACCGGTGGTGGCCACGGTGCGGCGGTTGTCGGCCCGTTACGGCCGGCTCCTGGCCCTCGAGGGCGTCAGCCTCGACCTGGCCGCCGGCGAGGTGACGGCCGTCATGGGCAGAAACGGCGCCGGGAAGACGACACTGCTGCGGCACCTGGTCGGTTTGCGGTCCCCGGAACAGGGATCGGTGACGGTCCAGGGTCGTAAACCCTCGGAGATGCGTCCGGCCGAGGCGGTGCGACTGGTGGGGCTGGTGCCCCAAGATCCGGCCTCCATGCTGAGCGCCGACTCCGTGGTCGCCGAATGCCGGGACGCCGATCACGACGCGTCACTGGCCCCGGGCCGTACGCGGGCGACTCTCGAGCGCCTCATGCCGGGACTCTCTGACCAGATCCATCCGCGTGATCTGTCCGAGGGACAGCGCCTGGCCCTGGCCCTGGCCATCGTGCTGGCGCCCGCCCCGCCCCTCATCCTCCTCGACGAACCGACCCGCGGGCTCGACTACATCGCCAAGTCCCGGCTTACGGTTATGCTGCGCGACCTGGCCGCCGAAGGTCACAGTGTCGTGCTCGCCACCCACGACGTCGAGTTGGTGGCCGACACTGCTGATCGTGTCGTCGTCCTGGCCGACGGAGAGATCATCACCGACGGTCCCACCCGGGAGGTGGTGTGCCACACGCCGGGACTGGCGCCGCAAGTGGCCCGCATCCTGGCGCCGACCGAATGGCTCACGGTGGCCGAGGTCGAGTCGGCCCTGGTCGACTCGGGATCGATCCGGTGAGCGCCGACGCCACCCGCCACGGCGCCACCCGGTTCACCCGGCGCGGCGCCCTCGCCGTCGCCGTGGCCTCGCTCGTCGGTCTGGCCGCACTCAGCTGGCCGCTCTTCGTCCACCTCTCCGCGCAGAACAACCAGGCGCACGCCGGCGACGCCCCCTGGGTCATGGCGGCCATCATCCCGCTGCTGCTGGTGGCTCTCCTCGGTGAGGTCACCACCGGAGGCATCGACGCCAAGGGGGTCGCTCTTCTCGGAGTCCTCGGGGCCATCGGTGCCGCTCTGCGGATTCCCTCGGGCGGAACGGCCGGCTTCGAGCCCACCTTCTTCCTTCTCTTCCCGGCCGGTTACGTCCTGGGCCGGCACTTCGGCTTTCTCCTCGGGGCACTGACGCTCTTCGCCTCGGCGCTCGTGACCGGAGGCGTGGGCCCCTGGTTGCCTTTCCAGATGATGGCGGCGGCGTGGATGGCCTACGGCGCCGGCCTCCTACCCCGGCGCCGGGGCCGATGGGAGCTCGCCATCCTGGCCGGCTACGCGGCGGTGGCCTGTCTGCTCTACGGCCTGCTCACGAACCTGTGGTTCTGGCCCTACGGCGCCGGCACCACCACGTCGTTCTCCTTCCAACCGGGCGCCGGGGTCGGGCACAACCTGGCCCGCTTCCTGGCCTTCGACGTCACCACCTCGCTCGGCTTCGATATCCCACGAGCGGTGGTGAATGCCGTTCTCGTCCTCACCGTCGGACGACCGGTGATCGCCGCGTTGCGTCGGGCCAGCCACAAGGCGGCCTTCGGTGCGGCTGTCGAGGTCCCCGCCGCCCTGGTCGACCGGGGCTCGTCGGAGTTGCGTCCAGTGCCGACGCCCCGGGGCGCTTCAGCCGTCTTCGCCGCCGCCGAGGACGCCCCGGACGGCGCTCAACAGTTGCGGCGGTGACACCGGTTTGTGCAGGTACAGCACCACTTTCTCCCCGAGCCGGCCCCGCTCCTCGCTACTCAAGGAGTAGGCGGAATGGACGACGACAGGCGGGAGATCCCGGACCGACTCGATGAGCGCCACACCGTCGACCCGGGGCATGCGGATGTCCAGCAGGACCATGCCGTACCGGCGTTCGTGCAGAAGGCGCATGGCCACCTGACCGTCTTCGGCCTCGTCGACGCTGAAGCCCGAGGTCCGGAGCACCTCAGACATCGAGGCGCGCACGTCGGCTTCGTCGTCCACGACCAGAACGTCGGCGTGGGACGTCTGGTCGCCGTCGGGGATGGGACCGGCTCCGCCGTTCGTCATGGCGGTCATCGCCGTCCGCGGATCACGGCCGTTGTCACCGTCGGGCGAGCTCGGGAGACGACGTGACAGGAAGGCGTATGGTCACGACGGCTCCGCCCGCCGGTCCATTGTGCAGGGTGACATCTCCCCCGTGGGCTTCCACGATGCGCGAGACGATGGCCAGACCGAGACCGGTCCCGCTGGCCTTCGTGGTGAAGAAGGGATCGAACACCCTGTCCTCGGAGCCGGCTTCGATCCCGGTGCCCGAGTCGCTGATGGTCAGGACGAGCTCGCCGGCTTCGACCGACGCCTCGATGCGCAAAGTCCCCCCGTCGGGCATGGCTTGGAAGCCGTTCACGATCAGGTTGGCCAGAACCTGGGTGAATTGATCGCCGTCGGCCTGGATGACCACGGGTGGGACGTCGACCGCCACTTCGATACCGGCCGGCGGGGGAGTGGCGGCCAGCACCTCGTCCACCACGACGGCGAGCTCGAGCGGGACGGGGTTCGGCTGGCGGTGGCGGACGAACGTGGTCAGATTGTCGGCCAGAGTGGCCGCCCGGGCCGTCTGTCGTTCCGCCATCACCAGATGCCGGTCGACGTCCGGTGTGGTGGCGGGACCCAGGCTGTGACGGAGCATGAAGTGGGCATTGATCACCGCGGCCAAGGGGTTGCGCAATTCGTGGCCGATGGTCGACGCCATCTCCCCGAGAGCGGAGAGCCGTTCGTGGCGCATGAGGGCGGCGTGGGAGGCGTCGAGCTCGGCGGTGCGTTGGGCCACCAGACCGGTGGCGTAACGCTGGCGTCGCACCAGAACCTCGACCGTGCTGCCGATGGCCAGAGCCAGGAGCAGACCCACCCCGAGGATGATGTACGGCGCGGCGTTGGGGAACCCTCCGGCCAGGGGGGACCGGGCTGAGGCCATCAACCACCAGGTGCTCGAACCGATGCTGACCGGCGCTTCGGACGTCGGTCCTGTCAGGGGCAACGTGCGGGTGTTGGCCAGAACGAGCTGATCCGCCCTCGGATGGCGCGAGCCGTACACCGATGCCTGGAGCACCCGGAAGGGTGCAGCCTGGGTGGCGCTGATGGCCAGGAAGGGGCTGATCTTCAGACTTTCGAAGATGGCCAGACCGGCGGGGACCAGGGGTGGGCCGACGGCGAATCCGAGTGTCGTGGTCTTGCCGTCGAAACGGACCGGCGCCGCCCTGAGGGTCGAGCCCGCCTTTTCGAGCGTCGTCTCCATGCGGGGACCGACGGTCTGGCCGACGACGGCGCCCGTTCCGGCCGTGGCCGTGACGACGTATCCCAGGCTCGTCTTGCGGGCCAGGATCATGCTGATCGGCGCCTGCGCCAGGGGTTTGGCCTGTGCCTCGAATTCGGAGGGGGAGCCGTTCGACAACGTGACACCGGAGGCCAGGGCCTCCAGGGTCGATCCGAATCCGGTGACGATCGACGAGACGTACTCGGCGGCCTGGGTGGTGTCGCTCTTGAGCAGGGCCTGGTTCTGGCTGGCCACGCTGCGGTTGGTGAGGGCGAAGCCCAGGATCGTGGCGGCGGCGACGACGAGCGTCACCGATGCCGACAGAGGGGAGGGTAGCCAACCACCCCGCGTCATCGTGCCTCCCCGCACATCATGCGATCCATCTCGCTTCAATCGTTCTTTCGATTGTCTACCTGGTCAACCGACACGTCAACGATACCGAGCGCTTCGCACGGCGGCATCCCGTCCCGATCCCGACAAACCCCGTGGGCACACCATTAAGCAGTCCGCAGGGCGACGCTGACGTCTGACCTCGGCCGTACGTGGAATTACCTAGACCGTCCAGGTGGAATCACGTATACCCGGGCGGCGAAAGGGCCCGAGGGACCGCCAAGGTCCATTGCCGGTCATCTCCGCCTGGGATCGGCGGAGGAGGCGGGCGGAAGTCCGTTGGTCAGGACATAGCGGACGAGTTCGGTCCGCGACTCCAGATCAAGCTTGGTGAAGACGTGATTGACATGCCCTTCCACCGTGCGCGTGCTCACGCCGAGCCGGGTCGCGATGGCCTTGTTGGACAGGCCGTCGGCCACCAGAGCCACGACCTCTCGTTCGCGCAGCGTCAGCCGAGGTGCCCCGGTTGACTCCGATGCCGCTGAGGTCCGGGCCAAACGGGACGAGACGGCGGGATCGAGCACGGTCGTCCCCATCCCGACAGCGCGCACGGCATTGATGAGTTCCTCGCGTGGCATCGTCTTCAGCAGATACCCCGCCACGCCCGCCTCGAAGGCACGGCGGATGAAGGCGTCGTCGTCATAGGCCGAGAGGATCACCACACGGGTACCCGGGTGATCGGACGAGAGCTGACGGGCCAGCTCGATGCCATCGCGACCGGAAAGCTGGATATCGACGAGCGCGATGTCAGGGCGGTGTTCGTCAATGACGGCGAGGGCGGCGCTCCAGTCATCGGCTTCGCCGACGACGACGATGTCATCCGTGGTCTCGAGAACCTGCCGGGTCCCGGCACGGAGCACCTCGTGGTCGTCGATGACGACGACACGAAGAGATTCGGGAACGCCTACTTCGGATTCCCATCCTGCGCCGGACACAATACCAATTCTACAGCGAACGCTCTCCAGGCCCCTCGCTCTGCATCCGGTGAGTCTTTCCGGGCGCTGGCCGGCCGAGACGTTGGGCCCGGTCGGAGGGCGGCGGCGATCGGCGTTGACCCAATATTGGCTCGGAGAAGACCACCGGTTGGCCGTGAGGGCTCATTCTGTCCACTGGGTCCGAGCCATCTTCGGATCGACGAAGCAAAGTTGAGGGGACAGAGCGATGAGACGATTCGAGCCCGGTGAGGATTCTCGGCGAGGGATGATGATTCCAGCCTCCACGATGGGCAACGACGAACCGGGTTCGACCGATGTGCTCGTCAACCGCCTGATCAGTCAAGTCGGCATGGCGACACTGATCAGCTGGCAGACCACCACCGTGCACGACAAGTACCGCCAGCTCTGCTACTGGCGGCAGGTCGTGAACGCCTCGAACAACTGAGAGCCGTTGCGTCCCCAGCCCCGGTCACGGTACCGGGGAATGCTCGGTGAAAATGTTCGGTGAAGGGTCGCCCTCGATCGGGCGCATGGCGGAGTTGGACGGTCACGCTCTTCGTGAGCGGGGAAAGAGCGACCGTTCCTGATGCCTGATTGATCCGACCGGCCGAGCTCCCAGCGACATTGTCCACGAACGAAGGCAGCTGGAAGAACACTGGGCCCGATGGCCCCTGGCCGTTCAGGATCAAGGTGATCGACCGACGGCGCCACGAGTTCCTGAGGCCGAGGCGACGATCGTTCAGCGTGGGGAAGTTCGTCACGGCGATCAGGCTGCCGTCCGATCTCTGGGCGACCAGTGAGTCGAGCAGGACCTTGTTGGCTTCGGAGATGGTCCAGACATCTGGCGTTTGTCGATGCCGATGGCCCCGTTTCTCGATTGTCAGGCCCGAGATGGTCGCTGTTACGCCGGGGTTGACGATAAGAGCCGCCTTGCGCCCGGACTCGCTCACCGTGAAGATCCCGGAATCCGGACCCTGAATGGTGATGTTGGCGGCGACGTCGAGGGAACTGGTCAGGGTGACGAAAAAACAGCCGGGGAGAGAGCGAAGCCCATGGTGTCTCCGGGGCCCGCATTCGTCACGGCTTGGGGGAGCGAGCCGGATCCGGCACTCTTGCTGTTGGTGACCGTCTGGGTGGCAGCCCCGGCGGGCGGTACCGAGATGCCGGCGACACCATCAGTGCCTCCGGCTGACGAAAGATCTCTCCATCGCGGAGGGCCTCTCGACACGGGGTCAGTCGAACACCCATCGTCGAAGACCCGTTCCCGACAGGAGCCGTCCAAACCGCAGGCCCGGGAAGTGGGTGGCGGCCATTGGGATGTCCGTGCCTTCGAATTCGCGGGCCAGGGCCACACGGGTGCGCTGGGCGAGAGCACGGTCGACATCGCCGATCATCTCCCAGTCGTCTTCGAGAAGCTCGGCCGGGCAGTGCACGACGTCGCCGAGCAGAATGACACGGTCCTCGCCGGAGGAGACGGTCAGGACCGTGCTTCCCGGGGTGTGGCCCGGCGCGCTACGAACGTCGATACCGGGGAGCACGGTTGCTTCCCCGCTCCAGGTCTCCACCCGATCGGCCAACGCCGGCATCAGTTCGATGGCCCGTTGACCTCCCATCAGTTGCACGCCCAACGATTCGTCGTAGGGATCGGGTCCGAGGAAGAAATCCCAGTCGGCCTGATGGCAGCGGTAGGTGGCATTCGGGAAGAGCGGCTTCTCGCCGTCGGACGCCCATCCGACGTGATCGAAGTGCAGATGAGTGAGGGCCACATCGGTGACATCGGTGGCCGCCACACCGAGAGCGTTCAGGCTCGTCATAAAGCTCCCCGTGCGCAGAGGATCCGAATGGGGGCCGATGCCGACGTCGACCAGCACGGTCCTGGCCCCGTGGCGGATGAGAAATCCGCCCATCTCGAAGACGAGTTGCCCGTTGTCGTCGAGGAACTCCTGGTGTGCCGCCCAGTCCTCGTCGTTGGGCTTGTTGAACAGAAGCGTCGGTGGGGCCAAGATGCTTCCGTCCGACACGGGTTCGATGCTGATTTTCCCGATGTGCATCCGGGAATCTTCCCACGTCCGACGTTGGTCCGACCGGACTCTCGTCCGATGGATTCCGGGTGGGCGGCGGGCGTCAGCCGGGCGATGAGGCGGACTCGGCCTCCGCCTTCAAGCGATCGAGAGTGTGTTCCATGCCCGCCCGGTTGTGGGTGGCGCGGTCAGAAACGCCACTCACCGGCTTCCCGAGGGCCTTGGCGATGCGACCACGTTGATCGATCCACGATTCCGTGACCCGGCATCCGCTGTCGGTGGGCTCGAACGAGTAGCGCCACTCGGCGACTTTGAAGCCGGCGGCGGTGACGCGGAAGGCGAAGAGGCGCCCGGGCTCGGCCTCGACGACCGTCGACTCCGTCTCCCATTTCTTCTTCCCGTTGCGATTGAGGCCCCGGAATTTCGCCCCCGGTTGGGGACCGTCGGCACCGCCGAGCCAGGTCGCGCCCTCGCTTTCGGGTGACCACTCGCCCATACGGGTGACGTCCGACACCATCGCCCACAACCGGTCAGGGGCTGCCGCGATATCCCTCGTCACATGCACTTCGTCGGCCATAGGCCCGCACTGTACCGAGGGGGCGTTCTCATCGCCACCGCCCCGGTCCGTCAGGCATTCTCCGTTTGGCCAGCCGACTGGCGCAGAGTGTCGATCACCGCTTGAAGAAGCGCTCCCTGTTCCCTGCGCAGCGGCCCGGTCACCAGGCCACCGTCGACGGCGATGGCTTGCCCGTTCACGAAGCTCGATGTGTCACTGGCAAGCCACAACGCCGCCTCGGCGATGTCGAGGGGCCGGCCCGCCCGCCGAATGGGGGCGATGTCTCCGAGGGCGGCGGACATGAACTCGACCGTCCTCTGGGCATCGTCTCCTTCCAGTCCGGCCGCCCGGGCGAAGATGGATGTCGCTATCCCTCCAGGGCAGATGGCGTTGACCCGTACGCCGTCCTCGCCGAGCTCGTTGGCGGTCGTGCGGGTCAGATGGGCGATGGCCGCCTTGCAGGCGCTGTAGTCGTGCCCTCCTCGATTCGCCTCCAGTGCAGCCACGCTGGACGTGTTGATGATGCTGCCATGACCCTGGGGACGCATGACCCGAGCCGCGGCCCGGATCCCGAGGAAGACCCCTCGCAGATGGATGGCCACCGTCCGATCGAATGTCGCCATATCTATCTCTTCGATTCCTTCCACCGAGCCGGGGTTCCCGGCGTTGTTGAACAGGCAATCGAGGCCACCGAAGGCCGAGACGGAGAGTGCCACGGCTTCGTCGATGTCCCCTTCCTGGGAGACGTCGGTGTGGACGAATCGGCTGTGATCACCCAGGTCGTCGGCGATCTGCTTGCCCCGGTCGTCGTCGACATCGGCCAAGACGACCGTCGCGCCCTCGGCCACGAAGAGCCGGGCCGTGGCCTCGCCTATTCCACTGGCTGCACCGGTGATGACGGCACGGCAACCCTCGAGCCTGCTCATGGTCAAGTCCTCCCCGATCGTGGCCGAGCTGGACTGCGAAGCGTGCCACTCGTGCCTCGGATCGTCAACGGAGGTCTGGTCTCGGTGGGCCATCGGGGCCGACGTCGTCCCCGATGGCCCACCGAGATCGTCAAGCGTTCACTTCAGGGGGGGCTTGGTGATCTGCTCTCGCAGGACGCGGCGGAGGATCTTGCCCGACGCCGACTTCGGAATCTGCTCGATGAAAATGACCTTCCGGATCTGCTTGTAGGTGGCAACCCGTGCCGCCACGAATTCCGTGATGTCTTGCTCGCTGACCTGGTGATCGGGTTTGAGGGCGACGAATCCGATCGGGATTTCGCCGGCCTCGTCGTCGGGTTCGCCGATCACGGCTGCGTCGGCCACGGCCGGGTGGGTCAGAAGCAGAGCCTCGAGCTCGGCCGGTGGCACCTGGAATCCTTTGAATTTGATGAGCTCCTTGAGCCGGTCCACGACGAAGAGATGTCCATCGCCGTCGATGTGGCCGATATCGCCCGTGTGGAGCCATCCGTCTTCGTCGATGGTGTCCGCGGTGGCCGAGGAATTGTTCAAATATCCCTTCATCACCTGGGGACCTCGGACCCACACTTCGCCGTCACGGTCGATGCCGAGAGATTCACCGGTAATCGGTTCGACGATCATCGTCTCGGTATTCGGCACCGTTACGCCGACGGAACCAGGCTTGAACCCACCGGGTGCGGTGAGGTGGGTCACGGGGGAGAGCTCGGTCATGCCATAGCCCTGCACCACCTCGCACCCGATTCTCTCCCCGGTTTCGATGGCCAAATCGGCCGAGAGAGGAGCGGCCCCGGAGAAGATCTGAGTGACCTTGGACAGGTCGTACTCGTCGACGACAGGATGCTTGGCCAGCGCCACCACCATGGGCGGGGCCACGAACGTCCGGTTGACGCCGTGGTCCTGGTGAAGTTGGAGAAATTGTTCGAGGTCGAATCGGGGCATGGTGACGATCGAGGCCCCCACCCGCAAGCCCGAATTCATCAGGACCTGCATCCCGTAAATGTGGAAGAAGGGCAGCACGGCGACGATCGTGTCGGATTGACGCAGGTCGGCGGGACCGATGACCTGGATGAGGTTGGACACCAGATTCCGATGGGTGAGCATCACCCCTTTCGACAGCCCCGTCGTCCCCGACGAATAGGGAAGGGCCACGACGTCGCCGGGATCGACCGGCACCTGGTCGGTCAGAGGCTCTCCCATCAGATCGGACAGGCACTGGACGTCACCGGGATCCTGGCCGACCACGGCAATCGTCTCGACGCCCGTTCCTTCGGCACCCTGGCGGGCTGTCTCCACGAACGGGGGGATCGTCACCAGGATCGTCGCTCGGGAATCGACGAGTTGGTGATGGACCTCGTGCGGCGTGTACGTCGGGTTGATGGTGGTGACGGTGCCGCCCGCCATCGCCGTGCCGTGGAAGAGAATGGCGTACTCGGGCATGTTCGGGGCCATGATGGCCAGGACGTCACCGGGTCCGAACCGGCGAGAGGCCAACCCGCCGGCCAGGCGCCGGATGGAGTCGAACAGGCTGCCGTAACTCACTTCGCGTCCGGTCGGACCCTCGATGAAAGCCACCTTCTCGGCTCGATCCTGCACCGACTCGAACACGAACGACGTCAGGGCTTGGTCGGGGATGTCGGCGTCGGGGAAGGGGCTTCGGTGGATCATCATCGGTCTCCGCGAGGCGCGATCAGGCGGCGTCGACGCAATGGGCAAGCGCCTCGATCAGATACGGCGGTCACCATGCGTCGGCGCTCATAACGGCTCCGATTTCCGGAGTCCCGGCCTCGGTGAGGTGCGTCGAAAGCCCTATGTCGCGGTTGTCAAAACGCGTCAGGTGGAAGCCACGATCGGCGAATTGTCCGCAGAAAGCGTCGGGCCAGGAAACCATCTGGCAGCCGAAGCCCATGATCGCCAAGACCGGTGTGTCCCCCGGCCGGCCGATCTGCTCATACGCCAGCCCCAACCCGTTCGCCTTCATCTTCTGCACCGCGACCTTCTGCACCGCCATGTCCGGTTCCTCCTCGCCGTGATGGTACTCATCGCGCCGCGTCAGGGCCGCCTCGATTGGCATGCGTCGATCGTGCTGTGCCGGTGACGGGGCCGGCCTTGTCATCGGCCTACTCGTCGGCTGCTCCGTGCGTCGGGGAAGGACGCGCCGGTGACGGCCACCGGCGTGCCGCCGTCCACGCCAACGGCACGCCGGGGGCCACCGCCAGGGTGCCGAGAGAGAGGGCAAGCCAGGCAAGAGCGCCCAGACCCCTGGTGTCGCCTCCGACCGCACCCGGGGACTTCCGAGTCGCTCGTCCGGACGCCCCCATCGGACCGGCCGTCGCCGAGGATGAGCCGCCGGCGTGATTTCTCACACCGAGCCGGGGGCCAGAAAGTTCGCTCGTGGTCGTCGACACCGGCGGTGGAGGGACCGGGACGGGAGCAACACGGTGAAGCGAATGGCGTGGTCCATGGATCCAAACGTCGCTTCGTCGTTGTTCACCAGTCCCGGGAGAATCGGAAGTCCGGCGGCGTCGGCGGAGGTCCAGAGGGCCGGTCGCAGGGCATCATTTCTCAGGTTCCAGATGGATCCGGCCGTCGAACCCGAGGGGCTGTACTGGGCGTCGTAGAGCTCATACAGCGTGCAGGTCGAGGGGTCGACCATGATGGCGTGTCGGTCACCGGTGGAGGCCTGACCACCTTCGATAGGCGTGTCGGGACCGAGCGGGTACGGGCCGCCGTCGCTCTCGTCGCCATAGTGGAATGCCACGTGCACGAACGGATGCCCGGCCGGTATCACGGTGAAGGGGATGCCGTACGGATTGGACGCGTCACCCGACGGGCCGAAGTCCGGATGAAGGAACGCTCTGTGGGCGTTCATGCTGGCCATCCAGGTCGTGCTCGCGGCGTTGCCCGGAAGGGTGGAGATGGCCGTGTCTCAGACGTCGTCGGCCGGCAACATCGGGCAGCCCGGGGCTCCGGGCACGCTCGTCGACGCCCCGGCCGCAGGGGTCGCTGCTTGACATATCCCCGTCGCCATGAAGCCCATCACGATCGACGGCAGGATCGGCCCGATGTCAGCCGTCTGGCGCGGTCGCTCACGTCGTGAGTGTCGCCAGGACCGGAGGCCGACCTGAGCACGATGCGCCGATGATCGACCAACAGATGACAAACAGCATTCGTGCGCAGAGGCGAGACTGAACTCCGTGCCTGATCAGAACGACGCCGGAGAAGGATCTCGCCGGGCCGAGGTGGCGCTTTCCACCATCTGTCGCGAGTGGACGAGGATCGGCTGCATCGGCTTCGGTGGGCCACCCACCCATATCGCCCTGCTCCGGCGTCTGTGCGTCGAGCAGCGTCACTGGCTCGAACCGGGAGAGTTCGAGGACGGTGTCGCCGCCACCAATCTGCTGCCCGGGCCCGCCTCCACCCAGATGGCGATCTTCTGCGCCCGGCAGCTGCGGGGGTGGGTGGGCGGCCTCCTCGGCGGCCTGTGCTTCATCGTCCCGGGTCTGCTCGTGGTCCTCGCTTTGTCGGCCGTCTTCCTGACGAAAAGGCCGCCGATGTGGATCGTGGGTGCGGCAGCGGGGGCGGGAGCGGCCGTACCGGCGATCGCCCTGCACGCGGCCTCCGGCTTCGTGCCGGCGAGTTGGAGTCGCGTCGGCGGCCGCCCGTCGGAAAAGGGGCGTTGGCTTCTGTATGTCCTGGGCGGAGCCGCCGCCGCCTCGGTCCTCGGGTCGTACCTGGTGCTCGTGCTGCTGGCCGCTGGTCTGGCCGAGACCGCGATACGTCAGGCCGGAGGGCGTCGGAGGAGTCATTTTCCTATGGCGGTCCCCGTCGCCCTGGGCCACACCGTGGCCTTCGCCGGATTCGGGGCATTGGCCCTGGTGGCGTTCAAAGTCGGCGCCCTCTCCTATGGCGGTGGTTTCGTCATCGTCCCCCTGATGCAGCACGACGCGGTGTCCACCTTCCACTTCTTGACCGGACAGCAGTTCCTGAGTGCCGTGGTCCTCGGTCAGGTGACGCCGGGTCCCGTCGTCCACACCGTGGCCGCCGTCGGCTATGGCGCGGGAGGAGTCGGTGGCGGCCTCTTCGCCGCCGTGGTGGCGTTCTCGCCTTCCTTCGTCTTCGTTCTGACGGGGGCCCGTCATTTTGACCGTTTGCGATCCAACCTCGCCGTCCAGGCATTCCTGACCGGTGCCGGGGCGGCCGTGATCGGGGCGATCGCCGGATCAGCGGTACCGCTGGGGCGCACATTCGGGCACCTCTGGCAGGTCCCTCTGCTTGTCGGGGCCCTGCTCTGGCTCTTCGTCGTCCGACGCGGGGTCGTGAGCGCCCTGCTCACGGCCGGTCTGGTGGGCGTCGTTCTGGCCCTCACGGGTGTGTCCGTGTAGCCGTCTCCGCTAGTGTGTCATCACATGATGTCATTGGACGATGACACTTGGCGGTTGACTTGGCGCCGGCCCGACCGACGGCCGCCACCGTGAGCGCAGAGTCGCCTGCAGACGTGCTCGCAGGAAGCCGACAACGAGGGGTTCTGCCCACCTTGGTGACGGTGGCCGCGCTCGTCGCCGTGGTGAGCAGCTTGGGCGCACCGCTGATCCCGTCGATCGCTCGCTCCGACAAGGTCTCCTTGAGCGCCGCACAGTGGCTGCTCACGGCGGCGCTGATGACCGGCGCGTTGGCCACACCGGCCATGGGCCGCCTGGCCGACGGACCACGAAAACGCCGGGTGGTCGAATTCGCCCTGGCCGTCGTCCTGGTCGGATGCGTGCTTTCCGCCCTGTCGACCAGCTTCACCGCCCTGGTCTTGGGCCGAGGGTTGCAGGGAGTCGGTCTCGGACTGCTCCCGGTGACGATGGCGATCGCCCGAAGCCAATTCGCTCCCGCCCGGGCCGGGCGCGCCATCGCCACGCTGTCGGTGAGCGCCGCCGTCGGTGCTGGGCTCGGCTACCCGGTGACCGCTCTGGTCGCCCAGATCTTCGGCTTCCGCGGTGCCTTCTGGTTCGGGGCGATCACCGTCGCCCTGACACTCGTCCTCGTGGTGGTGGTGCTCCCCGCGAGGTCGCAAGGGCACTCACGAAGGTTCGACCATTTGGGCATGGCCACCCTCGGGGTCGCCGTTGTCGGAGTCTCGGTGGTCCTGAGCGAAGCTGGCGAGTGGGGATGGACATCGCTTCCCTGCCTCGGCCTGGTCGTCCTGAGCGTGGCTTTCGTCGGCCTGTGGGTCGGACACGAACTCAAGATCGCCGATCCCCTCGTCGATGTCCGGCAGGTCCGGAACCGGTCCGTTCTCACGGCGGACGTGTCCGGGTTCCTGATCGCCGCCGCCATGTACCTCTTTCTTCCCATCATCGTCGAGTTCGTACAGATCCCGACGGCCAGTGGCTACGGCTTCGGCGCTTCGATTCTCGTCTCGGGACTGGTATTCGTGCCTTTGTCCGTCGGGTCGTTTGTTGCCAGTCGCTTCCTGGTCGCCTACGACCGTCGCTTCGGTATCAGGAGCATGATCCCCTTCGGATCGCTGGTGTTCGCCGCCGCCCCTCTCTTCTTCGCCTTGGAGCACCGAACCCTCTGGGAAGCCTTCGTGACCGCCGGAATCGCCGGCGTCGGGATCGGCTTCACCTTCGCGGCCATGCCCGGGTTCATCGTGCGCGTTGTCCCGTCTGGTGAGACGGGCAGCGCCATGGGCTTCTACCAGGTCCTGCGCAGCATCGGACTGTCGTTGGGGAGCGCGCTGGCCGCCGCGCTGCTGACGGCACACACCCCGGCCGGTCGAACCTTCCCCTCCTTCCTGGGTTTCCGGATCACGCTGGTCGTCGCCGCCGCGCTTTGTGCCATGACCGCGCTCCTCAGTTACCTGTTGCCCGGTCGCGCCGACGGAAAGATCCCCCCACCATCCGAGGAGGTCGAAAGACTGATGGAAGACGACGCGCAGATCGAGGGTGTCGGCCTGATGTTGACCGGTGAGCCATTCGGCCGCGATCGGAAGGCCGCTGGGAGATGACCCCCCGAAACCCGGCCCCGCCGCCGACGGCCGGCACCAGACCGAGGAATGCCGTGGTCAGCAAGCAGGCGTTGCTCAAGGCGGCCCAGGCACTGTTCGGTCAACGGGGCTTCGAGGGCACCACCATCCGTGACATCGGCAATGCCGCCGGCGTCGATCCGGCATTGATCGCCCGCTATTTCGGCGGCAAGGCGGACCTGTATATCGCGGCGGTCGTCGCTGAGGCGCAAGGGGACCACACGCCCTCTGAGTTCGAAAGTGTGGAGGACATGGCCTTGGCCATGGTGGTCCGAATGGACGGCCAGGGCCTCGGGCCGGTGACCCAGGCCCTCATCCGCGGCGAGACCCGAGACGAGATTCGCCAAGCGGCCCAAGCGCACATAGCCCGACGCATGGTGGTGCCCATGATCGCCACCATGACCCGTCGCGGCGTGGACAGGCCCCGACTCCGTTCCGAGGTCGTTGTCTCCGCCCTCATCGGCATCAATCTCGGGCGGGCCCTCGGGTGGTTCGATGAGTTGAGGGCGGTCCCCAGGGAGGAGCTGGTCGCCCTCGTCACCGAGCTTCTCGGCGGAGCTTGACCCGTTCACTCGACCTCATGTCCTTCACCGTCGGCCGAGTTGAAACGGCGGGGTCCACAAGGTCGAGATGTCCGCGATCTGAGCAGTCTCCACGAAGTCGATTCTGGGGCTGACGCCGTGGAGGCCGGTGACTCGCTGGCGCCGTTCGCCCGAGACGAACGGATCTGCCACATTGATGATCCGATCGCAATCCATCGCACCAACGGGATCTGCCGCAGCTTGGCCCCATTCACCAACTGCAGCAGGGTTTACCGGCTGTCCACCAGAAGTGCGCAGCGAAAGCAGCCGCCACCCACCGTTCGACGGGTCGTTGCTCTGTCGACCTACTCTGGTGATCCCCGGGGGGGTGCCCGTTGGGCCGACCCGACGTAGCGGTGGCACACTCCAAACTGTGACCACCCTGACCAGCCATCGCTTGGGACATCCACCGACCACGCCGGACTCCGTCGGGGCCCGCTTCTGGCGGAATGCCGGTCGTCTCTTCGTGACCGTCTTGGCCGCCGAGAGGCCGGCCGAGTGACCGTCACCGTCTCCAACGCCCAGGCGCGGCGGATCGCCCTGGCCGCCCAGGGCTTCGCCGACCCCCGTCCGGCCGGGCGAGTCGACCGGCGACACTTGCGCAGGGTCTTCGACCGGACCGGTCTGATCCAGATCGACTCGGTTAACGTCCTGGTGCGAAGTCAGGAGCTGCCGCTCTTCGCCCGGCTGGGGCCGCATCCCCGTACCCTGATCGACGACGCCACTCGCGACGGGGAGCTGTTCGAGTACATCGTTCACGAGGCCAGCTTCATCCCGACCGACCAACACCATCTCCTGCGCTGGCGGATGCGTGAGCCGTATCCGTGGCCGGGCTTTCGGCGGAGAGCGGAACAGCTGGGCAGCTATGTCGAGGAGGTCTACCGGCGCGTCGTGGACGATGGTCCGCTGGTCGCCGGCGACATCTCGACTCGGGTGGGCAAGCGAGGAACCTGGTGGGACTACGACGACGGCAAGTTCGCCCTCGAGGCCCTTTTCTACCTGGGTCGCATCACCGCTCGACGGCGACCACACGACTTCGCTCGCATCTACGACGTCCCCGAGCGGATGATCCCCGCCGAGGTGCTCGCTCGCCCAGAGTGGCCCGAGCGCGAGGCCCGCAAGGAGTTGCTCCTGCTGGCCGCCAAATACCACGGCATCGGGACGCTCCAGGATCTCGCCGACTACCACCGCATGACACCGACCCACTGCAAGCAGGCATTGGCCGAGCTCGTCGAAGAGCACCGGCTCCTGCCTGCCACCGTGCCGGAGTGGGAGCGCCCGGCCTATCTGCATCCCGAGGCGCGCTGGCCTCGTCGAATCCGCGCACGTGCGCTGTTGAGTCCGTTCGACCCGATCGTCTGGAATCGCGACAGGGCCTTGAGAATGTACGGGTTCCACTACCGGATCGAGATCTACACCCCACCGGCCAAGCGTCGGTACGGCTATTACGTCCTGCCGTTCCTCTTGGGCGAGGAGCTGGTCGGCCGGGTCGACCTCAAGGCCGACCGGGCCAACGGGGCGTTGCTGGTGCAGAACGCCTGGTCGGAACCCGGGGTGGACGAGGGGGAGGTGGCCGCCGAATTGGCGCAAGAGCTTCGGCTCATGGCGTCGTGGCTCGAACTCGACCAGGTCGAGGTCACCGGTCGAGGCGACCTCGGTCCGAGCCTGAAGCGTCTCGCCAACAGACGCAGCCGACCTCGGTGAGCCGAGTCGGGACTGTCCGAGCACGCAATCCGGTCAGCTCGCCGATCCCTTGACCGGGATCGGCGACGACCCGCTGGCCCTGCCTCCCTGGGCCATGGCACCAGCGAAGATCGCCGCGCCCAGCAGGGTCAGGCAGGCCAGGTCCCACCACAGGGGGATGACGCCGCGACCGCCCACCAGGACGTGGCGGAAGGGGCCGACTCCGCCCAGGATGCCGCCGTGGCCGAAGTCCCCCAGGTAAGAGACGACCGAGAGGCCGACCAGATAGGGCAAGAGCCACCAGCTGGACGCCCACTCGATCCGAGGGGGGTCGAGGTCCAGGTGGAGCCTCCGGGCCAGGCCCATGAAGCCGTAGCCGAAGAGCAGGGCGAGCATCAGAGTGGAGATCGTCTGCCAGCCTGACCAGTAGGCGATGAAGGTGGCGAAGACGAAGGATGCCGGGGCCAGGAGGCCGGCCGCCGGGAGCCGGTAAGGCCGGGCCAGCTCCGGCCGAGACCGCCGAAGAGATCCGAGCGCCAGGGGTGCGCCCGCGTACATGAGCACGACGGCGCCGGTGACCACGCTCACGAGCTTGTTCCAGCTCGGGAATGGCAGGAGGAAGAGCAGGCCGAGCGCCCCGGACATGATCACCCCCCACAGCGGGACATCGGTGCGCTCGTCCTCGACCAAGAAGAGCTTGGGCACATAGCCGTCCCGGCTCAGGCCGAAGCTCAGTCTCGACGCTCCCGTCAGGTACAGGAGCCCGGTCCCGCTCGGCGAGACCACGGCATCGATCCGCATAACCCAAGCCAGCCAAACCATGCCGACGAGCCCGGCCAGGGCGAAGAACGGCGCCCTCGAAAGCTGTGGATCCGTGGCCAGCGCCGTCCAGCTCGAGTAGTGCGTCAGCCGGGACGGCGGGAGGGCGCCGATGAAGGCGATCTGGACCGCGATGTAGATCACCGTGCAGCCGAGAAAGGCCCCGAACACGGCGCGGGGAAGGTCTCGTTGCGGGTGTGCACTCTCGCCGCCCACCTGCAGAGCTCCCTCGAAGCCCATGACAGCGAAGGCGATCCCGCCCGCCGTGATGGCGCTCAAGATGGAGTGAGTGGACTTCGCGCCGCCGCCCACGAAGAAGCCGCCGGCCGCGGTGAAGTTGTGGATGTGAAAGCCGGCCACGACCAGGGCCAGAGCGGTGAGCGAGGGAATGGCCAGCTTGAACACGGTGATCACCGAGTTGGTCCGGGCCAGCAGCCGGATGCCCAGGAGGTTCAGTGTGACGAAGGCGCCCATGAGCGCGGCGGCGGCCATGAAGCCGGTGGGGCTGAGCGTCCCCGAACCCGAATTGTAGAGGCCGTGGGCCCAGGAGTTGGTCGACAGGTACTCGATCGCGGCAAGGACCTCGATCGGGGCGATCGTCGCCGCCTGAATGTAGGAGAACCAGCCGAAGGTCGCACCGGCCAAGCTTCCGAAAGCATGGTGGACGACCCGGCCAGGTCCTCCGCTCTCGGGGAACATGGCGCCGAGTTCGGCGTAGACGAGGGCCAGAGGCGCCATGAAGAGTGAGGCGAGAACCCAGCCGATCAGCGCGGCGGGACCGGCGATGGTGAGGGCGACGAAGGCTCCGAAGAGCCAGCCCGACCCGAGAGTCGTGCCGGCCGAAATCCAGAGCAGGCCGAAGAACCCGACGTCGCGCCGGAGGCCTTCTTCGGTGCGGCCCTCCGCTACTGGCAACGCGACGCCGGTTGGCGATGGAGGCCTGAGCCCGGCTTTGCGCGCTGTGCAGAACCCTCCCTCGGATGCCGGGCGGTGGTCTGTTGCTGAGGCTTCCTTCGTCGCATCACGCGTGGCAATCTTACGGGGGTCCGGAATTGGCGCCAGTCGGGGAAAGGGACCCCTCAGACCCGGCGCTTGACGGCGACGATGACGCCACTGGCGAAGTCCAATTCCGTGCAGATGAGTTCCGGATTCCCGACGAGTCGTTGTTGCGCGATGATCAGCGCGGTCCGAAGCCGCTCATCTTCGTGGCGAGTGGCTTCCATGTCATCAATGGCGAGAAACCCACCTGGTCGAAGCGCTGCCACCACCCGGGACAGCTTGAAGATCTTTCCACCGGGGGCGTCGGGGAAGATCAGGTCGAACTGACCGAGACCGCTCACGACTTCGGCTCCGTCACGGGACTCGAAGCGCACCCATGGGGGCCATTCCGCCGAGCACGCCGCCTGCTGGATGTCATGGACGAGCTCGACGGGCTCGACCCCGACGTCCAGGCGCTCCCCGAGCCCATGGATCAACCACGCGAGCCCGCCCCCGACGCCGGTGCCGATCTCGAGGATCCGACCACTTGGCACGGCCTCCGAGAGCACCGCCAGCAGCCTTCCCACCTCGAGTTCGCAGGTAAGCCGGAATCCGGCGGCAGTCGCTCGCTCGTGGGTGGCACCGATGCTCTCGGGAAGGTCTCTCGTCCCTTTCACGGGGCCATAGTGCCTGAGCTCGTCTCCGCTGGACGATGGCAGTCGACGCCACCTGATTCGTGATCCTGGCGACGAGTGTCGGTGAGGACCCGGGACGAACGGAACTGTCTGCCCAACTGAGACACCGGTGGAGGTGATGGGATTACGCTCGAACCCTACTGGCTCGCTGACCCGGGAAAATGCGGCATCAACGTCTGAGTTCCGGCGGAATTCGGGTGCCGAGGGGCCCGGCGCAGGGTTGGCCGCGGAGGTAGTGGGACCATGTACGAACCCCCATCGAACCGGGCGAGGTTTCGCCAGGGAGACCCGCAGCGGCGGGACCTTCGCCTCTGCCATAACTCGAGAAGCCAGCCTACGGTGACAGGTGGGCCGGCGCTTGATTCGGGCGCTGGTGCCGGGCTTACGACCAGGAAGGGGTGCGGGCCAATGGGCGCAAAGTCCGAGCAGGTGAAAGGGCAAGTCAAAGAGGTACTTGGAACCCTTACCCGAATCCGAGGGCAGGACAGATCGTCGGGCTGGAGAGGCCAAGGAGAAGCTGGACAACGTGACGGAGAACGTGGACGACGTCGTCGACGAGACCAGGAGCAAGTTCGACGAGGTGATCGACAAGTCGAAAGCGGCGCTGCACCAGAAGTAGTGCTGGCGCGCTTTAGGTCAACGTTAAGGGCAACTCGATGAGGAAAGATCCTTGAGCATGGGCGTGGTCGGCTGGCTGATACTGGTGGTCATAGTTGTTGCCGTCGCCGTTGTGGCGTTCCTGGCCATTCGGCGACGCCGCCGAGGTGGAGGCGTCATCGCGACGAAGGACAAGCGATGAGGCTTCTCATGACGGCAACCCAGATCCGCGGGCTTCCGGTGGTCACGGTGCGCGGCGGTGAGGACGTGGCCGAGGTGCGCGACGTCATCTACAGCCCCGGAGCGGGTCGCCTGGTCGGCTTGACACTGAACAAACGAGGCTTCTTCGCCGGTCGAAGCCGCGATGTCCTTTCGGCCGAGGCGATCCACGCGGTCGGACAGCACGCCGTGATGGTGCTCGACGAGTCCAGCATTGTCACCCCCGAGGACGCGTCCGACGAAGTCGGCCATCCCGCCACAGAGCGCAATGTGCTCGGAGACGATGTCCTGACCGAGGGAGGATCGAGCCTGGGAAAGGTCGCCGACTTGGTCCTGCTGGTCGGGAGCAGTGGTGAGGTTGTCGGCTATCAGATCGACAAGGCCGGGGGCGGGCGGGGCTACATCCCGCTGCCGGCACAGCTCTCCGTCTCAGGCGATGCGCTGGTGGTCCCGAATATCACCGAGGAGTTCGTCCAAGACGATCTCGTCGGCCTCGGTGCCTCGGTCGACGAGTTCCGGGCCCGGTTGGGGTTGTCGTGAGCGAGTCGTTCAAGCGTGCCGCTGGCCGCAAGGTCTTGAGCCGATCCAGCGCAAAGGAGGTCGGCGTTGTGAGCCATCTTCTGGTGGATGCACAGCAACGGAGGATCGACGCCGTAGTTGTCGGCCGAGGCAAGAAGGCACAGTTGGTCGATTGGGCGCAGTTGAGCGGCTTCGGGCCCGATGCGGTCATGGTCGTCGATGAAGGTGTCCTCCGGCCTCCGGCGGACGACCGAGAACGGGCCGCCGCCGAGGGGAAGCTCGAGCTGGTCGGCAAGCGGGCGCTCAGCGAAGGAGGCAACGAACTCGGCGAGCTTGACGACGTGACCTTTGACGCCGATTCCGGAGTTCTCGAGGAACTGCTCATCGGCGTCCGCCGTGTCCCGGCCGGATCCTTGCTGGGCAGTGGATCCTACGCTGCCATTCTCGACCAGAGCCAAGAGCCCTCACCGTAAGAACCCGGCACGGTGGCACGGTGGAACACATGCTGATCGAGGCGTCCACAGTTGCTTGCTGACCCGTACGGTGCCAGTTGCCGAAATGAAAGCGCCAGCCAAGGAGTCGCACGGTCGGTGCGCCAGCAATGGGCAGGGTGGATCCTGCAGCACCGTAACGTCGAAATCGCGTGCCGACGCCTCTCCAGCGTGGATCCGCAACGATTATCGGCGGACTTCCGGAGGCGGAGCAGTCCGCCCCTTGCCGGCAGTGGCGCGCTTATCGCCAGAGGTGACGTCGACCCACCATTCAGGCCGGGGGTCGGGCTGAGGGTCGGGCTGGTTGATGATCGCCACGGGGCGATGAGCCTTCTGAGTTCGACCCCAGGCCGGCCACCGAGGACAGCGTCGGCGAAGTGGAAGGAGACGCGCCTCTGGAGGTCGACTCACGCCCTCGTACACCACGCCGCGGGACTTGACCCTTGCGAGCGGCCCTGTTGACGCTCCGACATCTCGAACCGTGCGGTGATACCGCTCGGCCTTAGCGGCCCGTCGAGACGGTGTCGTTTCCGCATGATTCGGACTTCTCACCCAGAGGGTCGTACCGCATCCCTCGACGATTGGTCAGCCGTTCTGAGCGACGTGTGAAAGGTCGGTTAGTGCACCTCTTCGTGCACTTCGGCGGTGCGCCCCTCGGCGTCGGTCACTGCGCGGTCGTAGGTATGGGAGCGGCGGCCCGTGGTACGACGGGACGAGCCAAAGATGGCCCCTGAGACAGCCAGGCCGATTGCTCCCACGATCATCAGGATAACCCCCACCGTGGAAATCCGGAACCCATGACCTTGCGTGCTGGTCACGGCCCAGTACATGACAGCGCCGACCGCGATGGCGATTGTGCTGAACACCATTCCCGTCAAACCCATTTCGTGTGCCTCCAAATCGTTCTCTGACTATCAGCCAGGTGTGAAGGAAGCGGGGTCTGGGCGTCTTCAACTCTTCTCATCATACCTCATGTAGCGCTCAATGTTTCGGAGAACCTCCAGCACATGGTCCGAAACCGCTGCGGTCCCATTAGCGAAGGGGGGCCTGGCGGCCCATCGGTGATTGGGGAAATCTGTTCCGGTGCCGCTCCGTCGACGCCGGGCAGCCTTGGTGCACGTCAGCCCGTCCATTAGCGTGGCGTGGGGGTCTCGAGCACCATGATTGCCGCCT
>DATLQU010000004.1:0-208306 GCA_035535015.1 Acidimicrobiales bacterium | reverse complement strand
ACGCGGGCCTGGCCTCCACGACCTAACGCCACCGCCATGGCGCCCGCCACCACACGCGTCTGCAATTCGTTCAGGTGCGGCAGGACGGTGTCGAAGAATTCGGCCAGTTCCTCCGGTGACAGCTCCACACAGAGAGATTAGACCTCGCGTGTTAATCTATGGTGGACCCTTAGCCTCACACGGCTGCAGGATTCGCTTGATGCTACGGCCTGGACAGTTGCTTCCCCCAAAGGGGCTTTTGTCACTGGGCTTCGACACCGGGCGTTTCCCCCCGATGCCGCCAGCCTGCTACGGGGCCTCCTGGCAGCTACCCCGACCGGACTTGCACCGGCAGGCGAGCACGAACTTGCACGTGGGTTACTTCAACCGCACCACCTCCTTTCGGTTGTGGTTTGTGCCCCACGCTGCTGGGCACGAGGAGAAGTCGCTAGCCCGCTGGGAAGACGAATTGATCGGACCCATCTGCAACGAGCTGATCGACCGGTTCGTCTCACGGGGCTCGGCCGAACTCGTGCGGGAGCTGACCTTCGAGTTCCCGGTGCGGGTGATCGCCCGGCTTCTGGGGCTTCCCGAAGAGGACTTCGCCCAGTTCCAACGGTGGTCGATCGAGCTGATCGGACTGGGTGGCGATATCGAGCGGGGACTGGCCGCCTCGGAGAGCCTCAAGAACTACTTCGCCGGCGTGGTGGCTGAAAGGCGACGCTCGCCGCGCCAAGACGTCATCAGCGACCTGGTCACCGCCGACATCGACGGCGAGAAACTGACGGACGAGGCCATCAACGCCTTCCTCCTGCTCCTGCTTCCGGCCGGAGCCGAGACCACGTATCGCTCGTCGGGGAATCTCCTCTTCCTCCTGCTCTCGCATCCCGACCAAGCGGCCGCCGTCCAGCAAGACCGCAGCCTGCTCGGTCAGGCCATCGAGGAGGCTCTGCGGCTCGAGCCGCCTCTGCTCATGATCAACCGAACGGCCACGGCCGACGTCGAGTTCGGCGACGTTCACATCCCGGCCGGTGGCGACATCGCCACCTGCCTCGGATCGGCGAACCACGACGAGTCGCGCTGGGAGAATCCCGATACCTTCGACATCTTCAGGAAGCCCCAACAACATCTGGCCTTCGCTTTCGGACCTCACATGTGCCTGGGCTTGCACCTGGCCCGCCTGGAAACGCGGATCGTGGTGAGCGCCGTACTCGATCGTCTCCCCAACGTCCGGCTCGATCCGGCCGGGGACGATCCCCACATCCGTGGCCTGATCTTCCGTTCTCCGACGTCGGTCCCTGTCCTCTTCGACGCATAGTTCATCACTCAGCAGCTGTCCGGCGCGAAACGCCGGGCGCCGCACCGAGCCACACCAAACGCGCCGCCGGAGAAGCGTCCCGCCTCTACTCAGAAGTGACCGAGCACCGAGTGGGGTACGTACGGCTCCTCCAGGCTCTTGACCTCTTCGTCGCTCAGTTCGAGCGTCTCGGCAGCCAAGGCGTCCTGGAGGTGGCCGAGCTTCGTGGCCCCCACGATGGGGGCGGTGACGCCGGGGCGCTGTAGCAGCCAGGCCAGCGCCACCTGGGCGGCGGGAACAGCGCGCCGGGTGGCGATCTCCGCCACGCGGTCAACCACGTCGAAGTCGCTCGGATGGCTGTAGAGATAATCGGTGAAGGGATCGCTTTCCGACCGGGTCGTCCGCCTTTGCCCGTCGCGGGTGCGGTTGCCGGCCAGGACGCCCCGGGCCAGCGGGCTCCAAGGGATGATGCCCACCCCCTGATCGAGACATTGGGGGATCATCTCCCGCTCCTCCTCTCGATAGAGGAGGTTGTAGTGCGGCTGCATGGAGACGAACCGGGTCAAACCGTTGTCGTCCGCCGTGTGCTGAGCCTTGGCGAATTGCCAGGCGAACATGCTGCTGGCCCCGATGTAGCGGGCCTTACCGGCGCGGACGATGTCGTGCAGAGCGGCCATGGTCTCTTCGATCGGCGTGCGGCCGTCCCATCGGTGGATCTGGTAGAGATCGACGTAGTCCATGCCCAGGCGGCGCAACGAGGCGTCGATGCCCGACAGGATGTGCTTGCGCGACAAGCCGCCGCCGTTCTCACCCGGGGTGACAGGCATGAACACCTTGGTGGCGATCACGACCTCGTCCCGGGTGAGCATCTTGGAGATCAGTCGGCCGGTGGCCACTTCGCTGGCCCCGTTGGAGTAGGCGTCCGCCGTGTCGAAGAAGGTGATGCCCCCCTCAACGGCGGCACGGACGATCGGCTCGGCTGCGTCCTCGTCGAGCACCCAGGCCCGGTCGCTGTCGTTACCGAAGCTCATCATGCCGAGACAGACCCGGGATACCCGCAGGCCGGTGCGGCCCAGATTCACATACTGCATAGAGCACCTCAGCTGGCGTGGCCCGGGACAGCCCGGGCGGCGAAGACCGCAGGCTAACCACGATCCACCCGGCCGGGCGGCCGTGGGGCAGCCGGGCCGCCACCGACGATGGTCGCTCCCTGCCTCGGCGAGCGATGGAAAGCCCCAGGTAGATCCCGGTGTAGCCGGATCAGGCCTTGTCCTCAAGGGGAGGTGCTGTCGGGGTCTCAAGGGGAGGTGCTGTCGGGCCGATATCACGTTCGTGAAGCGTCGGGAAGTGGACACCGCAGGTCGGGTCACGCCCGGCTTCTTGGTGCGTCTCGGCCATCGATTCCTCGATCCCACCATCCTGGCCGTCCCCATCGTCGTTGTCGTCTTCTCGGTCTTCCGGTCGAAGCACCTGATCGCCGACGTCCCCATCTGGGCCATCACCGTGATGCTCGTCGGCTGTTATCTCCTGGTTCAGCTCGAGTCTGCGCTGTGGACCGGAGACGGGATCACCGGCTGGCGTCTGCAATTCCGGGTGGGCACTGTTCTGGCCGCCATCACCGTCGTCATCTACTCCGTGGGCTGGGGGCCGACTCTGGCTCTGGGACTGCTGTTCGGGGTGGCCGACTGCATGAGAACGCTGGGTGCCCGCGTGGCCCGTCCGGCCATGGTCTTCAGTGTCGTGTTCATCGGCATCGGACAGATCGGGATCGCTTCCGGCCTCGTGCCCAGTCTCGTCGCCCAGCCCTTCGTCCACGCCCTGGCCGCCCTGGCGGCCCTGGGGATCGTCTTCACCATCAAGCTGCTCGAGTGGGTCTTCACCGAGCGAGAACGAACCGAGCGCCGTTTCAAGGCCCTGGTCCAACACGCCGCCGACCTGATCGTCGTGACCGACCGCGACGGTCGGCTGACTTACGTGAGTCCGTCGTTCGAGGAGCAACTCGGGTATGCCCCGAGCTTCGCCACGTCTCTCCTGGGAGACGACCTGGCCCATCCGGACGACTTGAAGGCGCTGTCCGAGCAATTCGATAACGTCCGGCTGGGCGCCGGGGAAACACTGGCCTGCGAACTGCGGATTCGGGCCGCCGACGATTCGTGGCACTGGTTCGAGATCACCGTGAGCGATCTGCTCGACGACCCCGACGTGGCCGGCGTGGTGTCGAATCTGCACGAGATCACCGATCGAAAGGCGTCCGAAGCAGCATTGGCCGAAGCGGAGGAGCGGTTCCGTACGTCGTTCGATGAAGCCCCCATCGGCATGGTCCTGGTCAGTCTACAAGGTGGGATCCTCAGGGCCAACCGCGCCTTCGGGAAGATCGTGGGTCATCCGCAGGAGCAGCTCACCGGGTTGAGCGTCCAAGAGCTCACCCACCCTGATGACCGTGAGATCAGCGCCTCATGGATAACGCGCCTGTTGGCCGCCGAGGTGAGCAACTACCAGATCGAGAAGCGCTACCTCCATGCCGACGGACGGGCAGTGTGGACATCACTGCATGCCAGTTTCGTGCGCGACCCTGACGGCAATCCGCTGTACGCCATCGGGCAGATCGAGGACATCACCGAACGGCGGGCCATGAGTGCGTTGATGGCCCACGCTGCCATTCACGATCCTCTGACCGACCTGCCCAACCGGGTGCTCTTTACGGACCGCCTGGAGCTGGCGCTGGCCCGATCGCTGCGCAGCTCACGGCACGTCGCCGTCGTCTTCCTCGATCTCGACCACTTCAAGCTGATCAACGACAGCATGGGTCACGACCGAGGCGACCAACTGCTGCGGGCGGTGGCCGAGAGGATCCGGGCATCGGTGCGGCCGGGAGACACGGTGGCCCGGTTCGGCGGCGACGAGTTCACCATCCTGTTCGAGGACGTGGCCGACGCCACCAGCGCCCGGGAGGCGGCCGATCGCACCTTGACGGCGCTGAACCAGCCCTTCGAGCTCGACGAGGCGGAGGTCTTCGTGTCGGCCAGCGTCGGGGTCGCTCTGTCCACCACCGGTCACGACACCGCCGCCACGCTGCTGCGCAACGCTGATGCCGCCATGTACCGGGCCAAGGAACGTGGCCGCGCCGGTATCGAGCTCTACGATCAGCAGGACGACCCCTGGACGGCGAGAAGGTTGCGGACGGGCAACGACCTGCACCGCGCTCTCGAGCGCAACGAATTCGTCCTCCACTATCAGCCTTTCGTGGATCTGCACTCCACCACCCTGGTCGGCTTGGAGGCTCTCGTCCGTTGGCGTCACCCCACCCGCGGACTGCTGGCCCCGGGCGAATTCATCGACCTGGCCGAGGACACCGGTCTGATCGTGCCCCTCGGATACTGGGTCATCGGCGAAGCGTGCCGACAGGCGGCGGAATGGAAGGAGTTGCGGAGCCGGGCGGGGCAGGAGGCGTGGCGGTTGATGATGTCGATCAACGTCTCGCCCCGACAGCTGGTAGAGAGGAACTTCGCCACCCGTCTGATCGAGATCGTGGACGGCTCCGGTGTGGACCGCGACCACATCCTGCTCGAGGTGACCGAGACCACCGTGATGCGAGACCCCGATCACGCCATCGCCGTGCTCGAGAGCCTCCGGGCCCAGGGCATGCACATCTGCATCGACGACTTCGGTACCGGTTACTCCTCGCTCAGTTACCTGAAGCGTCTCCCCGTCGAGACGATCAAAATCGACCGGAACTTCGTGGACGGTCTCGGCCGGGACGAGGAGGACACCGCCATCGTGAAGGCGGTCATCGGCATGGCCGACTCCCTCCGGTTGCTCTGTGTGGCCGAGGGCGTGGAGACCGCGGGGCAGGTGGACGCTCTGCGTGCCCTCGGCTGTCAGGTCGCCCAGGGATTCCTCTTCGGTCATCCGCTCAGTGCGGAAGGCCTCGCCCCCTTCCCTTGCGACGACCTGAGTTCCTGGGTGCACCTTGATCTGCCCGACACGCAGGTGACCACCGCCTCCTGAGCCCGCCGCGGCCGTCCACCGAGAAGGTGGGACCGCAGCAACGACGGGGCGGACGCGCGGTCAGCGCGGTGCGATACCCCAGACGGCGCGCCAGGAGGTGGCCGGCTCCAGGCGGACCAGATCGGTCCCCGAGCGCAACGCGTCGGGGGGACAGGTCATGGGCTCGATGGCGATCGACTGACGCCTGCGGCCGGCGGGCTCCACCGTATCGGCGGTGTAGGCCATGACGTAGGGGAAGTGCTCGTCCATCCAGACGGAAACGCCACGCCCGGTCTCGGGATCGTCCAGCTCCACGATGGCCATGGCCCGGTCGTCGCGGCGCAGGGCGGTGAAGGCGGTATCGAGCTGGGTGGGTCCGATCCTGCGGCCTGAGGTGAAGTCGAGCTCGCTACCCGCCACGATGGTGTCGCCGGTGGGCAGGCCCCGGTGGTCGGTGGTCAGGCAACGCTCACCGGGCAGAGTAAGCCGGACGGCGTCGATGGTTGGCGTGTCGAGAGTCAGATACGGATGGAAGCCCAGGCCAAACGGCGCCGGCACCTCGTCGGCGTTGGTGACGGTGGCGGTGACGACCAGGCCCTCGCGGCCCAGGCGGTACTCGACTTCGAGGTCGAGGCGCCACGGGTAACCGGGCTGGGCGAAGAGGGTGCAGCCGAGGACGACCACGTTCTGGGCCCGGGACCGCAGATGCCAGGGCAGCCAGCGGACGAGACCGTGGATGGCGTTCGACTTCTCCGGTTCGTCCCATGCGGCGCGGCCGCGACGGCCGTCGATGGCGTACCGTCCGTCTCCCAGGCGGTTCGGCCACGGCGCCAGGACCTGGCCGCGACCGGCACTGCACATGTCGGTGACACCGAAACCGTCGACGACGGCGACACCGTCCACCGTATAGGAGCGCAGTGTGGCTCCGACCTCGGTGACAACCACATGCTGATGTCCATGACCGATGCTGTGCTGCTCACCCGAAGGTGACACGTCGGTCAACGGAGAAGCGGGCATGGGGCCTCGAGGCGCTCGTTGGGATGGCGAGGGTAACCCGGACGGCCGGCTTCGGATGCGGTGACGCGGTGCCGGTGGGGAACGGGCACCGGTATGGTAGTTGCCGAAGTCGACGCCGGCGCCCATCACCGTCGTGCCAGCGCCCCCACGGTCGTCGCAGCGGAGGAACCACGTGCGCATCCTGGTCACCAACGACGATGGTGTGCGCGCCCCGGGCATCGCCGCTCTGGCCCGGATGGCCTCAGGGACTGGGCACGAGATCGTGGTTGTGGCCCCGATGATCGACTACTCGGGAGCGGGAGCCGCCGTAGGGCCCGTCCATTCCCGTGACGGAGTCGACTACGAGACCTACGAGATCGATGGGCTGGACGCCCCCACCTACGGCATCGATGGTCCTCCGGCCCTGGCCGTGATCCTGGCGTGCGTGGGCGGCTTCGGTCCGCGACCCGATCTCGTGCTCTCGGGCATCAACCACGGCGTGAACGTCGGCCGATCGGCGCTGCATTCGGGCACGGTCGGGGCCACGCTCACGGCCGCCCACTTCGGCCTCCGCGGGATCGCCGTCTCGATCCGCTGGGGGCCGGACCCGGTTCCCTGGGACACGGCGGCCATCCTGGCCGGCCGGCTGATCCCCGTGCTGGTCGAAGCTCCGCCCAGCACGACCCTCAACCTGAACGTGCCGAACGTGACCCTGGGCGACCTTCGAGGCCTGCGCCAGGGACGGCTCGGGCGCAGCGGCACCATCCGGTCGGCCGTCCACGACACCGGCACCGGCACCGGCCATCCCCACGTGACATTGCCGCCGTCACCATCGGGGACTTTGCGCCTGGACCTCACGGTCCCCGGCGAGGGCCACCGGGTCGACCCCGACTCCGACGCCGGCCTGGTGGCCCGGGGCTACGCCTCTCTGACCCCCCTGGTCGGGGTGCGGGAGGCGGCCGACGGCGCCGCCGCCAACACCCTGGGCCGGGCCCTGGAGGCCCTGTATGGCATCCCCGGGGTAGGTCCGGGTCCCGCCCCCGGCGAAGACGGCCCGAGAGCCCGGGAACCCGGAGACTAGCCAAAAGAGCAGTTCACAGGCCTAATCTGCCTCCGGAGGCGGGGCCGGGACCCGTTCGGGGCACCCTCCCGTCGGAGGGTGTGCTTGCGAAGGCGTGCACAAGCGCTAAGGTGCTTGCGACCCGAAACATCGGATGGTGGAGTCCATGCGGCAGCAGCGGAGGCTGCCGACCGGGCCCTGACCGGCCTGCGCCAGTGGACCACCGTGACCGTCTCGTCTGTCACCGACGCGTCCGCGCGCCGGCGGCGAGCAGCTCCCATCCGACCGGGACCCACTATGACCTCACCTCGCCCACAGCCGCGCTCAGCACGGAGGCAGACGGAGCCGCCCACGGCCTAGCCCAGGGTTGCTCCGTCCGCACCTCGTTCGGACTCTCACATGTCCAGGGCCGCCCGCCCTCCCCGGCGCCGGCTCCGCGAGACGAATGCTCAGACGACGGGCGCCCGCATTCCACAGCCCACCTGGAGCCCTCCGGGGATCCCGTGACTCAAGGGAAGGCACAAGATGCGGAAGCACCGACTCTTTGGCGTTGTCATCGCCGTGTTCGTCGGAACGGGTGCACTCACCCACCGATCGGACAGTCCTCATCGAACATCCGGCACCGATGGTGCCGGCATGCAACTGACATCAGCGGAATTATCCGCTGACCATTACCACGCGATCAGTGAGATCGTGCACAGGGCGATCGCGCCGAACGCGAAAACCAGTAAGACGAACACCGGTAACACGAACACCGGTAACACGAGCAGTACGAAGGCGAACGCGGGTACCGGCAATGGGTCGGCGTCGTCGGATGTATTGCTCCGGCTGAACGAGGCTGACGGTGCGGGCAACCTGCCCTTCCCGTTCACGGCTCTGCAGCTGGTAACGGAATATCGGGCGGCGGCGGCACGTGAGACGGCCGCCGTGAATGCGTACCTCACCGCGGTGGCGCAGGAGCGGGACGCCGTGAATGGGTACCTGACCGCGATCGCGCAGGAGCGGGTCGCCGTGAGGACCTACTTGGCCGCCGTGGCACCGCGCCATCCGACGCCACCGCCGGCTCCGGCCGCACGGCCGGCGCTGAATGATCCGTGGGCGGCGTTGCGGCAGTGTGAGTCGAGTGGCAACTACACCGACAACACGGGCAACGGCTATTACGGCGCGTACCAATTCACCGCCGGCTCATGGGCGTCTCTCGGCTTCCACGGTCTGCCTTCGCAGGCCCCGGCGGCGCAGCAGGACCAGGCGGCGCAGGAGCTGCAGGCCCGGCGGGGCTGGGGGCAATGGCCCTCGTGCGCCCGACGGCTCGGGCTTCTCTGACGGAGCTCGGAAATTCAATAGTCCCGACCGGCACGCTGCAGGCACTCGCCCGCGGCGTGCCGGTCCGGGACGCCAGAAGCCCGGACGGAAGAAGCCCGGACGGCAGAAGCCCGGACGGCAGAAGCCCGGACGGCAGAAGGCTCCTGAGGGGTCAGAGGGATCCTGAGGGGTCAGAGGGTCTCGGTGGTCAGGAACGGCTGGCCAGGTCGTCGAGCCAGTCGTAGACGACCTGGGAGGCGAGGCGGAGGTTGTTGGCCTGACAGTGGGCGTCGGCACCGTCGTCCACCGAGAAACGACAGGTCGTCACCGGGCCGCTGACGGAGGCGGCGAACTCGTCGGTCTGACGGAGCACTTCGTCCCCCTCGCGTTCGCCCACCAGGGCGAGTACCGGACAGGAGACGGCCGAGAGGTCCGATCCCAGCCGGTAGTTGCGCAACTGGGCCTTCCACTCCTGGAGAGAGGCCACACCGAAGCGACGGCAGACGGCGGCGATCCCCCAGAGCATCTGCGCCGGCAAGAGATCCTCGGGGATACCGGCCACATCCTCAGGGCGGATGTCGCGATGCATCCGGAAGACCTCGGGGCCGAGGAAGGCTTCGAAATAGCGGTAGAGGTCGACCAGGGGACTGTCGAGCACCAAGGCATCCACGCGGTCGTCGTAGGCGACGGCCCGGGCGGCGAAGTACGCGCCGATACTCATTCCGGCCAGGGCGACGAAGCCGCCGTCGGGGCCGAGACGGTTCTTGACATCGTCGAGGACCGTGCCGAGCGGCGCCTCGTAGTCGGGCCGGTAGGTCATGGTCGGATTGCCCCGCATGCAACCGGTCTGGCCGGGCCCGTCGAAGACGACCACCTGCCATCCCCGGGCCGCGCCGGCCGCACCCAATTGGAAGTACATCTCCTCGGCGCCGGAATCAAAACCTCCCAGGGCCACGAGCGTGCCCCGCGGTCGGTCCCCCGGAGCGGTCCCCGCCCGGGGCCGGACCAGATAGCCCGGAAGGGATCCGTCGGCGAAGGCAAGGGAGAGGGGCTCGACGGGCGGATCAAAGAGAGCGGCGGCGGACTCGAAGCAGGCCCGGCCGCGGCGGCCGCACTCGGCCAGGACGTCGGGGGTGGCCTCGGCGTAGTACTCAGCGGTACGGTGATAGGTCGAGGCCCGGAGGTAGTGGTCGCGGGCACTGACCAGGTGGCCGGCCTCGAGGCAGGTCGATGCCCGCCGCTCGACCCGGTCGGCCAGTCGGACGAAGGCCGAGACCCAACTGCCGGTGTCCCCGTCGGTGATCATGCCGGCGGCGGCCAAGCACTCCCCCACCGACGAACCCCCGTAGTCGGCCGCTCCCATGGCCCGGAGCAGCTGGTAGTCGAATTCGGCATCGCGAAAGCCCGAGACCCGGGTGACGCTCCTGGTGATCCGGCTTCCCTCGAAGGCCACCGACGTCTCCTGACAGAAAAGGACAGAAAAAGAACCGTGCGAGTCGGACCGCTCGGACGGGAGCGGGCTCCGATCCTACGGGTCCGGGCGCACGGTTAGCGTGGGAGGCACCATGCGGGTGGCCGCCATCCAGTGCAACGCGTCGGCCGACCGGGGGCAGAACCTGGCTCGGGCCGGCGAACTGGTGGAGGCGGCCGCCGGGGACGGGGCTGAGCTGATCGTCCTGCCCGAGTTGTTCTCCCTCTACGGCGATGCCGCCGTGTTGCGGGCCAGCGCCGAACCGATCGAGGGGCCCACCACGGCGTGGACCGGGGAGTTGGCGGCACGGTTGGGGACCTGGCTGGTGGCGGGCAGCTTCGTGGAGGCCGCCGGACCGGGCCGGAACCACAACACGTCGGTGCTGGTGGGACCCGACGGAGCCGTGGGGGCCCGGTACCGAAAGCTCCATCTCTTCGACGTGGACGTGCCCGGGGCCGTGGTCCGGGAATCTGACGCCGTGGCCGGCGGCGACGCGGTGGTGTCGAGCTCGATCACCCTGGCCGACGGGGGGCTGCTGCCCATCGGGCTGAGCACCTGCTACGACCTGCGGTTTCCCGAGCTGTACCGGCTGCTGGCGCTGGCCGGCGCCCTGGTGATCGTGGTGCCATCGGCCTTCGCCGAAGCCACCGGGGTCGCCCACTGGGAGATCCTGCTGCGGGCCCGGGCCATCGAGAACCAGGTGTTCGTGATCGCCGCCGACCAGGTCGGGAGGCTCTCGTCATCGTTCCGCGCCCACGGGCACTCGATGATCGTCGATCCCTGGGGGACGGTGCTGGCCGAGAGACCCGACGGGGTGGGCCATGTCGTGGCCGACCTGGACCTGGCCGGTCAGCAGGAGATCCGGTCGCTGTTGCCCGGCCTGGCCCACCGACGTCCCGGCGCCTATGGCGGTCTCGGGCTATCCGGCTCCTCGTGACGAAGGGTGGGACCACGGACGAGGGCAGGATCGGTCCCGATCAGCACGGTCGGTCCCGATCAGCACGGTCGGTCCCGACAAACACGGTCGGTCCCGACAAGCACGGTCGGTCCCAATAAGTTGGAGCTTCCCGCTACCCTGGGTCCATGGTTCCGAGCGCGCGGAGCGGCGAACCAGTCACTCCAGGTATCAGATATGACGGGGAGAAGGCGGGGGCGGTGGCCGACGGATCGGGCAGCGCCGCCGGGTCTGACGCGGCCGGGGGTTCGGCCCCGCGGGGTCGCTGGCCCCGGCGGACGGTGACGGCGGTGGACCTGACGCTGAAGGCGCCGATCGCCACCGTCTCGGCGCTCTTCGACCGGAGGCCCTTCATCGACGGGTGGTTCGAAGTCGATGGGCTACGGCTGCACTACGAGGAATACGGCACCGGGCCCAAGATCCTGGTCTTCCTGCACGGAATCCTGCTCGATACGCAGATGAACCGCCGGTTGGCGTCGGATCTGGTGGCCGCCGGCAACCGGGTGGTGCTTCTGGACCTGCCGGGCCACGGCCAGTCCGACAAACCCCGGCACGCGTCGGCCCACAGGATCGATTCCTACGCCCACTATGTGGTGGCACTGCTCGACCATCTGGAGGTCGATCAGGCCATCATCGGCGGCGTCTCGCTCGGTGCCAACGTCTCTCTCCAGGTGGCCGCCCAGGCGCCCGAGCGGGTCCGGGGACTCCTGATCGAGATGCCGGTGCTCGAGTGGGCCGTGCCCGGGGCCGCCCTGGTCTTTCTGCCCATGCTCCTCGGGGTGCACTACGCCGCTCCGGTCGTCCGGGCCGTCGCCTGGTTGGCCCGTCGGATCCCGCGGACGC
The DNA here is from genome assembly GCA_035535015.1 of Acidimicrobiales bacterium. GTDB lineage: Bacteria > Actinomycetota > Acidimicrobiia > Acidimicrobiales > UBA8190 > Palsa-661. The sequence continues at coordinate 196,416 of DATLQU010000004.1, read as the reverse complement.
GGATCGGGCCGCTCGACAGCTTCGTGACCACCTTGAGCCTCGACCCCGAGGAGTCGGCCGCGGTGTTGCACGGGATGCTCACCGGACCCATCACGCCGACCTACGAGGAGCGGCACGAGATGACCGTGCCTGCGCTGGTGATCGGTCACAAGATCGACTTCATCCACCCCTTCACCGACGCCGACCATCTGTCACGGCAACTCCCCAACGCCCGGCTGGTGGTGGCCCGTTCGATCATCGAGTTGCGGGTCGCCCCCGAACGGTTGACGAGCCAGATCGCCGGTTTCCTGGACGAGGTCTGGGACCATTCCCCGTTCCACGTGATTTCCCGGCCCCGGGCTCTGCCCAGCGAGGCCTGAGGGCTCAGCGGGCCCGCGGCGGCGCCCAGGCGTCGGGGTCTTCGGTGAGCTTGGCCACCGAGCGGGGCAGCCGGCCCTGGACGACGTCATCGAGGTTGACGCGTTCGAGGACGCTGCGGAGACTGGCCCGGACGGCGATCCAGACGTCCTGGAGATGTTCGGCCGGGCCGTTGTAACGGGCCGCCTCGGGCCGGAGTCCGCGCACTTCGGCCAAGGGGCCGTCGAGGGCGCGCATGACGTCGGCCACCGAAATCTCGGCCGCCGGGCGGGCCAGGCGGTAGCCGCCCTCGGAGCCGCGCTGGCTGGCCACGATGCCGGCGCGTCGGAGGTCGTTCAGGATGGCCCCGAGGAACTTGGCCGGCAGGGCCTGGGCCTCGGCCAGGGCCTCGGCCGTGGTGGGCTCCCCCCGAGCCGTCAGGGCGAGAAGGGCGCGCATGCCGTAGTCGACTTTGGCCGGGATGTGCATCTCTTGATTCTGCCCCGGTGGCGCCGACCGACCGGGAGGCGGCCCGGGCTCTCGGGGGGACGCGGTGGCAGGTGGTCCGGCGGGCCGTGATCCCCGGCGCCCGGACCGGGATCGAGGCGGCCGTGACCCTGGCCATGGGCCGGGCCCTCGGGGAGTCCATCGCCGTGGCCATGGTGACCGGCAACGCCTACGTGATCCCCCACTCGCTGCTGGCCCCGGGGGGCACCCTGGGGTCGGCCATTATCAACACCTTCGGCCGGGTGACTCCCGGTCTCGACCGGAGCGAGGTGATCGCCCTGGTGGTGATCCTGCTGGCCGTCACCGCCCTGGTGAACGCCGGCGGGCAGGTGCTGCTTCGCACCCGGGCCCGGGCGGAGCTGAGCTGACGATGAGCACGGTGCTGATCGGGGACAACGGGGGCGATGGCGGGGCGGGCACGGGAGAGGGGACGGCCCGGCGGCGGGAGGTGATCCGGGCCCGGTCGGCGCCGTCGCCCGGCCGGCGGCAGCTGACCGGCCGGCTGGCCGCGGGCTTCTGCCTGGTGGCGGTGGACATCTCGCTCGCCCCGCTGGTGGGCCTGGTCGCCTATGCGACGTGGCGGGGGATCCACGCCCTCTCCTTCGACTTGTTCACCAAGGTGCCCACCCCGGCCGGGATTCCGGGCGGCGGGATCTCGAACGCCATCGTGGGCAGGCTGATGATCGTGGGCCTGGCGGCGGTGATGGCCGTACCCGTGGGTATCGCCGGCGCCCTGTTTCTTCTGGAACGGCGGGGCCGGATCGCCGGGACCATCCGGTTCACCGCCGACGTGCTGACCGGGGTGCCCGCCATCGCCATCGGCATCTTCGCCTACGCCGTGCTGGTCGAACCGCTGGCCCACTTCTCGGCCCTGGCCGGAAGTTTCGCCCTGGCCGGGCTGATGCTGCCGGTGATCATCCGGTCGAGCGAGTCGGCCATGCGGGCCGTGCCCCGGACCGAGCGGGCGGCGGGGCTGGCGCTGGGCGTGCGCCGAGGCCGGGTGGTCCGGTCCATCGTTCTGGGCGGGGCCCGGGCCGGCCTGGTGACGGGGAATCTGTTGGCCGTGGCCCGGGCGGTGGGAGAGACGGCGACGCTTCTGTTCACGAGGTACTGCTGATGGACGAGCCCTGCTCGTCGCTCGACCCCATCGCCACGGCCAAGATCGAGGAGCTGATCACCCGGCTGTCCAGCGACGTGAGCATTCGGCCTGGTGACCCACAACATGTTCCAGGCCACCCGGGCCTCGCACTACACGGCGTCCTTCCTGTTGGGTGAGGACCGGGCTACGGGCGAGCTGATCGAGTACGGCCGGACCGAGGATCTCTTCGACACCCCCCGCGACCCCCGGTCCAAGGCCTACGTCTCGGGCCAGGTCGGCTGACACAGAAAGGGCAGCACCCCAAGGACGCCCAGGGGGGAAGAAAGTGACTTTCGGGCCTTGTCAGGAAGCGGTGACGGGCGGATGCTGGGTTCAGGAACACCGACGACGGGAGAGCCGACGTGCGGGTGATCGAACGCCAGGGACCGCGAACAGACGGGCACTTCACCGAAGGTGAGCCCGATCTCGAGCCGCCCGAAGAGTCGGCCGTGCTCGAGTTGGACGCCGAGACCGAGCTCGAGGAGGACCTCGACAGCCGGGCCGACCTCGAGGAGGAGGTCGACGAAGAGGTGCTCGAGAGCAGCCTCGAATATCTGGTGCACGAGGACGACGGGGACGACGACGAGGGCGACGTCGTGGCCGAGAGCGTGCCACCGGTGACCGACGACCTCGAGATCGACGAGCTGGAGGACCGCGAGGAGAGCCTCGACCGGATCCTGCGGGAGAAGCTGGCCGGGGACGAAGAGGGCGGGGACGAGCTGCACGAGCTCGAGATCGACAGCGTGGCCACGGCGGGCGAGGTCAAACTGTCCGCCTGCGGGAGCGACGAATTCGTCTGCCAGGGATGTTTCTTGGTGCGGAACCGGACCCAGCTGTCCCCGGCATCGGGATCGCTCTGTCGCGACTGCGGCGAATAGGTCCCTTCGGCCGGCGTCGGCTACAACTCTGGGTGTGAGCGCACGCGCACCGGGACAGTCTCCGGAGCCCCCGCCGTCGCCGGAGCGTCGGCGGCGGACTGTCGCCGTCAGCGGTTCGGCCTCCGGGATCGGCCTGGCCGTCCGGCAACGGTTGGAGAAGAGCGGGCTGCGGGTGGTCGGGGTCGACCGGCACGACGCCGAGGTGGTCGCCGATCTGTCGACGGCCGAGGGTCGGGCCCTGGCCACAGAGACGACGACCGAGCTGGCCGGCGGCCGGCTCGACGGGGTGGTCGCCTGTGCCGGTCTCGGACCCCATGTGACGCCCTACGAGCTGATCGTCCGGGTGAATTACTTCGGCTGCCTGGCCTACCTCGACGGGCTACTTCCCGCTCTGGCCCTGGGCGAGGCGCCCGCCGCAGTGGCCATCTCCTCCAACGGGGCCACCTTGACGCCGAAGAACCAGACCCTGATCGACGTCTTACTGGCCGGTGACGAGGAGCCCGCCTGCACGGTGGCCGCCGCGCTCGACGGGGCCACCGTCTACGGGATGTCCAAACTGGCCATGACCCGGGCGATGCGGCGGCGGACGCAGGCCTGGGCCGAGGCCGGGGTCCGGTTGAACGCCGTGGCCCCCGGACCGGTGGAGACACCCCTGCTGCGGGACTCGCTCGACGACAAGATCCTCGGACCCCTGGTCGAGGCCCTGCCCGTGCCCGTGGGCCGGCGGGCCGCCCCGGCCGAGATCGCCGGGGCCGTGGGCTTCCTGCTCGATCCGGTGAACAGCTTCATCCACGGGTCGGTGCTCTTCGTCGACGGCGGGAGCGACGCCCTCATCCGGCCGGACATCTTCTGACCGCCGGGCATCGGCTGGGACGTTCACCTTGACGACGGGTGCCGGCTGACGTCGGCGACGCGCCACTGCCTCGGCCGCATGTCCGGGGCTACCCTCGCACGATGACCCCCGTTTCGAAATCCCATCCGCGTGACGAGATACAGGCCGTCGTCGACCGTTACTGCGCATTGCGCCGCCGCATCGACGAGGGGCTCGAGCCCGACGGCTTCGGAGCCCTGGCCGACTTCTACACCGACGACGCTGTCTACGTGGACGGAGCCTGGGGCCGGATCGAGGGAAAACGGACCATCGCCGAGTGGCTGGAGCACTCGATGGTCGGCCTGGGTGACTGGAGATTCCCGATCGAATTCACGGCCATCGAAGGTGACGACGTCATCGTGAAATGGACCCAGATCATCCCCGGCACCAGGGCCGACGGATCGCCGTACACCCAGTCGGCCTACTCACGGCTGCGCTACGCGGGCGACGGGAGGTTCAGTTACGAGGAGGACACGTACAACATGGTCCACGTCTTGGAGGACGTGGAGGCGAGCGGGTGGGTGCCCAGCGAGCCCATGAATATTCCTCCGCAGCACCCCGACCGAAACTGGGCGCTGCCCGGGTCCCGAGCGACAGGGACGGCCGATATCTCTTGATGGTCCTCTCCTTCCGGCGAGGCAGACAGATCAGTGGTGTCGGTGACGATCCGTCCGAAGAAACGCTCCGTGATGAGATCGGCGGTGGGCTCGATGTGGGCCCGTGGTTCGTAGACGAAGGTCCGCACCACGCCGTCGGCTGTGGTCAAACGCAGCGTGCTTCCCAACTTCCGGTGGTCCTTCCGATCCACCCGGACATGGGCATCGAGGCCGATCCGGCTCACCTCTGGCTGCTTCCCCGACAGGATGAGAAAGACACTCATGGTGGTGACGACCAGGACGGGCCGCGACAAGACATTCAGTTCGGGGCGCTCCTCGATCACAGCGAGAGGATCGCTGGCCAGGATCTCTTCGTCAGGCCGAAGAGCGTCGCCCAGGCGCTTCCTTTCGGCCCTGGAGCTCACACCGGCAACGTGGCAACAGCAGCGGCGGGGACCGTCAGTAGCCGTCGTCGCCGCGGACGAGGCGATCGCGTTTGCGGGCCGACTGGCGTTTCTTGTCATCGAGCCGGCGCGCCCTGGCCCCGGCCGTCGGTCGGGTGGCGATGCGGGGGGTCTCGACGCGCAGGCCCTCGGACAGCCGGTCGGCCAGTCGGCGCAGGGCCACCTCGCGGTTGCGCGACTGCGAACGTTCCTCGGCCGAGGAGGCACGGACCGACGGTCCCAGGCGCTCGAGGAGCCGGGCCCGCTGGCGGGGTCCGAGCGAGGGCGAGGTGACCACGTCGAAGCGGACCTCGGCCCGGGAGCTCGTCTTGTTGGCGTGCTGTCCGCCGGGGCCGCCGCTGGTGGTGAAGCGCCAGGCCAGTTCGTCGAGGGGGATGGCGAGGCCCCGGGTGACGCGCAGGACGGCGCGGAGGTCGGGCTCCGGCGTGGGGCCGTCGTCGGTCGGGGCCGGGAGAGAGCCCGATGGCGCCATGGCTCCAGGCTACGGGCGAGGAGCTGGCTTCTCGTCGATCACCGGGTTCTCGAGGACGCCCAGGCCGTCGATCTCGATGCGGACGGTGTCACCCGCCAGCAACCATTTGGGAGGGTCGAAACTGGCTCCCACCCCGGCCGGCGTCCCCGTGGAGACGACGTCGCCCGGCTCCAGGGTGAAGACGGTCGACAGCTCCTCCACCATCTCCCAGCAGGAGAAGATCATGTCGTCGGTGGAGCTGTCCTGGCGGAGCTCGTCGTTGACCCATGTCCGCAGGCGGAGCCGGTGCGGGTCTCCCGTCTCGTCGGGCGTCACCAGCCACGGGCCCAGGGGTCCGTGGGTGTCGAAGGACTTGCCCAGGGTCCAGGTGGGGCTGCGCCACTGCCAGTCGCGGACGCTGACGTCATTCATGATGCTGAAACCGGCCACCACCGATGGCGCCTCGGCCGCCGGCACGTGCCGGCAGCGGCGGCCGATGACGAAGGCCAGTTCGCCCTCGTAGTCCACCTGGGGCGAGGCCCGGGGCACCTCGATGGCGGCCGACGGCCCGACCACACAGGTCCGCTGCTTGTTGAACCAGACCTGGTGGGCGGGCCGGGGCCGGCCCATCTCGGCCACGTGAGCGCCGTAGTTCATTCCGAGGCCCATGACCTTGGCTGGCCGAGGGACGGGGGCGAGAAGGGTGATGGCGGCCAGGGGGTGACGCACGGCCGCGGTGGCCGCGGCCCCGGCGGCGCGGTCCAGGGCACCGGGCCCGGCGGCCAGGAGATGGGCCATGTCGCCGGGCAGTCCGACGACGGAGTCGGTCAGGTCGACGACCTCGTCGCCCACGAGGAGACCCGTCCGGGGCCCGACGGTGGCGGCGATGTCGTCGGTCGTCACGAAGCTGGCGAGGCGCATGGGCACAACCTACGGTGCGCTGATGGCAGCGGCGAGATTCGACGGTCAGGTGGCCTTGGTGACCGGGTCCTCCAGTGGCATCGGGGCGGCCACGGCTCGGATGCTGGCCGACGCCGGCGCCACCGTGGTGGTGAACTCGTCGTCGTCGGTCGAGGCCGGCGAGGCGCTGGCCGGCGAGTTGCCCGGGGCCAGCTACATCCGGGCCGACATCGCCGACGGCGAGCAGGCCGAAGCGCTGGTGGAGACGACCGTCGACCGCCACGGCCGGCTCGACATCCTGGTGAACAACGCCGGGACGACAGCGGTCATCCCCCATTCCGATCTCACCGCGGCCACGGCCGACGTCTGGCGGCGGATCTTCGGGGTCAACGTGATCGGGACCTGGCAGGTGACGGTGGCCGCCGTCCCCCATCTGAAGAGCAGCGGAGACGGCCGGATCGTGAACGTCTCGTCGCTGGCCGGCCACCGGGCCGTGGGCAGTTCCATCCCCTATGCCTCCTCCAAGGCGGCGCTCAGCCATATGACGGTACTGCTGGCCAACGTGCTCGGACCCGAGATCAGGGTCAACGCCGTGGCCCCCGGCCTGGTCGACACGCCGTGGACGTCGGACTGGACCGACGTCCGGGCCTTCGTGAAGGCCCAGGCGCCGCTGCAACGAACGGGCACTCCGCAAGACATCGCCGAAGTGATCGTCAACCTGGTGGGGGCGGCGTACGTCACCGGCGAGATCGTCCTCGTCGACGGAGGCCTGCATTTGCGCTGACCGTCCCGATGTGACGGAGGTGCTCGGGACTTCGGACAGGGTGAAAAGTACGAGGAGGAGATGATTGTGCAATTCGACATCTGGTTGCCCACGGCCAGCCCCTTCACCACTGCGGAGCTGCTGAGCGCCGTCGGCCGGGAGGCCGAGGAGCGCGGCATCGGCACCATCTGGGTGGGCGAGCACGTGGTCACCTTCGAGGACTACTCGTCGAGCTATCCGTACGCCGACGACGGCCGGATCCCGCTGCCCACGGGGACGGGGCTGCTCGAACCCTTCACCACCCTGGCCTTCCTGGCCGGTCAGACGTCACGGGTCCGGTTGGGCACGGCCATGTGCCTGCTCCCGCAGCGCAACCCCGTCTACACGGCCAAAGAGGTGGCCACCCTGGACTGGTTGTCGAATGGTCGGGTCGACTTCGGTGTGGGGGTGGGCTGGCTGCGCGAGGAGTTCGAAGCCCTCGAGGTGCCCTGGGAACGCCGGGGGGCGCGGACCGACGACTACCTCTCGGTCCTCCAGAGCCTCTGGTGCGAGGACCCGTCATCGTTCTCCGGTGAGCACTATTCGCTCGCTCCCTGTCACCAGTATCCGAAGCCGGTCCAGAGTCCGCATCCTCCGATCCATATCGGGGGCGAGAGTGACGCCGCTCTCCGACGGACGGCGCGACTGGCCCAGGGCTGGCACTCCTTCAACCGGCCGCCGGCCGAGCTGGCGGCGCCGATGGCGCGGCTGGCCGAGCTGCTCGAGGCGCACGGCCGGACCCGCTCAGACATCACCGTGACGGTGTGCCCGTACTTCCAGGAGCTCAGCCCGTCCACGGTGGAGCAGTACGCGGCGGCGGGGGCCGACACCGTGGCCGCCCTGCTCTTCGTGACCGCGCCCGACGAGGTGGTCGGCGCCTTCGATGCTCTGGGTGAGTGCATGGAGCGGGCCGGGCGGGCCTGAGGACCAGAGCGAGGTCGCGCTGGCTCCCGTCTGTCGCGGCCCGGTATCTCGGCGAACGCACAGCGAGGCATGGTGAACGCTGGGAGAAGTGACTATCCACGGCGGCGAAGTCACACCGGTGTAACTTCCTGATCATCGCTGGTGGCGACCCGACAGGGGGTTTCTGAGATGCAGGACCTCGACGACGGCGTCCGGCTGGGTCGGGGAAGGTTGTCGGCCGCGTCGGGTGAACCGCCGGGCAAGGTGTCCCCGTTCCTCGCCGACAGCTCGGTCGTCCCCGCCCGTCGGCTCCTCGATGTGGCCTCGGCCCTGTCCGATGGGGCCAGCCAGATGCATGCCCGTCTGCGGCATCTCGACCCCGTCGACCGCGAGGCCGTCCTCGACCTGATGGCCGGCCAGCTGAGCAGCATCGTGAACCTTTGGACCGACCTCGTCCGCGGGGTGGTCTCCGGCCCGTCGGAATCCGGCCCGTCGGAATCCGGGGCATCGGAATCCGGGGCATCGGAATCCGGGGCATGGGAATCCGGGGCATCGGAATCCGGGACGACCGAGAGCGGAGTGTCGAAGTCGGGGCCGACCGGCATGGGCCGTCTGCTGCAGTCCGGCGTCTCGTCCGGGGCCTCGACCGGGGCCTCGACCGGGGAGCCGCAGCGTCGGGTCGAGGGGCCCGGCTCCACGGGCGAAGCGTGGTCGCAACCGACCATGGAACGGCGATCGGAGCCCGCCGGACCCGATCCGGATCCCGGTCCCGGTGTTCGGCTCCTGCGGCGCCGGCCCACCACGGCTGCGACGTCGGCCTCGGCGTCGCAGCCGTGGACGACCCCGCTCAGAACCGTCACCATCGACGAACCGGAGCCGGACTATGAAGGCGACCGGCTGACGCGCGACGAATTGACCGGTGTGCTCAACCGGCAGGCCGGCTTCGCCGCTCTCGGCCGTGAGCTCGACCGTTGCCGCCGGGCCGGAGAGCGTTTCGTCCTCGGGTACCTGGACGTCGACGGCTTGAAGACGGTGAACAGTGTCGACGGCCCCCGGGCCGGCGATGAACTGCTGCGAAAGGTGACCGCGGCATTGCGGGCGACCTTGCGTTCGTACGATGTGATCATGCGTCTGGGGGGCGATGAATTCCTGTTCTCGTTGCCCGGCGCCGATATGGCGACAGCCGAACTTCGGGCCAACGAATTCGGGATCATCCTGAACGAGGAGGCCCCAGGGGCCTCGGCTAGCGTCGGGTACAGCGAGCTGCGCGGCAACGACACGCTGGACGAGATCATCTCGCGGGCCGAGATCGAGCTCGTAAAGAATCGGCGCTCCCGGGTCCGGATGCGATGAGCCCCGCGCCCGAAGGGGGCGGGAAAGAGGCGGTGACGGTCTCCGTCGACGGGGATGTCGCCATCGTCACCCTCCGTCGCCCGCCCCACAATCTGCTCACCGAAGTGGCCCTGCGCCAGGTGGCCGACGCCCTGCACGGACTTCCGGGGCGGGCCCGCGCCGCCGTTTTGGCCTCGGAAGGTCGATCGTTCTGCGCCGGCGCCGACTTCCGGTCCGGCGACGCCCCCGATCCAACCGACGAGGGGGGCTTCGAGACCCGGACGGGCGCGTTCTACTCCCAGGCGGCCCGGATCTACGAGTCCCCCGTCCCCGTGGTGGCGGCCGTCCAGGGTGCCGCCATCGGCGCCGGGTTCGGTTTGGCTCTGGCCTGCGACGTACGGGTAGTGGGCACTGGCGCTTGGTTCCAGGCCAACTTCGTGCGCCTGGGCATTCACCCCGGGTTCGCCTTGAGCCTGGTACTGCCGGACGTCATCGGACCGGCGCGTGCCAGCGAACTCTTCCTCACGGGACGACGGATCGCCGCCGATGAGGCGGGCGCCGTCGGACTGGCACTCCCCGCCGTTCCCGCCGGAGAAGAAATTTCGGCCGCCACCGCCGTCGCGGCCGAGATCGCCGCGGGCGCCCCGCTCGCCGTGTCATCGACGCGCGCCACGCTCCGTCAGGGTCTCGGTGCCGCAGTCCGCGCCGCCATGCGCCACGAGTTGGCCGAACAGACGGCACTGGCCGGCACGGCCGACGCCGTCGAAGGAGTGAACGCCATGCTCGAAGGCCGGGCTCCTCGGTTCGAGGGTCGCTGAGACCGGAGCCGGTCGATCAGCCCGTGACCTCGGGCTTCAGGTGGTGAATTCGGGCATCACCCGGGGTGGCGAATTCCTCGACCCCTGGCCCTTCCTTCGACCGCCATCCGCAGACGAGATAACCGATGCCCGCGTCGCAGAAGGCCGCCGCGTTGCGGGTCACCTCGTTCCAGGGTTCCGACAGGGAGAGCGACGCGGCCCTGAGCTACGCCATAGACGTCCCTGGGACGTTCGTGGCCCGGACCGGTAGCGACGAGCGCGGCGAAGCGGTGGTCTGCGCCGTCAGCGGCCGTACCCCGGATGGGCGACGGCCAGCTTGGCCGCCACCGTGGCTCGCACCACGTCGTACACCTCGGCGGAGCGATCGTCGAGACGCCCGCTGCGGATGGCACCGGCCAGATCGGCCTCGTCGGCCACGGCCAGCCCCGCCAATCGGGCTGCGTGTTCGGACGCCTGCCGGGGTCCGACCGACAGCTCGCGAACCACCATGGCCACCACATTGGCGGCGACACGGGCGTGAAAGCGCAGGCGTCCGTCGGTACAGGCCATGACGTCACCGGCGAGGAATTCGCCCACGGCGGCGAGCAACTCGGCGGCGGACGGCGCGTCGTGCAGGGTGACGACGGGGACGTCGGCACCGGAAACAGTGTCCCCGGAGCCCTGCGCTCCGAGCGGGGCGTCAGCGGCCAGACGCTCCCCGGTCAGGAGCTCGAGGAGGTCCCATTCGACCTCACAGACCCGACGGCCGATGGCGGCCAGCTCGACGGAACGAAGGGTTCCGGTCAAGTGGGTCACCATCTGCACGATGCAGATCACGCCCCAGCGCAGCGTGCCCAAGACCTCCCACCAGTGAAGGGCGGCACCGTCGACGGTGGTGCCGCCCGACTCCTCATAGGCCCGGACCAGTTGGTCGACGGAGCCGAATCCGCCAACCGGGAGAGCCGAACCGAAGCGCCACGCCTTCACGCACAACCAGCCGAGATCTTCCAGAGGGTCACCGAGGTGAGCGAGCTCCCAGTCGAGGACGGCCCGTATCCCGTCGGACCCCACGATGAGGTTGCCGTTCCTGAAGTCGCCGTGGACGACGCCCTGGGACGAACGCGGCGGCCGGTTGTCCCCGAGCCACCGGAAAGCCAGTTCGAACGCGGGGTGGGGCTGACCGAGCCGGTCGACGATGGCGCGCAGCTGTTCGACCGGGTCCCCACCGGGGAGACCCGGTACCTCGTGGGGAGGAATCCGGTGGATGGCGGCGAGAACCCGGCCGCACTGGGCCGCCATCTGGGCACGGGCCGATTCCAGAGACTCGTCGCGCAGGATCTTCCGGGGAATTGTCTCGCCCTCGATGAAGCGCATGATGAGCGAGCCGGCACCGAGTACCGCGTCGGCGTCACCCACCACCAGGACCTCGGGAACGGGAACGCCCATCCGGTGGGCGGCCCGAAGGAGATCGCCCTCGAGCCCGAGACCCGAGGGCGGCGCACCGGCCGGATCCCGCCGCAGGACGAGGCGGTGCCGGGTGCCGTCGGAGGCCTTCGCCGTGAAGATCCACGTCTCGCGTGACGCCCCTCCCGGGGCCCGGGCCAGGTCCTCGACCACCACAGCGGAGCCAAGGACGGGCGCCAGAGCGGCGCCGAGCTGCTCGGGCAGGTCCTCCTGGGTCATGGCCAGAGGCTACGTCGGCCCCGCGGTGCACCCACGGGTACCTCGATAGGGTGGGGCATCGCCCTTCGCCTCGAACCTGCCGACGAGTACATGCACGAGTTGGGACCCGAGCCCAACTTCAACGAGTCGATGTACTTCAACGCCTATGACCCGGCCAGCCGGCTCGGTGGTTTCTTCCGGCTCGGCAACCGGGCCAACGAGGGCACGGGCGAGATGACCGCCTGTCTGTACCTCCCCGACGGCCGCGTCGCCTTCATGTTCCGACGTCCGAAAGTGACCGACAATGCGGCGTTCGACGCCGCCGGCATGCGCTTCGATGTCGTCGAGCCGTTCACCGAGTTGCGGGTGAGCTACCAGGGCCACGTCGTTCTTCTGGACAACCCTCTCGAGATGGCCGACCCCCGGGCCGCCTTCACCGGAAATCCCCACGTCGAATGCGGGGTGCAGCTGACCTACACGGGACGGTCCCCCATGTTCGGCGGTGAGCCCGACCAACCGGCCGAACGGCCCGGGGAGGAGTTCGCCCGAGGGCACTATGAGCAACTGGTGGAGGCGTCGGGGACCGTCCAAGTGGGTCAGGACACGTGGGAGATCGACGGCTTCGGGCTCCGGGACCACAGCTGGGGCCCGCGCTACTGGCAGGCCCCGTGGTACTACCGTTGGTTGACGGCGAACTTCGGATCCGGGTTCGGATTCATGGGGTCCCGGATCGCCCGGCGCGACAGCGACGGGATCCGCGGTGGCTTCGTCTGGGACGGGGAGAAGCTGCGATTGTGCACCGACTTCCATATCAGCACCACCTGGGAAGGCGACGACCGGTATCACGCATCGTTGGAGGCGCGCCTCGTGACCGACGACCGGACCTGGGCCGTGAAGGGTCGGGTCCTGCGTCTCATTCCCCTGCGCAACCGACGCCAGACACCCGACGGCCATGACATGGTCACGCGTATCTCCGAAGGCCTGACCGAATGGACCCTGGACGACGGTCGGGTCGGTTACGGGCTGTCGGAGTACCTCGATCAGATCGTCGAGGGACAGCCCGTGGGGGTCGCCGAGTAGTACCCCAGGGACCGACTCGGAGATCGACCCGACATGGACCAGCCCACGATCGACGTCTACGACCAACGCGGCGCGCTGTGGGCCGAGCGTCGACGACCTGTACGGCGGGCGGCCGCCGAGGCCTTCGGCCGGCGAGTGACTCCGGGCACGCTCCGGATCGATCTCGGTTGCGGAGCAGGGCGCTACACCGGGGATATCGGTCGGCCCGTCGTCGGGCTCGATGCCTCGAGAGCCATGCTCACCCTCTGTCGCCGGACGACCGCCGTCCCACTGGTCCAGGGCGATCTCGAGGCCCTTCCCTTCCGTCGGAGGTGCTTCCATGGCGGCTGGGCCAACATGAGCTATCTACACGTGCCGAGCGAACGGCTTCCGATGGCCTTGGCCGAACTGCACCGTGTACTCGTGGTCGGTGGCAGCGTGGAGATCCAGGTGCTGGCGGGCGCCTACGAAGGCCGGGCCTTGCCTGACGACGACATCGGTGGTCGCTTCTTCGCCTCGTGGCAACCGGAGCGGCTGTGTGACGTGGTCGTCGGAGCCGGCTTCGAGATCGGCGAACTCGATCTCGACGGCGATCTGGTGCGGGTGCGGGCTGTACGTGGACGCACTCTGGCCGACACCGTCGGGCCCGGGATGCGGTTGTTGATGGTCGGCCTCAATCCGAGCGTGTACTCGGCCGACGCCGGCGTGGGCTACGCCCGACCCGGCAATCGTTTCTGGCCTGCCGCCATGGCCGCCGGACTGGTCACGCGCCGGGCCGATCCGTATCACGCGCTGGCGGCGCACGGGCTGGGCATGACCGACGTGGTGAAACGGGCCACGGTGGGAGCGAAGGAGCTCAGCGCGGCGGAATACCGATGGGGCATGGCCCGGGTCGAACGCCTGGCCGAGTGGCTGAAGCCCGAGGTCATCTGCATGGTCGGGCTGACCGGATGGCGGGCCGCCGTTGATCGCCGCGGACGTGCCGGCCTGCAACCGGAGCCGCTTGGAGGCCGGCCCGTGTACGTCATGCCTTCGACGAGTGGCCTCAACGCCCACGCGCAGTTGCCCGATCTGGTGACCCACATGCGTTGCGCACTGGCGACAACCGGGAGGGGCTGAAGGACCCGGGGCTCTTGAACCCTGAGAGTCCGCCACATATTCCGATGCGTGCATTACCCTCGCTTTGAGTGGTCATGAGCGGCACCAGCGATGTGTTCCCCCGCACCGTGGCAGCACGCAGGACGAATTCCGGTGTCGGTATACGAACCGGATTTCGAGCGGCCTACGACGATGAAGAGTCGGCCATCTCGTACGCGCAGCACTTCGATCCCGCGTTCGGTCGACGATTCGCCGAGCGCGCACTCGACGCGCTGGTTGTCGTGCGCGGAGCCCGGGTCCTCGACGTGGCCTGCGGAACGGGCGTCTTCGCCCGGCTTTCGGCCCACGTGGTCGGACCGGCCGGGCAGGTGGTGGGCATTGACCCGTCCGCCATCGCCGTCACCACGGCCCGGCATATCGATCTGACGAGCACCGTCGACTGGCAGCAGTGGGACGAGGGTGGGCTTCCGTTTGCCGATGGCAGCTTCGATGTCGTGGCCTGCCAACACGCGCTCCACCGCTTTACCGATCCCCTTCCGATCGTCGAGGAGATGCGGCGAGTCCTTGTCCCCGGCGGTCGACTCGGTATCACCACCTGGGGTCCGATCGAGGAGAACCCGGCGTTCGCCGCTCAGCTCGACGCCGTCGTAAAGGCGGGACTCAATGACTCGGGCGTCGTCGAATCCCTTCTCGACGCCTTCGCCTGGCACCGCACCGACGATCTCGAAAAGCTCGCTCACGACGCCGGCCTCGTGGACATCTCGTGTCAGTCCGTCCGCATGCTGGCGGCGCTCCCCCGGGTGGCGGAGTGGGTACGCGTCTACCCATCGCTCCCCCCGTTGTCCGAAGTGTGGCAGGGATGCGACCAGCAGGTCCGGCTCCGGTTCCTCTCACGGGCCACCGAGCTCTTGCGCCCCTTCGAGCACGACAGCGTCCTGCGGGTGCAGGCCTCGTCGCGCCTCGTGGTGGCTCGTCGCCCCCGCGACTAGAGCCCGCGCCCAAAGCGGGAAGAGCATCTCGTAGTGTCGGTCGATGTGCGACACCGCGGGCCGACCCGACCAATACCCCAAAGCTCCGACCTTGACGATCAGCGCCCTGTCGGCCGTCGGCCGAGGACGTCCGGCGTAGGCTGACAGCAGTGCCGGACGACGACGAAAACAGCCACAACGGCGGACATCCGGATACACCGGTCGACCCTGCCTCGCCCTTTGCTCCCCCACCCGTCGGCCGTCCGCCGGTGGTCGCTCCGGCGGAGGCGACGCCTGGCGCCGCTCCCCCTGGCGCTGCTCCCCCTGGCGCCGCTCCCCCGGGCGCTGCTCGCCCTACGGGCCCCGCTCTGACCGGGGATCCGCCCGATCGCACGGCCCCCGGTGGGCCGACACCGGCGACCTGGCCCCCGACGATGTTCCCATCGGCCGTGTCTCCTCCGACAGCCGGGGGTTCCCCCTTCGGACCGCCTGCCGGCCCGGCCGTCCTCGGATCCTTCGGTATGCCGAACGGGGCCGGCGACCACCCGGCGCCGCGACGCCGGCGACGGGCCTTGGTCACGGCCATCGCGGTCATTGTGGTGCTGGCCCTGGTGGGCGGAGGAGTCGCCGTCTTCACAGGCCCGACCGGCACGGTCTCGTCCACGGCGAATGGCACGACGGCACCGACGGCACGGACCCTTCTCAGATCGGCGCTCCGGGCAGCCGCCCACAACTCCTTCCACTACGTGGCTTCCTCATCTCTGTCCGGCCCGAACGGCGGCTCATCGAGAACGATCGGCGACGCCGGACCCGACAGCGGTCGGCAGGACATCACGAGCGGTACACAGCGGTTCACCGTCCTGGTGATCGGTTCCGCCTGCTACCTGAAAGGAAACGCCTCCGCCCTCGTCGCCAACCTTGACTTCTCGACCGCGGACGCCACCACCCATGCGGGACAATGGATCTCGCTGACCCGCAACGACGGCCCCTACGCCACCGTCTACGCCGCCGTGACCGCCCCGGCGGCCATCGCCGACAACATCACCGTGGTCCCCCGAGGCCAGGAGCCGACGACGAATCTGAAGGGGCGCCCGGTCCAAACCATCACCGGCACGATCGCCCCCGTGACCATTCCCGGCCAGGGACCGACGCCGACACCCAAAGGCACGGCCACGTTGGCCGTGCGGGCGGCCGCCCCCCATCTTCCCGTCCTCTACCGCGAGCGGGGCACGCTCAAGCACCAACGGAGCTCGGCCACCGTTTCTTTTAGCAAGTGGGGAGAACCGGTCCACATCTCCACGCCGGCGGGAGCCATTCCGTGGGCACAGATAGGGGCAGGCTCGGGACCGGTGTCCCCCACGCCCAGTGGGACTTTTCTGACCTGACGACCGCCCTCCTCGAGTCCCTCAGGCCCGCCGTCGATATTGGCGGACGGCGAAGGGAATGAAGAGGAGGAGGAGTCCGATGCACCAGGCGAGCGCCTGGAGGACCGGGCTCGCCGTGGGACCGCCGTGCATCAACGCCCGCGTGGCGATGACGACGACGCCGATGGGCTGGTGGTTGGCAAAGGGCTGGAGCCACCCGGGCATGGACTTCACGGCCACAAAGGCGGGTGATGCAAAGACGAGGGGGAAGAGGATGGGAAAGGCCATGACCTGCGCCGTCTCGCTGTTGGGGGCGGAGAGGCCGATCACCGCGAATCCCCAGGACAAGGCGTAGGCGAACAGCAGAAGAATCAGGATGCCGGCCACGAAGGCCACGACGCCGGCGCCGATCCGGAAACCCACGGCGTAGCCCACTGCGGTTATGACCCCGACCACGAAGATGTTGCGCACCAGGTCGGCCGTGGTCCGGCCGGTCAGAACGGCGGCGCGGGCCATGGGCAGGGCCCGGAATCGCTCGAGGAGGCCCTTCTGGAGATCCTCCGACAATCCGACGGCTGTGCTGATGGATCCGAAGGCCACGCTCTGAACGAAGATGCCCGGCATGAGGTAATCGGCGTAATTCTTGAAACCCGGCGGGGGATGGATGGCGCCGCCGAAGACGTAACGGAACAACAGCACGAACATGATCGGCTGGATGGTGGAAAAGAAGAGGAACTCCGGGATCCGGGTGTAGACGATGAGATTCCGACGGGTGATCGTCAAGGTGTCGGTGATCGCCCAACCGATGGAACTTCCTCCCTTTGCTGCCGGGGGTGCACCTTCTGGGACCGTGGTCATCCCGGTCGTCGTCGCTGCCGTGGTCGTCATCGCGCCCCTCCCGTCGTCGACGCGGCTCGTGCACCCTTACGACCGCGTCGGCGAGCACCGTCGCCTGTCGCCCCCTCGGCTTCGTCGTCGTCGGCCTCCGTCCGTTTTCCGGTCAGCGCCAGGAATACGTCGTCGAGGCTTGGCTCACGCAAGACGAAGGCCGTGGGGACCACGTCCCGAGCATCGAGAAGACGCAAGGCCTCCATGGCGGCACGCGGGCCATCGTCGACCGGCAACTCGATCGACGATCCGTCAACGCTCGGCCGCTTCGTGCCTACCTTTTCCAGAATCTCCGCCGCGCTGACGGCCGCGGCAGGATCGTGCAGACCGACGGCGAGAACGGTGGCGCCGAGATCGGCCTTCAGCTGCTCGGGCGTTCCCTCGGCGATGACGTGGCCGTGGTCCACCACGGCGACCCGTTGGGCCAAACGGTCGGCCTCCTCCAGGTACTGCGTGGTGAGAAGAACAGTGGTCCCTCCGTCCACCAGCCCCTCGATCATCTCCCACAAGTCGTTGCGGCTCCGAAGATCGAGGCCGGTGGTGGGCTCGTCAAGGAAGAGCACAGGGGGTCGGGCCACCAGAGCGGCGGCCAGGTCGAGGCGGCGACGCATACCGCCCGAGTACGTCTTCAGGGTCCGGTCCCCGGCGTCGCTCAGCCCGAACCTCTCGAGAAGTTCGGCGGCACGGGTCGAGGCCACATCACGTGGCAAATGGTTGAGCCGGCCCACCATGAAGATGTTCTCGCGACCGGTGAGGTTCTCGTCGACAGCGGCGTACTGCCCTGCCAGGCCGATGAGGGAGCGGACCTGTCCCGCCTCGGCGACCACGTCCCGCCCGAGCACCCGGGCCGATCCGGCGTCTGGTTGCACGATGGTCGTGAGCACCCGAACGGCCGTGGTCTTCCCCGCTCCATTCGGCCCGAGCAACCCAAAAACGGTGCCCGGTTCGACGGCAAAGCTGACACCGTCGAGTGCACGAACCGTGCCACCGAAGGTCTTCTCGAGGTTTTCCGCCTCGATGGCGTAGGTCATTTACCGGTGTCCTTTCGGCTGTTCTTGGCGATGTCCGTTGGCTTCGAGCGTGCCAACCTGACCTTCTTTGGCGTGGTGGATGTCGGCGTCGCCCGAGTGGATCGCCGACCAAGTTTCGCTTCCACCAAGCGCTCCTGATTCGATGTCGCCGACAAGCGTTCGCAACCAGGCGAGCTCGGCGTCGAGGAGCATCGTCTTGTACTCGTATTCCACGCTGAACAATCGCGGTATGTGTTCGTCGAGTCGCGAATGCACCGAACGACGTCCCGTGAGTTCCATGTCGAGCCGGGATACCCGGGCACTGAGCAGAGCAACCGCCTCGGCTGGCGAAACCACCGGCAGGAACGAGAGTCCCGCTTCGAACTGTGTGTACTCCTTCACCGGGGTGCTCAACAGCTCTCCGAGCCAGTCGAGAAGTTCGTGAACTCCGCTGTCGGTAACACGATAAACGGTCCGCTCGGGACGCCGACCCTGGCGGGTCGTTTCCTGGGTTTCGATGAGGCCACCTCGTTGGAGGGCGTCGACGACGGAGTACAGGGACCCGTAGTTGAGCTTGATGCTCTCGTCTTTGTTCCTGGTGCGCATCGTGGTCGCCATCTCGTAGGGGTGCATCGGCCGTTCGTAGAGACAGGCCAGGACGGCCAAGGCCAGCGGATTCGAGATCTTGCGACGGGCCATGTCCTACGCATCTCCGCCTTTGGGGGTATCTCTCCGAATATCAGAGTCAGAGTATTCTGAATCAAGGAAGCCGGGCCGTCAAGATCGCCGCGGACGGCCGGTCGAGATGACGGGTCGGGCAGCTGAACAACCGGGCCTCGGCGTCAGTCGCCGGATCGACGGGCGAACCGGCGCCGCTCCCGGGGCGCGGCCAACAGGTCCAGCACGGCACCGATGGCCTGGTCACGACCGGTGAACTCGGGGAGCGGCAGGTGGGACTGGATCTCATAACGGTTCCGTCGGCCCTCTTTGTTCTTGACCACATAACCGCCCACCGTGAGGTCGCTGACGATGGCATAGGCCCGGCGTTCCGAGATGGCGAGGGTGGTGGCGATCTCGCGCAAACGCACCTCGGGGTCGCGAAAGATGCACAACAGGGCCCGACCGTGGTTGGTCAGGAAGCTCCAGTTCGTCACCTGATTGAGACTAGCAACCGTTGTCTAGAAATAGATTACAGGTTTCCTCTTTTCGTCCGATGTTTGAAATACCCCCGCGGACGAGTCGTCGACGACGGCCAGGCATCCCGAGGCAGACGAAGGAGTCGGTCATGGTCAGCCCACTACGCCGTTGTACGACGGCGGCCACAGCGGTGGCCACCGCCGTGGCCATGGTTCTGCTGGGAGGGGTCCTCGGTGTCCCCTCCGCCTCGGCGGCGCAGCCTCCCGTGGGGCTGGGAACAGCCACACCTTTCTCCGTGCTCGGGGGTCAGACGATCACCAATACCGGTCCCAGCGTCATCTCGGGAAGTCTGGGGCTGAGCCCGGGTAACGCCAGTTCGGTCACCGGCTTCCCGCCGGGGCTCGTCACCAACGGATCGCAGCACGCCGCCGACGGCGTGGCTCTCCAGGCCCAGAACGACCTCACCACGGCGTACAACAGCGCGGCGGGGCGGACACCGGTCACGGTCGAGTCGAACCCCGACCTCGGGGGACAGAATCTGGTGGCCGGCGTCTACAAGGGAACCTCGTCCCTCAGTCTGACGGGCACGGTGACCTTGAATGGTGAGAACAACGCCAATGCCGTGTTCATCTTCCAGGCCGGATCCACCTTGATCACGGCGTCACACAGCACGGTCCGTCTCATCAACGGCGCCCAGTGGTGCAACGTCTTCTGGCAGGTGGGCAGTTCGGCCACCCTGGGGACGGCCACGACGTTCGTGGGCACCGTGATGGCCCTGACCTCGGCCACCCTGGACACCGGAGCCACCGTGAGCGGCCGCATTCTCGCCCGCAACGGCGCCGTCACCCTGGACAGCAACACCATCGGTCAGCCGGGGGGATGTGTGGCATCGACCACGACGGGAACCACGGCCACGCCATCGGGCAACAATCAGGCAGGCGGTGGCCCCGGCGGCAACGCCAGGGGCAGCGGTGTCAATGGGAACGGTCTCGGCGGTGGCGTGAGCGGCAACGGCCTCGGTGGCGGCGTGGTTCCCTTCGGTTCGCCGTCGACCGGCTTCGGGGGTGCAGCCCACGCTGGTGACCCGGTTCTGGTCGCCGCGGGCGGTATGGCCCTGGTCGGCGCCGTTCTGGCCATGATTCAGGCGATCCGTCGGCGCCGGGTGCTCCTGGGGACTCCCGGCGGCAAAGGCACCGCGACCGACGACGGATGACCACGCCATTCACCCTCGGCGGTGCACAGCACCGCTCGAGGGTGTGGTGGGCGGTGTCCGGGGTTCTCCTCGTCACCGCTGCGGGCTGCGTCACCGTCGGCCTGCGCGGCCACCAACGCCCGTTGCCGGGCCCGGTGGCCCAGCGACCGATCCCCCCGGTGACCCCGAAGCCCCCCGCGGTCACCCCCGCCGTGGTCGTGGACCGCTCCGTTCCGACATCGCTTCGGATACCGGCCATCGCCCTCTCCGTTCCCCTGTCGATGTTGGGTCTGAACCTCGACGGGACGGTCCAGGTACCGACAAGCGGTCAAGAGCCGGGTTGGTTCCGGCTGGGACCGTCGCCGGGCCAACTGGGTTCGTCGGTCATCCTGGGTCATGTGGACACTTACAAGGGTCCGGGCGTCTTCTTCAATCTGCGGACCCTGCAGCCCGGTGACCAAGTCCAGGTGAGCCTGACCGACGGAGCCGTCGCCACCTTCGCCGTGAGCTCGGTGGCGACCTATGCGAAGACGCAGTTCCCCGCCGACCAGGTCTACGCCTCACACGGCGACAGCACCCTGCAGCTCGTCACCTGCGGGGGGACATTCGACGCGCAGACCGGTCACTATCTCTCGAACATCGTTGTCTACAGCTCCTTCGTCTCCGCTACTCCGGCCACCACCGTCCCCACCGTCCCCACCGTCCCCACCGTCCCCACCGTCCTTACCGGCGCTGCGGCCCCCACTGCCCCCACCGAACCGGCGGCGACCCAGATCTCGTCCGTCAGCCGAGGGTGAGCGAGGCGCGCACGGGGAGGTGATCGGAACCGGCCACCTTCATCACCTGGCAGGCACCTGAGGGGACCACCCCGGCCGTGACGAGGATGTGGTCGAGCTGGGCCAGGGGCCGCCACGCCGGCCACGTCCGACCCCGAACCACCCGTGACCAGCCCGGGAAAAGCACCGACAGAGGTGGTCCCCAGAGATTCATATCGCCGGCGAGCACGGCGGGAACTGCCGGATCGGTGATGAGGCGGCGCAGGGCACGCAGTTGGAAGACGGATCCGTTGCTCAGGTGTGACATGTGGGTGCCGACCACCCGAAGGGATCGTCCGCCGACGTCCACCTCGACCGCCAGGGCGCCGCGCCGCGCCGGGTCGCGCCACAACTGGCCGAGATCAAGTGTGGTGGCCCGGATCACGGGCACTCGTGACAGCAAGGCCATCCCCCAGGTCCCGTGGTCTGCCACGACGGCGGTGGCGGCCGGCCCCGCCCGGCCGGGACGGGGATCACCCACCCGGAGACCGTAGGGGCCGGTCACACGCAGGACCGGGCCCCACGCCGGGGAGGCCGGATCCGAGGTGGTCGGAGTCGCCAGGCGGGCCCGGGCCATGGCCAGTTCCTCCACCCGGTAGCCGAGAGCGTCGGCCACGCGGCGGGCGAGAGACTCCCCGGCGTCCGGCGTCCAGGTCTCCTGGAGGACGAGAAGATCGGCGTCGACGGCGCGGCAGGCGGCGACCACGTCGAACGGACGTCCGAGGCCGTCGACCCCGCCGTGGATGTTGAAACTGGCCACCACCACTGCGTGCATCGAGCGGAGGCTAATGGCGGCGTCGAGTGACCCCGTCCCACCATGACCGGCCGGAGCCGGTGGGGACGTCACAGGGCAGCCGGAAACCCCCTTGGGCCCAAAGATCGCTGTCCACTCAACCGCTGGGCCCACGTGCCGATACCAATGGCGATGGCCTTGTCCCCGCCCGCCCCCGACACCCGTCGCGCCCGGTCCAAGGGCGCGCCGGCACGGCCGGAGGCCGTCGGCACCGTCATCTCGGCCCGTCAGATCTCGAAGTTCTCCGCCCTGCTGTGGGGAATCGGCTGCGTGAGCGGCGAGCTGCTCATCCTCCTTCCCCACGGACGCGGCGAGAACGTCGCCGGGCTGGCCGCCATCTCCGCCGCCGCCGGCGTGGTGGCCATAGTCAACTTCTGGCAGGGCGAACGTGTGGGGCTGTGGGCCAACTACTTCTTGTCCCTCCTCGCTCTGTTGGCGGTGAGCGCTGCAGTCATGTGCGCTCACCACAGCCCCGTGGTCGGCGGCATCGCCGGGCTCTACGTCCTGCCTACCATCTTCACGGCGTCGTTCTATTCGACGCGCGCCTTCGTCATCTACATGGTGGCCCAAGCGGCGACATCGGGGGCGGTGCTGCTCACTTCGGGTGTCGTGGGCGCCTCAGCCGGTTGGGCCGTCATCGTGGGGACGACCGTGACCGTGGGAGTGGTGGTCCACGTCTTGCAACAGGCGCTCAAGGTCGCCGCCACCACCGATCCGTTGACCGGACTGGTCAACCGGAGGGCCTTCGAGCCCATACTCGCCCGGGAATTGCACCGTTGTGCTCGCCTCGAGCACCCCCTGTGTCTGGTGGTGTTGGACCTTGACCACTTCAAGGAGGTCAACGACGCCTACGGGCACCAGGAGGGGGACCGGTTGTTGGCTGAGGTGAGCCGGGCCTGGAGCGAGACATTGCGGTCGACCGACGTGTTGGCGCGCGCCGGTGGAGACGAGTTCGTCCTGTTGTTGCCATCGACGAACCGGAGCGACGCCATCGAAAAGCTCGGCCGCCTCGCCGGCTCTACCCGTCAGGGTTTCTCGGCCGGTGTGGCCGAGGCGGGACCGGGGAGCACGGTCGAGAACCTCCTGCGGCTGGCCGACGGCGCCTGTTACAACGCCAAGCAGACGGGTCGGGGCCAGGTTGTCGTGGCCGACAGGGCTTTCAACGGCGTGGCCGTCTGATCGGCCGGGCCATGCACATACCGGGAACGGCCTTCGGCCAGCAGGATCCAACCGGCACCAAAGGGCGGCGCCGTTTGGCCACCCATGTGCCGGGAAGTCGGAGCCGCCAACGGGGCCGCTCCGTCGTCTCCGGTCCCGCGGAAGCCACCGGAGCCGAAGGGACCGTGCACATGGCCGCTCGGTCAGATCCCGTGCTGCGCTGGAAAGACCCGAGCCGCTCACCGGCCGGAGATTTCTTCCCTTGCGCGGTGCCCAATGGACAGCTCAGGGTCCACGCCATCCCCGACCGCAGCGACACCTGGGATGCCGTCTCCTCGTTCTCCTTGTCCTATGACGGGTACGCCTACTGGGATGACGTGTCCGAACTGGCCACCCGGTCCATCCGGGGTTGGACCCGGGCCCACACGTTGCCCGACTCGATCGACGAGCTCCGAGCCTGCCTTTTCTACGAGCAACGCCGCTGGCACCACTTCGGCGAAGAGCCGAACGGTCGCGGCGGCCAGTACATCTGGGCCCTCCTCTGCGCTCTGCGGACACTGGTGGCCGCCCGGACGGTGAGCCCGCCACCGCCGGTCGATCATCTCGCACCCCACCCTGTCTCCGACACCCCGCCGGGTCCGATCCGATCATTTCTCGACGACGACGCCGGATATCTGGCTTGGGCATCCGCGCACACCGACGGCTTCGTCGTGAACGCCGATCGGGCGACCTCGCCGAATTCCTTGATGCTCCATCGAGCGACGTGCATCTGCATCGTGGGGCCGGCCGGATCAGGACGGACGCGGACGGCCAACTATCGCAAGGTCTGCGCCACTGACCTCGCCGCCCTGGTGGACTGGTGCCGCAGCGACATCGGTGCCGACCCGGGGTGTTGCCGCCACTGCCACCCCTGGCCCTAGCCATGTGACGCCCGAGGATTCACCCCTTCCCGAGCGCCCGCCCACGGCGCCGGTGGCGAGTCCCTACGCTGACGACCGTGGATCCTCCTTCGGACGCCGACAACGGGACCATCAGAGTCGGCGGAATCGATTTCGGCACCAAGGCTGTCCACGCCGTGTTCCTGACCGGCGTCAACGGTGACCGGCCCGTCGTCGAGGACGTCCACCTCTCCATCGGAGAGTCGGGTCTTGCTCGGTTGGAGCGCCTGTGCGCTCAGGCCTCGCACGTCGGTATCGACGCACCTGACCGACAGACGGCCGGCTGCCCGCTTCCGAAGGTCCGGCCGGCCCGGTGCGCCGAGGTCGCCCTGGCCGCCACCCACCACGGACGTGAGGATCGTCTGCTCGGGGGACCCGTCAGCATGTTGACCCCGTCGGCCGGAGCGTCGTTCCCGGCCCGCCTGGCGTGGATGAAGGCCGGCTTCACACTGTGGGAGCGGCTCCGGTCGCAATGTCGATCGGTCCAATTCTTCGAGACCTACCCCTCCGGCTCGTTCACCCGGCTGGCTCTGACGGCGCGGCCGGCGATCAAGCTGAAACCTCGGGGTACGGCAGTCGGCATCGCCCAACGGGTCGCTCTCCTCGAGCCGCTCGTGGAACGACCGGATTTCGTGGAGATGTGGGGCCTCGACGGGGTCGACGCCTTGGCCGCCGCCCTCGCCGCCTATCGCGTGGCCAGGGGCCAGGGCTTCGTGGTGGCCGAGCACGGTCACCCGGGCAGCGACGGGTCACGGATCACGCTGATCGCCTGATCTGGTGGGCGGGCCGTCCGGTGGTCGGGCCAACCGCTCGGCCGACCCCCGTCGGGAGGACGGTGATACAACACCTCAATGACGAGCGCGCACCACGACGACGCCCACGGGCATCCCTTGGCCCCGCCCCATACCGAGGAGGTGGCGGAAGGCGTCTACGCCTACGTCCAACCCGATGGGTCGTGGTGGATCAACAACACCGGATTCGTGGTCGGGGAATCGGGGGTGCTGTGCATCGATACATGTGCCACCGAGGCACGCACTCGGGCCTTCCTCGATACGGTCGACCTGGTGGCCGGAACCGGGCGGCGTACCCTGGTGAACACCCATCACCACGGAGACCACACGAACGGCAACTGCCTCGTGCCCTATGCGGCCATCATCGGTCACGAGTACTGCCGGGACGCCGTGCGCGCGATGGGGATCATGCGTCCCGACGGGATCTTCGAGCCCGTCGACTGGGGTGCACTCGAGACGGCGGCACCGTTCATCACCTTCGAACGGCGCCTCAACGTCTACGTCGACGACGTCCTGGTTGAGCTCCACCACTTCGGGACGGCCGCCCACACGACCAACGACGTCGTGGCCTGGATCCCCGAACGCAGGGTCTTGTTCACCGGTGACATCGTCTTCAACGGTGGGACTCCGTTCGTGCTCATGGGCTCGGTGTCCGGGGCCATGATGGTGCTCGACCGGCTCCTGGAATTCGACGCGGAGGTCCTCGTGCCCGGGCACGGTCCGCCCTGTGGTCGAGAGATGATCGACACAGTTGGTGAATACCTCCGCTTCGTGCAGGAAACAGCGGCGGAGACCTGGGCCGCCGGCCTCTCTCCCCTGGACGCCGCCCGACAGGTCGATCTGGGTCCCTACGCGTCGCTGAGCGATCCTGAGAGGATCGTGGGCAACCTGCACCGCGCCTACGCCGAGTGCGCCGGCGCCCGGCCCGGTGATCCGATCGACGTCCCCGGCGCCTTCGTCGACATGATCAGCTACAACGGCGGGCGGCCCTTGCGCTGCCTGGCCTGACCGAGCAGGACACGGAGGCGGCCGACCACATCGGTCAGGGCGACGATCTGGTTCCGCACCTGCCCCGGTTCGATCCCCGGTGCATGGACACGGAGGTTGCAGGCGTCGGCCCCGGCCCTGGCCATGACCTCGTAGAGTCCCTCGGCCACGGTGTGGGCATCGGCGCCGGTGACGAGCTCGTCCGACGTCCAATGAGCCTGGGCTCCGGGGTGCGCATAGCCCCGGTAGATCTCCACCTGTCGGGACATCTGGTCGGTGGGCGGCGATCCCACCCAGGCTCGGCGGATCAAGATGCAGGCCCGGTCGCCGCCCATCTGGCGATAGGCGTCAACCAGGAGCCGGACGCGGTCGGGCGTCGACAGCGAGTCGAAGACGATTCCCATGTGGTGATTGGCCGCCCGGCGCACGGCGGCCAGGCTCATGGCGGCACTGGCCATCGGCACCGGGTGAGTCCGGCACCGCTCGATGGCGGGATCGGATGCCAAAGGACCGGGATCGTCCCCCCCGAGAGCACCGGCCAGCAGGGCGAGACCGGCGGCGAAACGCTCCGTGAGGTTCTCCTTCGTCAGTCCCATGATCTCGAAATCCGAGACGAGGGAACCGGCCGCCATCCCGAGACCCACACGCCCCGGATGGCGCGCCGCCAGCCAGGCAACCTCTTCGGCCACCAGCGCCGGTGGACGCAAGGTGAGCAGCAACGGGCACGGCGCGGCCCAGCCGGTGGACATGGCCTCGAGGAGCCACCCGGCCGCCTGGAGGGGGTTGGGCATGTAGCCGGCGAATCCAGCGTGATGCTCGCTCGTCATGACGCCGTCGAATCCGGCCTCGGAGGCCAACCGGCCCTGGGTGAGGAGTTCATCGACCACGGCGTCGGCACCGAGGCCGGTATGCGGGTAGAGACGCAGAGAGATCGATCCGGTCGACAAGGGCGGAAGGACGTCCATCGGCCCACTGTCGCACGAACGGACGCCAGGATCGGTCAGAGGCCGGTGAAGCGCCCGCCGTCGACCACGATCGTCTGGCCGGTGATGTACCGGGCACCGTCGCTCAGCAGATAGACGACGGCCGGAGCAATGTCGTCCTCAGGGTGGCCGACTCGACCGAGGGGCACGACCCGGCGGAGCCGCGGCTCGAGCGCCGGGTTCTCCCGGTAGGCATTGTCGAGCGCCGAAGTCTGGGCCAACGGGGACAGGCAATTCACGGTGATGCCGAGCGGTCCCCATTCGACGGCCAGGCACTTGGCCATTCCTCGGAGCGCTCCCTTGACGGCGCTGTAGGCGGGGAGAGCCACGCTGCCCTCGAGCGCGGCGGGCGACGTCATCAGCAGGAAACGACCGCCGGCCGGGAGGTGGGGTCGAGCGCTGCGGGCGCAGTGGTACGCGCCGCGAAGCGACACGGCCAGGTGATCGGCCCATGTGTCGTCATCGATGTCGTCGATGGCTTCCAGCCGGCTGGAGAGCCGGCTGGTGGCATTGTGGACCACGGCGTCGAGACGACCGAAAGAATCGAGTGCCGTGGCCACGGCGTGCTCCACCTGGGCGGCCACGACGACGTCGGTGCGCACGAAGATGGCACTTCCGCCACGGGCGGCGACGAGTGCCGCTGTCTCCTGACCGTTGTCGCCCGGGCCGGTGGCGACCACGTGGGCACCGGCGTCGGCACAGGCCAGACAGAGGGCGCGGCCGATCCCGGCGCCACTACCGGTCACGAGGACGACCCGACCGTCCAGGGGTCCGGTCACGGCGTCATCCAGATGCCACCGTCAACGGCGATCGTGGCACCGGTGACGCCGGCCCAGGCGCGGGCGGCCAGCGACGCCACGACGGGAGCGACCTCGGTGTCCATGGTCGGCGACCGTTCAAGCGAAGGCGGGGGAAGCCCAGGACGATCGAGACCAGTTCCTCCGCCCGATCCGCCGGAGGTCGCCGTGTCCTCCGCGCTCGGCGCAGCGGCGAGAAGCGATGCCGGGACGGCCAGGCAATTCACGGTGATCCCCTCGTGGCCCCAGGACCGCCCCGCCGATTTGGCCATGGCCCTCTGAGCCTCGGCCACCGCCGCCCAGGGTGCTCCACCGGCCGCGCCGACGAGCGCCATGGTGGGGACGAGGACCACGAGGCAACCACCACGCCCCCGGAGCCGTCGGTAGGAACCCTGGAAACAGGCCAGGGTGCGCTGAAGGGGCGCCTCCACCCCTTCCTCCCACTGGTCGGCATCGAGGGCGGCCAACTCGCCCGGCGCAGGTGCCGTCACGCCGGTCGAGACGAGGACGACGGCGTGGACCGGGTGGGCGGCGGCCTCGACCCGGGCGAGGAACTCGGCCACCTCGTGGCCCGAGCTCATGGCGCACCGGATCGCGACGATGTCGTCGGCCTCGGGCCCATCGGTGACCCGTGCCCCGAGCACGACCTCCTCCCCGAGTTGTCGGAGTCCGCGGGCCAGTGCGTGCGAGGCGTCGCCGGGTACACCGTCTCCCAGGACGACGATCACAGCGATGGCGGAGGCGAGGGCTGGTCTTGGGACTCGCCGTCCACGAGCCATCGTGACCGGAGGTCCTCCAGCCAGGCCGGCAATTCGATCTCGGGATCGGGTAGAGCCACCGCACCGCGCTGCTCCAGGGCTCGTTCGAAGGCCCCGGGGTCGTCGCCCCACGAGCGGGGATCGCCCATCATCACCTCGAGGAGAAGGGTGCCTCGAGGTCCGGCCACGAACGGTCCGAAAGCCGCGCCCAGAGGAAGCTCGATGTGGGTACCGGCCGGGCAATGCCGATCGCCGCACCACATGTCGCCTTCGATGACGAAGAGGACGTGGGGGCTGTAGTGCCCGTGCCGGCGGATGACCACGCCCGGATCCCATTTGGCGTAGAGACTCAGATATTGCGGATCGGGTGAGAAGGCCAGCCACTTCTCCCAGACCGACGACGTCGATCCGTCCGGGTTGCGGACGGCCTTCACCTGTTGCCAGTTCATGCCGGGGTCGTCGATGTGGCGGAACGTCGGAGCCAGACCGGATCCTGCGATCTCGGTGTCGTCTGCCATGGCACCTCCCCGAAGCCTAGAGTTCGTCCCGTCGACAGGTCGGTCTTCGGTGGGACGTGGCGAAGCATCGTTACTGAGCCGGCGGCTGTCCAGTCAACGCCGGGTTCGTGAAAGATGGGGAGCAGGTAGGTGGCCGGCGCCCTCTGCATGACGGTTGTCTCAGGGAGGTCAGGTTGACGAGCGGAGATCAGCCGATGCGGCTCGACGGCCGGGTGGCCATCATCACCGGCGCCGCTCGCGGCATCGGAGAGGCTACGGCACGCATCTTCGCTCTCTGCGGAGCCACCGTTGCCCTGTGCGACCGCCTCGAGAACGAGACGTTCCATCCCTTCGAGGACACCCTCAACCTCGAGGACGGGATGCCCAGGACACTGCGCCGGGTCCTCGACGTCCGTGACGGTGAAGCCGTGGCCCGCTTCGTCGACGAGGTGGCGACGTCCTGCGGCGGAATCGACATCCTGGTGAACAACGCCGGAGGCACGTTCGCCGCATCCCTACTGGCCACGTCGGAGAACGGAGAGGAACGACTGGTGGCCGAGAACTTCAGCCAGGTGACCCGGATGGTGCGGCTCGTGGTTCCGCACATGCCCTCCGGAGGGGCCATCGTGAACGTGACCTCCATCGAAGCCCACCAGGCCGCACCCGGCTTCGCCATCTACGCGGCCATGAAGGCGGCCGTCGACAACCTGACGAAGTCACTGGCCCTCGAGTTGGCGGAACCGGGGATCCGGGTCAATGCCATCGCCCCCGACGCCCTGACGAGCGCGGGCGAACGCGACACCCGTGAGCAGTTCCGGGCCCACGACATGCCCTTCGAACCCGTCCATGTCCCGCCCCTCGGCTACCTCGGCAGTCCCGACGACGCCGCCTGGGCGGCGGTCTTCCTGGCCAGCAACGCGGCTCGTTTCATTACCGGAACCACGTTGCATGTCGACGGGGGCAGCCACGCCGCCGGTGGATGGCGACGGAGGAATTAGGGCGTCACTTGGCCGTGGCGGGGGCACAGGCGGCGCAGTGGCCGAGAACGGCGAAATGGCGGGGGTCGATGGTGAAGCCGTAGTCGCGCGCCGCGGCACGGGCGAGGGCATCGAAAAAATCCTGGGGTGCCTCGAGCATGGCCCCGCAAGATTCGCAGACGAGATGGCCGTGGGTCTCCGTGGCCAGGTGGTAGGTCGCCGGACCGTGTCCCAGATGGGCGTGGACCACCACGCCCAGCCTCTCCAGTTCGTCGAGATTACGGTAGATGGTGGAGAGATGGACGTCGGGCGCAGACGTCTGGACTTCGGCGGCCAGCTCTTCGGCGGTCCGGTGGACACCGTCTTGGAAGAGGCACTGCAGAAGAAGCCGTCTCGAGGTGGTGACCCGGCTGCCGTGGGAGCGCAACAGATCGAGGACCTGCTCCACCGACTCGGATCGTGCCTCAAGATCGCTCTCCGTCTGTGCCGGCGGCCCGGTCCGTTCCACCGATCTCAGGATAATCGTTCCCGGCTGCTTCCAGGTATCTGTTGCAACCAGTTCGCATTCCTGGCACGCTGAGTCGCTGACGGGTCGGGACGGAGCGAATCATGGCGACGAGGTGGACGACGACGGAGGAACGGCTGCGAAGGGTTCGGGACGCGCTGACACCGAAGGAGTGGAGGCGGGTGGGGGCCATGGCCGGCGTGGTCGTGGGTTTGTTCGTGCTTGGTTTCGGTCTCCTGGCCGCGGCCGTACCCCATCATTACCGGCTGTCGGGTACCGAGGTCTTCGGGGTCGGTACCGGCATCCTGGCCCTGACCCTGGGCATGCGCCACGCCTTCGACGCCGACCACATCGCCGCCATCGACAACACCACCCGGAAGCTCATGAGCGAGGGGAAGCGACCCTTGAGTGTCGGCTTTTTCTTCTCCCTCGGGCACTCCACAGTGGTGTTCAGTCTTTCCGTTCTCCTGAACTTCGGCATCCGGTCCCTCGACAAGCAGGTGAGAAACGGCGGTTCCGGGCTGCACAACGTGACCGGGATTGTCGGGACATCGGTGTCGGGCACATTTCTGTACCTGATCGCCGCCCTGAACGTGGTCGTGCTGGTCTCCATCGTGCGGGTCTTCATGGAGCTCCGGCAGGGTCGGTACGACGATGCCGAATTGGAGGAACAGCTCAACCGGCGGGGACTGATGAACAGGTTCTTCGGCCCCCTGGCGGCGCGGATCGACACGCCGTGGAAGATCTATCCGATCGGCATCCTCTTCGGCCTGGGCTTCGATACGGCCACCGAGGTCGGACTGCTCGTACTATCGGGCTCGGCCGTAGCCAATGGGCTGCCCTTCTATGCCATCTTGTCGCTGCCCGTCCTCTTCGCCGCCGGGATGAGCCTGCTCGACACTATCGACGGATGTTTCATGAATTTCGCCTACGGCTGGGCCTTCGCCCGCCCGATCCGGAAGATCTACTACAACATCACGATCACCGGACTGTCGGTGTTCGTCGCCTTCGCCATCGGGACCATCGAATTCCTGGGTCTGCTGCCCTCGGAGCTCAACTGGGGCGGAAACGTCTGGCACTTCTTCGAGACCTTCAACATCAATACCGCCGGCTTCGCCATCGTCGGTGTTTTCATCGTGACCTGGGCGGTCGCCCTCTCCATCTGGCGGTTCGGCCGGATCGAGGAGAGATGGGATGCCGCCGCCCTGCGGGCCCGGGCCGAGGCGATGACGATGACCGCCGACCCCGTGGACCACGCCTGGTCGTCCTTCGAGTAAGCCTCGTCCCTCGATCCCCGGCGAAGGGACGACCGCTCAGGGAAGGTCGGGCAGGTTCGTCCAGCCGCGTTGGTCGCCGCGCATGTACCAGCCGCTGGCGGCCAGGGTGCCACCGTCCACCGGAATGACGTGGCCCGTGACGAACCGGGCCATGGGACTGGCCAGGAAGACGATGACGTCTCCGTAGTCGTCCGGGTGTCCGAAACGACCGAGGGGGACCCAGTGGCCCACCATGGCCGGGGCACGTCCGCGCAGCATCGACGCCGCCGGTGTCTGCAGCGTGTCGGCCAGATCGGGGGCGATGGCGTTGACCCGCACGCCGTCGCGGCCGAGCTCCACGGCCAGGCTGCGGGTGAAGGCGTTGACGGCGGCATTGAAGGCCGAGTAGACGGCGTTGGCCGGGATCCCCCGGAAGGCCTCCACGGTGGAGACGTTGACGATGCTGCCGGCTCCCCGCTCCACCATGGAGGGAGCGAAGGCACGGGTGCAGCGCAGGACGTGTTCGAAGTTTATGGCGTAGAGGGCGTTCCACTCTTCGGGTCCCGTTTTCAGGAACCGACC
The DNA here is from genome assembly GCA_035535015.1 of Acidimicrobiales bacterium. Lineage (GTDB taxonomy): Bacteria > Actinomycetota > Acidimicrobiia > Acidimicrobiales > UBA8190 > Palsa-661. Next base: position 164,226 of record DATLQU010000004.1, on the reverse strand, counting down.
GTTCGGCCGGTAGTCGCCGACGTTGTTGACGAGGACGTCGATCCGACCGGCGGCCACCGACCGGGCCGCCGTCAACAGCGCCGTCACGGTGGCGTCGTCGCGGATGTCCCCCGGGAGGGCCAGGGCGGATCCCCCGGCATCGGCGATCTCCGCCACCGCCTCGGCCAACAGGGTGGGATCGATGTCGTTGATCACCACGGTGGCCCCCGCCGCCGCCAGGCGACGCGAGGCACCGCCCCCGATGCCGGCGGCTCCTCCGGTGACCACCGCCACCTGCCCCTCCAGGAGTCCACTGCGTTCCATGGCCGCCATTGTCGTCCGGGACGACCTCCGAGCGGGGCCGAAGTGGCACAGTGGGGAGTCACCACCGAGAGTTGGCCACTCTCCGGGCACAGGTGGGCGGGGGGCTCCCAGGCGTGAGGGGACCCTCCGATCGGCCCCCGGGGGGACCAATCCGTGCCTAAGCGAGCACGCGGCATCCGCCGGCGATAGGCTGGCACTAGTGCGCAGTTATAAATTCACGCTGGCTGCGCGTCTTTGATGGGTGCCTTTTTGGTCTCCCGCAAGACAATGGAAGCGTGGAGAACAGAACAGAAAGGCAACACCAAATGCCTGAAGGCACCGTGAAGTGGTTCAACGCCACCAAGGGCTTCGGATTCATCACTCCTGACGACGGCTCGCCCGACGTCTTCGCCCACTTCTCCTCGATCGAGGGAAGTGGATACCGCGAGCTCATCGAAGGACAACGCGTCTCGTTTGAGGCCGAGCAAGGACAGAAGGGTATGCAGACCAAGCAGGTCCGCCCCATCTGATGTCGGTTCGGTGGGCAGCGGTGGCTTAGCCACCGCTGCCCACCCGCACCGCGAACCCCCGGGGCGGTCGTCGATCTCCGAAACGGAGATCCCTGTCCCGGGTGACGAGAGTCGAGCCGGCCTGATGGGCCGCCCCTCTCACCGGGACCGAAGCGGTCCCCGGAAATCGTGGGGTCTGCTCCCCTACTGTGTTACTCCCATGGAGCAGAACCTGCGTACCCGTCGCGAAGTCCTGGCCGCCGGCATGGCCGGGGGTATCTCGCTGTTGCTCGCCTCCTGTGGTGGCGCCACGGCCAAGAAGGCGGCGTCGATCCCGCCGGCCGGGTCCGATCTCGGCGCCGTGGAACACGTGGTGTTCCTGATGCACGAGAACCGCTCGTTCGACCACTACTTCGGCAGCTACAAGGGTGTCCGCGGTTTCGATGACGCCCGGGCCCGTCGGGCCCGCACCTTCGAGCAGTCGTGGCCCGGGGGGAGTGCTCCGGCTCTGCTTCCCTTTCATCTCGACACGGCCTCCAGCCAAGCCGAGTGCACCTACGACCTGTCACACGCGTGGGACGCCCAACACATGTGTTGGAACAACGGGAAAATGGACCGCTTCGTCGCCACCCACGTCCAGCCGCAATTCGAGGGACCGCAGAACGGCGTCCTGACGATGGGCTACTACACCCGTCAGGACCTGGGTTTCTACTACGCGCTGGCCGACGCCTTCACCATCTGCGACGGCTATCACTGCTCGGTGTTGTCCCAGACCCACCCGAACCGGCTTCACGCCTTGTCGGGAACACTTGATCCGGCCGGACAGCACGGCGGACCAGTCATCTTTACCAACGGCGCCTCGTCGGCCATGGGCAGCGTTTCGTGGCGGACGATGCCCGAAGCGCTCGAAGACGCCAATGTCTCGTGGAAGGTGTACAACCCTCCGGGTGCGGAGTACCAACCGACGAGCACTCTGGCCATGGTCATCTCGGACAACATTCTGCTCTACTTCAAACAGTACATGGACTCGTCGTCGTCGCTTTACAAGAAGGCCTTCCTGCCCATCTTCCCGAACGATTTCACCGCCGATGTGGCCCACGACACGTTGCCCCAGGTGTCGTGGATCATACCGCCGATCGGTTACGACGAACACCCACCGTCGGCACCGGCTCTCGGGATGTCGTTCTCCCACAACGTGATCAACACCCTCGTCTCCAACCCGAAGGTGTGGGCGAAAACAGTGCTGTTCATCATGCACGACGAGAACGACGGCTTCTTCGACCACGTGGCACCACCCACCCCGCCTCCGGGCACAGCGGGTGAGTACCTAACCTCGGACCCTCTGCCGAGCCAGGCTCAAGGCGTAGCCGGCCCCATCGGTCTCGGTTTCCGTGTTCCCATGTTGGTGGTCTCCCCGTTCAGCCGGGGCGGCTACGTCTGTTCGGACACCTTCGACCACACATCGCAGATGAGATTCCTGGAAACGCGCTTCGGTGTCCGGGCCCCCAATATCTCGGCGTGGCGGCGGAAGGCGACCGGCGACCTGACCAGCACGCTGCATGTCAGCTCACCGGATCATTCCCCTGTGCCCCGGCTGCCGGCGACGAACGGGGCCGGCGATCGTGCCGTGCAGAGCGAGTGCACGCCGAACCAGCTCCACGAAATCGACCTCAGCCATCCGGCCGCCTATCCAATACCCGCAGAGCAGAGGATTCCGACGCAGGAGCCCGGGAAGGCCCGGCGGGTGTCGGCGGTCTAGAGCAACCCCGGCCCGGTCTCGTCCACGAGCTCGGCCACGGGGTCGCCCACCGCGTAGGTGACCCCCTCCTCGGCTATCCGGCGCAGGCGACCGGAGCCGGGTGACTCGATCTCGGTGGTGACCTTGTCGGTCTCCATCTCGTAGAGGGGTTGGCCCTTGCGGACGGCGGCACCCTCGTCGGCCAGCCTGCGGGCCAGGACGGCTTCGGTCATTTCCATCCCGATCTTGGGCAGGCGCAGGAGCACGGGGCACGGGGTCAGCCCGCCGATCGCCCTGGCACTGGCCGGCCCAGGACAGACCGGGGGCGATGGGAAGACCAGAACCCACCACACCGGTTGTGAGCATGAGCCCGGTGTCGGGCCAGACCACGTGCATCGGGCCGCCCTTGCCCTTTCCTGTGCCGGCGGCGCGGCCGAGCATCTCGGCCAGAAGCGGGCGCAGGGCACCCCTTGGCGATGTGATCGTGCAGGCCCCGATAGGTGGTGACCAGGTCGTCAGGTGGTGACCAGGTCGTCAGGTGGTGACCAGGCAGTCGTCCGGTCCGAGGGCGGCGGCGAAAGTGGCGCTGATGGCAGCCCGGAGGGCGTCATCGCAGGCGGCGATGAAGACCATGGTCCGGAAGATCGATCGCTTCGAGTCGTCGTCGGGGCCGGCCACGGCCACCGATCTTGTCACCCGTCGTCGATCGGGGAGTGAGAAGCTTCAGCGATGACCATCGTCTTCGTCCATGGCGTCCCCGAGACCGCCGCCGTGTGGGATCCGCTGCTCGGCGTTCTGGGCCGCTCCGATGTGGAAGCGGTCCGGCTACCGGGATTCGGGGGGGCCGCTCCTGAGGGTTTCGGGGCCAGCAAGGAACAGTACGTGAGTTGGTTGGTCACCGAGCTGGAGCGGATCGGGTCTGCCGGCCCGATCGACGTGGTGGGCCACGACTGGGGCGGGGGCCTCGTGGTGCGTCTCGTGAGCACCCGGCCGGAGCTCGTTCGATCGTGGGTGACCGACGCCGGGGCCATCGGTGACCCGGGATTCGAATGGCACGACTTCGCCAAGATCTGGCAGACACCGGGCGAGGGCGAGGAGTTCTTCGCCCAGCAGCTGGCCACGCCGGTCGAGGAGAGCGCCACGATCTTCGAGGCCTATGGAGTGCCCGTCGACCGGGCCCGGGCACTGGCGGGGTGGGTCGACGAGGAGATGGCCCGGTGCATCCTGGCCCTCTACCGCTCCGCCGTCGACGTGGGCCGGGAGTGGGGTCCGGATTTCCAGAAGATCCCCGCACCGGGTTTGATCCTGCTCCCATCCGAGGACCCGTTCCTCTCGTCCGACGGTGCCCGGTCATCGGCGGAACGGACCGGTGCCGAGTTGCACGAGCTTCCCGGAATCGGGCACTGGTGGATGCTGCAGGATCCGGAAGGTGCGGCGGGCGTTCTCACCAATTTCTGGGCGTCGGTCAGTTGAGGCCCACCCGTGGTCGGCACCTGGTCGCCCCGCTGATGGTCGGCGCCGCCCTCTGGTCGGGGTGCGGGTCGAGTAGTCCGGTCTCCGCTGTGCTCAGCAACGCCGATCTACCGGCATCGCTCGGCCTGAAACAGAACAACTCGGATGCGGCGCAAAACCTGGCCAAGGTGTTCAACCAGACGTACCCGGGTTGCGTCGGACACTACGCCGTCTTCACTTTGCAGGGGCGGTCCCCGAGCCCGGTCTTGACAGGCAAGACGATCTATCCCCAAGTGTTCTCCGAATCCGCCACCTGTGGCAGTTCGGCCAAGGCCCAATCGGTGTTCGCCGAGGTGTCCAAAAAGGTGACGAAGTTCGGCGCCTCGAGCGTCAGCGGCATCGGTGATTCTGCCTTCCTGGCTCGGTCGAAATCCAAGACCGCGAATTCGTACGTGATCTTCTGGCGCGACGGGGCCGTTCTGGCATCGGTCCAGCTTTCGGGGCCAGTCGGGAACAAGAAGATCAGCGTGGCCGAGACCAAGCTGCTGGCCCGCCGTCAGGTGGGCCACCGTTAAGGACGACCGGCCCGGATGTCGGTGCCGATATCTGCCCATTGATCTCATGCCGGCAACTGAATCGGGCCTTCCTGGCCCGGCGGCTGCTGCCGGAACGGGCAGACCTGACGGTCGAGAGGGCGATCACGCACTTGGTCGGGATCAAGGCGCAGGCGCCCCATCCTTCTTACCTGGGCCTCTGGACCCGGTTCCGCCGCTTCGGCCTTGACGACCCGGCTCAACTGGTGCCCGACCGCAGGGTCGTCCGGCTGGCACTGATGCGGCACCAAAGATGAGGCCGGCGCCGTCGGGACCGAGGGTGGACGTCATCTCGCCGTGGCCACCGCCGACCTGCGGGCACACGTCCTACCGATGCGGCCCGCTTGGCCGGCCCGCTTGGCCGGGCCGGTCAAGCGGGCGGTACGAGGGCGTTGGCCTTGGCCACCTCGCCGAACCAGATGGCGCTGGGCTTTGGGCGACGTTCGAAGGTGGTGCGGTCCACGGCGACCAGGCCGAACTTGGGCCCGTAGCCGAGGGCCCACTCGAAATTGTCGAGCAGACTCCAGACGAAGTAGCCACGGACGTCGATGCCGTCGTCGAGACAGCGACGGACGCCGCGCAGAGCCTCAGAGACATAGAGGATCCTCTCGGCGTCGTCGTCGGTGCCGATCCCGTTCTCCGTGACCACGACGGGCAGTCCGGTGAAGTCAGCGGTGCGGCGGACCGTGTACTCGACGACCTGCGGCCAGTTCTCGTAACCCATCTGCGTCTGGGTGACACCCGGATCGTCGGGGGCCTGGCCCTGAGCGTCGAAATGCATCCGGGTGTAACACTGGACCCCCACGAAGTCGTCACCTTCGGTGCCGCGCAGGAAGGTGTTCTCCAGAACATCTTCGGCCACGTCGCGAACCGCCTCACCACCCTCCTCCGCCTTCAACTCGGCCATCGACAGGGTGAGACCCACCGGGAACCGACCCGGACCCGAGCGCAGCGCGTCGACCGCCAACCGGTGGGCCCGGACCATGGTGTCGTTCACGGCCAGATGGCGACCGAAGTCGTCTTTCACCCCGGGAGGGAATTCCCCCATCGTGTAACCCATGACCCCGATCACGTTGGGCTCGTTGATGGTGCATGCCCAACCGATCAGGTCGCCCAGTTGGGCCGTGGCCCGGGTCACGAAGCGGGCGAACCGGTCCGGCGCGTCGGGGGCCTCCCAGCCGCCACGGCCGGTCAGCCACAGGGGCGTCGTGAAGTGGTGGAAGGTGACAACGGGACTCAGTCCCCGCTCGTGGCAACGAGCGCAGATCCTGCGGTAGTGGTCGAGGGCGGCCGCTGAGAACTCGCCTTCGGCCGGCTCGATGCGGCTCCACTCGAGGGAGAAGCGGTAAGCACCGAGGCCGAGGCCCGCCACCAGATCGACATCTTCGGACCAGCGGGAGAACGAGTCGCAGGCGTCCCCACTCGAATCGGCACAGCCCGACCCCGGCGTGTGCTCCCACTGCCACCAGTCGTTGTTGACATTGCCGCCTTCGATCTGATGGGCGGCCGTGGCCGTCCCCCACAGGAAATCTTCGGGGAACGTGACCGTCTCGGGTTTGGTGGTGTCGGCACTCATAGCGTGCAACGTAGTGGGCCGACAGCTCCGCCGGCGGGCCCGGCCACTACGGGAATCAGAGTTGGCCGAGGGAGAAGCGTGTCCCCTGATCGTCGGTGCATTCGGCCGACAGACCGTAGGGCTGGCGCTCGGGCTCCGAGGCAGTGCCCCCGGCGGCCCGGACGCGGGCGGCGGCGGCGTAGATGTCGTCCACCCGGTACATGGGGAGAACCGTGGTCACCGGATGCCCTCCGTGCAGGCCCGTCATCGGGACGACGTCGTCGGGTACCCAGCCGTCATCGACACGACCGGGGAGAAAACGCCAGCCGAGTACTGCACCGTAGAAAGCGCGGACAGCGGCCGAGTCCATGACCTCCATGGTGATGTACGAGACGTCACCATGGTGGGTTCCGTTGACCGCCGGTCGCGGGCCACGGGTGCCTGACGGCGGCTCGTACAGAGAAAACGGTGTCCCTTCGATATCGGTGGACATGGCGGAACGACCCCACGGCTCGAGCGTCGGTTCGTCGGCTCGGCCACCGGCGGCCCGGACCCGGGCGACGGCGTCGACGACATCGTCGACGACGAAACAGAGCAAGAGGCTGCTGCGGTCGTGTCCGCCGTCCACGCCGTGATGGAGCGGGCGGTCGGCCACGTGTCGGCTGTGCCCGGCCACCTCCGCTTCGTAGGACCAGCCGAGGACCTTGGCGAAGAAGGTCGCCGCCCGATCGGCGTCGGGCACCCACAACGAGACGTAGCCGATATCCCCCTGACGGATGGCGGGGGCCCTCCCCACCGATGCGACCTGGGGGGGATCCGCCAAGACCGCATCTCCCTGGGCGCTGAGCGACGAGATGATCCACCGATGGCCGAACGGATCGCGGATGACGGCGTTGCGACCGTAGGAGTTGTCGGCCAGGGGCCGTTCGAGGTCCGCCCCGGCCGACAGGGCTCGGTTCACGGCGCCGTCGACGTCGGGGACCTCGAAGGTGAAGCTCACCGTGGCTCCGGCTCCCCGGGGTGGTGCTGCCACGTGGCTCTCGGCCGACTCGTCGGCCAGGTACAGAACCGATCCCCTCAACTCGAGCTCGGCGTGGCCGATCCTGCCGTCGGGCATGACTATCGATTCGCCGCGCCGATTCGCACCGAGGGCTGAGACATACCAGTCGAGGGCGCGGCGGGCGCCGTCCACGATCAGGTAGGGCACCACCGCCGGTGGCGCTGCCGGTACAGGCTCCCCTCGGGGGGGTTCCCCGGAGTGGCCGTGAAGAGGCGCAGGCTCGAAGGTGAGATTCGACACGGTGACTCCTTCGGGTAGGGACAGGGCCCGTTCCAACCGCCCACGCAGTCGGCCGGCGAATTCGGGATCCGGGTCGGCGTCGGCGTCGGGCACTCGGAGTGCCTCGAAGGGATCAGGCATCGTGGTCCTCCTCCCCCGCGTAGGAGCGTCGGAAGGCGGTACGGGCGCGGACCAACAGGGCTTCGGTGGCGTGCACGGTCCGTTGCAGGACCACGGCGACATCGGGCACGGGCAGATCATCGACGTAGCGGAGCGTGAGGACGGCGCGGTGGTGAGGAGCCAGGGCGGCCAGAACGGACCGGGCCCGCAGGGCGTCGACCTGGGCGTCCCAGGAGTCCTCTCCCTCGGTGACGGGAGGACCGAGGGCGCTCAGACCGCGTTCTTCGCGAGCCTGGCGCCTCCAATGGTCGACCAACTTGTGCCGGGCCACTCCGACGAGCCAGGCCGTGGAGACCGGCGGCGGGTCCTGGCGACGGACGGCATCGACTGCGGCCAGAAAGGTCTCGGAGGTGAGGTCCTCGGCCAGAGAGCGCTGGCCGCACCGGCTGAGCAGGTAGCCGTAGACCCTGGGCAGAGCGGTGTCGAAGATGTCGAGCAGGGCCGCCCGGGGATCGTCGGCCGCCAGTCGCTCTTCGTTCACACCCCTAGTATCGTCGAGCGAGGCTTCTCTCCGACGGGTCAGGACCCGACATTCTGGGCCGGCCCCGTTTCCGTGACGATGGCACCGATGTCCGGGGTCCCGATGCCCGTGGCCAGGTCGTAATTCTTGGTGACCGGATAGTTGCCGTTGGAGTTCTCCGTCTGGCCCACCCCGGTGATGTCGTGGAAATACGCCGAAGGGTCCGACCGGAACAGCGGATAGAGCGTCATCGTGGCCGCGCCGAACCGACTCCCGTTGAATCCGACGGCATCGCCGATAATGGCGGCCCACAGGGGTGAGGACAGGCTGGTCCCCCCGATCCCGAACCATCCACCTCCGAAGCTGGCGCAGTCGCTGTTCGTGAGGGAGCTCCCGGTACAGAACTCGGCATAGGGAGTGAGCTCGTCGGCATCGGCCGACACGTCGGGAACCTCCCGGTTGTGCAGAGGTTCAACCCCCGGACCTTTCTGGAAGGCCGGCCGGGGCCAGAAGACGCTCACTCCCCCACCACCGGCCCCATAGCGGGCACACGAGGCGAGGCCCCCCGGGGTTCCGTTGCAGCCGTTGAGCTCATTCCAGACCGTCTCCGTACCCACGGGATAGGTGGGGTGGTGATCCGAGCCGGGATCAAATCCCTCGAACGACGTCCCGCCCACTCCCGTCACCCACGGTTGCGAGGACGGGTCGTCCACGGCGATGGCCTTGGCATTCGACGTCCCGTCCTGGAGGCAGTCGAAGGCCCCGTCGTCGCCGGAGGCGGCCGTGATGCTCTGGCCCTGCATGGCCATCTGGGTGAAGGCGACGTTCTCGGCCACGGCCGTGGCGGCGCCGGCATCCGGCTCGCACAGGCCCCAGCTCGTACTGACCGAGTCGGCCACGTCGTCGGCGGCGATCTTCATGTATTCATCCACCGACGTCTGCCCCGTCTTGTCGTTGGGTGCGTTGTAGACGACGACCGCCTTCGCTCTCGGGGCCACGGCCATCTCGGTCTCGATGTCGGCCTCCACCTCGATGTCGCCCCTGTAGTCGTTGCGGTGGTGACAGGCATCGCCTGGCGGGCAGTCCGGAGTGAGTGGCCCTCCGTCCACGTCCACGTTGACCAGCCGGGGCTTGTGGGACCGGCCGAAGAAGTTCCGGGCATAGGTGCTGATGTCAGCCGGGGTGTAGCCCGACAGCTCGAACACCGCCATCGTCACCCCCTTGCCCTGGCCCCGGGCACCGGCTGAGACGGCAGGTCCCGCGTCGTAGATTCCGTCGAGCTGGGACGGCGTGAGCCCACTTCCGAAAGGACCACCTCCGTAGTGGGCAACGGACGACATCACCGATGAGGCGGGAATTCCGAGAGGATACTCCTGCGCCGTATCGGCCAGGCCGATCACTCCAGCCACCGACGAGCCCAACGCGCCAGGAAGCCGGGCGGGTGCCGTGTCGGAGAAGAACGTCTGTCCGTCGGGAGACCGGTAGTTCTCGAACGAGGTCGAGAAGGCCCTCGCCACCTGCTTCGACGTTCCGACGGCCCGCACAAGGAAGGGCGACGAGCCGGCGACGATGCCGAGACCGCTGCGCCGGAGAAAGTTGCGGACCGCGGCGCGCACCGCCGTACCGGGCGCGAAACGGCGGACGAAGGTCCCCGGGGAGAGCCAACGGTGGTACGCCGGGTTCGACGAGTCGTAGAGCGCCGAGAGCTGCTGGTTCATGACCATGAGATTCGACGGCTGGAGCACGACCTCGATACCCATCTGCGAACTGGAGTACGGCCCGGCGTCCACGGCATCCGGCGTTCCCAGAAAGCTGCGGGCGATCGGTACGGTGGCCGAGGGTGAGGTGCCGGCCACCGGTGCCCCACCGGCCACGGTTCCAACGCTGATCAGTCCGGACCCGACCATGACGACGACAGCCGCGAATCGCGTGCTCCGACGTCCGCCCATACCCCTCCGTCCCCGGTCCGGTCACCCCCCGACGGCCGCGCCGCCGTGCCGGCGGGCTCATGCTACCGAGATGGGGGCTCCCGAGCGTCGTGGGTGGACCGAAACCGGATCGAGGAAAACCGGAGGCCCCGGGACAGGAGTCGCACCGTCTGCGCGGCACTCCCTAACGTGGAGGAACCTCAGCTGTCGTGCCTCACCGGTCGTCCGGGGTCAGTGGGCTGAACGTGGACAATGAGGTTCGCGGGATCGACGATAACGGGAGGGCACGTGAACGGGATCGAAGGCAAGGCCACGCTCATCACCGGCGGAGGAAGCGGAATCGGACTGGGCACGGCCATGCGCTTCGCGTCCGACGGGGCTCACGTCACGATCTGCGGCCGGACCGAGGACAAGCTGGCTCGGGCCTGTGAGCAGATCGGCGGTGTGAGCGCCCCTGGGGCGGTGGTGCAGTACATCGTGGCCGACGTGACCGTAGAGGAACAGATCGCGGCCGCCATGGGCTGGGCGACCCAACCGACCGGTGCGCTCGACATCCTCTTCTGCTGCGCCGGGGGGGCGATGCATATGGGTCCCATCGCCACGGCCGACGCCGCCGGCGTGCGGGCCACGGTGGACCTGAACCTGATCGGCACGTTCCTGAGCATCAAGCACGCCGTGCCTCTCATGAGCGACGGTGGCGCCATCGTGGCCATGTCCTCCGGGGCCGGGCATTTCCCCCACCGCTACCTGTGGGCCTACGGCATGGCCAAGGCCGGTATCGAGATGCTGGTGCGCTCCGCCGCCGAGGAATTGGCGGAGGCGGGAATACGGGTGAACGCCGTCCAGCCCGGGATCATCGATGACGAGCTCATGGAATTCATCATTGCCGGTGGGCCGCTGCTCGACGACTACATGGCGCAAACCCCGATCAGCCGCCCCGGAAAGGTCGAGGAGGTGGCCGACGCCGTCCGCTTCCTGGCCGGTCCCGAGGCGGCCTGGATCACCGGGGAGTGCCTGGCCGTCGACGGCGGGCACCACCTGCGGCGGGGCGCCAACTACGGGCTGCTGCTCGACGACTCCTGAACGCTTCTGCCCGGGAGGCGGCCGCCTTGTGCGGCGACCGATCCGCTGCGACGATGAACAGGATCGATGAACGGGATCGATGAAAGGCACTGACAATGACAATCACTGATGCTCCGAACATCGAGTTGATGGCCGGCACCTTCTATTCCTGCGACCCCTACCCGGCCTTTGCCTGGATGCGGGACAATGCGCCCGTCTACTACGACGAGGCGGGTGAGATCTGGGGCATCACCCGCTACGCCGATGTCCGGGCCATCGGGCAGGACCCCCAGAACTTCTCCAGCCAACAGGGATCGCGGCCCAACACTCCCCTTCCCTACATGATCGACATGGATGCCCCCGAGCACCGTCGGCGGCGGCGACTGGTGAGCGCCGGCTTCACTCCCGAGGCCGTCCGGATACGACAGCCCCGCGTCCGGCAGGTCTGCGACGAGATCCTCGACGCCGTTTGCGAAAAGGGCTCCTGTGATCTGGTCACGGACATCGCCGCTCCTCTTCCCCTGGTCATGATCGCCGACATGCTCGGATTCCCGTCCGACGACTGGTCCCGGCTTCTCGAGTGGTCCGACACCATGCTCATGTCCCAGGGATCAACCGATCCCGACGCCTTCGTGCGGGCGGCCACCGCCTTCTCCGAATGGGAGAGCTACGTGCTCGACCAGATCGCCCAACGCCGACAGCGGGGAACGACCGACGATCTTCTCGGCGCGCTCGCCCACGGCGAGATCGACGGCGACCGCCTGGACGACAGCACCCTGGTCTACGAATCCCTTCTCATCCTCATCGGAGGCGACGAAACCAGTCGTCACGTCATCAGCGGGGGGATGGAAGCCCTCCTGCGCCACCCCGCCCAGCTGGCCGCATTGAAGGCCGACCGGGACCTTGTGCCCGGGGCCATCGAAGAGATGCTCCGATGGGTCACCCCCATCAAGAACATGAACAGAAACGCCACCCGTGACGTCGAGCTCCACGGCCAGACGATCAAGGCCGGCCAGAACGTCCTGCTTCTCTACCCGGCCGCCAACCGCGATCCATCGGTGTTCGACGATCCCGAGACCTTCGACATCCATCGGACGCCCAACGATCACGTGGCCTTCGGGTTCGGGGCCCATCTCTGCCTCGGCCATCGGTTGGCGCGCGCCGAGCTGGCCGGCATGGTCGACCGCCTCATCGACCGCTTCGACGATCTGGCTATCGCCACGGAGGACCCCCTGCCGCTGCGCATCTCCAATTTCATCGTCGGTTACGAATCGATGCCGGTACGTTTCACCCCCACTGCCCCGACGGCCCGGTAGCCGGTCCACCACCGACACCGGTCCGAGCGTCTGTAATCGACGCCAGCACCGGGGTCCGTCGGTCCCACTCCAACCGAGGTCTCACCCCCATGTCCAGACAGCCGCAACCGGTCGAAGACGCCAGTGAGGTCGCGGCCTTTCGTCGCTCGTTGGCCCTATGGCTCGAGGAACATCTGACCGCTGACGTCGTCGGCGCCGGCCGGGAGGGCTACGACGAGGGTGACAACCTCGAGATCCTCAGACGATGGAGCGGCACTCTCTTCGACGGAGGTTGGGCCGCCGTCTCATGGCCGAAGCGGTTCGGCGGACGTGACGCCGACGTCGAGCTGCAACTGGCTTTCCACGAGGAGATGGCGCGTGCCGAGGCCCCGGGACCTGTCAACGTCATCGGCGTCTCGAACATCGCCCCGGCGATCATGCAGTACGGCACCGAGGAGCAGATGTCGCGCTTTCTCACCCCGATGCTGCGCGGTGACGAGATCTGGTGCCAGGGCATGTCGGAGCCCGACGCAGGGTCCGATCTGGCATCGCTGCGCACCTCAGCCGTTGTCGATGGCGACCTCTTCGTGGTGAACGGCCAGAAGACATGGAACAGCCTGGGGCGCTTCGCCGACTGGTGTCAGCTCTATGTCCGCACCGATCCCGACGCCGCCAAGCACAAGGGCATCAGTTGCCTGCTGGTGGACATGAAGTCGCCGGGTATCGACGTCCGCCCGGTGCGGACGATGGCGGGGGATCTGACGTTTTCCGATCTCTTCTTCGACAACGTTCGTGTTCCGGCGACCTCCCTCCTCGGCCCCGTGAACGAAGGGTGGCGGGTGGCGATGGCCACCCTCAGCCACGAGCGGGCCGGGGTGGCCAAGTTGCACCTGGGACTCAGCCGCCGATTCGACCAGATGCTCCATGACGCCCGACGGAGTCCGGCGCTCAAGGACCCGATCTGCCGGGACCGGATCGCCGCGCTCTACAGCGAGATCGCCTGCATGCGGTGGACGACGACCCGTGACCTCGAGGCCCTCGGTCGGGGCGCGGCGCCGTCGGCCGCCGGCGGCAGTGGGACCAAATTGATGTGGGCCCGCATCGACCAGGAACTGGCCGAGCTCGCCGTCTCGTTGATGGGTCTCGACGGCCTGAGCGGCCGCTGGGCCCGGAACCTGACGTCATCGCCTTCCGCCTCCATCGCCGGCGGCACCACCGAGATCAACCGGAACATTCTGGCCGAGCACGGCCTCGGACTCCCCCGCGAGCCGACGAAGACATAGGTCCCGGCGGGTCGGGCCCAGACCTGACACCTCCCGGAGCCGGGGAGACGACCAGCAGTCCACCGCCGGGAACTGGTCTTTCCTCGTATTTGAGCGTATGCTTTGAGTGGTTGCTCAAACTGAGGTGACGATGGCCAAGACCGGGACGTCGAGCAGGGTGGCCGACACGGGTTCTCCCCGGTCGGAGGGAACCCGGCGGGTGCTCATCGACGCCGCCATCGAGACCCTGAAGGTCGAGGGCTACGCCGGAGCGAGCGCACGGGCGATCGCCGAGCGGGCCGGGTCGACCCAGGGGCTCGTCTTCTATCACTTCGGCTCGGTGGCCAATCTGCTGCTGGCCGCCCTGGACGCCGTGAGCAGCGACAGGCTCGAGCGTTACCAGGCCGTCGTGGCCGTTGTCGGCTCCCCCTCCGAGCTCGTTGACGTCGCCGCCGCCATATTCCGTGAGGATCTCGATGCCGGCTACGTCACCGTTCTGGTGGAGATGATCGCCGGCTGCTCCTCCACCCCCGGTCTCGGCGCCGAAGTGGCCGCTCGGATCGGGCCGTGGTTCGAATTCGCCGAGAGCGCCGTCGGGAAGGCCCTGGGCGACTCCCCTTTGAAATCGGTCCTTCCCACCGGTGACCTCGCCTACGGCGTGGTGGCTCTCTACCTGGGGCTGGAGATGCTCAGCCACCTCGAAGGTGAGCGCCACCGTTCCCTGGCGCTCTTCTCGCACGCCAAGCAGCTGGCCGGCCTGTTCGAAGCCCTGAACCGACCGACGTCAAAGGAGACGCCATGACAAAGACTGCGCTCGTCGGATCGCCCGAAACGCACACCACGGACGACACCATGCTGGACGTCGTCACCGGCGCCTTCAGCTATTCGGGGGCGGCCATCGCCAAAGCCCTGCTCGAGTCGGGCCGCCGGGTCCGGACCATCACCGGGCACCCGGACCGGGCCACGCCGGGCTCGAGCATCGAGGTCCGATCTCTGGACTTCGACGATCAGCTGGCGCTCGAGGAGTCGCTCCACGGGGCTACCACTCTCTACAACACCTACTGGGTGCGGTTCGCCCACGACCGCACCGACCACGACGTCGCCGTGGCCAACTCTCGGAGCCTCTTCCATGCGGCCCGGCGAGCCGGCGTGCAGAGGATCGTGCATGTCAGCATCACCCACCCGAGCGTGGACTCACCCCTTGCCTACTTCCGCGGAAAGGCACTCGTCGAGCGGGCGCTGACCGAGGCGGATGTCTCCTTCGCCATCGTCCGACCCGCCATCCTCTTCGGCGGTGACGGTGTCCTGCTCAATAACATCGCCTGGCTCCTGCGGCATCTCCCCGTCTTCGCCGTCGGTGGTCGCGGGCAGTACCGGATCCGTGGCATCCACATCGACGACCTGGCCCAGCTCTGTCTGACCAAGGGGGCCGAGCGGCATGACAGTGTCATCGATGCGGTCGGACCTGAACGGCCGACGTTCGTAGAACTCGTCCAGGCCATCGGTGATGCCGTGGGCCGGCCGGCTCGTCTGATCCATGTGCCCGGTGCCACGGTGCCGATCCTCTCCCGGATCATGGGCCTCGTCCTCCATGACGTGCTTCTCACCCGGGACGAGTACCGGGCCATGGCGGAGGGACTGGCGGACACCGACGGTCCGGCCACCGGTCCGACCCTTCTCTCGCGCTGGTTGGCCGAACATGGGCCGGGACTCGGTCTTCGTTACGCCAACGAACTCGAACGTCATTTCGCCTGACGCCGGGCCGACGAACGTTCTCAGCGGACGGGAGCGAACGCCTTCCCCAGCCCGTCCACCAGCCAGCTGTCGTCTGCCGGCAGGTCGTGGGACAGAGCCATCCGGGCGCTCAAGCCTTCGACGAGCGACACCGCCGATCCCGTCAGCTGCCACGCATCGGCGTCGGCGGCCGCCGGCGGTCGGGCCACCACCGACACCCCGACGTCGACGACGAAGTTGATCGTCGGCCGATCGGCACGGATGGCCAGCTTCCCCGACAGGCGACGACCGGATGCCGCCATCAGCGCCGGACCCAGGATGGCGGCATAGAGCAGACTGCCGGTCACTTCGTCGGCTTCCTCCACCGGCACCAGCCCGAGAGGCAGCATGATGTCCCGCTCGTGGATCCAGGCGTCCCAGAGGGCATGGAGAGCGAGGGCGCGAAGCGCGATGTGCCCAGGCGGTGCCTCAGCCGGTCGCTCCCACGACGCGTCATCGACGCCGCCGATGGCATCGCCCAGATCATCCACACTGTCGGCGAAGTCGTCGAGCACGGCGCCAGGGGCGAGTGCCCGCGTCGGCTCGACCATACGCTGGGGTGTGGTCACGGGATCGAAGTCGGTCAGATACCGGGTGGGGCTGCCGGCCAATCCCGATCGGATGGACAGCGCCCAGAAGCGGTTGACCCCGGCGAGGTGGGCGATCACATCCTGGACAGACCATCCGTCACAGCGACTGGCCACCATCCATTGATCGGTTTCGAGAGCGCCCAGCATCTCGGCCATCCGCCGCCGTTGCCGGACGAGGGGGACGGACGGATCCCCGAACGGCACCTCGACGCTCAGGGGCGCAGCTCCGTCGTAGCGCGGTGTCAACTGCATCGGGGCAACTTCTCAGTCGCCGTCGGGGCGGCTCGCCCTCTCGTGTTGCGCCATGGGATTCTCCTTCGACCCGTGGATCATATGCTGGCGTCGCCATGGCCACCCCCCGACCTCTCCGCGTTGCTCGGCCACCTGACCGTCCGCCGGCGGCCGGGCCGTTGGTGCGTGGTGACCGGTGTAAGGCTCCCGGTCGGAACGTCGGTGGCGGCGACGGTCGACGAGGACGAAGGTCTGACCGCAGTTGTGTCGGTCGCCGACGCCGAGAGACTGGGCATCGAGCCCGGCTTCATCGCCACCTGGCTGACCCTCGAGGTCCACTCGGCCCTCGACAGCGTCGGCCTGACCGCCGCCGTGGCCACCGCCCTGGCCGCCGAAGAGATCGCCTGCAACGTCCTGGCCGGCTAGCACCACGACCATCTCCTCGTCCCCGTCGATCAGGTCGACCGGGCCGTCACGGCGCTGGGCGCGCTCCGATCACAGTGGTCAAGCGTCTCGCCGGGCCAGCAGGATGCCGCCGACCACGAGGGCGGCGGCGGCGTAGCCGCACAGCAGTCCGAAGCTGACCCACGGTGAAAAGGTCGGGACATCGGTCCGAAAGCCCTGCTTCACCGTGGTCATGGTGGCGCCGATGTTGTCGGGCAGGTATTTCCCCACCGCGTCCTTGATGGAGGACGGTAACGCCTCCACGATCAGCGGGATGACGAAGAAGATGGCTACGAATCCGGTGATGGCACCGGCGCTGTGCCGGACGATCGTCCCCAGCCCCAGGGCGAACAGTCCGAGCACGGTCAGGAAGAGTCCCCCGCCGATCACCGCCCGCAGGACCCCGGGCTGACCGAGCGTGGCCGTGGGGGCGGAGCCGGACAGCACGGCCTGGCCGATGAAGAACGACGAGAAGGCCAGGACCTCGCCGAGCACGAAGGCCACGCCGCTGAACACGGCCACCTTGGCGCCCAGGACCAGAGTCCGGCGGGGGATGGCGCCGAAGGTGGCCCGGATGGTGCCCGTGCTGTACTCGGCGCTCACCACCAGGACGCCGAGGACGCCGATGGCCAACTGACCGAAGAGGAAGCCGGCCAGGCTCAGGCTGGTGGGATCGAAGGCCCGCCGGTCACCGCTGTTGGCGTGGGCCCAGCGGCCGGCTTCGGTGCTGGTGGCCAGGATCCCGATGGCGATGGTCAGAACGGCCGTGGCCACCAGGCTCCAGCTGGTGGAACGGACACTGCGCAGCTTCGTCCACTCCGACCGCAGCGCCCCGGCCAGCTTGTCGCGGTCCGAGGGTAGCGCCGGGGTTCCGACCGTCACCACCGACATGACCGCCTCACCTCTTCACCGGAGCCAGCTCGATGTCGCTCTCCCGGACGTCGTCATCGGGGGCGTCGTGCACCCGGAACTCGACGCTGTCGCCCGTGAGCTCCATGAACGCGTCCTCGAGCGACGCCATCTGGGGGGACAATTCGTGCAGGGTGGCACCGACCGACGCCGCCAACTCCCCGATCTCGGCGGCACAGAGACCGGTGACGCACATGGCCCCGTCGTCTTCGACGACCTGGGCGCCGACCCCGGCCAGGGCATCGGCCAGTGCCGTCGCCTCGGAGTCCTGGGCGATCCGTACCCGGACGAACTGCCGGGAGTTGCAGGCGATGAACTCGGCCACCGGCATCTCGGCGATCAACCGGCCCCGGCCGATCACGACCAGCCGATCGGCGGTCAGGGCCATCTCGCTCATCAGGTGGCTCGAGACGAAAACGGTCCGACCCTCGGCGGCCAGACCCCGCAGCAGATGCCGGACCCAGCGGATGCCCTCGGGGTCGAGCCCGTTGATCGGCTCGTCGAAGAGCAGGATCCCGGGATCGCCGAGCAACGCCCCGGCGATCCCGAGTCTCTGGCCCATGCCGAGCGAGAACTTCCCCGCCCGCCGGCCGGCCACCGAGGACAGACCGACCTGGTCGAGGACATCGTTCACCCGGGAGCGGGCGATGTCGTTCGTCTGGGCCAGGGCCCAGAGATGGTCGAAGGCGCTGCGGCCGGGATGGATGGCCTTGGCCTCGAGCAGCGCGCCCACCTCGCGCAACGGCCATGGCAGGTCCCGGTAGGTCCGGCCGTTCAGCGTGACCTGACCGGCGTCGGGCCGGTCGAGACCCATGATCAGTCGCATGGTGGTGGACTTCCCCGAGCCGTTGGGCCCGAGGAAGCCGGTCACCTGACCGGGTCGGACGTCGAAGGACAGGTCGCTCACCGCGGTGGTCTCGCCGTAGTGCTTGGTCAGACCCCTCGCCTCGATCACGTGCCTCTCCTCATGCCGAGCGACGGAGGATGGGCGCAGGGTCTCGACGCTCCGTCGGCCTGCCCGGGCTGCCATCGCGGGACCCCGGGGCGCGGGGCCGACACGACACTTTCTACCAATCCCCGACGCCCCGTAGGGCGCGGCGCCGTCAACCGAGCCCGGGCCGGAGCTCAGGGCTCCTCCACCAGGCGGTGGCGCAGCACGAACTTCTGCACCTTCCCCGATGCCGTCAGCGGAAAGCTGTCGACGAACACCCAACGCCGCGGCACCTTGAAGCCGGCCAACCTCTGCCTCAGGAACCTCTCCAGCACCGCGCCGTCCACCGTGGCGCCGGGGACGCGTCGGACGAAAGCCACCGCCGCCTCTCCCCACCGCCGGTCGGGCACACCCACCACCGCCACCTGGGCCACCTGGTCATGGGCGGAGATGGCGTTCTCGATCTCGACGGGGAAGAGATTCTCGCCCCCCGACACGATCATCTCCTTGCGCCGCCCCACCATCCGCAGCACCCCGCCGGCGTCCATGGTCACGAGATCCCCGGTCCGCAACCAACCGTCGGCCGACAGGGTCTCGACCGTCGCCTCCGGCTGCTCGTGATAGCCGGCCATCACGTTCGGACCGCGTACCTGCAGCTCCCCCACGGCGCCGATGGCGACGACGGCCTCGGTTTCGGGGTCGACCACCCGCGCCTCCACCCCCGCCAACGGACGGCCCAGGCTGCCGGCCTTCTCCTCGTCGGAATCGTCGAGCTCGGTCTGGGAGATGAATCCCGAGGCCTCGGTCTGGCCGAAGACGACGGTGAAGCGCACGGCCAGGCTCTCTTCGATGTGACGAACCAGCTCGCTCGGTACCACCGATCCCCCGCCACTCACGCTCCGCAGCGACGAGAGATCGCGCCGTGCCCTCTCGGGGTGTTCGATCATGGCCAGCAACATGGTGGGCACCCCGCACGTCAGGCTGGCCCGCTCCGTCTCGATCAGCTCGAGCACCAGACCGGGATCGAATGACTCGAGCAGTACGGCGCTGGCCCGCTGCTGGCAGATCTGGAACGCCACCACCTGACCGCCGACATGGTGCAGGGGCATGGTGTGCACGTAGACGTCACCGGCCCCCATCCCGAAACGGATCGCCCCGAAGCGCGCCGCGTTGGTCATCCCCCGGTGGGTGAGCAGCGCCCCCTTGGCTGTCCCCGTGGTCCCCGAAGTGAAGATCAACTGGGCCACGTCGTCCGCCGACGGCTCCCGACGCAGCAGCAACCCCGGGTCGTCGGCGTCGGCGTCGGCACAGAACGCCTCCCAACCGGCCACGGTCAGGGACTCCACCTGCCGCAATGCCGGAAGTTCGGCCCGGATCGAGCCGAGGGTACCGGCCAGGTCCTCACCTCGGAACTCGGGGATCACGAAGACCCCGGCCGCCCCCGATTGCCGCAGCATGTGGCGCACCTCCCCGGCCCGCAGCACCGGGTTCACCGGCACCAGCACCAGCCCGGCCATGGCCGCCGCGTAGCTCAGGATCAGTGACTCGGGCAGGCTCGGTGCCCACACCGCCACCCGCTCGCCGGGTTCGAAGCGCACCGCCAGGGCCAGCGCCGCCCGGCGCGCCTCGGCCCACAACTGGCTGTAGCTCCACCGCCGCCGGTCGGCCGGGGCGGCGGCCCCCTGGACCAGGGCGGTCACATCGCCGGCGACCTGGCTCGCCTCGTACAAGATGGTGGCCACCGTCGTCTCGAGAACCGGCTCGTCGTCCCGGGCAGGCCAGTACGACACCACCTGGCGCTCGGCCGACGGCGGACTCACCTCTCGAGGTAGGAGCCGAGGGTGCCGTGGAAATGCCGGATCCGGTTCTCCTGGTACAGAGCCAATGTCACCTCCGGCGCCGACCAGGCCTCCAGGCCCTGCTGGACGAGCGCCAAGGTGGCCGTGTCCTGGTCCAGGATCCGGCCCAGATAGCCGAGCTCGGGGGCCTCGGCCCAACTCTGCCCGTCGGCCAGCCTCCGGGTGCGGGCTGACGCCGGACGCTCGTCGCCGGCGGGGACGGGCTCGAGCAGCATCACGTCCATCACGGCGCTCCGGTGATCGCCGCCGTTCGGCCGGAAGCGATAGGTCAGCGGTGTCGTGTAGCCGGCCCAGGGCATCAGGTTGGGGAAGACGAAGTACTCGATGGCGTCGAGGGCCTCGCTGTCGGTGATCCCGGAGTAATCGCCACCGGTCTTCTCGGCCAGCTGCCGTCGGGTCCGGTCGGCCAGGACGCGACGGGCGGTCGTGCCCTCGGGCACCTCCTTATCGGGATCGTCGCGGGTCAGGAACATGGCGTCGACGATGTCCTGTTCGGCCACATCTCCTTCGACGTGCTCGCTGGCGATGCCCACCGGCGTGATCATCCGGTTCACGTGCCGGACCCCGGGATAGACGTCGTACTCGGTCTGGCTGTCCCCCGACGTGGTCAGCAGCTGGGGATGCACGGCCACCGTGTGGTAGCTCTCCATGAACGCCTCCAGCGCCACTTTCCAATTGCACGGCAGCACCCGGACGACATGGGCGGCCAGGTACCGGTCCTCGAGGGCCCAGGAGGCGAAGTGCTCGGGCAGGATCTCGAGGTAGCTCTCGAGCGGCTCGGCCCCGGCGTCCAGGCACACGAAGACGAATCCTCCCCAGATCCCGACCCGGGCTTCGGGCAGCCGGAAGGCGTCGGCCTCGACATGGGGAAAGTCCCACGGACACGGCATCCCGGCGAAACTGCCGTCGAGGTTCCAGGTGAATCCGTGGAAGGGACAGCGCAACTCGCTCAGCGGACCGGCGTCGGTCCGCAACCGGGTGCCCCGGTGCAGGCAGCTGTTATGGAAGGCCCTGATCTCGTCGGGGCCGCGCCGGACGACGATCAGCGAGAAGCCGGCCACCTCGTAGACGATCGAGTCGCCCACATCGGGGATCTGCTCGGCCCGGCACGCCATCTGCCACACCCGTGACCAGACCTTCTCGACTTCGAGGTCGTGCACGGCCCGGCTCGTGTACCGCGCCCGGGGAATCCCGGCCGTCCCCAGGTCGTCTTCGGCCGTGGCCCGCAGGCTGACCGGAACCGGCCGGCTCTCGCCGTCGAGCAGCTCCTGCACGATCCGGGCACCATGCGCCGGCGACGGCCGACCGCTCATCGGTCGCACGCGGCGGCTTCGCCGGCCCGGAAGCCGAAGACCAACGCCGGCCCCAAGGTGGACCCCCCGGCCGGCGTGGCCGTGCCGAAGGGACTGGCGGCCACGTTGCCCGCCGCATAGAGGCCGCCGATCACGGAGCCGTCGGCTCTGAGCACCCGGCCCCGGTCGTCGGTCCGGGGCCCCCCTTTGGTGCCCAGGCAACCGAGATGCACGGCCAGCGCGTAGAAAGGGCCTTCCTCGAGGGCCGCCAACGTGGGATGGCCGGCCGACGGGTCGCCGATCCACCGGTCGTAGGCCAGCGATCCCCGGCCGAACGCCGGGTCCCTCCCCGCCGCCGCTGCTTCGTTGAAGACGGCCACCGTCTCGCCGAGAGCGGCCACGGGGACCCCGATCCCGGCGGCCAGCGCGGCGATGTCGTCGGCCCGGACCATCCAGTCGGGATCGTCCCCGTCGGGACCGACCGGTCCCATCGGGTAACGCCGCCGGCACGACCGGTCGAACACCAACCAGCACGGAGCCCCCACCCGCCCCATGGCCCGGCCCACCTCGCCGTAGTTCTGGGCCTCGTTCACGAACCGCCGCCCCGTCCGGTCGACCATGATGGCCCCGGGGTAGGCCCGCTCGGAGTGCAGGGGCCGGTAGTACGCAGCGCCGTCGAGCTCTTCCCCGGGCACGGCCAGAGCCGGCATCCACCAGCCCTCGTCCATGTTCCGGACCCCGGCGCCGACGGCCAGCGCCCACCGCAGTCCGTCGCCCTCGCATCCCGGCGTCCCCATGGCCACCACCGCCCTCCCCGACAGGTGATCGCCGGCCAGCCGGCTGTCGTGCTGGAAGCCCCCGCTGGCCAGCACCACCCGACCGGCCATCGTCTCGTCACCCACCTCGACTCCGCAGACGCCGTCGCCCTGGCGGAGAAGTCCGGTCACCCGCGCCCCGGTCCTCACCTCGACACCGGCATCGTCGAGTCCGGCCAACAGCCCCCCCACGAGCGCCCGGCCCCGGACCGGCCCCCGGAAGACAACACCGTCGTGGCCGGCCGCACCCGCCGGCTCCGTCCCACCGCCCCCGGGACGAGCTTGGTCGGGGGCCCGGTGGATCCGGGCCTCGACCCCGGCCGCCAGGGCCAGTCTCGCCGGCCACAGGGAACGGCCCCCCGCCAACGCACCGGCTAACTCCGCGTGGTAGTCGGGCCAGTGGGCCAGCACCTCCCACCGAAGAGGTGTCCGCCTCTCGATCTCCCGGGCCACCCGGCCGGCGTCGCCGGCGAAGGCGGCCGTCAGGCCCCGGTCCCGATCGCCGCCGTCGAGACCGTCCAGATAGCGGCAGACCTTCTCGGCGCTGTCGTCCAGGCCGACCGCCTTCATGGCGTCACTGACCGGCAGCCAGGCCACCCCACCGGACAATGCCGTCGTCCCCCCCACCGTCCCGTCGCGTTCGAGCACCACGACCTCACAACCCCCGGCAGCCGCTCCGAGCGCCGCCGACAACCCGGCCGCTCCCGAGCCCACCACCACCACCGACGGCCGTGCCATCACCGTTGCCGTCGCCTCACCGCGGCCCGCCCGGAGGGGTCGGCACCATCGACTCCATCGGATCGATCGGACTCCACAGCGACACCCCGCCGTCGGCGGCCAGGACCTGACCGGTCACCCACGGCATGCCCAGGACGCCGACGATGGCCTGGGCCACCTCGTCGGGAGAACCCACCCCACCGAGAGGGGTCCGTTCCCCCACCCGGTCGGCGTAGCCGGCCAGCCTCGCCGTCGAGGCGAACATCGGCGTGTCGGTGGTGCCGGGGGCCACCCCGTTGACCCGGATCCCGAAGGGCCCGAGCTCGCGGGCGGCCACCCGCACCAGCTCGGCCACCCCGGCCTTGGACACGCTGTAGTGGGACA
Organism: Acidimicrobiales bacterium; assembly: GCA_035535015.1. Classification (GTDB taxonomy): domain Bacteria; phylum Actinomycetota; class Acidimicrobiia; order Acidimicrobiales; family UBA8190; genus Palsa-661. The sequence goes on along the minus strand of DATLQU010000004.1, from coordinate 140,686 downwards.
TGCCCCGGTCGGCCAGGAACCCCGAGATCGACGTCACCGCCACCACCGATCCGCCCTGCCCGCTTTCGACCATCACCCGGGCCAGCTCCCGCAGACACAGGAAGCTGCCCCGCAGATTGATCCCGACCACCCGGTCCCATTCGGTCGCCTCCAACTCGAGCAGCGGCCCGAAGCCGCCCACCCCGGCGGCCAGTACCCCGTGACTCAGCCCGCCCAGCGCCTCATGCACCCGACGGATGGCGGCGACCACGGCCACCTCGTCGCTGATGTCACAGGCGACGGCCATCTCCACACCCTCGTGGCCCGTGGCATCCACCCGGTCGAGCACAGCCACCGACGCCCCGGCCCCGGCCATCCGCCGGACCACGGCCCGCCCGATCCCGCTGGCGCCACCGGTCACCAGAACCGCCCCGCCCGAGAGCTCCATGGCCGCTCACGTTATGCCCGATCCCTCCCTCGGCACCGGGGCATCCACTCCACCGTGGCTACTCCATCAGGGCGGGAGCCAGCCCGACGATGGGCTTGTCGAGGGCTTTGCCTCCCTCGGAGCCGGCGAACGGCGCGTTGAAGGAGAAGATCCCGCCGTCGGAGGCCACCTCCCAGTAGCCCTCGGTCAGTGGGTCGTCGGCGATCCCCACGATCGGCTTGTCGAGGGCTTTGCCTCCCTCGGAACCCTGGAACGGCGCGTTGAAGGAGAAGATCCCGCCGTCGGAGGCCACCTCCCAGTAGCCGCCGCTGTCGGAGTCGAGGGCCATTCCCACCACCGGCTTCACCAACGCCGTGCCCCCGATCGAGCCGAAGAACGGCGCGTTGAAGGAGAAGATCCCGCCGTCGGAGGCCACCTCGTAGTACCCCCCGGTGAAGGGGTCGGCAACCATGCCCACGATGGGCTTGTCGAGTGCCTTTCCTCCCTCGGATCCTTCGAACGGTGCACCGCCGAAGGAGAAGATCCCCCCGTCCGACGCCACTTCCCAGTAGCCCCCGCTGTCGGGATCGAAGGCCATCCCCACGATGGGCTTGTCCAGAGCCTTGCCCCCCATCGAGCCCAGGAAGGGGGCATTGAAGGAGAAGATCCCGCCGTCGGAGGCCACCTCCCAGTAACCACCCGTGTCCGGGTCGAAGGCCATCGCCACCACCGGCTTCGCCAGCGCCGTACCCCCCACGGATCCGTAGAAGGGCTCACCGAAGGAGAAGATCCCCCCGTCAGAGGCTCCCTCCCAGTAGCCCGACGCCTCGGCCACCGGTTGTCCCGTGTACTGAAGTGCCACGGCGCCCACATTCAGATCGCTGTCCGTCACCACCAACAGGCAGTTGTTCAGTCCCGAGTCCGCCTGGATCTGGCTGGGAGGGCATTGCGCCGCCGGATCGTTGGCCCGGAAGGGATCGGGCACCGTGAACGTGGTGTTCACGTCGCCCACGCTGTTGCTCAGCGTCGAGCTGACGTCCGACCCGTCGACCTCGTTCGGCCCCTGGGCCACGTCGACGGCCACCGTCAGCGGGCTCGCCTCGCCGATCACCACCTCCTCGTTGGGAAGAAAGCCACTGCAGGCCACGGCGATGGAGGAGCCGGGGCTCACATCGGCCACCAGATCCGTCTGACCGTTGAAGGTGCAGGGCACGATGGACTGACGGGCGCCGACGACCCCGGCGCCGACGCCGGTCCGCCGGGCCAGCGCACCACGCGCCCCCCGGGCCAGCCGGTTCAGGGTCGTCGCACCGGCGCCGCCGGCCCGCGACGTCACCGCCGATGCGTGGGTCGGTGCGGCCAGGACGCACACCTGCAGGACGGCGGCCACCACCGGTACCGAAAGCCGGGGACGGCGCAGGGCGGGGAATCGGGTCACGGACACCTCCCGTTCGAGCGCCGGAAAGGCACGCCCTGTCGATGTGACCCCACCCTACCCACGGACGAGACGTCGCCTTCGCCGTCCTGGCCGCTGCCTGGCCGCCCCCGCTCAGCCCCGGGGAGCTCCGGCATCGACGGGCACGTTGCCCGGATCCAGCCCGTCCGGGATCCCGTCGTCGGGGCCCCCGTGGACGGTCGATTCCATTCTCTTGTCGGTCAGGGGGATCTCCTTCAGCAGCAAGGCGGACACGAAGGCCAGTCCGGCCACCGGCACACCGACGAGGAAGACCACGTGCAGGGAACGGACGAACGACTCGATCACACCGGCCCGCACGGCCGGCGGCAGCGCATCCAAGGCCTTGGGCGTGATCGAGAACGAGGACGACAGGCTCATGTGGGTCCGGCTGTGGACGAGCAGCGGCAGCCAGTGCCCCAGCCGGAGAGTCAGGATCGCGCCGAACAGAGCCGTCCCGAAGGCGGCCCCGATGTTCCGGAAGAAGCTGATGGCCGACGTCGACACCCCGATGTCGTCGCGGGCCACCGAATTCTGCACAGCCAGCACCAAGATCTGCATCACCATGCCCATCCCGAGCCCGAAGACGACCATGTACTCGGCTACCCGGACATGCGATGTATGCGGACCGAGATGCGACAGCAGCCACATCCCCACCGTCATCAACCCGGTACCCACCACCGGGAACGCCTTGTACCTCCCGATCCGCGACACGATCTGTCCCGACCCGATGGAGCTCACCAGCATCCCGCCCATCAACGGCAGCAGCAGCACCCCGGACAGCGCCGGTGACACCCCGTCGACCAGTTGCAGGTAGATCGGGATGAAGATGATGGCGGCGAACATGGCCGCCGCCACCAGCAGCGTGATCACGAAGGCCACCGCCGGTATCGGGTTCCGGAAGAGGTGCGGCGGGAAGATCGGCTCGGCCGCCCGCCGTTCCCACCAGACGAAGACCCCGGTCGCCAGCACACCGAAGCCGATCATCCCGAGGATCGTTCCCGAGCCCCAGGCGTAGGTCTGCCCACCCCACAAGGTCACCAGCAGCAACAGGGACACCGCCGCCGCCAAGATGGCCGAGCCGGTGTAGTCGATCGTGTGCGCCCGCCTCGGCAGCGGCAGCCGCAGCACGGCACTGGTGATCACCAACGCCAGGATCCCCACGGGGATGTTGATATAGAAGATCCAGCGCCACGTCAGGTGATCGACGAAGAAGCCACCGGCCAGGGGGCCGCCGATACTGGCGAAGGCGAAGACGCCGCCGAAGTACCCCTGGTACTTGCCCCGCTCACGCGGGCTCACGATGTCACCGATGATGGCCATGGCCAGTGCCATCAGTCCGCCGCCGCCGAGTCCCTGGACGGCCCGGAAGGCGATCAACTGGTCCATGTTCTGCGCCAGTCCCGACAGCGCCGACCCGATCAGGAAGATCACGATGGCGACCTGGAAGATCTTCTTCCGGCCGTACAGGTCGGAGATCTTCCCGTACAGCGGGGTGGAAAGCGTGGTGGTCAGCAGGTAGGCCGTCACCACCCAGGACAAGTGGTCGAGTCCGTGCAGATCACCCACGATGGTGGGCAACGCGGTGGCCACGATGGTCTGGTCGAGAGCGGCCAGCAACATCCCCAGCATCAGCCCACTGAAGATGATCAGCACCTGCCGGTGCGACAACCCCCCCGACGTGAGCGAGGGACCTTCCTTCTTGGCTGCCATCTTGGCTGACGCCGGACCGGTCTCTGACATGGCCGTCACCAGATTACCGAGCTTCGTCTTCTGCCCGGCCCGACCCGCGTCGGTCGTACCGGGAGATGCCTCGACACGCCCGCCGGCCGAGCGGCCGACAGGATCAGCGATCAGCGATCAGCGATCAGCGATCAGCGATCAGGACGGTGCCCGGACCTCAGCAGCCGGCGGAGGCGGTCGGTGCCGCGGCTTCGCGTTCGTCGAGGAAGGCCCACCAAGCATCGGCAGCCGCCGTCGCCGGCCCGGCCACTTCGTCCACCTCGTCGGTCAGCGCGCCGAGGGCGTCGAGCATCCAGCTCCCGTGCATCTCGTCCACACCGGCATGGACGTCCCAGAAGCGCGTCCCGTCGGCGTCGAGACCGTACCAGGCGAGCAGACCGGCGGCCTTGCTGGCGGCGATGGACGGTGACTGGACCTCGTAGGCGGCCACGGCCGAGAGTGCCGCCACCGGAGAGCGTTCCACCAAAGAGGTGTACAGATCGATCAACCCGCCGGTGGCCGCCGTCGGCTCGCTCACCGGAGCGCCGACGGCGCTGGCGAAGCTGTCGAAGAGCTCGAGATGCGGTGCTGGAACCCCGAGCTCGTCGTCGAGATTGGCCATCACCAGGGACCGGGCCCGGCCTTCGGGCAACCGGTCGGCGATGCCCTCGAGCACGACGGGTAGCACCGCTTCGAAGTGCCGGTACTGCCCGGCGTACGAAGCCAACTCGCCCGGCTCCAGGCCGCCCGCCTCCCACCGCCGGTAGAAGCGATGAGCGAGAAGTCGCCGGGAATTCAGGATGTCGTCGAAGAGGGCGTCAAGCTCGGTGCGCAGCATGCCGGCCATGGTACCGGCCTCGCCCGTCGGCGCAATCGACATCCACATCCCACCCAAACTCCTCACTCACCGCGCCACGTCATCCAGGGTGGCGCCGGTCTCGTACAGCCAGTGGCACCCCGGGGGCGGGCAGAGGCGGCGCCCGTTCCCCACGACCGCGAGGAGCCGGGGCGATGGCAGAAGACACTCGACGTTCTTTTCTCAGAAACTCCGGCCTCGCCGTGGCCGCCGCCGACGCCGCCGACGCCACTCCGGTCGGCACCGCCGAAGGCACAGCGACGATGACCGAACCCCTCGTCGCCCACGTCCCTGACCTGTCGACGGGTGATATCGGCATCTTCAACGGCACCCGCGAAGGGTGACCCGACCCAGCCACATGCCACCGAAGCTGCTCTCGAGATAGACGTCACGCCGACCACGGCGGGCTGCGTCATCCAATTCCGCTCCGTCCGGATCGGCCAGCTGCGTCCAGTAGGCGGCCACCCGGACGAACGCCCGGTAGGGCAGTGAGCTCGCCTGCTCGACGAGCAGCTCTTCGTCGCGGGCCAGGGCGTCCTCGGTGGCGGGGCTGCGTAGGGGTGTGATCAGGTCCACCCGGGCGGCGGTGATCGTGCCCTGGGACCAGGCGTCGGTCACCACGGGCAGATGACGCAATTCCCGACCCGTCGGATCAGACGCCTGGCCTGGGGCTTCGGAAGCCGGCCGCGGGTCACCAGCCAGGCGACGGCGTGACGCGCCCCGTCAGCCACCCCATTCCCCGACGCGTCGAAGGCCGCCGCCGCTCGGGTGACGACAGCTTCGATCCGGGCATGTTCGCGCAGGAGTCGCTCTATCGATTCCGTATCCGCCAACGACAAGGGATCCCATTCGCTCAGACGATCGACCGAACAGTGGACGAGGCGGGCCGTAGACGTACTGCGTCCAGCGGGCGTCTCGTCCTCGCCGGGCCACCGGCTTGTCTCGGTCGTTCCGGGGACGGAGACTGTCGGTGGAGAAGGGGGTGGGGACCATGCCGGTGGCGTCGGTCAACGGAACAGAGATCTCTTACCAGGTGCATGGCGAGGGCGAACCCCTCGTCCTCGTCTGCGGCACCGGTCAGCGGGCCGACTCCTGGTCCTTCCTCGGCATGGTGACCGAGCCCGTCGAGCAGGGCTACCAGGTCGTCACCTTCGACAACCGGGGGATGGCGCCTTCGGGCTGCCCCGAAGGGCCGTACACGGTGGAGATGATGGCCGAGGACACGGTCGGTCTGATCGAGCACCTCGGCCTGTCCCAGGTCAGGATGGCCGGGATCTCCCTCGGTGGCTTCGTCACCTTCCAGGTGGCGCGCAGTCGGCCAGACCTGATCCGCTCCGCCGTCTGCATTGCCGGTCTGGTGGGCGGTTCGCGTTACGTGCAGATGCTCACCGATGCCCGGGTCGAGTCCCTGCGCGACGGACACCGGATGCCGGCCGTCTTGGACTCGCTGCTCTCCCTGCCCGGGACCTTCGCCCCCGCCACACTCCAGAACGACGCCGTGGTCGAAGCCATGACGGCCATGATGGATTCTGTCTTCGGCCAATGGTCCGGGCCCGGCCGCCAGGGTCAGTACGAAGCGGATACGGACTGGATCCGCCGCAGCACCGAGTGGCAGGAGCAGGCGCTGGCCGAGACCACCGTCCCCCTTCTGGTCATGGCCCACGAGTTCGACCTCTTCTTCCCCCCGACGCTTCTGTCCTGGGGGGCCCAACGACTCCCGGCCGGGCAGTTCCTCGAGATCGCCGGCTGCGGCCACGCCGGCGTCGAAGACATCGCCGGCCATCGCGACGCGGCGATGAAGTTCTTCGCTTCGCTCTAGGTGGCCGGCCGACCCGAGCGCGCGGTGGCAGGACTCATCCTCACCCCGGGGGCGAGCGCCGGTCGCGATCAACCGGCGCTCGTCGCCGTCGACAACGCCCTCACGGCCGACGGCCTGCGGGTGGAGCGGATCGACTTCCCCTATCACCTGGCCGGCCGACGGGCGCCCGACCGACCACCCGTCCTCATCGCCACCGTTACCGCCGCCTCGGACGCGCTGTCGGTCGCGCTCGGTGTTCCGGCGGCGCGGCTCGCCCTCGGAGGGCGATCCATGGGCGGCCGGATCTGTTCGATGGCCGTGGCCGAGGGGTTGGCCGCCGCCGCTCTCGTCCTGATCAGCTATCCCCTGCATCCGCCGGGGAAACCCGACCGTCCGCGGACCGAACACCTGGGATCCCTCGATCTGCCCTGCCTCTTCGTCTCCGGCACCCGGGACGCCTTCGGCTCCCGGGCCGAGCTCGAGGCGGCCACGGCCGCCATTCCGGGCCCGGTGACCCACGTCTGGATCGAGGGTGGTGACCACGGTTTGCGAGGCAAGGACATCCAGGTGGCGGGGGTTGTCCGGAAGTGGGTCCTCGCCCTCTGAGCCGGCCCCCGCGGCCAATTTTCGAACATTTCTTCTCGGATTGCTTCATCTCCCGGCTCCAGGTGCCGATAGCGACAACAGTGAGGCGGCGCTGTGAGAAGACCAGATCAAGGCTTGGCGCCCTGGCGGCGCTCTCTCTGGTTGGCCTTCTCGTCGCTGTCGCCCTGACCGCCGCGCTCACCGTGGGCCTTCCCGCAGGCGATGCCTACGCCGGGACGGTCACCGTCCAACTCGGCCAGACCCTCTCCCAGATCGCCGCCGAGGAACACACCACGGTGGCCGACCTGGTCGCCGCCAACGCCATCAGTAACCCCAATATGGTCGTGGCCGGTACCGTCCTCCAAGTTCCCGGTTCCACCCCGCCGCCGGCAGCCGCCGCCGCGGCAGCCGCACCCGTCGCCACCGTGACCGTCCAACTCGGCCAGACCCTCTCCCAGGTCGCCGCCGAGGAGCACACCACGGTGGCCGACCTGGTCGCCGCCAACGCCATCAGTAACCCCAATATGGTCGTGGCCGGTACCGTCCTCCAAGTTCCCGGTTCCGGCGCCGCGCCGGCCGCGCCTGCCGCGCCTGCCGCGCCTGCCTTCACCACCATCGAGGTCAAGCCGGGTGACACCCTCACCTCGTTGGCGGCGCACTACGGCGTCACTCAGGCCGTCCTCATCTCCGTCAACCACATTTCCAATCCGAACCTGGTGCTGGCCGGCACCGTCCTCCAGCTCCCGGCATCGCCGACGGCACCGCCGGTCGCCGCCGGAACGACGCAGATCGTCGGCGGCGGCACCGTCACCGTTCATCCCGGTGACACCCTCACCTCGTTGGCGGCGCACTACGGCACGACCACGGCGGCGATCGCCTCGGTCAACCACATCACCAATCCGAACGTCGTCTTCGCCGGCATGCAGCTGACCCTGCCGTCCAGCGTCCTCGTCACCACTTCGACAACGGCCCCGGGGGCCGCGGCCGGTGGGGGCGGATACCCGGCCACGTTGGCCAACCATCCCGACCGCCTGGCCCTGCAGCCGGACTTCGCCCATTCGGCGTCGGTCTCGGGGGTCCCTCTTTCGCTCCTCGAAGCCCTCTGCTGGTGGGAATCGGGTTGGCAGAACAACGTCGTCTCGTCCGCCGGTGCGTTGGGCGTCTGCCAGATCGAGCCGACGACAGCCGCCTTCGTGAACAGTTCGATCCTCCAGACATCGGATCTCGATCCCCGGGTGGCTGCCGACAACATCGCCCTCAGCGCGGCCTACCTCCGCTATCTGCTCAACCGAACCGGCGGCAACGCCAGCGCGGCCTTGGCCGGCTACTACCAGGGACTGGTCTCGGTCCAACAGCAGGGCCTCCTGCCGTCGACCCACACCTACGTGGCCGGAATCCTGGCCTACGCGTCGATCTTCGCCGGCCACGGCTGACGAGGCGGCGCCTCAGCCGACGGCGCCTCAGCCGACCTTGAGAAGGTCGACGATGAACACGAGGGTGGAGTTGGCCGGGATGCCCTGTTGGGCTTGGGCCCCGTAGGCCAGCGCCGGGGGAATGATCAGCTCGCGGCGACCACCGACCTTCATGCCCACGACCCCCTTGTCCCAGCCCGGGATGACCCGACCCTCACCGAGGGGGAACGAAAACGGCTGGCTGTCCCACGAGGACTGGATCACGCTGTCGGTGGCGTAACTCACCAGTACGTACTGCACCGTGATGGTGTCGCCCTTGGCCGCGGCGGCGCCGGTACCGGTGATCAGGTCACTCGACTCGAGCACGGTAGGCGGCGGTCCGGTGGGAACGGTCACCGCCGGCGGCCGGGTGCCGAAGGTTCCTGCCGCCGTCGGCGTGGAAACGGGCGCGATGGCAGCTGAGGTCGTCGTGGTGGTCGGCGCCGTCGTCGCGCTCCCCGCTTGACCGGCCGGCGGGCTCGTCGAGCTGCCACACGCGGCGGCCGCCATGGCCACGGTCGCCACGGCGACCAGTGCGGAGATTTTCATGGAACGCATGACCCGGTGTCCTTTCCTGGCGTGACCTGCCAAGTTACCCCTTGGCATCGGCTTCGCGGTGGCGCTCACACAGGCGAGAGGAATCTCGCGTAGTCGTCGAGGACCCGTTGCATCTCGTCGTCGCGTCCCGACGGTACCCGGAGCACCACTTCGGTGACTCCGAGCGAGGCGTAATGCTCGAGCTTGCCCTGACTGGGCACCGTCCCGAAGGGCACGACCTGAAGAGTCCCGGGATCGCGGCCCGCCTCTTCGAAGGCCCGGCGGAGATCGGCCAACGAGTCGGCCACGCCGGCGCCACCGATGGGCATCCAGCCGTCGGCGTAGTCGGCGATGGCGGCGAACAGCTTCGGACCGGCACCGCCGCCGATCAGTGTCCGGACCCGCGGTCTCTGCACGGGTTTCGGCCACGCATAGGACGGGGCCAAGCTCACCCACTGCCCGTCGAATGACGCCTCGTCCTGCGCCCAGAGGGCCTGCATGCAGAGGACCTTCTCCCGGGCGATGGCGCGCCGCGCCGAGAAGTCCACTCCGTGGTCGGCCGCCTCCTGCCGATTCCAGCCGTAGCCCATCCCCAGGACGAATCGCCCACCCGACAAATGGTCGAGGGTGGCAATCTGTTTGGCCAGCACGATGGGATCGTGTTGGGCCACCAGCGCGATCCCCGTGCCCAACAGGATGCGGTCGGTCACCGCCGCCGCCGCCGCCAACGCCGTGAACGGGTCCAGGCTGCGCCGGTAGTCCTCGACGTGCACCCCGTCGACGAGCGACGGTGGCCGGGCGCCGCTGACCGGGAGATGGGTGTGCTCGGGGAGGTAGAGCGAGTAGTACCCCCTGTCCTCGGCGGCGCGGGCCAAGGCCTCCGGCGCCATGGCCAGATCGGTCAAGAAGGCGGTCACACCGATCCTCATGGCACTCATCGACTTGTTGGCGCCCGGAGCCGGCGGTGACGGACTAGCGGGACTCGGAGGGCGGCCCGGCCCAGGTCGAGGGACTGTCGCTGGCCGGAAACGACTCTTCGCCGGCTTCGTCGATCACCTCGTCGTCGGGGTCGACGGCCGGCACCGGCGAGTCGCCGCGGCCGCGTCGCTCTGACGAGGGGTCGGATCGGCCCTCAGGGGACGGGGGACTCTCGATCACGGCTTCGACCCTACCGCCCCGGGCCGGCCGCTCTCGCCGAGCTCCCGCCAACGGGGGCAGGTCACCACGTGGTCGTTGACCAGGCCCGCCGCCTGCATGGTGGCGTAACAGGTCGTCGGTCCGACGAAACGGAAGCCCCGCCGTCGCAGCTCCTTGCTCATGGCCTTCGAAACCTCGGTGACGGCAGGAAGCTCGCTCATCGTGGCCCAGGCGTTCTGCACGGTGGCGCCGTCCACGAAGGACCACAGGATCCCGGTCAGGCTCTCACCGACCTCGTGCAGCGCCGTGATCACCCGGGCATTCGTCAGGGTCGACCCGATCTTGGCCCGGTTGCGGACGATGGCCGGGTCCGTGAGCAGCCGCTCGACGTCACTCTCGCCGAAGCCCGCCACCGCCGCCGGGTCGAAACCGGCGAACAGACGGCGGTAGCCCTCGCGCTTGGACAGGATCAGCGACCAGCTCAACCCGGCCTGGGCTCCCTCCAGGGTCAGTCGCTCGAACAGCGGCGACTCCTGCCGCACGGGCACCCCCCATTCCTTGTCGTGGTAGAGACGCATCGCCTCACTGGCGTCGGCCCAGGCGCAGCGGCCCTCGTCGGTCGTCACCGGCTTCTCACCACACGGGTGTTCTACCGCTCTTGGCCCGCACGCCGGGCCCTGCTTGCCGCCGCCCCCGACGGCGACTTGGCTGTGGCCATGCGCATCGTCCTCGGATCAGACCATGCCGGTTACCGGCTCAAGCAGATCCTGGCCGAACACCTGGCCACCGCCGGCCACGACGTCAACGACGTGGGCACCTTCTCGGAGAAGCCCGTCGACTATCCGGGATTCTGCGCCGCTGCCGCCCGGACCGTCGTCCGGGGGGACGCCGACATGGCCGTCGTCGTGGGCGGCAGTGGCCAGGGGGAAGCCATCAGTGCCAACAAGGTCCACGGCGTCCGGGCCGCCCTCTGCCACGACGAGACCACGGCCCGGCTGGCCCGGAACCACAACGACGCCAACGTCCTGGCCCTGGGCGCCCGCTTCCTGGCGGCCGAACTGGCCACCACCATTCTCGACGTCTTCCTGGCCGCTACCTTCGAGGGAGGTCGGCACGTGCCCCGGCTGAAAGAGATCGCCGCCATCGAGTCCGACGAGTGTGCCGGGCCGTCCGGCTCCGAGGTGGCCACCCGCTGACGTCGGACCCCGGGGCACCCGGGCGCCGGCGGGCCGGTTCACGCCATGGCAACCCCACCGTTCCTGGCCGTTCATCCGCCCTGCCTAGCCTGACCAGAAGACAGACACGAAAGCCGAGACCGTCGACCGGGAGGTGCGCCATGGTCCTCGCCGACCAAAGAGACGAGACACGACCCCCCGCCACCCCGGGCCCCTCCCGGCCGAGCCAGACCGCGGCAGCGGCGTCACCCGGAGCCGAGGACGTCGGCCGCCCCGGCGCCGGCCACCTGAGCGGCGTCGAGAGCCTCTGTATCGGGGAGTCCCAATAGGCCTACACCGAGCCGGCCTTCGGTCCGGCACCGCATGTCGCCGCCCGGGCGGCTTCGGTGGGATCATCGTGGCGTGCGGGTGCGCCGGACATTCGCCTTCGTCGACCTTTCGGGCTTCACCGCCCTGACCGAGTCCGAGGGCGACGAGCGGGCGGTGAGCGTCATCGCCATCTTCCGCTCGACCCTGCGGGAGATCTGTTCCCGCCGGGCGGTACGGATCGCCAAATGGCTGGGCGACGGCGCCATGCTCGTCAGTGTCGACTCCAAACCCCTTCTGGCCGCCGCCTTGGAATTGAAGTTCGCCACGCAGTCCGCCCCCGAACCGATCAAGGTCAAGTGCGGCATCTCCGTCGGCCACGTCATCCTCCTGGAAGGCGACGACTACATCGGCCACGCCGTCAACGTGGCCGCCCGGCTCTGCGACCTGGCCGACGGGGACCAGGTCCTGGCTCTCTCCGAGCTGGTTCCGGAACTCCCGGCCTGGGCCTCGGTGGAGTCGACCGAAGAGGTCATCCTGCGGGGCCTGGAGCAGCCCCTCACCGTCGTCCACCTCTGTCTCGACCCGCCGGCCCAAGGAGCCATTCCCGATCCGGTCTGCCACATCCCCCTCACCGACCAGACCGCCTACGAGCGTCGACGCGACCTCAACGGCGCCACCTTGCTCTTCTGCTCCGACAGTTGCCTGGAAACCTGGCTGGAGCGCCCGGCGGCCGTCGTCCGCGAGGAACCGGGCAGTATCCGAGAGGTCTGGATGCGCTAAGCCCCGGCGCTTCGGCCGCGCCGGAACGTCACCGGCATGTGCTTCACCCCGGCGTGCTTGTTGGTCCGGAAGCGCTCGATCGGTCCGTCCAGGGACAGCTCCTGGAAACGGTCGAGAAGCTCTTCCAGCATGATCCGGATCTCCATCCGGGCCAGGTTGGCCCCCAGGCAGAAGTGGCTCCGGTAGCCGAAGGCCAGATGGGGATTGGGGGACCGCCGGATATCGAAGGCGAAGGGATCGGGAAAGATCTCCTCGTCGCGATTGGCCGAGGCCCACCAGAGCGTCACCTTCTCGCCCCGTCGGATCTCCCGACCGGCCAGTTCGCCGTCAGCCGTCGCCGTCCGCCGGTTGTAGAGCGTCGGACTGGACCAGCGCAGGATCTCCTCCACCGCTCCCGGCAGCAGGGAGCGGTCGGCCCGCAACGACGCCCACTGCTCGGGGTGCTCGATCAGGCCGGCCATCCCGAGGGCGATGGCGTTGCGCGTCGTCTCGCTGCCGGCGGCCACCAGCAGGTTGAAGAACATCAGCACCTCGAGATCCGACAACGACTCCTGCTCGGCGTTGGCTCCCTCGATGCACGCCCCGGCCACCGTGGCCAGCATGTCGTCGCCGCCGGCCGCCCGTTTCCGGGCCACCAGCGCGGCGCCGTAGGCGGCCATGGCCGCCGACGCCTCCTGCACGGCGGCGTTCGTCGCCCCGAGCTCCCGGTCGTCGTAGGTCAGGCTGGCCCCCGACCACCGCATCAGGTCGTGCCGGTCCTCGTTCGGTATCCCCATCACCATGGCCGTCGCCTGCAGCGGCAGCTCGACGGCCACCTCGGTCAGGAAGTCGCAGCGTCCCCGTCCGGCCACCGCGTCGAGGATGGCCGCCGCCCGCTCCCGCAGCTCGCCCTCCAGCAGCGCCAGCGCCCGCGGCGCCAGCGCCGGGGTCACCAGCCGACGGATCCGCTGGTGCCGGGGGTCGTCCATCATGTTCAGCAGCACCCCGGCGGCGAATCCGTAGGGCAGGTCCTCGATCAGCGTCCCTCCGCCGGCGGCCCCGGCCACCCCGGCCGAGGAGTAGCCGGCGGCGTCGCTCACCGCCTCCATCACCGGGCCGTAGCCGCTCACCACCCAGAAGCCGACCCCGTCGGGGGTGTGGGCCGTCGGCCGGTGCCACCAGACCGGCGCCGTCTCACGCAGATGCCGGAACACCTCGTCGGGAAAGCCGCCGACGAAGCGGTCGAGATCGGTCAGATCGATCTCGTGGTGGGCAGTCACCGCCTTCCCTGCAGGAGGGGGTCTCCGGGCTCGCGGCCGGGCTCCCCCGCCGGCCGCCGACGCCTCCAGGCCAGTCCCGACAACGCTTCCAGGACGATCCGGTTGGCCAGGTGGGCCGTGATCTCGGACTGGTCGTAAGGAGGGGCCACCTCGACCACCTCGATCCCGGCCACCGGTACCGCCATGCAGATCCGCCGGACGGCGTCGAGCAGCGCCCGGGCCGACAGTCCCCCCGGCTCCGGAGTCCCGGTCCCGGGGGCCGAGCCGGGATCGACCACGTCGACGTCCACCGACAGAAAGACGGCCTCGCCGTCGTCGGTGCCGATGGCCATGGCCTCGGTCAGCACGGCGTCGAGCCCGCGTGCCATCACCTCGGTCATCTCGTAGCTCCGCATCCCCTGCTCGGCCATCCAGGCCAGCCTCTCGGCTTCGGGCCAGTCGCCCCGCAGCCCGATCTGCGCAAAGCGGTCGCCCCGGGCGGCACCCGACTCGATCAGCCGCCGCATCGGGGTCCCGTGACCGAGCAGGGCACCGAACTGGCTGTCGCCGGTGTCGGCATGGGCGTCGAAATGGATCACCGAGACCCGGCCCCACCCAACTCGACGAGCGGGTCTATCCCGAGCGCCAGATGGGGACGCCGTCCGTCGTGGGGCAGGGAGTCGGTCAAGCGGATGGCCTGGGGACCGAACCGGCAGCCCGGACGGTGCGAGGTCCCCCTGTCGAAAGGTGCCCCGACGATCACCGCCGACGCCCCGGCCAGGCTCTCCGGCTGGTCGGGATCGACGGCGGGCACACCCACGAAGGTGGCGTCCGGTCCGTCCATGTTCCCGACTCTCATCCGCCCGCCCTTCTGGCATGCTCAGACGCCCATGCTGCCAGAGACCTTCCCGGTCGCGGACACGACCGACCGCCGCCAATTCCTCCGTCAGGCGGCGCTGGCCGTCGGAGCCACCGGCTCGGCCGCGCTCTTCGGCTCCCTGGCCGGATGCAGCTCCCCGCCGTCGTCGGGGGAACCGGCCTCCACCACGACCACCCGGTCGGCCTCGGTGTCCTCCACCACCGAGCCCCTCGACCCGGCGGCCTGGACCAGCCTGGCCGGATCCCTGGCCGGCACCCTCGTACTTCCCACCGCGGCCCAGTATCCGGCGGCCAAGCTCGTCTACAACCTCCCGTTCGCGGACAGCGATCCGGCGGCCCTCGCCTACTGCGCCTCGGCCTCCGACGTCCAGCGCTGCCTGGACTTCGCCCGCCGGCACGGCCTGCCGGCCACAGCCCGCTCCGGTGGCCACAGCTATGCCGGCTACTCGACGGGCCCGGGACTCGTCATCGACGTCTCCCGGATGAACGCCGTCGCCGTCGACACCGGCACCAGACGCGCCACCGTCGGAGCGGGATGTCAACTCGTCGATCTCTACGACCAGCTCTCGAACGCCGGTCTGCTCCTGCCCGCCGGTTCCTGCCCGTCGGTCGGCATCGCCGGTCTCACCCTGGGCGGCGGCATCGGCGTCCTCGGCCGCAAGTTCGGACTCACCTGCGACAACCTGATCGCCCTGGACACCGTCACCGCCGACGGCCGACTGCTCACGGCGGACGACTCCGAGAATCCCGACCTCTACTGGGCCAGCCGGGGGGGCGGTGGGGGCAACTTCGGCATCGTCACCTCCTTCACCTTCGGCCTTCATCCGGTCCCGGCCCTCTCGCTCTTCACTCTCAACTGGCCCTGGTCGGCGGCGGCCGACGTCCTCGGCGCCTGGCTCCCCTGGGCCGCCGCCGCCCCCGACGAGCTCTGGTCGAACTGCCAACTCCAGTCGGCCGGCACCGACGGCCTGAACGTCCGCACCAACGGTGTCCTCGTCGGCTCGACCTCGACCCTCACTGCTCTTCTCCGTCCCTTCCTGGCCCAGGCCGGACCGCCCCGCAGCCAGTTCGTCGGGTCCGATCCCTTCCTCCAGACCATGCTGGTGGAGGCGGGCTGCCATGACCTGACCGTGGCCCAGTGCCATCTGACCGCTGCCGGCCCCACCGGACCCGGGGCGGCCGGCACCCTGGCCCGGTCGTCCTTCGCCGCCACCTCGGCCTATCTCACCTCTCCCCTCTCCGGTCCCGGCGCCGCAGCCTGCGTCCAGGCGGTGGAGACCTTCCACGCCGACGTCCCCGCCCTGGGCGGCGGCATCGTCTTCGACGCCTACGGCGGCGCCATCAACCGCGTCCGCCCCGAAGAAAGCGCCTTCGTCCACCGCCAGGCTCTCTGCGCCATGCAGACGTCGACCTCCTGGGGTCCCGGAGCCTCACCGGCCACCGTCGGGGCGGCCCGGTCCTGGCTCCGCCAGAGTGCCGCCGGCGTCGCTCCCTACGTCAGCCCCTACGCCTACCAGAACTACATCGACCCCAGCCTGGCCGACTGGCCCGAGGCCTACTACGGCACCAACCTGCCCCGGCTGGTCGAGATCAAGCGCCGCTACGACCCCGACGATCTCTTCCACTTCGCCCAGTCCATCCCCACCCGTCTGGCCGCCGGCGGCCGCTGAACACGACCGGGCTACCCCCCTCCCAGGATCTCCGGCCCGGCCAGGAGGTGCCGGCTGACATCGCCGACCAGATCGGTCTGGAAGCGCCGTTCGGTGAAACGCCAGCCGCCGTCGCCGCGGGCGAAGCGGTCACGGTACCGACCGGCCACGATCGCCTGCAGCCCCAGACCGGCAGCGGCCTGCAGCACGGTGAAGTACGACCGGGCGGTGGCCGTCCCCGCCGTCTCGTCCACCTCCACCAGAATATTGGTGGTCACATGTTTCGTCTTCGGTGTCCCGTCCTCGTGCAGCCGGATGGTCGAGCGCAACAAGCCGAGGATCTTCTCCCGACCGCGCAGCCCGTCGGGCATCCCTTCCAGCCCGATGGTGGCGTCGGCGAGGATCGAGGCCACAGCCTCGAGATCACCGGCGTCGACACACTCGGCATACGACAGGATCAGGTTCTCGATGGCGCGGGCGTCGTCGGGCATCGGGCCGACGGTACCCGAGCCGCCCCGACCCCGCCCGCCTCCGCCCCGACCTCGCCCGCCTCCGCCCCGCCTCCGCCCCGCCCGTTTCCGCCCCGCCCGTTTCCGCCCCGGCCCGTTTCCGCCCCGCCCCGTTTCCGCCCCGCCCGGGCCGTTTCAGGCCGGGATCTGCATCAACTCGATCCGAACGCCGTCGGGGTCGGTGCAGTAGACGAAGTCGAGGGGCGCCCCCGGGAGCTCGAAGGTGGTGCGGGTGCCGCTCAGTACCTTCCCCCCGAGCGCCTCGAGGCCGGCGGCCACGGCCGAGACGTCGTCCACCCGGATGGAGAGGTGGGTGAGTCCGAGCGCGTTCATCGGCCGACGGCCCCCGTCGCCTGTCGTCGCCGGTGATGTGAAATGCAGCAGCTCGATGGCCATGGCCTCACGGCGGATGAACTGCGAGCGCAGGGCCACCGCGTCCAGCTCCATCAGCTTTCCGAACTCCTCACCCACGCTGTGCGATTCGGCGACGGCGAAGCCCAGGCCCTCGCAGTAGAAGCGGATCGACCGTTCCAGGTCGGACACGCAGATCCCGAGGTGTGAGAACGTCGTCGTCAAGGTGGCCTCCTCTTTTGGCCTCCGTCACACGGAACGGACAGCCCAGGGGCCATACTGTCCGAGTGCAGAGCACTCCGTCGGGTACGGGGCAGGACGCCGGCTCGGGGGATCTCGACACCGTCAGGGCCGACCTGCCCACACGCTTCCGTGCCCACGCGCAGGTCATGGAACGCCACGGCCGATCGCCACTGTCCGTCGCCCTGATGCAGGGGGCGGCCGACGATCTCGAAAAGGGCGGCATCGTGGCCGAGCTCTACACCGGGGTGCCCCTGCCGGCCGGCCAGGCGCCGGCCCTGCGGCTCCTGGCCGCCCTCCACCGGCTGGTCCTCTCCGGCGAGGCTCCGGAGCTGGCCGGCTACTACCCGAGCATGGGCGGCAACGCCCCGCCCGAGGGCGCCTGGGAGGTGGCCGAGCGGACGCTGCGCGCCCATGCGCAGGAGATCGGTGCCGTCCTGCGCCGGGGTGTCCAGACCAACGAGCCCGGTCGGTCGGCGGTGCTCTTCGGGGTGCTCCTCTGGGTGGCCGACCGCTACCGCCGGCCCGTCCGGCTGCTCGAGATCGGCGCCAGTGCCGGCCTGAACCTGCTGGCCGAGAACTTCGCCTACCGCAGCAGCGGGGCGCTGCTCGGTGATCCCGATTCCGCCCTCGTCTTCGAAGGCCCCTGGGTGAGCACACCGGTCGACGATCCCGCCGACGCCCAACAGCATCTGACCGTGTTGGAACGACGGGGTTGCGACATCGCCCCCATCGACGCCACCAGTCGCGACGGCCAGCTGGCCCTGCTCTCCTACATCTGGCCCGACGAACCCAAGCGGCTGGCCCGTATGCGCGCCGCCCTGGAGGTGGCCGAACAGCACCCGCCGGTGGTGGACGACGCTCCCGCCAGCCCCTGGCTCCGCAAGGTCCTGGCCGATCGCCAACCGTCGACGGTCCAACTGGTCTGGCAGTCGGTCTTCGCCCAGTACCTGACGTCCGAGGACCGCGACGAACTGAGCGTCACCATGGAGGCGGCCGGCGCCCAGGCCACCGAGGACGTCCCCCTCGTCTGGGCCCGCATGGAGCCCTCGACTGACCCCTTGAAGGGTTTCGGCGTCTCGGCCATCTGTTGGCCGGGCGGGGAAGAGACCCTGCTGGCCCGTTCCGGCGACCACGGCCCCCCCGTCCGCTGGACCCGGGCCTAGCCGGCGCGCCCTCTGGCCGACATGGCGACCGGCAATTTCGAGGTCATCTGTGAGGTCGAGCCGGCCACCCGGCCTGACCTCACGCACGTCCGGCACCAGATCGGTGTGATGAGCGGCGTCGCCGACGCCTTTCTGATCCCGGACAACCACATCGGCCGGGCCACCGTTTCAAGCATCGCCGTGGCGCATGAGGTGGCATTGATGGGAGGGCGATCGATCGCCTGTCTGAACGCTCGCGACCGGAACGTTCTCGGTTTTCGACGTGACCTCCTGACGGCCGCGGCCTACGGAGTGGACGAGTTCCTCTTTGTCTACGGCGACCGCCCCGAGACCGGTGCCCGATCGGATGACCTGACGGTCCGCTCGATGATCACCGAAGCGAGGCGGTTCTCCCAAAGTCGGAAAGGCCCAACCGATGCCTTGCGGTTCGGGGTGACGTCGGGCCTGCGACCCTTGCCCGATTGGAAGCGCAACGCGGATTTTCTGCTCGCCCAGGTGACCTTCTCTCTCGACGAGCTCTTGGACTGGCGTGCCTCGCTGGACTTTGCCGGACCGACCTATGCCGGTGTGATGGTGATCGCCAGCGCGCCCATGGCACGGAAGCTGTCCATCGACATTCCCCAACTCGCCGTTCCCGAGCCGATCATCAACCGGATTGAGCGCGATGGCACGACCGGGGTGGAGATCGCCTGTGACCTCATGAGCCAGATCCGGGAGTCGGGTCTCTTTGACGGTATTCATCTGATCCCGGTCTCGCGCTACCGGGAGATGGCGGCCCGGCTCGAATCCCGCCCCTAGAACCGGCGGCCCGGCGTCTCAACGGGCGGCCCGGCGTCTCAACCGGCGGCCCGGCTTCTCCTCCGGCGGCCCGGTGGCAGGGCCGTCGAGCTGTTCCATGAACTCGAGCCGGATGTTGCCCGGCGCTTCGACGAAGACGATCCTCCGGCGGCCGAAGCTGCCGGAGACCTCGGCCGGCCCCCAAAGAATTCTGTGATCCTCGATCTCGCGGTCGAGATCGTCGGTGAAGAGAGCGGGATGGAGAAAGCAGTCGTCGGGGAGGTCGACGGCGTCCTCGTAGAGAGCCCGGGTGAAGAGGGTGATCATGACCGGGCCGAGGAAGACGTCGGCTCTTTCGCCGCCGTGCCAGGGCATCCGGTCGCGGATCTCGGCGCCGGCCGAGCGGTAGAAGGTCACCGCCGCCTCGAGGTCGGAGACCTTGACGGCCAGGTTGGCCAGGCCGGTGACGGTCATCCGCGCAGGACCACGCCGGGCCGGGCGTCGAGGCCTTCGGGCACCGGCGCGTTGTCGGTCCGGATGGCCACCCCGTTCACCAGGACATGGGTCATCCCCACCGGCGCGTCGGCCGTCAGGCGCTCCCCGTCGGCCGGGAAGTCGTGGAGCCGGCGCAGCGGACCGGGGGCGACGGTCTGCGGATCGAAGACGCAGATGTCGGCCGCCTGGCCGAGCTCGAGGGTGCCCCGGTCGACCAGGCCGTAGACGGCGGCCGGTTCCCCCGTCAGCTTGTGGACGGCCCGCTCGAGGGGCATGACACCGCGGTCGCGGACCCAGGTGCCGAGCAGGTCGGTGGCGAAACAGGCGTCGCAGAGTTGCGAGACGTGGGCGCCCGAGTCGGCCAGGCCGAGCAGGACGTTGTCCCGGGGCAGCAGCCAGGCGATGCCGTCGGCGTCGTCGTTGGCCAGGACCGAGAGGAACCGGGCCTCGAGGGCGTCGTCGAGTGAGACGTCGAGCATGACGTCGAGCGGGGTGCAGCCCCGTTCGGCCGCCAGCTCGACCACACCGCGGCCCACCAGCTCCGGATGACTCTCCGATTCCGCCACCGAGACCGACGGCCAGTTGAAGGGCAGTCCCCCGCCACCGTTGCCGGCCGACAATTCCTGCCAGGTCGACGCCCGCCAGGCCGGGTCGCGGTAGGCGGCCATCCGGTCGGCGGTGCTCAGGTCCATCAGCCGGGAGAAGCTGGGCCGGCTGTTCAAGGTGAAGGGCTCGGCCAGGTTCATCTGGAAGACCAGAGGCCGGCAGGAGACCTGGGGCCAGACCTCGACACCCCGGGCGCGGGCCTCGTCGTTCCGCTCGACCACCTTCTCGTGGTAGGGGTAGCCCTTCACCGTGAGCAGGGCCGTCCAGGTGACGGGCCTCCCCACCTCCTGCTGGAGCTCGGCCACCTGCTTGTGCGAGAAGACGTCGGCCGGCAGCAACGCCACCACGCCCCGGCCGGCGTCGCGCAGGGGGGCGAGCAGAGCCCGGAGCTCGTCGAGATCGCCGACCCGCGACGGCACCGGTCGGCCGCCGTCGCCGTTGTGGGTGGGCGAGGCGCTGGTGGCGAATCCGGCGGCCCCGGCATCGATGGCCTCGGCCACCAGCTCCTGCATCCGGCGCAGTTCCTCAGCGGTGGCTCCCCGTTCGTAGGAGGCGTCGCCCATGACGTACATCCGGACGGCCGTGTGGCCGACGTAGCAGCCGTAGTTGAGCGCCGTCCCCCGCCGTTCGACGGCGTCGAGGTACTGGGGGAACGACTCGAACTCGTCCCAGGGGACACCGACCGAGAGGGTGTCGAAGGACATGTCCTCCACGTGCTGCAGGGTCCGGGCCAGCAGGCCGACGTCCTTCGACCGGATGGGGGCGATCGAGAAACCGCAGTTCCCGGCGATCACCGAGGTCACCCCGTGGAACGACGATGGCGTCAGCCAGGGGTCCCAGAAGACCTGGGCGTCGTAGTGGGTGTGGATGTCGATGAAGCCGGGAGAGACCACCTGACCGGAGCCGTCGATCTCCCGCGTGCCGCGCAGTCCCTCCCCGATACCCACGATCCGGCCGTCGCTGACGGCCACGTCGGCCCGGCGGCCCGGGGCCCCGGTGCCGTCGATGACGGTTCCTCCCCGAATGACGATCTCACCGTCCATGTGCCGCCTCCCCAGCCCGTGCCCGAGAGATCATAGGTTCCGATACCTCCCGCCCCACAGCCGATGGCTGTTCTTCGACAAGCCCGACGATCCGCTTGCCAGCCCGATACGACGTGGTGGGCCGAACGTGCGGTACGAGCCCGAGACCGTCGACGCCGTCAGTGAATCGCCGCCAAGCAGGCTCCAAGAAAACGCTAGAGCCCGAGGCCACTCCAAAGGGCTCTACCTGCTCGGCGTTCTCCGCTCGTTGTGAGCTTGGCGCCGAGTCGGGCCACCACAACGAGCACAAGGCAGAAGACCAGCGCCGTCTGCGTGCGACAAATCCTGCGACCAGGGCGAACCCGAGGAGAACCGGCCTACGGACCCACCGTCCACCGGTCCCCGGCAAATACTGCGCCCCCGGGCACCCTTGTCGTAGCGCTGAGCGCCAGAAGGGCAACGAGTGGGACTCGTTACTTCACGACGTCGGTGCGGGCCGGGCAGCGAGGATGGGGGAAGGCCTGAAACCCTTGACGATGAGGTAGATACCAAGCGACGCTTCCCAGGCGATCTCTGGAAGTGCTAGCAGGGACGCCGCCGGGGAGCCGTTCTTGAATGCGCCGAACAGGATAGCGATCCCCGAAGCGAAGATCAGAGGACCGCCGATGAGACCCAGCATGGCCATGCCCGGTGGCACGAGGCCGGATCTGTACATCAGGTAGCCGAGCAAGATCCCGTTTCCGAATCCGGCACAGAAGCCGGGTCCGAGTAGGAATGTCCAGTCGTGGATGGCCACCAGCGACCGTTCGACGAGGACGAGGGCGGCGGGACTTGCGGCACCCGCTCCCCCAACGTCGTGCCTCAGGGTGACGACGGACATGACGCTCACGATGCCGACGACGATGACGGTTGACTCGAGGGTGCGACTGGCGACGTAGCCGAGGCTGATGCTCTGGCTCTGGCGCTTGATGATCGGGTACAGAACGACCGCTGTGGCTATACCGGAAATCGCCAGGAAGACTTCCAGGGTGGCGCCCAAGGCAATGCCAGCATGAGCACTGGAACCGAAGATGTACTTGGTGTGCTTGAGCAGCGGTTCGTAGAGCAATAGCTCTGAAATCGAAGTAACAAAGGTGATCACGAAGGCCCACCCCGCTATCCGGGCGGTACGTCTCTGCGCCTCCGTCGGCGCTGAGCTGGGAGCAGGGGGAGACTCGACGAGGACCACGGCACTCTCCTTGCGTCAGGCGCTGCGGATCGGGCGCTACCAGGGTCCGAGGCGTCGCTCCCGAGTTTGTCTCGGGGCACTTCGTATGTTTAGGACGAGAACCTACGCGCGTCAGCCGCTCGTTAACTGGTCGGTCGCGTTGAGATTGTGTGGCGAGGCCCCGTTGGGAAAAGGCAACGCCGCATCCGGCGTGAGCGCATGTCACCCGGATGAGGAGGGGCCCAAGGTTCTGGGTGGGCCGCGTATCCCCGATTGTGGGCGCCCACGACCCTCGATCTGCGGCCCCAGCCACCGGCCGCAACGGCAACGGCAACGGCAACGGCAACGGCAACGGCAACGGCAACGGCAACGGCAACGGCAACAGCAACGGCAACGGCAACGACCGGATGCCACCGACTGGCTCTAACGATCTGCCCTACCTGAAACGGAACGAGTTGAGCACTGCCTGGGTCGTGGGTCTGTCAAGCCCAGATGTGTGCACGCGTCGACCGTCACACCATCGAGCACGTCGAGATCCCCGTCGATCCCGAACAGGAAGGAGCGGGAGAAAAGCAAGGGTAAATGCCCGTAGCGGCGGGCAGTCCGAATCTGATGATCCTTCCTCCATGCGAGGAGCTGAGGTAGCTGCGCAAATATGGGTTGATCCTGCTTGTCGCAACCGGTTGCAATCGACGAACGACTTTCACGAACACGCCGCCAGCATTCCAAATCTCGGTGCCAGCGACCGGCGACTCGTGCGCTGGCGTCTCGCTGGCTGTGTATCGTCCCGCGGTAGCGACAGTCGGCGAAGTGGGCACGCAGTCGATGCACAGCTCCGACCGCGCTGATGACCTGGGCCCACCCAAGGGTGACCAAGGCCTCTAGGCCGCCGCTGCGATCTGGGGCAGGGTGGCGGTATGGCCCGAGTTCGCCTCGTGGTGGTGTCCTGCACCCTGGTGGCGCTAAGCGCCGCATCGTGCGGAGGCGCCTCCACGGGCCGGGTCGGCCCGTCGAGTTCGACAGCCTCGACGACCCCGTCGAGTTCCACTAACCGCACCTCGACATCGACGACAGCGCCTCCGGACCTGACGGTCGAGGTCTCCGCCAGCGCGGCGGCGGTGGCCGTGGGCAGCCCGGTGAACTTCACGGTTACCGCCCGGACGAACGGGATCCTGTCCGTCGAGGACATCCGCTTCGGCGACGGCGAGTCGAGCGGCGCCAACGCCGGCATGATCTCCTGTGGCCAGACCGGACAGCCGGTGACGACAAACCCTTACACCCACTCCTACGCGGCCCCGGGCACGTACGTGGTCATCGTCCGGGTCGGCGCCATCGGACCGGCCCCGGCGTGCGCCAGCCTGGACGTCACCCGCACGGCCACCGTAACGGTGGCCGCCCCGCTGTCCACGGCCACCGTCGGTGGGATGTTCATCTCGCCCACCCGGAACATCGCCTGCCAGATCCGGACCACGGCCACCGAACAGGTCCGGTGCGCCTCGTTCAGCCCGCCCCACCTGGTCGACATGGTCGCCGACGGTAGCTACACCTCTTGTTCGGGGAGCCAGTGCAATCTCGGCAACCCGGGCCCGGGGATCCCCGTGCTCTCCTACGGCACCGCCACCGGCGATGGCCCGTTCCTGTGCCTGTCGACGACCTCCGGCGTGACCTGCACGATCACCTCAGGCAAGGGCTTCACGATCTCGCGGGCCGGAGTCCGCGCCGTGGCCGGTTCGGGCTCGTAGGCACCATCAAGACCGCCGACGGCGAGCGTTGACCTGAGCCGACTGGAATTCGCCATGCCGTTGAGGTTGGAAGCCGAGGGCATGACATAACCGCTCGGTTCGGCCAGAGGCAGATCGGACAGCGGTGGGGCCCGGTATCACCGCTATGGGACGGCCAACCAGTCCAATGCAGTTCGAAGCGGCCAGGACCCTATGGCCCTGACAGCCCCAGCATCTCGGTGACGCCGTGGTCCCGGCCGGCGGTGTAGCCACCGTCGACGATGAGCGAGTGACCGGTGATGAACGAAGCGTCGTGGGAGAGCAGGAAGCAGGCGGCCGAGGCGATCTCCTCCGGTTGGCCGAAACGGCCGAGCTTGTGTTCCTTGATGATGTCGTGGCGGGGGGTCTCCATGCCGACCAGGCCGAAGATGTTCTGGGTCATCGGGGTGTCGATGAAGCCGGGGCAGACGGTGTTGACCCGGATGCCGCGGCCGGCGTAGTCGATGGCCATGTTCTTGGTCAGGATGACGACGCCGCCCTTGGAGGCGGAGTAGGCACTGCCACCGGCCGTGCCCTCGATGCCTTCGATGGAGGCGATGGTGACGACCGAGCCACGGGCGCCGGCCACCAGGTCCTGGGTGAGCATCTGGGCGATGACGTGCTTGGCCACCAGGAAGGTGCCGAGAAGGTTGACGTCGAGGACCCGACGCCACTCGGCCAGGTCGACCATGTGGACCGCTCCGCCCCCGGCCACTCCGGCGGCGTTGACGACACCGTCGATCCGGCCGAAGAGACGGACTCCTTCGGCCACCATGGCGGCCACGGAGCTCTCGTCGGAGACGTCCAGCTCGGTGAAGGCCCAGGCATCGGCCAGGCCGTCCGAGGCCGGTCGGTCGGCATTGGTGGAGATGTCGGCGCCGAGAACGCGCGCGCCCTCCTCGAGCAGTCGGGCGGCCGAGGCCCGTCCGATACCCGAGGACGCCCCGGTGACAATGACGTTCTTGCCCGTCAACCCCCGCATGCGCTCTCCCTCGGCTCGCCGGGGCTGTCCGTCGGTCTCCCCGCTGGCCCGTGATTCTGACCGGGCCGGGACGAAGGTGCTCGACGGTGACCACCACCGTCCTTGCCCTGCTTTGAACAAACTGATAGTAGTTGTTCAATTGTACGGGTCAAGAGGCTTCCCCCTGGGTGGGCCGGGACGACGAGGGAAACAGTCGCTGATGGCAGTCGGGCTCTGATGGCAGTCGGGCTCTGATGGCAGTCGGGCGGTGAGCAGCCGGACGACGACGGTGGCCGGACCGGCAGAGCCGGGGGCGGCTGGTTCGGAGACCGAGGAGCGGATCCTCGACGCCGCCGAGGCGTGCATGAGCCGGCTCGGGCTCCGGCGGGTCTCGATGACCGACGTGGCCATACAGGCCGGGGTGTCACGGGGGTCGGTCTACTTCCACTTCGGGGACAGAGCCGGTCTGGTCGATGCGGTGCTGGCCCGGTTGGCCATCCGGTTCGTGGCCAGCAGCGAAACGGCCGTCCGGAGTCGCCGGACCCTGGCCGGCCAGGTCGGCGAGGCGGCGGTGTTCATCCGGCAGCATCTCGGTGACGAACTGCTGACTCTGCGGTTGCCGGCCGAGGGCGACAGCCTGCTGGCCACGTTGTTGAGCGCGCAGGACGACCGGTTGCTCAGCCAGTGGATCGATTTCTGGCTGCCCTTCCTGGCCGACGCCGAGCGACGCGGGGAGATCCGCAGCGGGCTCGACCACCGGCGGGCCGGTGAATGGATCGTCCGGGCCATGCTCTCGTTCGCCGTGATGCCGTCGGTGACCTTCGACATCGACGACCCCGACGCCATCCGCTGCTTCGTGGACGACCATCTGATCTCCGGCCTGGCCGGCTGATCCGACCTGATCCAAGGTGATGGAACCTGATTCCGACCGATCCGAAAGGACAGCGAGATGAAGTTCGCCCTCTTCTACGAGATCCCCGTGGCCGAGCCCTGGGACGCCGAATCGGAACACCGGGCCTACAAGAACACGCTGGAGCAGGCCCTGGCCGGTGAGCGGTTCGGCTGGGACGCCTTCTGGACGGTGGAGCACCACTTCCTGTCCGAGTACTCCCACTGCTCGAACCCGGAGATCCTGTACGGCGCCATCGCCGCCCAGACGAGCCGGATGCGTCTCGGTTACGGGGTCAGGCTGATGCCCCAGCCTTACAACCATCCGGTGCGGACGGCGGAGTCGGTGGCCGTGCTCGACCTGATCTCCGACGGCCGGGTCGACTTCGGGACCGGTCGGTCGGCCACCCGGGCCGAGCTGGAAGGCTTCGGGGTCGACCCGGCCCAGACACGGGCCATGTGGCAGGAGGCCATCGGCCATGTGGTCGGCTGCTGGACGAACGACGAGTATGAATTTTCCGGGGAGTTCTGGAATATGCCCAAGCGGCGGGTGCTGCCCAAGCCGCTGCAGAAGCCGCACCCCCCCATCTGGGGGGCGACGACCAGCGAGGAGGGACACCGTCAGGTCGGTGAGCTCGGGCTGGGGTTGTGCTCGTTCGCCGTGGGCATCTCGCCGGCCGAGATCAAGGCCAAGGTGGACATCTACCGGGCCGCCGTGCAGCAGTGCACGACGCCTCTCGGTGCCTTCGTGAACAACCATGCCGCCACCTTCACCATGGCCCTGTGCGCCCCCGACCGGCAGCAGGCCATGGACGCCGCCCGGCAGTCTTTCGAGTGGTACCCGGCCAAGGGGGCGAGCCAGATCGCCACGGTGGCCGAGTGGATGGCCGAGCGGAAGGAGGACCTGGGCAGCTATTCCTATGCCGCTGACCTGAAGAAGACGGAGGAGGCCGGACTGCTCGACATGATCAGCCTGGAGTACCTGGTGGAGGCCAACGCCTGCGTGCTCGGCACGCCCGAGGAGTGCGTGGCCATGTGCCGGCTGTACGAGGAAGCGGGCATCGACCTGCTGCTATGCCTGGTGAATCCCTACAACGTGGCCCATGAGGCGGTGATGCAGACCATCGAATTGATGGGAACCGAGGTCATCCCCGAATTCCGGTGAGGGTGGGGGTTCCGGCGCCGCAGCGGCCGGTCGTCTTAAATACGAGGCATGCCGGCAGGGCGAAGGGCAAGGGGGACGCAGTGGATTGTGCAGTGGATTGTGCAGTGGATCTGAAGGGGACACCGTGAATCTGGACATCGATCCGGAGCTGGCCGCGGTGCTGGCGGCGTTGCCCATGGACCCTTCGGGAAGCTTCGGTGACGCCGGGATGATCCAGGTGCTGCGGTCGACGCCCGACATTCTGGCCCTGACGGGCGCCACGATGGCCACCGACGAGCGGGTGAAGGTGGAGAACACCGAGATCCCCGGGCCCGACGGCGCGCCGGCCGTGACCGTGCGGATCTACACCCCCACCGCCTCGAGTGGCCCTCGGCCCGGCGTGGTCTATTTCCACGGAGGCGGCTTCGTGATCGGCGACCTCTACCTGGAGGAACACCGGTGTCTGCGGTTGGCCGCCGACGGCGGCTGTGTGGTGGTCTCGGTGGACTACCGGCTGGCGCCGGAGAACCCGTTCCCCGCCGGGGTGGAGGACTGCTACAGCGCCCTCGTCTGGGTCGGCGCCCATGCCGGCGAGATCGGGGTCGACCCCGATCGGATCGCCGTGGGTGGGGCCAGTGCCGGTGGAGCGCTGGCCGCCGCCGTCGCCCTGATGGCCCGCGACCGCAGCACCGTGCCGCTGGCTCTGCAGATCTTGATCTACCCGGTGGTCGACGACCGGATGGAGACACCGTCGATGCGGGCGTTCAGCACCACTCCGGTCTGGAATTCGACCAGCAACGCCCAGATGTGGGACCACTATCTGGGGGCCAAGCGGGACTACGTCTCCAATTACGCCGCCCCGGGTCGCTGCACCGATCTCTCCGACCTGCCCCCGGCCTACGTGATGACGGCGGAGTTCGACCCGCTGCGGGACGAGGGGATCAACTACGCCCAACGCCTGATGCAGGCCAAGATCCCCACCGAGCTGCACTGCTTCAACGGAGCCTGCCACGGCTTCGATCTTCTCGCCCCCGAGATCGAGTTGTCGCGCCGGGCCCTCGACGAACAGGTGTCGGCCGTGGTGCGGGCGCTCGGGAAACCGAT
The DNA here is from genome assembly GCA_035535015.1 of Acidimicrobiales bacterium. Classification (GTDB taxonomy): domain Bacteria; phylum Actinomycetota; class Acidimicrobiia; order Acidimicrobiales; family UBA8190; genus Palsa-661. The sequence goes on along the minus strand of DATLQU010000004.1, from coordinate 112,481 downwards.
CAGCTAGCGCCGGGCCCAGGTGGCCGCCGGTTCACCGAGGTCGATACGCCGGGTGAGATCGACGGCGTCGAGCAGGCGGCGGTCGTGGGAGACGAGCAGAACGGTGCCGTCGAAGCCGGACAGGGCTTCTTCGATCTGTTCGACGGCGGGGACGTCGAGGTGGTTGGTGGGTTCGTCCAGGACCAGGAAGTTGACCTGACGGGCCTGGAACATGGCCAGCTCCGCCCGGGTGCGCTCTCCCGGGGAGAGAAGCGCCCGCGGCCGACGGAGATGTTCGGCACCGAGTCCGAACTTGGCCAGTAACGACCGGGCCTCGGGCACCGTCAACCCGCAGCGTTCGATGACGGCGTCGAGGACCGAGCTCCCGCCACCGTCGGGTGCGGCCGGCCCGGTGGCCGGGCGGCGATCCTGACCGAGCTCCCCCACGACCACCGACGGCCCGAGCCAGGCCGTTCCCGCCGCCAGGGGCAGCCGGCCGAGAAGCGCCTGCACGAACGAGGTCTTGCCGGAACCGTTCGGCCCCACCAAGCCGATCCGTTCGGCCCACCCGATCTCCAAGGTGACCGGGCCCAGGCGGAAGTCCCCCCGTTCGATGACGGCGCCGTCGAAGCGGGCCACGACGGCGCCCGCCCGGGGAGCCTGCTCGATGGTGAAGCGCAGGTCCCAGCCCTCCCACGGTTTGTCGAGATGGTCGAGCCGATCGATGGCCCGTTCGGTCTGGCGGGCCCGGGAGGCCAGCTTCTCCGTCCGGTTGATGCGGAAGTCGCGTTGCGCCTTGTCGTGGTCCCGAGGGTCGCGTCGCTCGCGGCGGACCGCCGATGTGGCCCACTGGCGCTCCCGGCGGGCCCGGTCGGCCAACTCCCGGCGCTGGCTCTGGTTGACGGCGTAGGACTGCTCCTCCTGTCGTCGGGCCGTGGCCCGCTCTTCGAGGTAGGCCGACCATCCCCCGCCGAACAACCGGCCGGTGCCGTCGTGCTCGCTCAGCTCGAGTACCGAGGTGACGGTGGCGTCGAGAAAGGCGCGATCGTGCGAGACGATGACCATCGCCCCCTGGCGCCCGTCCACGAAGGCTTCGAGACGACGGAGGCCGTCGAAGTCGAGATCGTTGGTCGGCTCGTCGAGAAGGGTGATGTCGAAACGGGAGAGGACGATGGCGGCCAGGGCGACACGCGCCGCCTGGCCACCCGACAAGGTGGCGGCGTCGCGGTCGGCCAGCCCGGCGGGCAGACCGAGATCGTCGAAGGTTCCGGCGATACGGGCGTCGAGGTCGGCCGCCGACAACCCTTCATAGCGTTCGAGGGCCAGCGCGAAGCGGTCGTCGGCTCCCGCTTCGGCGGCGCCGAGGGCCTCCCCGGCGGCGGCCAGCTCGGCCTCGGCGGCGGCCACCCCCGTCTGCCGGTAGAGCGCGGCGCGGACGGTCTCGCCCGGTCGGTGCTCGTGCTCCTGGGTCAGGTAGCCGACGGTGGCGGCCGGTGGATCGAGCCGGACAGACCCGGCGTCGGGGAGTTCGAGGCCGGCCAGCAATTGCAGGAGGGTGGATTTACCCACCCCGTTGGGTCCGACCACGCCGACGCAGGAGGTCGGCGCCACGGTGAGCGAGACGTCTTTCAGGATGGTGGACGCGCCGCGGTCGAACGAGAGCCGGGTCGCGACGAGGGTGGCGGGAAGACGAGAACGCGCGGGCACAGAGAGCCTCCGAGGAATAGGGACAAGGACCGGAAGGCGGGCGTTCTCATCGCACGTGCTCATCTTACCGGTGAACGGTCGGTCCCCCGGACTCCCCCGACGAGTGCAGCCGGCCGGCGGCGAAAGGGGCCAGGTCCTCCGGCCGACCGAACTCGAGGTGATGGGCGCCGGTGGCCCGATCGGCCAGCAGTTCTCCGAGCAGGGGGGCGAACTTGAAGCCGTGGCCTGATGTCCCAGCCCCGACGACGATGTCGCCGATCCGGTCGAGCACGAAGTCACCGTCGGCGGAGTTGTCGTAGACGCACCGCTCGGTGCGGACGGGCTCGGGGAGAAGTCCCGGCAACAGTCGCCGCGCCGACCGCGACAGTTCGGCCAGAAGAGCCGGGTCGGGGCTGTCCAGCGGGTCGGGGCTGTCCACCGGGTCGGGGTCGAGGTGTTCGAGGGTCACGGGGCGACCGCCGCCGTGGAGCGACACCTTGACGAGGCCGGCCGACCGGACGGGCAGTCCGTAGAACCAGGGCCGTCGGCGCTCGACGAAGACGGGGAATCCCTCGAGGTCTCCGGGCGCCGAACCCCCTGTGGACCCGGCCGGGGCGAGATAGGCCACCTGCTCGAGGGTGGGCAGGGGGCGCAGACCGATGGGGCGGCCCGTGACGAGCGGTGCCGTCCACGGCCCGGCACAGACGACGACCACCTCCGCCCGCACCTCGTCGGTTCCGGCCGGCGACTCGAGCGAAAGGCGCAACCGGCCCCGGTCGTCGGCGCAACGGATCACCCGGGTCCGCTCACGGACCTCGACGCCGGGTGTCCGTCGGAGGGCGGCCAGGCATCGGTCGGCGGCGATCACACCGGACTCGGGCTCGAAGACAGCCGGGCCCGGAGCCGACAGAGCCGGGAAGCGGGCCGCCGCCTCGTCTTGCGCCATCCATGCATGGGGCGCGGCGGCTTCGGTCAGGGCGCCGAGGAGGACGTCGAGGTCGTCGCCGAAGGTGAGCTGGCCCGTGGTGGTGAGAAGCGCCGTCTCCGACTCGGCCTCGAGGCGACGCCAGAGGGTGAGCGCCGTCATGGCCAGCCGGACATAGGCGGGCTCGTCGTATCCGAGCCGGAAGATCCGGGCCGATCCCTTGGAGCCGGCCGTGGCGTGGCCCACGGTCTGCTTCTCGTAGACGACGACCTGGTGCCCGCGTCGGGCGAGCGCGTGGGCCGCGCTCAATCCGAGCACGCCCGCCCCCACGACGACGAACTCGACATCGACCCGGGGCATCTCAGGACCAGGCGTAGTCGTGGAGCAGCGCGTCGATACCCGTCACGTACGGTCGGCTGACAGCCAGGATGCCGTGTTGGCGGACCGAGGTGGGGCCCTGGTAGTAACCGGCCAGGGCCAGGTCGCGTCGGCCCCCGGTCTGATCGAGGAGCCATCGGAGATAGGCGGCGGACATCTCGATGTTGTCCGACGGCAGGTGCGGATCGAGTCTCGGATCACCGAGGATCCCGCGCACCGTCTGCGCCGCACCCGGTTCGATCTGGCAGACACCGACCGCCCCGGTCACCGAGACCACGTTCTGCCACCCCGACTCCCACCAACAGGTCGCTTCGATCAGTGCCGCCGGGACGGCGCAGATCGACGCCCACCGACGGAACACCGGGAGCAACTGGAGCCGGTCCGGCTGGGCCACGAGTTTGGCGGGCAGCGCCCCCACCGCCACGGTGACCCCGGCGCCGTCGCTCGCCGACGAAGTCGACGCCGAACGGGCCCCGGCGCACAACGGCGCCGCCGATGACGGCGACCGGTGGCCGGCGGCACTGGCGGCGACCAGGGTGGTGCTCACGAGCAGGACCAATGTCATGACCACACCGGTCCGGCGGGCCCGCAGTTGCTGTCGTCGCCGGGCCCTGGTCACGACGCGCCAGCCTGTCGGGCGCCGGCGCTCCCGGCAAGGACCGGGGCCTGAGCACGATGGCCGAGGGCTCGCCTCGCGTCCGGAATCTCACACCAAAGGCACAGGATGCTCTTGGTGCTCACACAGGATCCGGGCGCATTCTTGGAGCTATGACCGATTCACCCGAACCGACACCCGGGCCGCGGGAGCCCCTCTCCTCTCCCCCAGGACCGAAGGCGTCACCGACGGCGAAAACGGGAAGGACTTCGGGGCCATTCTCGTTGTCCGTGCCGGTTATCGGTCATACCCCCACAGGGGACATCCCCTGGGGCCAGCGACAGTGGGCTCCCCCGCCCCCTCGGTCGTCGGGCCCAGACGCCAGCCCGGCGGCGGTCGAATTTCGCCCCGACCGCCGCCGGGCGCCGGCGTCGCCCATGAAGACGCCGGCGATGCCGGCGCCGGCGACAGCGGCGGGCCAACGCGCCTCCGCTTAGCGCGGCGGGATGGAATAGGTCACCTGCGCCTTGGCCACCAGCTCGTCGGTACCGTCGGCCCGTAGGGAGACGTCCACGACGGCCAACGACTTCCCGAGCTTCAGGATCTGACCGTGGGCCAGGACGTCGGCCAGCGGAGGCTTGCGCAGGAAGTCGATGTGCAGGCTCGTGGTCACGGCCAAGGCCACGGGCCCGATCTGGGTCAGGATCGACAACCAGGCGGCGCCGTCGGCCAGACCCATGAGCGCCGGCCCGGAGACGGTACCGCCGGGTCGTCCGTGCGCTTTCGTCACCGGGAGCCGGAGCCGGGCGCCCCATTCACCGGCGTCCTCCACGATCAACGTCGACGGAGAATCGGGGAAGGCGTTCACGAGGAACTCCTGCAATTCGGGAATGGTCATGAGGGCCATGCCCCGAGCGTAGGGGCCGGCCCGACCGCGTCCGAGACGATCGACCGCTCCCACGGTCGTGTCAGTCGGGCTCCTGAGCTGTCCGACGCTTCCGTCGCTCGTCGCGCAGAGCCAGGGGGATCTGGACGAGCATGCCGCCGAGACCCAGACAGGCCACGACCAGACGGGCCGTCGAATCCGGCGGCAGCAGCAGCGAGACGAGAATGGCGGCGAAGCCCGCCGCCGTCAGCCACCGACGCCGGCCCAACGCCGTCAGGAGGACGCCCACGGGCCAACCCTAAACGGCATGCGGACCTGGCTGGGTAAGGTGTCCGGGTCTGCGGACGGGCCGGCGCCGTGACTGTGTCGTGCGGCGCGAACGGGAGGGGACCCGGTTGCTTTTCCTGCATGAGGTGCACGAGGTCAGAGGGGCCAAGGAGGACGAGTTCGAAGAGGCGTACCGCGACGGCTGGATGCCCACCCTGGCCGAGGGGGACGATGCCCGACTGCTGTGGTACCTCCACCATGCCCACGGGAGCGGTCCGGCGTATCAGATGGTCACCATCACGGCCATCCGTGACGGAGCGGCCTGGGAGGCGTTGGCCCATCGCCTGCAGCGGGGCGATCTGAGCCGGTGGGGCCGGCAGCTCGACGAGCTCCGCCACGGCGTGACGGCCAAGATGCTGCTCCCGGTGCCGTGGTCCCCCATGGGGGACATCGACCTGGCCACCGTGCCCACCGACGGCGCCGGCCACGAACTGTCCATCTACATGGAGGACACCGGCTGGCCCCACGCGGCGGTGGACGACTACGTCGACTTCTGGGAGAAGGGCTACTACCGGCCCATGAAGGCGCGTGACGGCACGCTGCTCGACATCCAGGTGGTGTTCCAGACGGCCTTCGGTTCAGGACGCCGCAAGGAAGCCATCTTGATGCAGAAGATCGTGAATCACGACATGTTGTTGCACCTGCTCACCCATGAGGTGCCCGACGAGATGCGTCAGCCGGGGCAGTTCATGCACGACGCGCTCTCCTACCGCGACCGCTGGGAGAGCAAGCTGCTGCGGACGAGCGCCTGGTCGCCGCTGTACTGAGGGTGCCGGGCAGGGACGAACCGTCGGAGAAGGCCAAGGCGGTGCTCGAGGTGGTGGAGATGATCCCCACCGGGGCCGTGATGAGCTACGGCGATGTCGCCGACTGCGCCGGTCTGGGCTCGGCGCGTTTCGTGGGCCACGTTCTCGCCCGGTGGGGCGACGAGGTGCCGTGGCAACGGGTGGTCATGTCCGACGGGTCGTGTGCCCGGCATCTGGCCACGCAGCAGCTGGCCTTCCTGCGCGCCGAGCGGACTCCCCTGGCTCGCGACGGCCGACGCGTGAATATGGGCGCCGCCAGGCTGACGTACCATCGGTCGGCGCCCGTCCGTCTTTCTTCGCGGACCGGCGGACCCGGGGAGCGACGATGTCCGACCTGACCATCATCGACGACGAAGTCCACACCGTGGTCGGCTCGACCGAGGGGGGCCGCGTCCTCGTCGACGCCGACGGCCTGCGGACGGCGTTCGGCTGGGAGCTCAAAGCCGGAGGCCTCTGCCGGGGTGACGTGTGTGTTCCGGTGGCCGATCCCGACGCCCTCGTGGTCGGCGGGCGGCTCGATGTGGCCCGGGTGGCCGCCGCGCTCGGTCGGCCCGTGGTGATCGACGCCGCCGCCGGCATCGTGGCCATGGGCCGGGCCGGCGTCGAACGGCGGCGCGCACTCGACGGGCTCGAGGCACCGGACTTCCAACTCCGCGATCTCGAAGGGACGAGCCACGGCCTCGGGGAGTTCCACGGCAAGAAGAAGCTGCTCGTGACCTTCGCCAGTTGGTGCGGCTGCCGCTACGACCTGCCGGGCTGGCAGGAACTGCACGACGAGTTGGCCGACGAGGACTTCACCGTCATCGCCGTGGCCATCGACCATTCGCCGGAGGACGTCCGCCCGTGGGTCGAGGGCATCAGCTATCCGGTGCTGGTCGACGAGAATCACCTGTTGACCGAGCTCTATGCCATCAGCAACGTGCCCACCGTGGTCTGGATCGACGAGGACGACCGGATCGTGCGGCCCAACGGCGTGGCCTTCGGGTCGGATCTCTTCAAGGAGTTCACCGGTGTCGAGTCCGGACCCCATCTCGACGCCGTCCGGCGTTGGGTCAACGACGGGCAGGAACCGCTGTCGGGTGAGGACGCCCGCCGGGCCGTGGCCGATCTGACCGAAGACGAAGTCCTGGCCCGCCTGCACTTCCGGGTGGCCGCCCAGGCCCTGCGCCAGGACGACGAGGAAACGGCCCGACGGCATTTCGCCACGGCTACCGAATTGGCTCCCTACGACTTCACCATCCGCCGGGCGGCCATGCCCCTGCTGGGCGACGACCCCTTCGGTGCGACCTTCTTCGCCTTCTACGAGCAGTGGCAGGAGGCCGGCAGTCCCTATCACGGCCTGTCGGCGACGGCGGGGCTGTCGGCGGGCTCCTGACGTCCGGGTTTCACCCCGGTGTCGGCGCCGCTGCCGGGTCGAGACCGGCGGCAGCCATGCCGCGCTGGATCTGCTGGGTGGGTTCGTTGGTGTCGAGATAGTCGCGCCAGCGGGTGACGCGGCCCTCGTCGTCGACCTCGATGACGGTGGCGCCCTCCATCTTGACGGGGATGCCGGGACCGTCGGGACCTTCGGGGTGGAAGGTGGCGGTGCCCGTCCACTCGAAGACGGCCCAGTCGTCTCCCCCGCGGATGACGTCGATCCGTTGGTGCCAGTCCGGGAAGATGCTGTCGGTGTCGTTCGCCACTTTGCGGACGTCCGTCGTCCACGCGGTGACCGGGTCGCTGAAGAGGCCACCTTTGGCGAAGAGGGCTTCGAAGCCGTCGGCGCCGTCCGTCTCTTGCATCTTCCGAGCCCAGGCCTGCCAGTCCACGGTCCTCCCCCTTTCCTGGAGAAAAGACCCACAGCGGGTCCGGTGAAAAGCCTACGACGCCGTCGAGGAGATGAAGCGGGCCACGATCTCGCCCAGCTCGGTGCCCTTGTCCTCCTGGACGAAGTGGCCGGCGCCGACCACCGTGGTGTGGGGTTGTCCCTGCGCTCCGGGCACGCGCTCCTGGAAGATCTCGGCCCAGCCGGCGCTGGCCTCGTCGCCGTCGGAGAAGGCGGTGAGGAAGGGACGCGGGAATTGGCCCAGGGCCGTCCAGGTGGCCCGGTTGACGGCGGCGCCGGGGTCGTTGCGGGTGAGCGGGATGAGCGACGGGAACTGGCGCAGGCCGGCCTGGTAGCCGGCGTCGGGAAACGGGGCGTCGTAGGCGTCGAGCACCGGACGCTCGACGTCTCTTGATGTGGCGAAGGCCACGAAGTCGCTGGCCCGCAGTGAGAGGGCGCGCTGGGTGAACGAGACGTAGTCGACGAGGGCTTCCTGAAGCACCACCCGGTCGCCCCGGGTCCCGTGGTTGGCCCAACCGAGGCGGCCGTCGAGTTGCGGTTCCGAGGTGTGGAGGATGGTGTTGGAGGCGACGACACGGGCGAAGCGGCCGGGCTCGGCGGCCAGGACGGCTAGTCCGATGGGTCCACCCCAGTCCTGGACCACGAGCGTCGTCCGCTCGAGGTCGAGGGCGGCCACCAGACGGCGCGTCCAGTCGATGTGCCGGGCCACGGTGTAGTCCAACCGGTCGGTGGGCTTGTCGGAGCGGCCGAAGCCGATGAGGTCGGGGGCGATCACCCAGTGACCGGCGGCGGCCAGGGTGTCGATGACCTGGCGGTAGAGATAGGACCAGGTCGGTTGGCCGTGCAGGAGCAGGACCGGATCGGCGTCGGGCGGGCCGGCCTCGACGTAGTGCATCCGCAGCGGGCCCGTCTCCTTCGAACCGACGTCGACGTAGCACGGTGGGTAGGGGTAGCCGGGGAGGTCGGCGAACCGTGCCTCGGGTGTTCGCACCACGTCCACCGCCTGTCCGCCCTCCTCGGCCGTCGTGGCCTCAGTTTCCCACGGTAGGCCCGGGTCGTCGGGGCGGGCCCGGTGTCCGGCGGCGGTCCACATGGGTGTGGACAGGGCCGTCCTGAGTGAACGGGCCGTGACGCGACGGTGACGGGAGGGCCAACGGTGTGCGAGGGGAAGGTGACCCGGGGCCCGTCGGGGCCGACCACCTGTGCATAAGGTCGGGGCCGGCCCGGGGCCGGTGGCTAGAGCGCGTCGGTCAGATTCCGGTAGTCCTGGTCGAATTTGTTCAGGACCTGGGCGATGTTCGAGCTGGTGTAGTTCTGCTGGTACTGGGCCGCGCTGTTCGAGCTGGCCAGCTGCTCGAAGATCTGTTGGGCGTTGGTGCCGTCGGTCGTGAGGGCGGTGGCCGAGGCCGATGCGCTGGCCGGCATCGAGATCGACTGCATCTGCCGGACGAAGGTGCCGAAGGCCTCCGAGACCGTCTGGTCGGCGCTCGTGACACAGGACAACGCCGAAGCCGAACCCTGGCAGGCGGACGTCTGGGTCCGGTAGGTGGTGACCGATGTCTGCAATGACCGGTAGGCGTTTTGGACCTGGGCGTTGGCCACCAGAACCTGGAAGGGGTGCGAGCCGTTGCCGACGAAAGCCAGGTACGCGCCGTAGTCGATGACTCCGAGGACGAGGAAGAGCACGACCAGGCGCTTGGCGCCGCTCGACAGGACGATCCGCCAGCGGGGATCGTCGGCCGGCGAGCCACTGGTCGGGTACGGCGAACCGACGGCGAGAGGCGGGGCGGCGCCGAAGGCGGGCATGCCACCCTGGGCCATCGGTGCCGGGGCGGGTGGCGGGGTGGGATCGGCCAGGGCCACGGCGTTGGGCTCCAGTTCGCGGAACCGGGTCCAGCCCTCTCCCTGATCGCCGATGGGCCACATCTGCGGCGGCGCCGTCAGGTCGGTGGCCGACCAGATGCCGCAGTGGGAACGGTCGTCGGTGTAGCCCCAGAGATAGGCCGGGCCCCCGAAGGTGAAGGCCACCCCGGCCAGAGTGGGGGGCACAGGGGCGGCCGGCGGCGGCGGGGTTGAGGCGAAGGACGCCGGGTTCGGCGGCGGCGGGGCGGTGGAGGAGCCCACAGGCGCAGGAGCGGCGCCCGCCGCGCCCGGTGCCGGTGGCGCGCCGTAGGCGCCGGTGACCGGTGGCGCGCCGTAGGCGCCGGTGACCGGCGGTGCGCCGAAGAAGACGGTTTCGGTGTCACCGAAGAGGCCCCAGGGCCACTCCGAGGTGACCATCAGCGCATAGCCGGAGACGCGCAGCTGATAACGGATGACGACGCTGAAGGCTTGGAACAGCGAGGCCGGCATCTGGCCGCTGACGAGGACGATCAACCAGGCCACGAAGGCGACGGGATAGACCCCGTACTGGACCAGGGTCTGCAGGACGGCGGCCGGGAGGATGAGGATGATGCGGAAGAAGACGGCGGCCCGGTTGAGCGGTCCCGGCTGGGCGGTGAGCCAGACCGGATAGGCCTCGTCGTTCTCGAGGGTGAACGGCGGGTAGACGTCGGTCAGCAGCGAGACGTACGCCAGCACCCGGGCCTGCCAGCGAAGGTAGCCGGGGAGGAAGTCGGCGGCGAAGGCCGGGAGTCGTCCGGTGAAGAGGGCGCCGAACCAGCCGATGATGGCGACGACGAAGGCGCCGATGCCGACGATGCCGACGACGACCAATGCGGGCAGGGCGATGATCAGCCGGAAGAAGACGGTGGCCCGGCGTTGCGGGCCGGGACCCGCGAAGGCCACCAGGACCGGCGCCGCTGCCGGCTGGGCACCATAGGACTGGGCGCCATAGGACAGAGCCAACGGGGGTCCCCCTTTACCGCACGATCCTCGAGACGGGATCGACTACGGAAAACCAGTGTGCCAGCCGGACGCCCCGGGCACGTCGATGGACGCACCCGGAGCGCCGGACTCAGCCAGGGGATCAGGCCACTGGATCAGGCACTGGATCAGGCCACTGGATCAGGCCACTGGATCAGGCCGCCACCTGGTCGGCTCCCGTTCCGGCCGCCGTGGTCGGCTCGGCCAGGGCGGCGGCGAGAACGTCACCGATCTGCTCGGCCAGATGGAAGGTCATGAGCCGGCGGACGGCCTCGGGGACGTCCTCCAGATCGGGGCCGTTGCGGGCGGGGAGGACGACTTCGGTCAGACCGGCCCGGTGGGCGGCCAGCACCTTCTGCTTGACGCCGCCGATGGGCAGGACCCGTCCCTGCAGGGTGACCTCGCCGGTCATACCGAGGACCGACTTGACCGGCCGGTCCCGGAGCAGGCTGACCAGGGCCGTGGTCATGGTGACCCCGGCCGAGGGACCGTCCTTCGGAACCGCTCCGGCGGGGACGTGGAGATGGAAGCGACGACCGGCGAAGGCGTCGGAGGCGATACCGAGCTCGGCCGCATGGGATCGGACGTAGGAGAGGGCGATCTCGGCCGACTCCTTCATGACGTCGCCCAGCTGTCCGGTCAGGGTGAGGCCCTCGGTGCCGTCCATCGAGGTCGCCTCGATGAACAAGACGTCGCCTCCCACTCCGGTGACGGCCAGTCCGGTGGCCACGCCGGGCACCGCGGTGCGGTCGGCCGCTTCGAAGAAGAAGCGGGGCCGGCCGAGCCAGGCGCGGACGTCGGAGACCTCGACCGGCGCGGTGAGCTCGCCGGCGACCAACTTGGTGGCCACCTTGCGCAGCAGTCGGCCGATCTCGCGTTCGAGGTTCCGAACACCCGCCTCGCGGGTGTAGTCGGCCGAGATGCAACGCAGCGCCTCGTCGGTCAGATCCACTTCGTCGGGCCGGAGGGCGGTGCGTTCGAGCTGGCGGCGCAGGAGGTGGTTCCGGGCGATCGAGAGCTTCTCCTCCTCGGTGTAGCCGTCGAGACGGATGACCTCCATCCTGTCCAAGAGGGGACCGGGGATGGTTTCCATGACGTTGGCCGTCGAGAGGAAGAGGACCTTCGAGAGGTCGAGCTCCACCTCCAGGTAGTGGTCGCGGAAGGTGTGGTTCTGGGCCGGGTCGAGGACCTCGAGGAGAGCCGATGAGGGATCGCCTCGGTAGTCGGCGCCGAGCTTGTCCACCTCGTCCAGCAAGATGACCGGGTTCATGGTCCCCGCCTCCCGGAGAGCCCGGACGAGACGGCCGGGCTGGGCACCGACATAGGTGCGCCGGTGGCCACGGATCTCGGCCTCGTCGCGGACACCGCCGAGCGAGACGCGGACGAACTTGCGTCCGAGGGCGCGGGCCACCGACTCGCCGAGCGAGGTCTTGCCCACACCGGGGGGACCGACCAGGGCCAGGATGGCCCCGGCGCCGCGCCGTCCCAGAGCAACGAGGCCGCGCTCGTGTTGCAGAGCCCGGACGGCCAGGTGCTCGAGGATGCGCTCCTTCACGTCGGTGAGCCCCTCGTGGTCCTCGTCGAGGATACGGGCCGCGTCGCTGACGTCGAGGTTGTCCTCGGAGACGACGCCCCAGGGGATCTCCAGGACGGTGTCGAGCCAGCTGCGGATCCAACCGTTCTCGGGATTCTGCTCTGTCGTGCGGTCCAGCTTGTCGAGCTCGCGGAGCACCGCCGCCCTGACGTCCTCGGGCAGGTCGCGTGCCTCGATCTTCGCCCGGTAGTCGTCCACAGTGCCCTCGTCGGTGGTGCCGTCGAGACCGTTGAGCTCCTTGCGGATGGCCTCCAGCTGACGGCGGAGAAGGAACTCGCGCTGGGTCTTCTCCATGCCCTCTTCCACGTTGGACTTGATCTGATCGCGAAGGGTCAGGTCGGCGAAGGTCTCCCGGGCCCAGCCGATGACCAGACGCAGCCGCGCCTCGACGTCGACCGTCTCCAGGATCTCCACCTTCTGGGCCAAGGTGAGGTCGGGCGAGTAGCCCGAGAGGTCGGCCACGAGCGACGGCTCGGTCACCTCGCGGAGCCGGTCGGCCATCCGGCGGGCGCCGCGGGTGATCAGGATGTTCTCGAGAACGGCCCGGTACTCGCGGGCCAGCTCGGTGATCTCGGGGGTGACCGGGCCCTCCACCACCGGCTCCACCTGGACCCAGAGGGCGGTGCCGGTGCCGGGAACGGCGGTGCCGACGGTGACCCGCTCGGCTCCGCGGACGACCATCGCCTTCGGGCCGCCGGGGATGTCACCGACCTCGAGCACCTCGGCCGCGACACCGATGGCGGCATAGCGGCCGTCCAGGTGGGGGACGAGGACCAGCCGGGAGCCGGCCGCCCCGGCGGCGTCGGCCGCCGCCCGGGCCTCGTCGGTCTCGAGGGCCAGGGTGAAGACCATGCCCGGCAGGGCCACACCCGAGGTCAGCGGGAGCAGGGGGAGCGTCTGGTTCAGTTCAGCCATAGTCGTCTTTCTTTCGCCGGGATGGCCCCTCCAACCGCCGGGACCACCCTCTTCGTTGCATATGCAACCAATCCCCAGGCACGGAGATTCCCCGCGCACCCTCCCGGTACCCTGAGCAGGGTGAGCACCGTCCGGCCGGCGACCACCATCGAGGACTTCCACCCGGCCGTGGCCTCCTGGTTCCGCCGGCGCTTCCCCGACGGGCCCACCGAGCCCCAGGCCGAGGGCTGGCCGCTGATCCGGGCCGGCCGGGACACCCTGATCGCCGCCCCCACCGGGTCGGGCAAGACCCTGACCGGATTCCTGGTGGCCATCGACGCCGCCTACCGGGCCCACCACGCCGGGACCCTCGAGCCGGGGACGACCCGGCTGGTCTACGTCTCTCCCCTGAAGGCCCTGGCCGTGGACATCCAGCAGAACCTGGAGGGCCCCCTGGCCGAGATCGCCGAGGAGGCCCGGGCCCTGGGCCTCGGGGTGCCTCCCATCAGCTTGGCCGTCCGGACGGGCGACACCACGGCCGGGGCCCGGGCCGCCATGATCAGGGACCCCCCCACCTTCGTGGTCACCACGCCCGAGAGCCTCTACCTGCTGGTCACCGCCCAGCGCAGCCGGGCGGCGCTCGGCCGGGTGGAGACGGTGATCGTGGACGAGATCCATGCGCTGGCCCGGGACAAGCGGGGTTCGCACCTGGCGCTCACCCTGGAACGTCTCGAACAGCTGCGGCTCGGCCCCCGACCCCAGCGGATCGGCCTGTCGGCCACCCAGCGGCCCATCGAACAGACGGCCCGGCTGCTCTCCGGGGTGGGCGACGACCGGTCCACCGCCATCGTCGACTGCGGCCACGCCCGGCGGCTCGACATCTCCATCGAGCTGCCGGGCAGCGAGCTCTCGGCCGTGGCCTCCACCGAGCAGTTCGGCGAGATCGTCGACCGGATCGCCGAGCACGTCCGGGCCCACCGGACCACCCTGGTCTTCGTGAACACCCGGCGGATGTCCGAGCGGCTGGCCCACCTGCTGGCCGAGCGGCTCGGGCCCGACCACGTGGCCGCCCATCACGGCAGCCTGTCGAAGGACCGGCGCCAGCGGGTGGAGAGCCGGCTGCGCGCCGGGGACCTGGCCGCCCTGGTGGCCACCGCCTCCCTGGAGCTCGGCATCGACATCGGCCCCGTGGAGCTCGTCTGCCAGGTGGGATCGCCCCGGGCCATCGCCACCCTGTTACAGAGGGTGGGCCGGTCGAACCACAGCCGGCTGGGCACCCCCGAGGGGATCCTCTTCCCCATGACCCGCGACGAGCTGGTCGAGTGCGCGGCCTTGCTGGCGGCGGTCCGGGGGGGCCGGCTCGACGCCACCCATCCCCCGGTGGCCCCTCTGGACATCCTGGCCCAGCAGATCGTGGCCGAGGTGGCCGGGGCCGAGGAGTGGGACGAGGCCGACCTCCTGGCGCTGATCCGCCGGGCCGCCCCCTACGCCGAGCTGAGCGGGGACGACTACGAGGCCGTCCTCGAGCTCGCCTCCGAAGGGATCAGCACCGGCCGGGGTAAACGGATGTCCTACCTGCACCGCGACCGGGTGAACGGCATCCTGCGGCCGAGACGTGGTGCCCGGCTGGCGGCGCTGACGTCGGGCGGCGCCATCGCCGAGGTGGGCGACTACCGGGTGATCCTCGAACCCGACGACACCCCGGTGGGATCGGTCAACGAGGACTTCGCCATCGAGTCGATGGCGGGCGACGTCTTCTTGCTCGGCACCCACTCGTGGCGGATCAAGCGGGTGAGCCAGGGCGAGGTCCGGGTGGTGGACGCCGAAGGGGCCCAGCCGACCATCCCCTTCTGGGTGGGCGAGGCCCCCAGCCGGACCGAGGAGCTCTCCGAGGAGGTCTCCGATCTGCGGACGGCGGTGGGGGCCATCCTCTCCCCGGCCGACGGGCCCGGCTCGGACGACCGGCCCGACGGGGACGCCCGCCGCCGGGCCGCCGCCGCCGCTCAACTGGAGAAGACCTGCGGTCTGGAGCCGGCCGACGCCCGACAGCTGGTCGACTACCTGGCCGCCGGCCTCGGTGGCCTCGGAGTGCTGCCCACGGCGGGCGACGTCGTCTTCGAGCGCTTCTTCGACGAGGCGGGCGGGATGCAGATGGTCGTCCACGCCCCGCTCGGCGGCCGGATCAACAAGGCCTTCGGCCTGGCCTTGCGGAAGAAGTTCTGCGCCACCTTCGACTTCGAGCTGCAGGCGGCGGCCAACGACGACGCCCTGCTGCTCTCGCTCGGACCCCAACACAGCTTCCCCCTCGACAGCGCCCCCCGGCTGCTGCGTTCGGAGACGGCGCCGACCGCTCTCGAGCAGGCCGTCCTGGCCTCGCCCATGTTCGCCTCCCGCTGGCGCTGGAACCTGAACCGCTCCCTGGCCGTCCTGCGCTTCCGGGGCGGTCGGAAGAATCCCCTGCCCATCCAGCGGATGGAGTCCGACGACCTGATGGCGGCCGTCTTCCCCGCCCTGGCCGCCTGCCAGGAGAACGCGGCGGCGGGGCCGGTGACGATCCCCGACCACCTCCTGGTCCGCCAGACCCTGCACGACTGCCTGCACGAGGCCATGGACGTGGACGGTCTGGTGGAGCTGCTGCGCCGGCTCGAGTCGGGGGCCGTCCGGGTCCACTTCGTGGAGTCCACCGAGCCCTCGGTGCTGGCCCACGAGATCCTGAACGGCAAGCCCTACACCTTCCTCGACGACGCCCCCCTGGAGGAGCGTCGGAGCCGGGCCGTCGCCACCCGCCGGGGCCTGCCCCTCCAGGACAGCGCCCTGGCCCGGCTCGATCCGGCCGCCGTGGCCCGGGTCCGCCAGGAGGCCGGACCCGCCCTGCGCGGTCCCGAAGAGCTGCACGACCTGCTGCTCGACCTCGTCGTCCTCCGACCCGGCGCCGACGCCGGGCCCTGGTTCGACGCCCTGGCCGAGACGGGCCGGGCCATGACGCTCAGCACCGGTACCCCGGGGGAGCAGCTCTGGTGCGCCCGCGAACGACGGCCGGCCGTCGAGGCCCTCTTCCCCACCGGCTCCTTCTCTCCCGATCACCCGCTGCCGCCCTCCCTGGGCGGGGCCGGGCCGGTGGACGCCGACGAGGCCACCGCCCTGGCCCTGCGCGGCCACCTCGACGTCACCGGCCCCGTCACCGTGGCCGGCCTGGCCGAGCGGACGGCACTGGCCGGCAGCCGGGTCAAGGTGGGACTGGCCCGGCTCGAGGCCGAGGGCTTCGCCCTCCGGGGGTCCTTCGACCCCGACCTGGCCCCGGTCGGGGCCGACGGGGCCGACCGGGCCGACGGGGCCGTCGGGGCCGTCGGGGCCGAACAGTGGTGCGCCAGGCGGCTGCTGGCCCGGATCCACGCCTACACCCAGCACGCCCTGCGGCGCGAGATCGAGCCGGTGACGGCCCAGGATCTGATGCGATTCCTCTTGCGCTGGCAGCACGTGGCCCCGGGAACCGAGCGGATCGGCCGGGCCGGGGTGCTGGCCGTGGTCGATCAACTCCAGGGCTTCGAGATCGCCGCCGGCGCCTGGGAGGAAGCCGTCTTGCCGGCCCGGGTCGAGAGCTACCAGCCCCGTTTCCTCGAAGACCTCTGCCTGTCGGGCGAACTCGTCTGGGGCCGGTTGGCCCTTCGCCCGGAGACCGAGGACGAGGCCGACCGGCGGGGATCGGCCACGCCGTCGCGCGCCACCCCGGTGACCTTCGCCCTCCGGCCCGACCTGCCCTGGCTACTCCAGGGGGCGCGGGCCGGGACGCTCGCCCCCGAGCCCCTCCACGGCGCCGGCCGCGACGTTCTCGAGGCGCTGCGTCGGGAGGGGGCGATGTTCCACTCGCAGTTGCGCGAGGCCACCGGCCGGCTGCCGGTCGAAGTGGAAGAGGGCCTCTGGGATCTGGTGGCCCGGGGCCTGGTGACGGCCGACGGCTTCCAGGCCGTCCGCTCCCTTCTCTCGGCCCGCCAGGCCTGGAAGCGCCGACACCGCCACGAACAGCGGATCCGGTTGGGGGCGCGTCGGGCGCCGACGGTGCGCGAAGGCGGCGAGGGCCGCTGGGCCCTGTTGCCGGTAGCCGGGGCCACCGACGACCCCGACGGACTGGCCGAGCAGGTGGCCGGTCAACTCCTGGCGCGCTGGGGCGTCGTCTTCTGGGACCTGATGGCCCGGGAGAACCTGGCCCTGCCCTGGCGCGAACTCGTCTGGGCCCTGCGCCGGCTCGAAGCGCGCGGGCTCGTCCGCGGCGGTCGCTTCGTCACCGGTTTCGCCGGCGATCAGTACGCCCTACCCGAGGCCGTCGACGAGCTCCGCCGGATCAGGCGGACGGCGCGCACCGGCGAGACCGTCCGCCTGAACGCAGCCGACCCCCTGAACCTGGTCGGCATCATCCTGCCCGGCAGCCGGATACCGGCCGTCCGGACGAACTCCGTCACCTACCGCGACGGCCTCCCGCTCGACGGCGCCGGCCCGGTGCCGACAGACGGCAACGTCCCGGCGGCGTCGGCCGGAGACTGACCGACTTCAGCCCAGCCGGACCGAGTCCCCGGTCACCGACAGCGGACGGATGAAGAGGAGCCGGTCGTGGGGATAGCCGACGGCCCCCGCAAGCCATGCGGCGAAGGCCATCTGCAGATGGCCCTGGCCATCGGTGAAGACGGACTCGCCGCCGGGGCCCACCATGGCGGGCTGTGACCCGAGCAGCGGCCCGGCCTGAAGCCGGACACACGGACCGAGAGGTCCGCCACAGCGGGCCACACCGACGGCGTAGTCGGCGCTGTCCCAGTTGTTGCCCGAGTAGAAGAGTAAGAAGCCGCTGCCTGACGCCATCATCGTCGGGGCCTCCACCACCGATCCCTCCCACCGCTCCACGGGGGTCAGCAGGGCGGTGGGCCCGGCCCCCACGAGGGCCGTCCCCCGGGAATCGAGCGCCTGGGCCCACAGCGTGGACGGTTGCCCGTGCCCTCCGTTCGACTTCCAGGTCAGGTAGGCGTGACCCGAGGGGTCCAGGTAGGGCGACGGGTCGATCGAACCGCCCCGGTCCGTCTGGCAGACGAGTGGCGACCGGCTGCCGTCGACGAAGGGTCCCTGGGGTCTCCTGGACGTCGCCACCGAGAGACACTCGATCCCGTTGGCAGTGACCGCGGCGGTGTAATAGAGCAGATAGCTCCGCCGGAGATGGATGACGGCGGGAGCCCAGGTGGACCCGGGCCGGGCCCACGAGGCCAGGCTGGGCAGCGCGTTCCCCGCCTTCTCCCAGTGGACCAGGTCGGTCGACCTCATGATTTGGATGTTCCCGGCCGTGGCGTTCGTGGCGTAGGCCTCGTAGCCGCCCTTCACGGCGATCACGTCGGGATCGGCGAAGTCGAACGGGTAGACGGGACCGCCGGTCCGGGTCCCCAGGGCGTTCTGGCAGACCGACGAGACGGAGGAGAGGTCGGCCACCGCCTGGGCCTGGTGCCCGGCGGCCAGAGCCGCCGCCGAGCGCTCCACCCCGGCGGCGCAGGCGTGGACCACCCCGACCTGGATGGCACTCGAGGCCACGCCCGTCTTGGCCCGGGCCACGAGCGCCCGGGCGGCGGACAGCTCGCCCGAGACCTGGCTCAACCTGCTCTCGACCAGGGCACTCTGCCCGTCGGTCCGCCGGATCGACCGGCCCGTGGCCGCGGCCAGGGCGGCCGTCCGCTCGGCCAGTGACCGGGTGGCCGACACCTCACCTTGGATCTGGTGCAGCCGCAGCTGGGCCTGGGCATCGATGGCCATGCCCACCAGCAGGCTGCCGGCCACCACGGCCACGATCCCCAGGCGACCGGCGCCGGCGACGGTCGGGGTGAAGGGTCGCGCCAGACGCCGGCGCCCCCTGGCCCTAGCCACCGGCGCCCAGGCCGGCGCAGGACGACGAGGACGCCCGCAACGAGCTCAACCCCCCGGCCGTCTGGCCCACGGCCAGCTGGTTCAGGGCCTGCTCGACGCGGCTCACACAGTCGTCGAGCCGGCCCCGGTCCACCCCGTCGGAGGAGATCCCGGCGTCGTCTCTGGCCACCTCGGCCTGGGCCGACGAGAGCGAGGCTTCGGCGACATCGAAGGGCCGGCTGACGGCCCGGCTCCGGTCCCGGGCCCGGGCCAGCCGCCGGCGGGCCCCGGCCAGATCGGCCTGGGCCCGGTGAAGCTGCCGGAGAGCCGGGGCCAGAGAGACGCCGGCGGCGCGTCTCTCTGCCTGTGTCCGCTCATGGCCCACGACCAGACCGGCCCCGAGGCCCAGGATCACGACACCCGCCACCAGCCGCCGGCCCCGGAGCCGGCCGGCGCCGGACGGTCCGTCGCCCGCTCGGGGCGGTCCGCCACCCGCTCGGGGCGGTCCGCCGCCGGGACGGGGGGCCGGTGCCCCGCGTCCGACCGGGGTGGTGACTTCCGTGGTCATGAGATTCGGCGGCTGACGACGGGGGGGCGAACGCTGGATCTGAGTTTACCGTGAGTGTCCATCCAGGTGCATCGCGTGGCTGAGGGGTCAGGGATGGTCCCGGGCCGTGCCCGGAAGGTGTAGTTCTGGGGAGATGCCCAGGGTGAGCGCCGGCCTGCTGCTCTACCGGATCTCGGACGAGGGGGGCCTCGAGCTCCTCATCGCCCACCCCGGCGGCCCCGTCTGGACCACGAGAGACGAGGGCGCCTGGTCGGTGCCGAAGGGAGAGGTGGAGGGCGGCGACGATCTCCTGCACACGGCGGACCGGGAGTTCGCCGAGGAGCTCGGCATGCCGCCACCGCCCGGTCCCCGTCTCGATCTGGGTGAGATCACCCAACGGGGAGGCAAGCACGTCCGGGCCTGGGCCGTGGCCGGCGATCTCGACGCCACGACCGCCCGGAGCAATCACTTCGAGATGGAATGGCCCCGTGGATCGGGACAGCTCCGGTCCTTCCCCGAGATCGACCGGGTGGCCTGGTTCAGCGCCGACGAGGCCCGGCGCAAGCTCGTCGAATCCCAGGCCGTCTTCGTCGACCGGCTGATCGAGGCCCTGGCCGACGGACCGGGGCCGACATCCCGGCCGACATCGCCTCCGAGAAACCGGCCGACCCGGAGCGATGAACCCCCGTCGTCAGGCGGCGGCGCCCACGGCGGCGGCGAACAGGATGTCGGCACCCCGGGGATCGCCCAGCAGTGACGACGCCATCCGGTTCATCACGTAGGCCACCGTCAGGCGGGCGTCGAGATCGATGACCACGATGGAGCCGCCCCACCCCCCCCAGAAACAGGCGTGGGGACCGATGGGGACCATGTCCGAGCTCAGTCCGTAGCCCACGCCGAGACGGAAACCGGCACCCAGGACGAGATCGGTCCCGCTGGCCTGCTCGTCGAAGATGGCCTCACAGCCCTTGGCCGACAGCAGCCGGGTACCCCCGAGCTCACCTCCGCAGGCCACCACCGACTGGATCCGGGCCACGGACCGGGCGTTGCCGTGTCCGTTGGCCGCCGGGATCTCGGCCCGGCGCCAGGACTCGGTCCAGGGTTCGGCCCCCGTCATGGGCGGGTTCAACAGGGTCCGGCCGGCGATGGTCTCGGCCAGGGGCGCCACGTCGAGAAGGCTGGGCAGCTCCGGCGGGATGACGGGGGCGACGCGGCCGTCCTCCTCGGCCGGCAGACCGATATGGAAGTCGGCACCCAGGGGCCCCGTCACCTCGCTGGCGAAGAAGGAGCCGATGGTCGTCCCGGTGATACGCCGGACGACCTCACCGACCAGGTAGCCCTGGGTCAGGGCGTGGTAGCCCGACTCCGTTCCCGGTGTCCACCACGGCTCCTGGGCGGCCAACAGGGACGTGGCCTTCTCCCAGTCAGAGAGATCCTCCGATGTCATCGGCTCCGACCATCCGGAGAGGCCGGCGGTGTGTCCGAGCAGGTGGCGCACCTCGATCCCGGCCTTCCCGGCGGCGGCGAACTCCGGCCAGTACCGGGCCACGGGGGCCGACAGTTCGAGCTCGCCGCGATCGGCCAGGATCAGCGTGCACAGAGCGGCCATCGTCTTGGTGATGGACCAGCAGTTGGTGATGGTGTCGCGCTGCCACGGGACCGAGCCCTCCGCGTCGAGCGAGCCGCCCCAGATATCGACCACCGCCTCACCGTCGACGAAGACGGCGACCGAGGCGCCCACGTCCAGCCCCTTGTCGAGGTTCGTGGCCAGCGCGTCGCGCACTGCGGCGAACCGCTCGTCGCACACTCCGGAAATCTCAGCCACCGCTCCCCCTCGTCCCTGGCGGCCCATCGCCGTCCGACCGGCTTACGTTAACGGTCACCGAACCCGTCCGGCCGGTCGCCGGTCGCCGGTCGCCGGTCGCCGGTCGCCGGTCGCCGGTCGCCGGTCGCCGGTCGCGACAGAATGCCCTGATGCCATCGGGATCGGCCGTCACCGTGCTCACCGCCCTGCGCCTGGAGGCGGTCGCCGTCGGCGGCGAGGTCGTCCGCATGGGCATGGGTCACGCCAAGGCCGGGGCCGCCGGGGCCCGCCTGGCACCGACCCTCGCCCCCGGACGTCCTGTGGCCATCGTGGGGATCGCCGGGGGGCTCGAGGCCGGACTGCAGCCCGGCCAACTGGTGGTGGCCGACGCCCTGCAGCCACCCGACGGCGCCGAGCCTCTGGTGCTCCCCCACGCCGGCGCCGTGGCCGACCACCTGCGCACCCTCGGACGCGACGTCCGGATCGGCGCCGTGGCCTGCTCGACCACCATCGTTCACGGTGCGGCGCGCGCCGAGTTGGCACGCGGCGGAGCGTTGGCCGTGGAGATGGAGTCGGTCTGGCTGGCCCGGGCCGTGCGCCAGCATCCCCTGGTCGTCGTCCGCGCCGTCGGCGACACGGAGCGGCACGGGTTCGTGAGCGGGAACATCAAGGCCCTGATGGCGCTGCGCGGTCTGCGTCCCGCCCTCGAGAGCTGGGCCCGTGGTCTCGACGCCGGCACCGGCAACCCGTCCGACGACATGTAGACGCGGACCGCCGCCGCCCGACCGCTTTGGTGGGCCGTCGGGTCCGGCTCACTACACTCAGCCGACGTGCGCCCGGAGAACTCGATCCGCCTGGGCCGGATCACCCGGGTCATGAACGAGTTCCTCCGTCGCCGACGTCGAGGTCCGTCGATCCCCCTCGACGTCGCCGCCTTCCACGTCCACGGCGAGCCTTTGGCCGCCGCCGAGGCGATGACGTCGCACTACGAGCCCTTCCGTGTGGGCGGGTCCTGGGGCCCGGCGTGGGACACCACCTGGTTCCGTCTCCTCGGCCGTGTTCCCCCGGAATGGTCCGGCAGAGAGGTGGCGCTCGGATTCGGCATCGGCAACGCCGGGTCGACCGGCTTCGGCGCCGAATCGCTCGTCTGGCGAGACGGCCGGCCCGTCCAGGGACTCTCACCCAACCATCGCGAGTACCTGTTCACGACCGGGGCCGAAGGCGGCGAGCCGGTCGAGCTGTACGTGGAAGCCGCCGCCAATCCCCCCTCCCCGTTCGGTGCCAACCCCTGGCCGCTGTTGCTCCCCGATCCCGGCGGGGCGGCCCTCTTCACCCTGCAGCAGGCCGATCTGCACGTCCGCGATACCGAGTTCGACGCCTACTGGCACAACTTCCGGGTCCTGGTCGAGTTGCTCACCGAGCTCCCCGAAGACGAGCCCTACGCGGCCCGCATCGGCGCCGGTCTCGAGCACGCCTGCAATCGCCTCGAACTCCCCGACATCTCCGAGAGTTGGCGTCCGACGATGCCGGTACTGGAGCAGTTGTTGGCCGAAGGCGCCGCTCCGACGAGCCATGCCGTCAGCATCGTGGGCCACGCCCATATCGACACGGCCTGGTTGTGGCCCCTGCGCGAGACGGTCCGCAAGTGCGCCCGCACCTTCAGCACCGTGCTCGCGCTCATGGACCACTATCCCGAGTACACCTTCGTAGTCTCGCAGGCCCAACATCTGGCGTGGATGCGCGACCTGTATCCCGACATCTGGGTGCGGATGAAACAGCGCATCGCCGAAGGACGGATCGAACCCACCGGGAGCATGTGGGTCGAGGCCGACTGCAACATCCCGTCGGGCGAATCCCTCGTCCGCCAGATCGTCCACGGGAAGCGCTTCTACAAAGAGGAGCTCGGCATCGACACCAACGACGTCTGGCTGCCTGACGTCTTCGGCTACTCGGCGGCTCTCCCCCAGATCATGCGCCAGAGCGGGATCCGGTGGTTCCTGACCCAGAAGCTCTCCTGGAACCAGTACAACGTCCTGCCCCACAGCAGCTTCCTCTGGGAGGGCATCGACGGTTCGCGGATCTTCACGCATTTCCCCCCGGCCGACACCTACGGCGGCAATCTCAGTGTCCGCCAGCTGCGTTTCGGGGTCGCCAATTTCAAGGACCACGACCGGGCCAGCCGTTCGCTCTACCTCTTCGGCTGGGGCGACGGCGGCGGAGGCCCCACTGCGGAGATGCTCGAGTCGGCCCGGCGGCTGGCCGACGTCGAGGGCCTGCCCCGGCTCACCATGGAAGGACCGAGGGAGTTCTTCAGCGCGGCGGAGGCGGAGATCGACGATCCCGCCGTCTGGGTGGGCGAGCTCTACCTCGAGCTCCACCGGGGGACCTACACCACGCAGGCCGCCACCAAGCTCGGGAACCGCCGTGCCGAGTTCGCCCTGCGCGACACCGAGATCTGGGCCGCCCTCGTCCCCGGCCCGGCGTACCCGGCGCAGGCCATCGACCGCCTCTGGAAGCTCCTACTGCTCCATCAATTCCACGACATCATCCCGGGCTCGGCCGTCCATTGGGTCTACCAGGACACGGCGCGTGACCACACCCGGATCCTGGAGGAAACCCGACAGCTGACCGACGTTGCCCTCGCTGTTCACGCCGGCGCCATCGCCACCGGCTCGTTCACCAGGCCGCTGGTCGTCTTCAACTCGCTCTCCCATGACCGCCGGGAGGTGATCACCGTCGAGGTGCCCGCCGACGCCACGGCCGTCATCGACGCGGCCGGCACCCTCGGGCCCATCCAGCGCCACGACGACGGGCGAGCCGTCTTCGAGGCGGCCGTGCCGGCCTGCGGGTATCAGGTGTACGGCCTCGTCAACGCCAACGCCGCACCCATCGACGGAGTCCGGGCCGACCGGGGATCGCTCGAGAACGAATTCCTGCGGATCGAGCTGGACGACCAGGGACTGCTCCGCTCGATCTTCGACAAGTCGGCCGGGCGCCAGGTGCTCACGCCCGAAGGGCGGGGGAACTGCCTGCAACTCCACCCCGACTATCCCAACTTCTACGACGCCTGGGATATCGATCGGTTCGCCTTCGACCAGGTGTCCGATGTGGTCGAACTCGAGTCGGTCGAGCTCGAAGAGCGCGGTCCGCTCCGGGCGTCGCTGCGGCTCACCCGCCGCTTCGGCGACTCCCGCGTGACCCAGAGCATCCGCCTGGCGGCGGGTTCGCCCTTCGTCGACTTCGAAACCGACGTCGACTGGCACGAGACGAACCGGCTCTTGAAGGTGGCCTTCCCGGTGGCCGTCCGCAGCGCACGGGCCACCTACGAGATCCAGTACGGCCACGTGGAACGGCCGACGCACGCCAACACCAGTTGGGACGTGGCTCGCTTCGAGGTCTGCGCCCACAAGTGGGCCGACCTCTCGGAGCCGGGTTACGGGGTGGCTCTACTCAACGACGGCAAGTACGGCTACGACATCTCGGACAACGTCATCCGCCTCTCACTCCTGCGGGCGTCGACGTGGCCCGACCCCGAAGCCGACCGCGGGCACCACCGCTTCACCTACCGCCTCCTGCCCCATGCCGGCGACCTCCGCCAGGCCGGGGTCATCGACGCCGGCTACGACTTGAACGTTCCCCTGCGGGCCGTGAACAGCTCGTCGCATCCGGGGTCACTGCCCCCCAGCGGGTCGATGCTCAGCGTCGACGCCCCCCACGTCGTCATCGAAGCGGTCAAGCGATCGGACGACGACAATGACGTGCTCGTCGTCCGGCTCTACGAGGCCTGGGGCCGACGGGGCCCGGTGACCCTGCGGGCCCCGTGGACCATCGGCCGGGCCGCCCGCACCGATCTCCTGGAGACCGAGATCGCCGAGTTGGCGACCGAGGGCGCCACCGTGACGTTCGACGTGACGCCCTTCCAGATCGTCACCCTCACCCTGACGGCGGATGGCGCGATGCCCTAGCCATCACGGAACGTGACGTCCGGTGGATCGTCGAGAGTGAGCTGGAATTCAGGACCGAGCGCCTGATGGCCCGGCGCGGCGCGACGCACGGCCGTTCCCACGGCGATGAACTCCACCGCGTGGGTGAGCAGCGCGTTCACGGGTCTCTCCTGGAGCTGGACCTCGACGACACCGTCGGCACCGAGCTCACCGGCCTCGTGCTCCATCATCTCCATGGCCTTCTCGCGCGCCGCATACAGGGCGGTGGTCTGATCGCCGAGCTCCACATTGTCGCGGGCGAGCCCGAGCGACTGCGACACCGAGCGGGCGGCGAACCCCACCACCGACACGCCGATCACGATGCCGGTCGGCTCGTAGCCGGCGCGTACCAGGAGGTGGAAATCCCGGGCCGTCAGGGTGGTGGCGAACGGCTGGCCGTCCGCCGGTTGACGGTGGGGACTGCGCACGGCGGTGCCGAGCATGGTGCAGGTCAGCAGATTGGCCCGCTCCCGCTCGAGTTCGAATCGCATGGCCACCACCCCGTCGGCCTGTCGGGACCGGAGTTCTTCCAGGATCCCCGAACGGGCGTGGTCGATGGCGGTGGCGATGGCCCGTCCCCACATGTTGCCCTCGGTGGCCGCCGTCGTGAACTGGGGGTTCCAACTGGCCGTCCCCACGCCCGACACGATGTCCACCGGCCGGTACCCGATTTCCTCCAACAGCACGAGCTCGCCCACGGTGAGGTCGGAGAGGAACGTGGTCTGATCGCCGGGCACGAACGGACGGCGCAGACCAGCCAGCGCTGCTTCCATGCCCGGAACCGAAGCGGTGCTGCTCACGGGCGCAGCGGCAGGACGGGTCGGGGGTTCACGGGCAGGGCCTCCGCGCTATAGCGACGCACGGCCGTCCCCACCGCCACGGCGAGCTGGTCCCAACTCTCGGCATACCGACTCACCCGTCGGTCGGTCCACTCGGTGTGGACCACTCCCTCGCCCATCCGGTGCGCCATGGCCGCCAACGCGGCCCGCGCCCGGGAACGGGCCACGCTGATGGCCGCCGGGATCTGCCGGTTCACACCGGGAACGGTGAAGTCCCCACGCGCCTGGCAATTGGGTTGGACATAGACGCTCCCGACGCCGACGGCCATCGCGGAGGGGACATAGCCGAGGGCGATCAGTCGCTCGAAGTGTTGGCCCGAGGCGTTGGTCAAGAAGGGTGAGGGCAACGGTGCCGTCCCGCCATGCACGACAGCGGTCCCCCGGGCGAAGAAGGTGGCTGTCCCCGTCGACCCCACGAGATTCTCGAAGAACAGAGCGACACCCACGACGCCGTGAGCGCCGAGTTGGATGGCCTCGTCGTGGAGACGCTCGAGGGCCAACCGGTAGCCCTCGGTCAGCGATGCGGCTAACACCGTGTCCTCGATGCTGAAGCCGTAGTGCTCCTGGTTCGGCCCCACGTTTCCTCCGAAGCCCACGCTTCCCCCGAGGGAGTAGCTGTGGGCACACGGGTACGACTCGGAGAATCCGCCGCCGACTCCGAGCTGTGGGCCCGCCAGACCTCCCCACTGACCGAAGGCCTGACCGCCGAGGGCGGCCAGTTGCATCACCGCCGTTCCCATCACGAAGCCCTTCGGGATCATCCCCACCCGCCGCACGGCGGCCGCCTCGGCCACCGAGAGATCGCTGGTCCAGGTCTTACGCTCACGGCCGTCAGGATGAAAGGCGATGTCCCCGGGAACCTGTTCGGAACGGACCGAGCCAGCGGCGCCGGAGGCGCGGTCGGCGTCGCCGGAGGAGGGTCCCGTCATCAGCGGTCCATGGTGATCACCGGGACCGGCGGGGGCACGACGTGCTCGTCGCCCAGTGACCGCACCCCGGTCCCGATGGCCAGGAACTCGATCGTGTGGCTTCCCCACATGTGCGACTTCTCGACGAGTTGCACACCCACGATCCCGTCCGCCTGGAGGCGGGTCGCCTCCTGCTCCATCCGGGTCATGGCCCGTTCGCGGGCGTCGTAGAGGGCCTGGGTGAAGTTGGGCAGCTCGGTGGCCCGGCCGGCCGTACCCATCGTCCCGAGGAAGGTGCGATGGGCCACGTGGTAGACGCAGGTGCCGAGAACGAGGCCCAATGGGGCGTATCCGGCATGAAGTAGAGTCCAGAAATCCTGACCGGACAGGTCGGAGGTGAAGGGCTTGCCCTCGGCATTGCGCCACGAGGAACCGTCCTTCGTCTTGACCGCCGTCCCCACGGCGATGAACTCGGCGGTGGACTTCCCCCACTCGTAGTAGTTGACGTCGAGACGGACGCCGACGATGCCATCGGCGCCGAGGACGTCGGCTTCCTCCTCCATCCGTGTCATCGCCAATTCCCGTGCCGTGTACATGGCCTGGGTGAGCTTGTCGAGCTCGGTCGACTGACTCCACTTCCGCGTTTGCAGGCCGATCTGGTAGATCGAGCTGCCCATCACCAGGCCGAGAGGCGTGAACCCGGCCTCCTCGACCAGGAGGAACTCGTTCACCGTGAGGTCCGAGGTGAACAGTCGCTTGCCTCCCGGGATCTCGGTCTCTCGTAGGCGTCGCAGGGCGTCCTCGGGGAGTTGCTGCTGGGGGATATCGCTCACGGTCCGGCCTCTCTTCGTCCGTCGGGAACTTGTCTACGACAGCAGACCGTGGAGCGCATTCCACGTCTGTTGCGACTTCTTCGCCTCTTCGGCCAGGGCCGACACGAGCTCGTCGATCCACTCGGACATGGACACCTGTTTCGTCGACAGGGCGATCCCGCGGACCCGGCGGACCACGGTGCACATGATGGTGTTGTGATCGCGACTCGCCGCCAGCACGATCCCCCCACCCCCGCTGGTGAGGTCCATCTCGACGCCGGTGACCGGACGATCACGCTTCAGGATCCCGCCCGAGCGCTTGACCGTCACCCGATCGCCGAGGGCGTCAGCCATCTTCGTCACGAGAACCCGGAAGAAGGTCTCGGTATCGGCGGCGTCCGCCCGGATGGAGGCCGCCACCATGTCGAATCCGGGGAGGGGATCCGATCGAGGTTCGAGACCCTCCCCGCCCGACTGCACGTCGACGTCGTCTGCCAAAGGGACCTCCTTCCACACCGGAGGTCGGAGCCTGCGATGTCTCCTCGGTCGTTCGATTGTACTGAGCAGAGCCCCCTCCTCACCTCGCTCCCTGGTAGACAGGCGGCGATGGACCTCTCTGAAGCTCTCTACACGTGCCGGGCCATGCGCCGGGTCAGGCCCGACCCCGTACCGCTCGATGCCCAGGCACGCATCCTCGATGCCGCCATCCGGGCTCCGACCGGGGGAAACGCGCAGACCTGGCATTTCCTCATGGTCGACGACCCGGCGGTGAAGGCCCAGCTGGGACCGCTCTACCGGGACTCCATGGACCAACTCTGGAAGACGGTCTACGCCCCCCGGATCGAGGCGGCGGCGGCCGATCCCGCCCATCCCGAGAGCCAACAATTCGAGCGCGTCCGGCGGTCCGCTCAACACCTGGCCGACGCCTTCGAACAGGTGCCGCTGTTCCTGTTCGGATTCGCTCAGCACGACCCGTCCGGTGGTTCGATCTACCCCGCCGTCTGGAGTGCCCAACTGGCGGCCCGGGCCGAAGGGATCGGCAGCGCTCTCACCGTGGTCCTCGGGGTCTTCCACGGCCCCGAGGCCTACGCCATTCTCGGGGTCCCACCCGACGAGGGATGGATCATGGCCTGCTGTGTCTCCTTCGGCTATCCGACCGGCCGCTGGGGCGTCGCCCCGCGCCGCCCGGTGCACGAGGTCTCGTCACGCAACCGCTGGGGAACCCCGGTGGGCTTCGAGATCATCAAACCACTGTGGCCGCCCGACGGCGCCTAGCCGGGGCATGATCTGCGCCCCGCCGGCGTCCGGGCGCTACTGCCGGACACCTAGGCCGGGTCCCGCAGACGCAGATAGACGTGATTGACCCCGGCATCGCTCGGATCGTCTGACTGGAGCCGCCCGACCACACCCGGACGAAGGCGGCCTTCTCGAGGGCCCGCCACGACCGTCGGTTGTCCACCGACACGTCCACCATGATGGCGGTGACCTCGGGATAGCGCGCCCAGGTGTCGGCCACCAAGCTATCGATGATCTCCGGTCCCGGTCCCGGTCCCGGTCCCGGTCCCGGTCCCACCCGGTCCTCG
This sequence comes from Acidimicrobiales bacterium, assembly GCA_035535015.1. Taxonomy (GTDB): domain Bacteria; phylum Actinomycetota; class Acidimicrobiia; order Acidimicrobiales; family UBA8190; genus Palsa-661. Next base: position 83,371 of record DATLQU010000004.1, on the reverse strand, counting down.
GCACCGACCAGGTAATCGATGCCCGCCCCGTCACGGGGGACGTCGGCCCCACGCAGGGCCTGCTGCCACTCGGGATTGTCCTTCAGCCGGTAGCGCTGGACGAATCCGATGGCCAGGCCGTCTCGTTCGACGATGAAACACTCTGTCGTATCCGCTCCGTCGATCGCCGGTCCGTAGCGGGCTTCGAGCGAGCCGGGATCGTCGTTCTCGCGCCACCAGGTTCGGACGTGGGGGGCGGCCAACCACGTCGAGAGGAGACCGAAGTCCTCACGACCGAGGGCGCGGAACCTGAGCATCGGACCGGCCACCGCCGCAATTCAATCAGCTGACCACGCCGACGCGCCGTTGATTCGTTTGATCCCGCAACGGGTCCGGGGCCTCGTGGGTGCGGTCCGTCCCCCTGACGGGCAAGATGTCCCATTGCATTGCCATGTCGAGCGGCTCCACCGGGCCGAGCTGAGGGAGGACGAGTGACGGCAACAGCGGAGTCTGCGGCGGAGGCGGCCCTGCCCGAGGCGGACAGGGCGTTTCACGTCGAACAGCACGGCATCGACCACATCCCGGCCTCCGAGCGATGGGCCCGGCCGCGCGACCTCTTCGGCATGTGGGCGGGGGCCAGCGTCCAGATCGAGTACTTCGTCTACGGCGCCATCCTGATGACCTTCGGCTTCACCTTCGCCCAGGCGGTGTCGCTCATCGTGATCGGCAACATCTCCTTCGTCCTCCTCGGTGTCTGCAGCCTCCAGGGCCCCGACGCCGGCACCACCGTGTTCGCCATCAACCGCGCCAGCTACGGCCCCAACGGGTCCCGGATCATCTCCTTCTTCAACTGGATCACCCAGATCGGATTCGAGACGGAGGGGCTCATTCTCATCGTCGGCGCCCTGCTCGTGCTGGCCGTGAAGGCCGGGTTCGATCCCGGGACCCCGGCCAAGGTCGTCTTCGTCCTGGCCGCGGTGGCCGTCCAGATCGTCCTGCCCTTCCTGGGGCACGCCACCATCGTGAAGACCTTGCGCCTCCTGATCATCCCCTTCGCCGTCCTCTTCGCCGTCCTTCTCGGGTTCAGCGCCGGTCATGCCCATCTGCACGCCGTGGCCCACGGTGCCGGTTGGCAGACCTACATGGTGGGCCTGGCCTTCACCATCACCCTGAGCGGACTCGGCTGGACGGAATGCGGGAACGACTACTCCCGCTACCTGCCCCGCGACGCCTCGAAGAAAGCCATCGTCGGCTGGGTCTTCCTGGGCACGGGGGTTCCGGAGATCCTGATCATGACCCTCGGCGCCGTGGTCGGCACCTTCCTCACCTCCATCGGCACGTCGGTGGGTACCTCGGTCTTCCTGCCCTTCGCCCACCAAAGCGTCATCCCGGCGTGGTTCGTCGTCGTGTTCCTCCTCTTCTCCATGGTCCAGCTCTTCGCCATCAACAGCCTCGACCTCTATTCCTCGGGAGTCACCCTGCAGGCACTGGGGGTGAGGGTCGAGCGCTACCAGGCCGTGGTCATCGACAGCGTGATCTGCCTGGGCGTCACCATCTATGCCGTCTTCGACTCCTCCTTCAGCACCTACATGAGGGACTTCGTGGACGTCGTCATCATCTGGATCGCCCCCTGGGTGGCCATCTATCTCGTCGACTGGGGGATGCGGAAGTGGCGCTACGTGCCGAGCGAGCTCCAACGGACGGACCGGGGAAGCCTCTACTGGAGCAAGGGTGGCGTCCACTGGCCCGCCCTCGTCGCCCAGCTCGTCGGCATGGCGGCATCGATGGCGGCGCTGTACCCGACATTCAGCGTTCCCCGTTGGATGAACCCCATCACCGTCCACACCGGTGGAGCGGATTTCAGCGTCTTCACCGGGATTCTCGCCGGGGGGATCGTCTACGGCGCCCTGGCCTGGAAGAGCGTGGGACGCCAGACCGCCCTCCAGGATGCGGCTCTGGCCGGGGCCGCCTCTCCCGGCCCGACGTGACCCCGACGAAGGCGCCGACCTCGGCGTCGACGCCGGCGCCGGCGCCGCCACAGGGGCTACGGATTCTTCGTGGTGCTGGCCGGGACGATGTCCCGGTCGCTGCTGCCGTCCCAGTCCTCCACCAACTCCCCCGTCGGCTGGCGCCGGAACACGGGTATGCCACCGAGCGCGTGCACCAGGGCGGCGTCCTGGCCCAGCGCGTCGCGCCAGATGGAGGCTTCGGTCAGCAGAGCACCGATCACGACCGGCGTGGCCTCGACGCGTCGCAGGATGTTGAGAGCGGCACACACCGACGCCCCGGTCGAGATCACATCGTCCACCACCGCCACCCGGCGGTCGGCGACGGCGGACACCCGGGTCCGGTCGAACAACAGCCGCTGGGGGGAACCCGTGGTGATCGACATCACCGGCTCGGACAGGGCGTCCTGCAGATGGATCTTGGGGGTCTTCTGGAGGATGAGGTAGTCGTCGAGGCCGAGGGCCCGGGTCACCTCGATGGCCAACGGGATGCCCATGGTGGCCACCGACACGACCACCTCGGCGTCAAAGGGGGCGAGAAGGGCGGCCAACTCGGTGCCGGCCCGTTCGGCGAAGCGCACGCCATGGTCCACCGTGATCAGCAGGGCGATGGCCAGATCGTCGGAGATCGGCATGAGCGGGAGATCGACGTCCTGGGCGCCGAGCCGCGTCCGGTACCTGCCCAGCGAGTCGACCACGGCAAAGACTCTGACCGCCTGCGTCCGCCTCTGCAAGTGCGGTGACCGCTGCCGGCGAGCGGTTCTACGCCCGGCTCGAGCGGGTCACCGGACAGGCTCTGCTGTCCGTCGCTCTCGATGAAGCCCGCCTCGGGCTGGCCGAGGGCGGCATCCCGATCGGCGCGGCGCTGTTCGGGCGTGACGGAATCCTGCTCGGCCGGGGGCACAATCGACGTGTCCAGGACGGCGACGCCTCCTGCCACGCCGAGACGGCCGCCTTCAGAGATGCCGGCCGTCGCCGTCATTACCGGGACTGCGTCATGGTGACGACACTGTCACCGTGCTGGTACTGCAGCGGCCTGGTCCGTCAGTTCCAGATCGGGGCGGTGGTGATCGGCGAATCGCGGAACTTCCAGGGAGGCCACGAGTGGTTGGCCGGCCTGGGCGTGGAGATCCTCGAACTCGACGATCCGGCCTGCATCGACCTGTTGGCCGGCTTCATCGAGGCCCAACCCGACCTGTGGAACGAGGACATCGGTCGCTGATCGTGACGCGGTCGGAGCCGCTCAGTCCGGTGGACCGAAGAGCCGGTCGCCGGCATCGCCGAGACCGGGCACGATGAAACCACGTTTGTCGAGCTCAGGGTCGACGGCGACACAGGCCACGGCGACGTCGGGGTGCGCCGTGGCGAAGTAGGAGAGTCCCGGGACCGAGGCGATGAGCGACAACACGGTGATCGTCGCCGCCTGCCGCTGCTTCACCATGGTGCAGACCTGCGCCAGTGAACCCCCGGTGGCCAGCATCGGATCGCAGACCACCACACGGCGGCCGGTCAGGTCCGCCGGGAGCCGGTTCAGGTAGACCTCGGCCTGCAACGTGGTCTCGTCGCGCCGCAGGCCGACATGGGCCACCTCGGTGGCGGGGAGGGTCTCCTGGATGGCCGGCACCATGCCCAGTCCGGCCCGCAGGACGGGTACCAGGAGAACCATCTCCTCCACCCGGCGGCACCAGACCCCCGACGCCACCGGGGTGTCGATCTGCCGGTCCACGGTGTCCAGGGCGCGCAGCGCCTCGTAGGCCACGAAGGCGGAGAGCTCGGCCACCAGCTGTCGGAAGGTGGGACTGTCGGTGGTGACGTCGCGCAGTCCGGACAGTCGGTGGGCGGCCAGGGGGTGATCCACCACCAGGACGCTCGACCGACCGTCGGGATCGCCGGTCGCCTCCGTGTCCGGCCCGGACCACACGTCAGTCACCGGGGGCGCCGTCGGGTCGATAGACGCAGATGTCGGGCAGATTGCGGTACCGCTGGTCGACGTCGAGGCCGTACCCGATGACGAAATCCGGCGGGATGGTGAAACCGATATAGCGGAGGTCGACCTCCCGGCGTTGCAGGCCGGACTTCACCAGCAGCGCACACACCTCCAGGCTGGCCGGCCGGTGGGCCCACATGTACCTCTGCAGGTACGAGAGGGTGACTCCGCTGTCGATGATGTCTTCCACCACGAGCACGTCGCGCCCGACCAGGTCGGTGTCGACGTCCTTCATAATGCGGACCACACCGCTCGAGGTGGTGTCGGATCCGTACGAGGCGATGGCCATGAGGTCGATCTCGACGGGAAGCCTTATGGCCCGGGCCAGGTCGGCCATGAAGATGAAGGCGCCCTTCAGGACCCCGACGAGCAGCGGAGGACGGTCGGCGTAGTCGGTCGTGATCTGTCGGCCGAGATCGGCGACGCGCTGGCGGATCTCCTCCTGGCTGACAACGACCCGACCTACGTGATCGTCGTGATCCCAAAAACTGCCCGTCGGACCGGCATCGGAGCGTCCGTCATGCAACGACCCCGCCCCGGGCACGTCAGGAACGCCGACGCGGTCGTTCTGTGACGGCACCGGAGCGGTACCCGCGCCCGTCACTGCGGAGCCGGTCCTGACGAGCGGCGGCGCGACGCATCTCGCGGCTGGGTGCCTCGTCGGGGCTGGCCAGGAGGCCGGCTTCCAACGCCTCGGCCCGCTTCTTTTCCGGCAGCTTGGCCAGCATCTGCTGCAACCGGGCCAGATCAGGCGGCAGGGCCCGTCCTTTGGCCTTCGACTTCTCCATGAAACGCAGGAGACGCCGGACGTAGAAGTGGCGGAGGAATCCCACACTCATGATCCGGCGGAAGACCGCCGTCCTGATCCGGCGTTTCTTCCCCTCGTCCTTCGGGTCGGCAGATCGGTCTCGAGCCATCACCCATTCTGTACCTGAAGCGACGGAACCCGTCCACGTCAGGCCCGACGATCAGCCCGGGCGGCGCTCCCCGGGCCCGTCAGGCAGCAGATCCAGCTCCTGCAGGGCCCGGCGCAAGGCCCCGGCGGACTCGAAGAGGACGCTGCGCATGCCCAGGGCCGACGCCGACGCCAGGTTGTCGGCGTTGTCGTCGACGAACAGAGTGGAACGGGGATCGAGCTGAAACCGCCGGATCAACGTCTCGAAGATGGCGGGATCGGGTTTGGCCACACCCTCGACGCCGGAGATGACGATGCCATCGAACAGACCGAAGAACCCGAACCGCTCCCGCCGGCCAGGAAACGTCTCCGCCTCCATGTTGCTCAGCGCGTAGCAGGCCGTTCGGTCCCGATGCAGCTCCCCCAGGATCTCGACGCTCTCCTCGATCGCCCCGACCACCATCTCCTCGCTACGGGTCATCCACGCCCAGATCTCGTCGGCGTGCTCCGGATGGGCGGCGGCGAGGCGGGCGCACGAGTCGGCGATGCTCGCACCCCGGTCGTGCGGCGCGTGCCACTCGGGGGTACAGATCCGGCCGAGGAAATGCTCCATGGCGTCCTCGTCATCGAAGACCTTGCGATAGAGGTGGCGGGGATCCCAGTCGAGAAGGACGCCGCCGATGTCGAAGACCACCGCTTCGACGGCCGGGACCGCCGGCCCACTCATCGCTGCCCGACGACCGGGACCGGTCGTGCCGGAGGCACGTCGGCCCGTGTCGATCCGTCAGTCGACGGGCAGTTGGCTGAGCAGAAGGGTCTTGGTGTTCTCGTAGGTCTCGAAGTCGATGTCGCCGGCGTCGAACTGCCGGTGCACCTTCTCCACCTCGTCGAGCAGCTCCTGGGCGCTCGGCTCGTTGCCGGTGACCACGGATTCTCCCGGTACCTGCTCCCCGTCGGTCGCCGTGGCCCGGCTCTGCCTGCGGTCACGCTTGGCCGCGGCCTTCTCCTGCTTGTCCCGGTCCCTCTGCAGTTTGTTGAAACTCGTTCGTTGTGTCGCCATGGTTCTCCCCGCCGGCCTGGGGGCCGACTACTCATCCGTCGCAAGACCTCTGGAAAAAGCGGTGACCGACCTTCTCAGCCCAGCACTTCGTCGTTCGATGCGGCGATACCGTCGTCTGTGCCCGTCTCGCCGGAGGCTGTCCCCGCCCCCATGGCGTCGACGGCGACGGACGCCATCTCCTCGGGGAGCGCGATCCCGCTCCCTTCGTCACCGTCATCCGATACGGCGGCATCCGACACGGCGGCATCCGACACGGCGGCATCCGACACGGCGTCACCGGTCCGTGACGGCGCCGTCGGCGGTCCCGACGTGGGACGGTCTCCCGTGGGTCGTTCTCCGGGACGTCCGGCACCTCGGCCACGGCGTCCCGCCGACTTGTCGCCGGCCAGGGTGCGCACGGCATAGGGGAGCAACGCCAACTCGCGAGCGTTCTTGATGGCCAGAGCCACGTCACTCTGATGCTGCGAGCACGTTCCCGTATTGGCTCGGGACTTGATCTTTCCCCGGTCGCTCATGAAGCGACGGAGCAGATTCATGTCCTTGTAGTCAACCCAAGGGATGTGCTCGGTGCAGAAGATGCACACCTTCGGGCGACCGCGCCTGACCCGGCCTTTGGGGTCACTGGTCTTGGTCCGACCTCGATCTTTGCGGGACGACGGGGGCACGTCGCGTTCCTCCTCGACTCCGCGCGTCAGTTGCGAAAGAAAGTCTCCAGTGGAGACCGGTACGGCAGGGCCGGCGCGGCAATGAGCCCGTGCTGCACCACAGCGTACCGTGCCCAGCGGAGGGCTCCGCTCGCCCTCCTGCCGCGGCCGCCGTCGTCGTCGCCAAACGCTCCGGCAAAAGGCCTCTGACCTCGGACAATACCGGCCCCCCGGGACCGACTGGTCGTCCCCGGGAACAGCCCCGGTGTCAGCTCGGGACGGGGGCTCCCGGTGGCATGCTGGATCGCCGTTCATCGAGACGGCTGACCTGCCGGTAGGAAGGGAGCGGTTCATGGCCAAGGCAGCAGAGTTCGGCGGTCGGATCGGCCGGGACTGGCGTGATTCGGAACCCTGGTGGCCGCCGGAACCGAGTCCCCCCGCCGACGCCCCCAATGTCGTCCTACTCGTCCTCGACGACGTCGGCTTCGCCCAACTCGGCTGCTACGGCTCGGACATCGCCACTCCGGCCATCGATCGGCTGGCCGCCGGCGGTGTCCGGCTGGCCAACTTCCGCACCACGGCGCTGTGCTCCCCCACCCGGGCCTGTCTCCTCACCGGTCGCAATCATCACCGCAGTGGCATGGGACGAGTGGCCGACCTGGCCTCGGGATTCCCCGGCTACTGGGGCAAGCCCCCGAGGGAGAACGGCTATCTGTCGGAGATCCTTCGCTCCCACGGCTACGCCACCTACGCCGTGGGCAAATGGCACCTGAGCCCCGAGGACGAGACCCACATGGCCGCCTCCCGGGCGACGTGGCCTCTGGGCCGCGGCTTCGACCGGTGGTATGGATTTCACGGAGGCGAGACCCACCAGTTCGTTCCCGCCCTCTTCCACGACAACCACTCGGTCCGACCGGCGCGGTCGATGGAGGACGGCTACCACCTGAGCGCCGACCTGGCCGACCGGGCCATCGAATTCCTGGGTGACCTCCGGGCCGTGGACGCCGATCAACCCTTCTTCCTCTACTTCTGCACGGGCGCCTGCCACTCGCCCCACCAGGCGCCGCGATCGTGGATCGACCGCTACCGCGGACGGTTCGACGACGGCTGGGACGCCTGGAGGGACGCGACATACGCCCGACAGCTGGCTCTCGGCGTGATCCCCCCCGGCACCGGGCTCTCCCCCCGGCCGCCCTGGGTGCCGGCCTGGGACGATCTTGGAGAGATCCAGCGCACGGTGGCCAGCCGGTTCATGGAGTGCTTTGCCGGCTTCCTGTCGTACACCGACGCCCAGATCGGTCGGCTGGTGAGCTTTCTGGAGGACACCGGTGAGCTCGACAACACCATCATCGTCTTGGTCTCGGACAACGGCGCCAGCGCCGAGGGCGGCCCGGAGGGATCCATCAACGACATCCGGATGACCAATCTGGACCCGGCCAACCTGAGCGAGATGCACGACCGGTTGGACGAGATCGGTGGCCCCCTCACCCACAACAACTACCCCTGGGGCTGGACCATGGCCGGCAACACCCCGTTCAAACGCTGGAAGCGCGAGGTCCACCAGGGAGGCGTAGCCGATCCCTGCATCATCTCGTGGCCGGCCCGGCTCTCCGACAGCGCCGGCGGCATCCGGCATCAATTCGTCCATGCCATCGATGTCCTGCCCACCGTGCTCGAGTTGGTGGGGGTGGGGGCGCCGGACGACATCGACTACGTGCCCCAGACCAGTATCGACGGCGTCGGCTTCGGCTATCTCTTGGCTTCCGACGGGGCATCGGCCACCGAGCGCCACCAGACCCAGCATTTCGAGATGTTCGGTTCCCGCGCCATCTATCACCAGGGATGGAAGGCGGTCACCTTCCACGCCGTCGGACCCCTCTATGGCGACGGCCTCGATCCCCACGCGCCGTTCGACGACGACGTCTGGGAGCTGTACCACGTCGCCGTCGACCTCTCCGAGACGCGCGACCTGGCCGCCGAGCACCCGGACCGGGTGTCGGAGATGGTGGCCTTGTGGTGGCGCGAGGCAGAGCGCAACCAGGTCCTGCCCCTCGACAACCGGGTGCTCTGGACCCTCGTCCATCCCAAACCCGATCGCCGTCGCGAACGCACGAGCTTCCGCTACTTCCCTGGGGGGGCCCAGGTGCCCGAACCGGTGGCCGTGAACGTCCGCAACCGCTCCCACGCCATGACCGTCGAGGTCGATCTGCCCGACGACGACGTGGCCTCCGGCGTCCTGCTGGCTCTGGGATCCGCTCTGGGCGGTTGGTCGTTCCACCTCCTCGACGGCCGGCCCCGGTACGTCCACAACCTCTACGGCAAGGAGCGCCTCGTCCTCGAGGCCCCCGACGCCGTGGCACCGGGTCCTCACACCCTGGCCTTCACCTTCGAGAAGGACGGCGGCCGGGGAGGAGCGGCCACCCTGCTCGTCGACGGCGACGTCGTGGCCGCCGGCCCGATCGCCCGCTTCACCCCGTCGGGCTTCAACGGCGTGGGTGTGGGTCTCACCTGTGGCTACGAATGGGGGCCGGCGGTGGGCGACGGATACGAGGCCCCCTTCCCTTTCACCGGGACCATCACCAGTGCCGTCGTCGAAGTCACCGGCCCCGTCGTGCGCGACCCGCTGGCCGAACTGGCAGCGATCCTGTCCGAGCAGTAACGGCAAACAACTCGATACGCTGGGCCGGGTGGAACTCGGCAGGCTGGGCATCTGGTGGAGCGGCTCGTGGCGGGACGAGGGCGAGGTGTCGATCGACGTCGCCGCCGAGCTCGAGGAGCTCGGCTACTCGGCGCTGTGGTCGTCGGGCGGTTTCCAGCCCGGCCTCTCGACACGCTTCGGCCGGCTGCTCGCCTCGACCTCCCGGATGGCGGTGGCCAGTGGGATCGCCAGCATCTGGCTGACCTCTCCCGAGGACCTCTCCCGGGACGTCGCCGATCTCGACGCCCGGTACCCGGAGCGCTTCCTCCTCGGCCTGGGGGCGAGCCACGGACCGGTGGTCGACAATTACAACCGCCCCTATTCCCACATGGTCGGTTACCTCGACGGCCTGGACGACGCTGCCGTGGTGACGAAGGACCGTCGGGTCCTGGCCGCCCTGGGGCCGCGCATGCTCACATTGGCCGCCACCCGGGCCCGGGGTGCCCATCCGTATTTCGTCCCCGTCGAACACACCACCCGGGCCCGCGCCACCCTGGGAGAAGGGCCTCTCCTCGCCCCCGAGGTGACCGTCGTCCTCGAGTCCGATCCCGTCCGGGCCCGGGCCGTGGCCCGGACCTTCACCACCGGCTACCTGACTCTCCCCAACTACGCCAACAATCTGCGGTCGCTCGGCTTCGGCGAGGACGACGTCGCCGGCGGGGGCAGTGACCGTCTGGTCGATGCCGTCGTCGCCTGGGGCGATATCGAGACGGTGGCCGCCCGCGTGGCCGCCCACTACCAGGCCGGCGCCGACCACGTCTGTATCCAGGTCGTCTCCGACGCCAAGACGTCGTTTCCGTTGGCCGAGTACCGCCGGCTCGCCCCGGCCCTTCTAGCCCTCTGACGGCGGCTCGACGAGCGACGGTTCAGAGCCGGCCGACCTCCGGCCGAACGCGATGCCGGGTCAGACGGCGCAGTTGTCGCCCTCGCAGAGGCCAACGTCGGCGGGGACGGCCATCTCGAGGGGGTGGGCTTTCGCCCAGGCCCGCTCGAGCACATTCAGGATCGTCTCGGCGTCCTGGGCCCCGGGGATACCGAACTTCCCGTCGACAACGAAAAAGGGCACTCCGGTGATGCCGAGCTCGAGGGCCTCGCGTTCGTCGGCCCGGACCTCCTCGGCGTAACGGTCCCCGGCCAGGATCTCGGCGCAGGCGGTGGGATCGAGTCCCACCTCACCGGCCAGCCGCACCAACGTCCCGGCATCACCGATGGGAGCGCCCTCGGTGAAGTAGGCCGAGAAGAGCCGCTCCTTCAGAGCGTCCTGTCGACCCGGACCGGCCTCCCGGGCGTAGTGGAGCAGGCGGTGGGCATCGAAGGTGTTGCCCGGTCGGACCCGCTCGAAGTGGAAGTCGAGGCCCTCACCGGCGGCGGCCTGGGTCAGCCGTTGTTGGGCGGAAGCCGCCTGCTGGCGCGACATCCCGTACTTGCGGGCCAACCGGTCGAGGTAATCGCCCTGGCCTTCGGCCGGGGCCCGGGGATCGAGCTCGTAGGCCCGCCAGACCACGTCGATCTCATCGGCGTGGGCGAAGTCCTCAAGCGCCGCTTCGAACCGGCGCTTGCCGATCGAACACCACGGGCAGACCACGTCGGAGAAGATCTCCACCAACATGTTCGTGCCAACCGTGCCTCGGACCGGATTATTCCGGTGCCCTACGACGCGTTGAAGGCCTGGAAGAGCACGGCGAATTCACATCCGGCGGCCATGCCCCCGTACCCCGTGATGTTCCGGAGAAAGCTGTCCGGATCGAAATCGGAGCCGAGGCCGTCGATGTAGGCCTGGTGGGCGCGCAACGACCCGATCCCGGTGTCGATGGTCTCGGTCACATCGACATAGTGCGTCGGCGCCTCCGTCCCCGAGATGTACACGGCCCTGATCCCGCCCCAGGGCTCACCCGATTCGGGGAAGACCCATTCGTTGGCGGCGTCGCGACAGGCGTCGAGGACAGCCAGACCGACGGCCCGGTGGTCGGCGTGGTTCACACTTCCACCCTCGCCCCAGGTGAGGTCGAAGTTCATGCCCACGACGACCTCCGGACGGATCCGCCGGAGTTCTCCGGCCAGATCCCGGCGCAGTCGGAGCCCGTACTCCACGGCCCCATCGGCGTGACCGAGGAAGACGACGTCGTCCACGCCCACGATGGCGGCGCTGCGCTTCTGCTCGTCTTCTCGCAAGGGTCGGCACCGGTCGGGGGCCAAGCCGGCGATGCCGGCTTCGCCGCTCGTGGCCAGCACGTAGGAGACCTGTCTGCCCTGAGACGTCCACCGGGCGACAGCGCTGGCGGCGCCGTATTCGAGGTCGTCGGGATGGGCCACGATGGCGGCGGCGCGCTCCCAGTCCTCGGTCACCGCTTCCATGGTCCCTCCCCGGTCGCCGCCGTCCAGATCGACCGCCCCACATTGACAGGCCCGTCGTTGACAGGCCCGTCGTCCGGACCTACCATCCGACCCTTCGGACACAGTGTCCGATGAACCGGAGGACCCGTCCGAATGCATGTGTCAGAGATCGGCTTCAGCGACATCGACCTCACCAACTCGAAGGCCTTCGTGCCCGGGGTCCCCCACGAGTGGTTCGCCTTCCTCCGCAAGAACGCCCCCGTCTGGTGGCACGAGGAGGCCAACGGTCCGGGATTCTGGGCCGTCACCGGCTACGACGACTGCAACACGGTGAACCGGGACTACAGCCTCTTCTCCTCCCACGACCGGGGATCACTGCTCTTCGAGATGGACGAGGAGCAGCTGGCCCAGCAGCAGCTGCTGATGTTGAACATGGACCCGCCCATCCACACCCGCTACCGGCGACTGGTCAACAAGGGCTTCACGCCCCGGGTGGTCAACGAGCTCCACGAACGCATCGACCTGGCCACCGACGCCATCATCGACGACGTCATCGAGCAGGGCTCGGCCGACTTCGTCACCCAGATCTCGGCCGAGCTCCCGCTGGTGGTCATCGCCGAGCTGCTCGGGGTGCCGAATGAAGATCGACACCGGATGTTCGACTGGTCGAACAAGATGATCGGCAGCGAGGACCCCGAGTACCAGGCGACCGACGACATCGCCCAGGTCGCCTCCATGGAGCTCTACGCCTACGCGTCGCAGCTCTTCGCGGCCAAGCGAATCGATCCCCACCAGGACCTGATGAGCGTGCTCACCGGCGTCGAGATCGAGGGCGAACGCCTCTCCGATCTGGAGCTCGAGCTGTTCTTCCTGCTGCTGACGGTGGCCGGCAACGAAACGACCCGCAACCTGATCTCCGGCGCCATGGTGGCCTTCTTCGATCATCCCGATCAGTGGGAGCTGCTGCGCAACGACCGGTCCCTTCTGCCCTCGGCGGTGGAGGAGATGCTGCGCTTCGTCACGCCGGTCATGAACTTCCGCCGTCAGTCCACCACCCAGACGGAGCTGAGCGGGCAGGCCATCAAGGCCGACCAGAAGGTGGTCTTCTTCCACATCTCGGCCAATCGGGACGAGACGGTCTTCGAGGAGCCCCATCGCTTCGACATCACCCGCAAGCCCAACCCGCACATCGCCTTCGGCGGCGGGGGGCCCCACTTCTGTCTCGGAGCCAACCTGGCCCGGATGGAGATCCGCGTCATGTTCGAACATCTCCTCGACCGGGTGCCCGACATCCACCTCGACGGCAAGGTGGAGAGACTGCAGTCGGCGTTCATCAACGGGGTCAAGCACATTCCCGTGGCCTTCACCCCCGGGCCCAAGGTGACGACCTGACATGGCCCGGCAGAGCTCTCAGGACCTGAAGGAGGTCATCAGGGATTTCCGGCGCGACCAGATCATCGACGTGGCCCAGCAGCTCTTCGGGGAGAGAGGGACCACCGAGGTGTCGATGGACGAGATCGCCTCCGAGGCCGGCGTGGCCCGCTCCACCATCTACGTCTACTTCGCCAACCGCGACGAGCTCATCCGGGCCTGCCTGAAGCGGATGCACGACCAGTTGCTGGCGACCATCTCGGGCCGCTGGGATCTGCAGGACACGCCGATCGACAAATTGCGGCTCCTCGTCGTCGGCATCTTCGAGCAGCTCGACAGCAGCCCCGCCTTCATCAGGCTGGCCCTGGCCACCTACGAGGCCGTCGCCCCCGGCGCCGCCGCCGTCGGCTCCGAGCTGGCCATGATCGGGCTCGACGTGGTCGGGCGGGTCCGAGAGCTCGTCGACGAGGGGGTGGCCTCCGGGGCCTTCCGGCGAATCGATCCGGACCGGGCCGTCACCTTGATCGGCCAGCAGATCTACGGCGCCATGTCGGTCCGGGCCGCCGATCCCGTTCCCCCGGCCCGCATCAACGCCGCCACCGAGATCTGCGACTTCGTCCAGCGCGGTCTGGCCGGCTGACGGCCGCCTCAGCGCACCGGCTCGGAGGCCACCGCGTAGCGCTCCTGGTACGGGCGCGACCGTTCCCGCAGGACGTCGGCGTCGAGCTCGGTGTCGGAGAACTGGTAGCGGCCTCCCCCGCCGTCGTCGGGGTGCCGGTCGAGGAAGCTGCGCATGCGGGCCTCGGTGGCATCGGTCAGCTCCCGACCGAGGGCGAGGTAGAGCGTCCGGACGGTGGCCAGGGGGTCGTCGCGGAAGGCGGCGAAGTGGACGTCGACCACCTGCTCGGGGGGAAAGGCCCCGGCGTCACGGGCCGCCATCCCCCGGTCGAGGCCCAGGAAGATGTCCTCGGCATAGCCCTCGGCGATCTCGGCCATTTCCACCTCGTCGCTCGACATCCGCCGCAGATGGGCCACCAGCGCACTCACCGAGGCGATCACCTTGAGCGGGTCCCGGTGCGTCTGGACCACGATGGCGTCGGGGTACTCGGCCGCCAGGGCGTCGAGGCTCCACAGGTGGGCGGGCGACTTGAGCAACCACTGGACCGCCGGATGCCGGGACTCGAGATGCTGGAGGTAGCGACGGTGCCATCGGTAGGCGGGGGCCAGGTCGGCCTCGTACAGGAGCCACCGGTTGTAGCTGGGCACCCGGAACTGGGTGTGGAAGATCATGCTGCGAAAGTCGGCCGCCGTGATCCGGACGCATTCCTGGGCCAACAGGGCCCCCATGGCGTGGAAACTCATGAAACCCGGCATGACCGATTCGACCATGTCGATGGTGGCCTGGACTTCGGCGATCCGCGGATCGGTCCGGTAGCTCTCGGTCTCCGGCGGAGGCACCGGCTTGTCCACCTCCCAGGTCAACGGGGCCCGGAGGCTCGGGTCCTGGGCCAGCAGGTCGTAGAGGATGGTGGTCCCCGTGCGTGGTTGCCCGACGATCACGATGGGCTGCCGAACGGTGCCCCCGGCCACCTCCGGGTGGCTGTCACGCCAGTCCGTCAAGGCCAACCGGGTGGCCAGGTAGTCGACGATCCCCGAGGTGGCGATCTCCACCCCGATGTCGGAGAGCCGGGCTTCCTGCTCGAGCCCGTCGAGCAGGATCTCCAGTCCCTGGCGCCAGGTCGGCTCGCCGAAATCATCGGCACCGGCGCGGGCGACGGCCTCGTCGACCAGCGCTTCCAGCGCGAAGCGCCCCTCCGCCATCAGGACGGCACCGAGGCCGGGCCCCGCACTGACGTCACCATCGACGGGGGCTCGGGGTTGTCGAGCCACCGGATCACCACGAATCCCCGGTGTCGTCCACCGGTGTCGAGCCGGTTGACGGCATCTTCGATGCCGTCGGGGTCGGCATCACCATCGGCGACGGCACTCGCACCGGCGCCGACGGTGTCGGTGTCGGTGTCGGTGTCGGTGTCGGTGTCGGCGATCACGATCCGGACGGTGCCGTCGCGGCGCGAGACGGCGTGGGCGTTCGTGAGCGAGCTCCGCCGGCGCCGGGGGTCGATGCACTCATGCCAGATGTTCTCCAAGGTGACGCTCCAGTAGCGGGTGTCGGGGGGAACGAGATCGATGACGAGGGCCTGGCCCAGCGCCAAACGGAAGGTTCCCATCATGTAGAGGTTGTCGGGCGTGGTCTCGGCCTCTCCCAGGTCGGCGGCCAGGGCCGTGACCAGTTGGTTGGGCGTGTCGAGGAGTTCGGGTCGGATGGTCCGGTGCAGGGTGGCGAGCTTGGCGATCGTCCAGGCCATGGAGGTCAACTGTTCGGCGACCAACCCGTCGGTGGGCACGGCGGGACGACCAGGGGGGTCGAGGGGTTCGATGACGAGGGTGGCCGCCTCCTCGGCGGTCCGGTCGGCGATGTACTCGCGGACGACGATGGCCGAGGAGTCGGCGGGCATGGCCACCCAGCGGTGGCCGGCCAACTCCGGCGCCGTCGGCTCCTCGGCCGCCAGCACGAAGGCGAAGCTGCCGTCGTCGGCCACGGACAGGTCGCGGTCCGAGACGTAGGCGCCCATCCGCCTCGGGGTCAGCCCCGAGCCGGCCAGGACCTGGAAGCCGAGGTAGGCGGTGGTGCCCCGGCAGCCGCTGACGCGGTAGCGGTGGTGACCGTCGATCATGGCCAGAAAGTACTGGCCGTCGGGATTGGGGCCTCCGATCAGGCGGGCCTCGGTGTTCATGGAGAAGAACCAGGGTGAGTCGGCGTCCACGTCGAGTGACAATTCGGAGCACAGCGCCGTGATCCGACCGAGCACCCGCAGACCCTCGAGCAGTTCCAGCTCCGTCTCGGCCTCAGCCTCGACCATGGCCGTCATGTCGTCCATCATCCGGCGGACGAGTCTCCAGGCCTCGAGCGCCAACGCCCCGCCATCGGCCATCGCCAACGATAGGACACGGCCTACCTCTGCTGTCGGCTCAGGCGGTCGGACGACACGGGGCCGTCCATCGCCCAGACTGAACCCATGCCGTCGCCGGCCGACCCTGACCTCGCCGCTGACCCTGACCTCGCCGCTGTCCTGGCCACCTTCGGAGTCGGCGCCGATGACCTGCTCGGTCGCGGGGGCGAGGCGTCGGTCTACGCCCTCGGCCCCGACCGGGTCCTGCGGGTTCTCGGCGCCGGGGGGCGGGCTGACGAGATCCGCCGGCGGCAGAAGTTGGTGGCCGAGCTGGGACGCTCACGGCCGCCGTTCGCCCTTCCCGAGGTCCTCGAGGTGGGCGAGGCGGGGCGACGGGTCTTCGTGATCGAACGGCGGCTGCCCGGGCGGTCCCTGGCCGACGCCCTGGGCGACCTCGAGGGCGAAGCACGGGCGCGGCTCGTCGAGCAGCACCTCGACACCGCCGCCGCCTTGGGCGACCTCCAGCTCGACCCTCGACCGGGCTTCGGCGACCTGATCGGTGACGACGCCATCGAGACGACCCGCTGGCGTCTCTATCTGGCCGAGCGGGCGTCGATGAACCTGGCCCGGTCGACCAGCGACTTCTGGTCGATCGACCCGGTGGCGTTGGCCGAGGAGCTGCCCGAGGCGACGGCCCCGGGCTTCGTCCACCTCGACGGCTTCGCCGGGAACATGCTGACCGACGGGCTCCGGATCACCGCTGTCATCGACATCGGAACGACCAGCGTGGCCGGTGACCGACGGCTGGACCCGCTCTCGGCCGCGGTCTACCTGGCGTCGCCGGAGATCACACCGACGGCTCGTCCGGCGGACGTCGACCTGGCCATGAGCTGGCTGCGCGCCGCCGGCCTCGACCAGTGGTTCGAACCGGCCCGTCGGTGGCTCGCCGCCTTCTGGTCTTTCGCCGTCGACGATCCGCCGCTTCTGCACTGGTGTCGCTCGGTCCTGATCGGACGCCCATGGTGAACCTGTCCGACCTCCAGATCGACTCGACCGCTTCGTACATGCTGGCCTTCTTCCTGCCCGCCTTCGACGCCGTGATCCCTGTGCTGCCCAGCGAGACGGCCATCGTGGCCCTCGGTGTCACCACGGCGGGCAGCGCCGACCCCCGTATCGTCATCCTGATCGCTCTGGCCGCAGCCGGGGCGTTCGTCGGGGACAACCTCTGCTACCTGATCGGCCGCCGGTTCGGCCCGTGGGTGAACAGGAAGGTCTTCTCGAGCGGCCGGGGGGTGGAGCGCAAGGCGTGGGCCGAGCGGACCCTCGAGCGATTCGGGGCCCGGCTCATCGTGGTCTGCCGGTTCATCCCCGGAGGTCGGACGGCGGTGATGCTCACCTGCGGCGTGGTCCACTTCCCGCGCCGGCGATTCATCCCGGCCACGGCGGTGGCCGGCGTCATATGGGCCAGCTACGCCTTCTTCATGGGACGGCTCGGCGGTAAGGCCTTTCAGAACCATCCCTGGCAGGGGCTCCTGCTGGCGCTCGGATTGGCGCTCACCGTGACCCTGCTGATCGAGGTGGTCCGACTGGTCGTCAGCCGGCGGCGCCGGACGGGAACGGCGGTGTGAGCACTCTCCGTAAGATGCCGTCATGACCCTTCCAGGAGAGTACGAACCGAGCCCGTCCGAGTGGGTGCGGAACCAGGTGGCCGAATACGAAAGCTCCGGCGGCCGGCGGGCCAACACCCTGCTCGACACGGGCATGCCGATCGTGGTGGTCACCACCCGCGGCAACAAGAGCGGAAGGATCCGCAAGACCCCTCTGATGCGGGTGGAGCACGACGGGAGCTACGCCCTGGTCGCCTCCCAGGGAGGGGCGCCGACGCATCCGGTCTGGTACTACAACCTGGTGGCCGACCCCACGGCCGTCACCATCCAGGACGGACCCGAGCCCTTCGAGGTGGTGGTCCGGCAACTGAGTGGCGACGAGAGAGCGACCTGGTGGGAACGGGCGGTGGCCGCCTACCCGCCCTACGCCGAGTACCAGGCGAACACCGAACGCGAGATCCCCGTCTTCGTGGCCACACCGAAAAACGGCTGAAGGGACCCGGTGCCCTCGAGCGGGTGGCCCGAGCTGACCCTCTCGGCGTGGGAGGACAGCCGCGACACCCTGCAGTTGTGGACCCAGGTCGTGGGCAAGATCCGGTTGGCCCTCGAACCCATGGTGAACCACTGGTGGCAGGTCCCGCTCTACGTCTCGGCCCGGGGACTGACCACGTCGCTGATGCACGCCGGCGGGCGCGGCCTCGAGATCGAGTTCGATTTCCTCGAAGACGTTCTCGTCATCCGGATGACCGACGGCCAGGTCCGGACGGTGGCTCTCGAGCCCCGTTCGGTGGCCAGCTTCTACCGGGCCACGATGGACGGGCTTTACGATCTCGGAGTCCCGGTGAAGATCCTGGCCCGACCGGTGGAGCTGCCCGAGGCGATTGCCTTCAGCGCTGACGAGCGGCACCACGCCTACGACGGCGACGCCATCCGACGGTTCTGGTTGGCCCTCGTCCAGTCCCATCGGGTGATGACCCGATTCCGGGCGCGCTTCATCGGCAAGGTCAGCCCGGTGCACTTCTTCTGGGGCGCCGCCGACCTCGCCGTCTCCCGGTTCTCGGGCCGGACGGCGCCCAAGCATCCCGGGGGGGTGCCCAACTGTGCCGACTGGGTGCAGGAGATGGCGTACAGCCACGAGCTGAGCAGCTGCGGGTTCTGGCCCGGCGGGAGCGCCGAGGGCTCCTTCTACTCCTACGCCTACCCCGAGCCCCGGGGTTTCGCCCACCGGCCCGTCCGCCCCGCGGCGGCGTACTACGACGGCGATCTCGGCGAGTTCCTCCTGCCCTACGCCGACGTCCGGGCGGCCGACGACCCGGAGGCCATGCTGCTCGAATTCTTCCAGAACACCTACGAGGCCGCCGCCGAGCTCGGTGATTGGGACCGCGCCGCGCTGGAGGCTGCGCCATGATCGGTCGTCGCCGGAACTGACGGCGGCGGGCCAGGAGACGGAGACGGAGACCGAGACGCGTGATGGACCACTTCCTCTTCGCCCTGGGAATCGCCGTGGCGGCGTTCACCGGGGCCAGCATCCTGTTCACCATGGTGCTCCCCCGCTCACCGCGGGGCTTCGAACGATTGTCGGTGCTGATCAACCGGACGGTGCGAATCTCGTTCCTGGCGGCCACCCGCTTCGTGAAGACTTACGAGACGAAGGACGCGCTGCTCGCCCCCGTCGGACCGGTGGCGCTGGTGGCCCAGCTTCTCGTCTGGGCCGGCTTGTTCGTCGTGGGGTTCGGACTCATGCTGGAGGGCACCACCCACCACATGGGCAACGCCCTGCTCCAGGCGACGGCGGCCATCTTCACCGTCGGATCGGCGCATTTGGGCGGACCCCCCAACGATGCCGTCGACATCGTGGCCGGCGCTTGCTGGGTTGTGGTGGTGGCCCTGCAGATCGCCTACCTGCCCGCTCTCTACGGCGCCTTCAACAAACGCGAGGCCCTGGTGGCCATGCTCGAGAGCCGGGCCGGTGTACCGGCCTGGGGCCCGGAGCTGCTGGCCCGGCACCAGTTGGTGGGGATCATCGACGCCCTGCCCGCCTTCTACGCCGACTGGGAGTTGTGGGCCGCCGATCTGGCCGAGAGCCACACCACCTACCCGGTTCTCCTCCTCTTCCGTTCCCCGGAGCCCTGGTTCTCGTGGCTGGTCGGCCTGCTGGCCGTGCTCGACGGCGCCGCCATGCACCTGGCGCTGTCGCCGAGCACGGCTTCGTCCCAGGCGCGCCTGTGTCTGCGGATGGGGTTGACCGCCCTCACGCGGATCGCCCGGATGCTCGGATGGAAGGTCGATCCCGACCCCAGTCCCGAGGGCCCCATCCTGCTGAGCTACGAGGAGTTCGCCGTCGCCGTCGACATGCTGCGGGCGTCGGGATTCCCGATCGAGCGGACGGCCGAGGAGGCCTGGCCCGACTTCCGGGGCTGGCGGGTCAACTACGAGAACGTCGCCTACCGGCTCTGTGACCGGGTGACGGCCCCGCCGGCACCGTGGTCGGGGTCGCGTCGGCATCTGCGCGCCGGCGTGGTCGCCCCCCATCGGCCGCCGCAACGCGCCCCCGGTGGCGTCACCCACGATCACATCGCCCGGCCGGGTCTCGGACCACCCTCGGCCTGAAACGAGAAGGGTTACCGCCCGGCGGATCTGAGCGTGTCGCAGGTTTCCAAAAGATCGAGCGACCAGGGCCTTTTCAAGGGTCTGGTCCCGAATTCACACACACGCGCGCATCCTTTCATATGGCCCACCTGGACTTCGTGACGGTGAAAGTGGCGGCGGACGTCACAGAAGCCGGAAGCGCGGTCACAAAGACGGTGGTGAGCCCCAGCACCAGACTGGCGGCGAAGAGCCTCAGCCCCGGCCGTCGATTCCGTGACCTGTTCGATGCACGCATGGGATCTTGTCCGTCGCCTCCGAGCCGAGGAAGACAGACTGGCCACCGTAGGCGTCCTGCTAGATCTGATGCGTCGTCAATCCTGAGGATCGGAGGACCGAGGTCAGCTCACCCGATACTCCGAGACCAGGTGCGAGGCGCCAAGTCCAGAGCCAAGGACACGCGTACCGTTGCCCGTAGAGGCCCACAGGTCGAGAAATCGAAGCCGCCCGGTATCGGAGTTCCCGCATGACCCGTGCGTCGAAGTGGCGAAGCGACGCATGGCAATTCGACAATCCCAGCGCTTAGTTTCAACGGCGCTCTCTTCTCGGTTCGGAACGTTTTCGACCGTCGCACTTGCAGGCGAGTCCGGGTGATACCGACACCGCCGAGCCTCGTATGGTCCTGCCTTTGGTCTTTCCTCTACAAGGCTCTTCGTGGCTCGACGCCCAGCGTGGCCAACTTGTGCCATGACCGCTCGACAATCAGCGGATAGGTGTTGAGGTAGTAGGGGAGGGCGGCGCACGCCTGGTGTATCGCTGCACCCCGGCTCCGGGTCAGGGTGGCTTCGTCAACGTAAAGGGTCTCGAGAAACGCCGAACGGGAGTCATCGGTAAAAAGCGGAGACCAAACAACTTGAATGTCGACAGCGGGGTCACCGACGCAAGCTGAACCCCAGTCCACGATCCCGGAGAGCTGGCCGTCCGTCAAAAGGCAGTTACCCTCGATGTCTCCGTGAACCCAAACAGGGGCACCTCGATACGGAGGGGCTGCCAGCGCCTCTTCCCACACAGCCCTGGCTCGCTCATCGTCGATCAGTTCGCTGGCGAAGGTGATGGCCCCCACGGTCGCATCGTTGTACTCCTGCAATGGTCGTGCCCGATTGCGAGCTTCTGGGGCACCGTCAGTAGGCACGGTCTGCAGCGCTCGGATGACGTTCGCAAGGTTGAGCGCGAAACGCAAAGGATCATCCATCCTGGAGATTGTGGCAGCGTCGCCAGGAAGCCATCGATGCACTGCCCAGCGATAGGGATAGCCGACGTCTGGCTCACCGATGGCAATCGGCTCTGGCACGGCGATGGGAAGATACGGAGCAAGGCGGGGTAGCCACGTTGCTTCCCGCTCGACTTGCTCCGTCGCCCAGTGGATACGGGGTAGGCGAATGACGAGATCGTCACCGAGTCGGTAGATGGCGTTGTCGGTACCCCACGGCTCGACCCGTTTGATCTGCCTGTCGGCAAGCTCGGGGAACTGGGTGGCAACGAGATGGCGGACGAGAGCGTCGTCTATCTCGATCTCCTCGTCGTGCATGCGCGCCGCCATAACGACCAGTCTTCATCGCTTGGGGTGACAAGTCGAGAGAGTTCAATCTCCCACGGTATTGGGGGGGTTGCGCGCACCCTGTGTCTCCATCGGGGCCGGGCTCGCAGCGTCAAATGTCGGGGCCTCGATCCGACTTGCGCCCGTCCTTTATCACCGTCGCCGCGCATTTTCGTGTGGGTCGAGTCGAGGGAGCAGTCATTGAAGCCGACGGTGGCGGTCGATGTGACTCTGCGCACCCGCACACGGGATCTCGACCGGCAGGCGGTGGCCGGACTGGTCCTGTCAGGGACGCACAGAACGGCAACCTCGCGCTGTCTCCCCGACAATGGCGCAAGAGCCAAGGCGCAACACCGGTCGGGAGGCCCCTACAACAGCGTGAAGGTCCCCGCCTTCATGGGCGCCGGGGCCGTCTCGGTGAACGTGCTCGACGTGGTGGTCTTCTGTCCCAGCAGAGCCAGGTTGGTGCCGAAGGCGGTGATGTGGGTGACTCCCGACGATGACGTCACGGTGCCCGAGCCGTGGGCCCCGCCACTCTGGGTGTAGGTGCCCGTGCCGAAGGTGTTCACGCAGAAGATCCCGGTGAAGTTCCCCGTGTGGGAGGTGGCCGACAAGAAGTACGGGGTGAGACCGGCCGCACAAGGCGAGAGGATCTCGATGCTGTAGTTGCCGGACACGGTGTTGAGAGCGGCATCGGTGGCCTTCACCGTGAAGCCGAACGTGGTTCCGATCTGGCTCTTGGCGGTGGGCGTCCCCGAGAGCACGCCGGCCGAGGAGAGGCTGAGGCCCTGGGGCAGGGCCCCCGTCTCGGAGAAGGTGACGGTGCCGGTTGCGCCCGTGGTGCTGAACGTGGTGGTGGGATACGGCGTCTCCCACGTCCCGTTGGACACCGAGCCCGGAGCCAGGGTCATGGTCACGGTGAAGCACTCGTCGTCCGACTGGGAGGACACCGACAGGTAGTTGCCACCGGCGGTGGCGCTGTAGGAGACGTTGTAGCAGTAGGTGCCGGCCGCCGTGGGCGACTGGGCGTCGGCGCCCGGCAAGGTGAAGGTGGAGACGTCACCGCTCGTCCCGGTCGGTGAGATCGTGTCCACCGTCGTCCCCCCGGTGCAGGCGGTGGGAGGCGACGCCTCCTGGCACAGTGTGAAGGTGACCGAACCCGACGGCGCCCCGCCGGCGGGGTTGCCCGTCACCGTCGCCGCGTCGTTCCAGGCGTTACCCACCGCCGTCGACGGCGGAGACGTGAGGCTGGTGGTGAAGCTGCTGGGTGCGACGACGACGGCGACGGGCTGGTACGCCCAGGTGTCATTGAGGAAGGCGCCGTTGCCGCTGCCGCCGAAGAGCACCAACTGGCCGGTGCCCGGGTCGTAGGCCGTGGAGGCGCCGTAGCGGGCGGGGGGGCTCGTGGCCGGGGACAGCTGGGTCCAGGTGGATCCGCTCCATGTCCAGGTGTCATTGAGGTCATTGAGGGCCCCGTTGGATCCCCCGAAGAGCAGCAACTGGCCCGTACCCGGGTCGTAGGCCAAAGAGGCAACGTCACGGGCGGAGGGGCTCGTGGCCGGGGACTGCGGGGTCCAGGTGGAGCCGTCCCAGGTCCAGGTGTCATTGAGGCGGTTGCTGCCGTCGAAGCCGCCGATGAGCACCATTTGACCCGTGCCCTGGTCGTAGGCCAAGGAGGCGCCCAGGCGGGCGGAGGGGCTGGTGGCCGGGGACAGCTGGGTCCAGGTGGAGCCGTCCCACGTCCAGGTGTCATTGAGGAAGCCGTTGCTGTCGAGACCGCCGAAGAGCAGCAACTGGCCCGTACCCGGGTCGTAGGCCATGGAGGCAACGTCGCGGCCGGGGGGGCTCGTGGCCGGGGACAGCTGGGTCCAGGTGGAGCCGTCCCAGGTCCAGGTGTCATTGAGGAAACCGCCGTTGTTGCGTCCCCCGAAGAACACCATCTGGCCCGTACCCGGGTCGTAGGCCAGGGAGGCGCCGTAGTGGGCGGGGGGGCTCGTGGCCGGGGACAGCCCGGTCCAGCCATACGCCGTGCCGGGCGGGTACCCGTAGGTCCAGGTGTCACCGAGGAAGCCGCTGTTGCCGCTGCCGCCGAAGAGCACCAACTGGCCCGTGCCCGGGTCGTAGACCAGCGAGGCACTCTGGCGCTCGGGAGGACTCGTGGCCGGGGACAGCTGGGTCCAGGTGGAGCCGTCCCAGGTCCAGGTGTCACCGAGGAAGCCGCTGTTGTCGCTGCCGCCGAAGAGCACCATCTGGCCCGTGCCCGGGTCGTAGACCAGGGAGGGACCGTAGCGGGGGGAGGGACTGGTGGCCGGTGACCGCGGGGTCCAGGTGGAGCCGTCCCAGGTCCAGGTGTCACCGAGGAGGCCGCTGTTGCCGTCGCCGCCGAAGAGCACCAACTGGCCCGTGCCCGGGTCGTAGGCCAGGGAGGGCCCGTTGCGGGCGGGGGGGCTCGTGGCCGGGGAGTGCTGGGTCCAGGTGGAGCCGTCCCAGGTCCAGGTGTCATTGAGGAGGCCGCCGTTGCCGTTGCCGCCGAAGAGCACCAACTGGCCGGTGCCCGGGTCGTAGGCCAGGGAGGCGCCCGCGTGCCCGGGGGGGCTCTTGGCCGGAGAAAGCTGGGTCCAGGTGGAGCCGTCCCAGGTCCAGGTGTCGTTGAGGCGGTTGCTGCCGAATCCGCCGAAGAGCACCATCTGCCCGGTGCCTGGGTCGTAGGCCATGGAGGCGCCGTAGCGGGGGGAGGGACTGGTGGCCGGTGACTGTTGGGTCCATGTGGAGCCGTCCCAGGTCCAGGTGTCATTGAGGATGTTGAGGCCGTTGTCCAAGCCGCCGAAAAGCACCATCTGGCCGGTGCCCGGGTCGTAGGCCATGGAGGCGAACTGGCGCCCGGAAGGACTCGTGGCCGGGGACATCTGGGTCCACGTGGTGGCCGGCGTGGCCGCACCGGCCACCGGGGCCCGGAGCACGGCCACCGAGACGGTGGCGAGCCCCATGACGAGCCCGGCGGCGGCAAGCCGGAGCCCGGATCGGGGGCCGACGCGCCGGATGAGTCCCCGGACCAGGCGGCGGTGGTCGGCTCGGTGGGTGTGCATTGCGGTTCCCCTGACGGTGGATCGACGTGGTGCGCCCGCTAGATGGTGGGGGCGGGGGCGAGGATGGTGTAGGTCGTGACGTAGGTGCTGTGGACGCCGGCCAGCACGTCGGCGATCACCGTGGATGTCCCGGCCGCACACGACGACCCGGTGAAACTGAACACGGCGTTGCCGTCGTCATCCAACGTGGCTGTGGCCGTGGAGGTGGTGAAGCTGCCCTGGTTCGAGATCCAGACGGGGGCGATGGCCCCGAGGCAGCGGCTGAACAGTTGCGTCGATCCGATCTCCACCGTCTGCTCGGCGTAGACGGGGTCGGTCTCCACGTAGAACACGGCGTAGACGTCGGAGTCGCCGCTCGCCGCGGTGTTGCCCGTCTCCACCTCGTTGGCGGGGTCACCGGTGACCCCGGCGGGGGTCACGTTCGGCGGCAGGACGTTCAAGGTGGTGAGGGCCGTGTAATAGGGGGCGGCGACCAGATCGGCCTCGACGACGCTCGGTCCCGGGGCGCAGTCGATCCCGTAGAGGCTGACGGTGGCGTTGCCGTCGGCGTCCAGGACAACCTGGACGGAGTCGGGGCCGTAGACGGCCCCGGGCTGGAGCGACCCGAAGAGCACGGCCCCTCCACAGACGGCCGCCAGCTGGGAGGAGTCGATGTGCACGGCGGCCCCCGAGAGAGAAGGACTGGTCTCCACCTCCACCACGGCCCTGATCTCGGACTGGCCCGTCTCGACCAGGGGGTCGGGGGCGACGGTCACCGTCATGGTGGGCGAAGGTCCGCCCGAGCCGCCGCCCGGACTCGAGCCCCGGCAGGCGCTCAGGGTGGAGTGGCGGTGGGCCTTGCACCACGCCGGCGAGCCCTTGGCCGCCTTGGCCGAGGCGGCGCCGGCCAGGCCCATCACAGACACACTCACGACGGCGACCAGCGCCACCGCTCGGGTCGCTGCCCGCATGGGAATCCCTCCGGTCTGTGAAGCCTCTTGCCCTTCTCTTACATTAAGAAGGCTCCTGTCTTCGACGCATCGTCGATATTGGCGAACGACCCGATACACGGGCACCCTGTGTGGCCGTGTACGCTCTGTCCGTCGTCTTCCATCGAGGAGAGGGGCTTTGGGGGATTTCACTCCGAGTTCGCTCGACGGCGGCGGTGCGGCTGCCCACCAGGATCTACGAGCAGCCGCTGGTGGTTCCGCAGCTCGAGCAGAGGTAGCACGACCCTGCTCTCTGCATGACCATGCCGCACTGGTAACAGATCGGCGCGTCACGCTGCTGGGCCCGCTGGATGAGCGACGGGTCTCTGCCCGGGTTGGCCGGTGCCGGCGCCGGCTGGGCCGGTCTCGTGGTGCTGCCCGTCGGGACAGCCGGGCTGACCGAGCCGTCCTGGACCAGGTCCTGGACCGGTGTGGCCGCCTCCTCCACGCCGGGCAGGGTGGGCTGCATGCGCTCGGCCGTGGACAGCACACCGAGCTCCTCGCGCTCCTCGCGGGAGAGGTAGTCGACGGCCAACCGGCGGAAGATGTAGTCCACCAGGCTGGTGGCGATCCGGAGCTCGGGGTCGTCGGTGATGCCGGCGGGCTCGAAGCGCATGCTCGTGTACTTGCGGACGTAGGTGGCCAAGGGCACGCCGTGCTGCAGGCCGAGGCTGACCGAGATGGAGAAGGCGTCCATGATCCCGGCCAGGGTCGAACCCTGCTTCGAGACCTTCATGAAGACCTCACCGGGTCGGCCGTCCTCGTACTCTCCGACCGTCACGTAGCCCTCGCAGTCGGCCACCCGGAAGGCGAAGGTGCTGGAGGCGCGACGCCTCGGAAGGCGCTCGCGGACCGCTCCCACCACCACCGTGTCGTGGGCCCGGCCCTGCTCGTGGGCCAGGGCCGCCTCGAGCTCGGCGATGCGGGCGGCGGCGGCCCGATCCCGGGCCTCGGCCTCCGACCCCGGAGGGACGTCGGCTCCCTGGTCGATCTTGGTGGTGGAAAGCGGTTGGCCGACCTTGCAGTTGTCGCGGTAGATGGCGATGGCCTTGATGCCCATCTGCCAGGCGTCCAAATGAAGCTGCTCGACATCTTCGACAGTGATGTCTTCAGGAACATTGCACGTTTTTGAGATCGCGCCCGAGATGAAGGGCTGGACCGCTCCCATCATGCGGACGTGGCCCAGGTAATGGATGGTGTTGTCGCCCATGGAGCAGGCGAAGACGGGAAGGTGCTCCGGTGCGACGTGCGGGGCGCCGACGATCGACATGTTCTCGTTGATGTAGGTGACGATGTCCTCGACCTGCTCGGGGGCGTAGCCGAGACGGACGAGAGCCCGCGGGATCGTCTGGTTGACGATCGACATCGTCCCGCCACCGACCAGCTTCTTGGTCTTGACCAGACCGAGATCGGGCTCGACTCCGGTGGTGTCGCAGTCCATGAGGAGACCGATGGTGCCCGTGGGGGCGAGGACCGACGCCTGCGAGTTGCGGACGCCATGGCGCTCACCCAGTTCGACGGCGTTGTCCCAGGCCTCCTGGGCGGCCGAGAGAAGTTCCGGCGGAACGAGCTCCTCGTCGATCTTGGCCACTTCGGCGCGGTGCATGCGCAGGACGTTCTGCATGGCCTCCATGTCGGCGTGGTACCCGGCGAAGGGGCCCATCCGGGCGGCCGTACGGGCCGAGGTGGCATAGGCGTGTCCGGTCATGAGGGCGGTGATGGAGGCCGCCCAGGCCCGGCCCTCGTTCGAGTCGTAGGGAAGTCCCTGGGCCATCAGGAGAGCGCCGATGTTGGCGTAGCCGAGTCCGAGCTGGCGGTAGCGACGGGAATTCTCGGCGATGGGCTCGGTCGGATAGTCGGCGTTGCCGACGAGGATCTCCTGAGCGGTGAAGACGACCTCGACCGTTGCCATGAAGCCATCGGTGTCGAAGGAGCCGTCCTCGCGGAGGTACTTGAGCAGGTTGACGGACGCCAGATTGCAGGCCGAGTTGTCGAGGTGCATGTACTCGCTGCAGTTCCGGACGACGATTCCGTCGACGACATAGGAATGGTTCCGCGGCTCGGACAGGTTGTAGGTGAGCTCGACACCGTCGTCGGCCCGCTCCACCAGCCGTGCCGTCCGCCGGACGTCGTAGAAGCCCTTGGGACCCTCGAGGAGAAGTTCCCGCAAAAGCGTCTGCTTGCGGCTCAGGGAGAATCCGATGTGCTGGGCGAAGCCGGTGATCGATCCCGAGGTGATCCTGAGGTCGTACATGGAGGATTGCCCGTACTTCCGGGTCGTCCCGTCCTTGGCCGTGTAGCTGAACGCGCCGTCGTCGCTCGCACTGCGGGTCTTGTAGACGCGGCTGAACACGCCGAAGGTGGTGAGAAGCTTCTGGACGCCGCGCAGGAGCTCCGGCGAGCTCGATCCGAGCCCGACATAGCAACCCTTGTCGCGGTTCACCACCACACAGCCGTCGGCGTCGAACAGTCCTTGCAGGAACGAGGCCGCCGCCGGGGCAGGCGCTTGCTCGACTGACCAGGGGACCGTCTTCTGCGGTCCGCCGACCGACCTGACCCCGAGGGCTTCCAGGAAACCCTTGAAGATCCGGCGCGACATCCGCAGCTGAGCGGTCCCATTGGACTGCTCGGACACCTTCAGGGGGCGATCGCCGTTGATCCACTCGAGCAACTCGGCATGGCGGGGAAGAATCTCCGTCCGGTCCTCGGCGCTGCCGTAGATGGTGCTCGTGGTGGAGCCCGATGTGCTGCCGTCACCGATGACCCAACCGAGATAGTGAGCGAACTCCGACGTCCACTGTTCGGGAAGGCGCAGCGGGTCAGCGAGATCGCCCTTTTGGCGGTAGGCGGCCGGGTCGCAGGAGACGGGCAGGCTGAGATCGGCGTTGACGGCAGGAGCCTCGATGTCGAGCACCTTGACGTCGTCGTCAGTGGCCAGATCCTTGGCTTCGACGTAACCACGGTTAGCGGTGAAGATCTTGTGGCCCGGGGTGCAGCGCAGTTCCATGCCGTTGTCCAGACGGAGGCGGACGATGTCGTTGAAGCCGGTGATCATGAACGCTTCGGGAGAGGTCAGTTGGACCCTCTGGGCCGGAGAGTCGGGATTGGTGACGTCGTGGGTGTAGACGCCGAAGGCTTCGCCGCGGTTGGCCCGGTCGAAGAGCTCGGAGAACCGGATCAGGCCCTTGTCGGTGTGGACCAGGGCGCTCCCCGGGAAGCAGGGATTGCTGGCGTTGATGCGACCGGCGTTGGGGGCGGTGTGCCAACGGTTGATGGTCGTGTCGAACTGCATGCCCGGGTCGGCGCACTCCCAGGTGGCCTTGGCCAGCTGGCGGTAGAGATCACGGGCCCGGACGGTGCGGACCGGGGTGCGGTCCATGCGGCCCAGAAGATCCCAGTCGGCGTCGTCCAGAACCGCCTGCATGAACTCGTCGGTGACACGCACGGAATTGTTGGCGTTCTGGTACTGGATCGAGAAGGAGTCGGCGCCGTCGAGGTCCATGTCGAAGCCGGCGTCTCGCAGGACGCGGGCCTTGTTCTCCTCGAGGGCCTTGCACCAGATGAAGTCCTCGATGTCGGGGTGGTCCACGTCGAGGATGACCATCTTGGCCGCCCTGCGGGTCTTTCCTCCCGACTTGATCGTCCCCGCCGAAGCGTCGGCGCCACGCATGAATGAGACCGGACCGGACGCCGTTCCCCCGCCCTGGAGGTTCTCGACCGAGGCGCGGATGCGTGACAGGTTGACGCCGGCACCCGAACCACCCTTGAAGATGGTTCCTTCCTCGCGGTACCAGTTGAGGATCGAGTTCATGGAGTCGTCCACGGCCAGGATGAAGCAGTTGTGGACTCTCAGGTTTGAGCTGAGGTACTCACCGCTTTCTGTCTGGATGTCGTAGACATCTGTTTCGCCGATCGATTCGATGCGCTCTATTTCGAGCCGCTTGGTGGGGCGATGGAAGAGACCATCGGAGCGTCGGAGAGTGCTCTCGAGCTTGTCAGCCTTGATCGCATCGATGAAACCAATCTCCTCGGAGAAGGCGATCCGATCGCCCAGCGTTCTGATCGACAGGCTCCAGCAGCCTTTCCGGTCGGAGCGCTTGTCCGCCTTGAAACGGACTCGGGAAAAGATCCCGAAGCGGGCGAGAAGCGCCTGAGCACCTCTGACGATCCCTTCCGAGATCATGTCGAGGCTCACCGCCGCGCTGCTCTCTCTGACGGTGACGTAGCCCTCCGCCTGGAAGATGCTCCGGAGATATGCCCTCACGACCGGGAGAGGTGCCGTGAAGAGCTCCTCAGGGACCGTCATGTCCATGCCGCGCCTGCGGAGATTCCACTTGTCGACAAACGTCGCCACGGCGGTTCCATACAGACGGGTACGCCGGCAGTCGAGCGTCTGGTCCTTCGTCTCCACAGTGCGCTCATGGCGGTGGACGTCCGGCAAGACCACGTCCAACGCTCGCGTCACCCAAGCGAGTTCAGCGTCGGTGACACTCATAGCTTCGATCGTCAGTGACCGGTTCGTTCCTTCGGAGTACTGACCGACGAAGCCGTCAGACTGCAACCAACCCGCCAAGGCGGCTTCGGCGATTTCCTCTGAACGAATCTCTCGCTCACCGAACGACTCGTTCCGGCACCATTCGAGCTTGTCGCCGGGAAAAAGCTCTCCGGCGGGGACGAAGCGGCCGTAGGTGGCGTCACTGGCCTTCCAGACGAGGTGATCGGCGGTGACGTCGAGGACGTGACCGGCTTTGGTGTGGATACGGAGAACCGGCTTCCGGCCGTTGTGCTTGACGGCCACGATGCGGGTGATCCCGTGCGCGTCGAGGACCTTCTCGCCGACGGCGTTCTGCTCCACCAGACGACCGATGGGAACGAGTCCGGACGGCGTGTTGACCAGGGCGTCGTAGGGCTGGCACGCAGAGGCCTGCTGGGGAACCCCCTGGACGCCGATGTTGAACCAGACCGGCGAGTTGAAGGCGGCCTTCTGGTGGACGATGACGTGCTTGAGCTCGTCGGAGAAGGCCCGGGCCTCTTCGGTGTCCTCGAAGTAGCCGTCCTTCAAGCCCCATTCGGTGACGGTGTCGACGACCCGGTCGATGACCTGGCGGAGCGAGGACTCACGCTCGTCGGTGCCGGGGGTGCCGCGGAAGTACTTCTGGGCGAGGATGTTGGTGGCGTTCAGGGACCAGGTGGTGGGGACCTCGACCCCGAGCTGTTCGAAGGCCACCGAGCCGTCGCGGTAATCGGTGATCCGTGAGTCACGGCGCTCCCAGGCGACCTCGTCGTAGGGGTGGACCCCGTCGGTGGTGAAGTGACGCCTGATGCCGATGGCGGTCCGCTGGGGAGCAATTGCCATTGATCTGTCCACCTTCCTCTTGTGCAGAGCCTAAAGCGCAGGAGAAGCCGACAAACCACAAGATGTTGTGGTCGGGGGGAGCATCACCCACGAGATGCGGTAGACATTACAGCACTGTAGTTACGACAGTGTCAACGGAACGGACCCGGTGTCGGCCCTGGTAACGGGGCATTCGCGAAAGTTCGCACTCGTGCGCCGGTTCACGTGCGAAAGGCTCGTTAGGGTCCCGGCCGTGGGTTGCGTGATCGCCATCGATGCCGGGACGAGCGGGGTACGGGCGCTGGCCGTGGACGAGGCCGGCGAGGTGGTCGACGTCTCCTACCGGGAGATCAGGCAGTACTTCCCGCGCCCCGGTTGGGTGGAGCACGATCCGGCCGAGATCTGGGCGGCGGTGGCCGGGACGGTCGACGAGGTGGCCCGACGGCAGGCGGCGGCCGGGCGGGCGGTGGCCGGGATCGGGATCACCAACCAACGGGAGACGGTGGTGGGATGGGACCGGTCGACCGGGGCGGTGCAGCACCGGGCCATCGTCTGGCAGGACCGGCGGACGGCCGGTCGGTGCGACGAGTTGCGGGCGGCCGGCCATCTGCCGGTGGTCCGGGAGAGCACCGGGCTCGTCCTCGATCCCTACTTCTCGGCCACCAAGATGGCGTGGCTGCTGACCGAGGGTGCAGTGGCCGTCACCGGGGATCTGGTGCTCGGCACCGTCGACAGCTGGCTGATCTGGAATCTGACCGGCGGGGTCGACGCCGGGGTGGTGGCGACCGACGCCAGCAACGCCAGCCGGACACTGCTCTACGACATCCGGAGCCGGGAATGGTCCGACGAGATGGGTCAGATCTTCGGGGTGCCACTCGGCGTCCTGCCCACGGTGCAGCCGTCCTGCGGCCGGTTCGGCCAGGTGGGCGGCGAGCTGGGGAGTGGCGGTTCGCCTCTGGCCGGGGTTCCGGTGAGCGGGGTGGCCGGCGATCAGCAGGCAGCGCTGTTCGGCCAGGCGTGCTTTGGTGCCGGGATGGCCAAGGTGACCTATGGGACCGGCAGCTTTGTCTTGATGAACGTCGGTGAGGCGTGCCCGCCGCCCGCCGAGGGGCTGCTCACGACGATGGCGTGGGATCTCGGTGACCACGGCGGCTCGTCACCGGTGGCCTACGCGCTCGAGGGTGCCGTGTTCGTGACGGGAGCGGCCGTGCAGTGGCTGCGCGACGGTCTCGGACTGATAAAGGACTCGGCCGAGATCGGGGCGTTGGCGGGCCGGGTGGAGTCGAGCGAAGGGGTCTACGTGGTGCCCGCCTTCACCGGGCTCGGCAGTCCCTGGTGGGACCCCTACGCCCGGGGCATGATCACCGGTCTCACCCGCGGGGTGGGCGCCGGCCATATCGGCCGGGCCGTGGTCGAGTCCATGGCCTATCAGGTCCGCGACGTGGTCGACGCCATGAGCGAGGTCGGCGGAGGCGTGTCGGCGCTTCGGGTCGACGGTGGTGCGTCGGTGATGGACCTGCTTCTGCAGATGCAGGCCGACCAGATCCAGGGGCCGGTGCAGCGGCCCGCCACGGCCGAGACCACCGCCCTGGGGGCGGCGATGTTGGCCGGGCTGGCCGAGGGGGTGTGGGATTCGACCGAGCAGCTGTCGTCGCTGTGGAAGCTCGAGAGATCGTTCGGCCCGGAGAAGTCAAGGGTGGCCGCCGACGCCGGCCACGCCGGTTGGCGCCGGGCCGTCGAGCGGTCGCTCGGGTGGGCGCCGGCCGACCAGGGTTGAACCGGTGGCCACTCAGTCGGGGGCGGCGGGGGGAGCCACCATGGCCGGGTCGGCCAGCGCGTTGGACATGAGGTCCGAGGCCAGCCGGGCCACCATCTGGACGACCTCGGCGTGCTCTTCGGGCGACCAGCCCCCGAGGAGTTCCTCGAGGCCGCGACGGCGCGCCGCCGCCAGCCGGTCGAGTGCCGACCGGCCCGAGAGCGTCAGGGTGAGACGATCGGCGGCGGCGGCGATCGGGCGCAGATCGATCAGGCCCTCGCGTTCGAGCTCCCCGCCCAGCCGGGTGACGGCGGCGACGGGGACGTGGAGATGGTCGGCCAGTTGGAGTGCGGTCTGCCGGTCGTGGCCGTCCACGCGCAGCAGCAGCCAACAGGCGGCAGGCGAGACGGTCAGGGCCGCCTCGGTGGCCAGCCAACGGTAGATCTGTTCGCGGTTCTCGCGACGGGCCAGGACGCTCAAGGCGCGGGCGATCTCGTCGCGCGAGCTGCTCGTGTGGGGGATGGACGTGGGAGCCAGGGTGTCGGCCGGATCGGTGGCCTCGGTGGTGCGACGGAGAGCCACCTCGGGCAGGAGCCAGGTGAGGGCGAAGGCCAGCAGGGCCACGGGTACGGCGGCCAGGAAGACGCTCTGCAGGGAATGGGAGTAGCCGGTCACCAGGACGTGCCGCACCGCCGGATCGAGGGCTTTCAACTGGGTCGGGCTCACGCCGCCGGTGACCGAGAGACCGGGCGGCAAGCGGACGGAGCCGAGGGAGTGACGGACATTGCCGAGAAGGGTGTTCGAGAAGATGGCCCCGAAGATGGCGACGCCGAACGAGGCGCCGATCGACCGGAAGAAGGTTGTCCCCGAGGTGGCCGTGCCCAGGTCCTTGTACTCCACGGCGTTCTGGACGGCGATGACGAGCACCGGGAGGATCATCCCGATCCCGAGGCCGAGCACGAGCATCCCCAGCGACAGCTCGAGCCAACCGGTGGTGGGGTCGATGCGCGACAGGAGAAAGAGGCCCACGGTCATGACGGCCGAACCGACGACGGGGAAGACCTTGTAGCGGCCCCAACGGCTGATGATCTGGCCCGAGCTGACCGAGGTGATCAGCAGGCCACCCATGAGCGGTGTCAGCCGGAGCCCCGAGATGGTGGGGCTCAGTCCCTTTACGACCTGCATGTAGAGAGGGAGGAAGGTGATGGCACCGAACATGGCGAAGCCGACCACGAAGCCGATGGCCGAGGTCGAGCTGAACGTCCGGTTGGCCATGAGCGGTAGGGGGATGATGGGCTCGGAGGCCCGGCGCTCCACCCGGAGGAAGGCGACGACGAGAACGACCGAGGCGCCGCCCATGATGATGATCGGCGCCGAGAGCCAGCGATAGGTGTTCCCTCCCAGGCTGGTGAGCAGGATCAGGGCGGTGGCGGCGAGGGCCAGAAGGGTGGTGCCGAGGTAGTCGATGACATGGTGGACGCGGACCCCCGACGCCGGCAGGACCGCCGAGGTGACGACCAGGGCGACGACACCGATGGGGATGTTCACATAGAAGATCCAGTGCCAGGACAGCTTGTCGACGAAGAAGCCGCCGATCAGGGGACCGAGAATGCTGGAGACGGCGAAGACGGAGCCGAAGACCCCTTGGTAACGGCCGCGCTCGCGCGGAGAGACGACGTCACCGACCGAGGCCATGGCGCCCACGATGAGCCCGCCGGCGCCGAGACCCTGGATGGCGCGGAAGAAGATCAGTTCGATCATGTCCCGGCTGAGTCCGGAAAGGACGGAACCGACGAGGAAGATGGCGATGGCGGCCTGGAAGAAGATCTTCCGGCCGTACTGGTCGCCGAGCTTCCCCCACAGCGGCGTCGACGCCGTGGAGGCCAACAGGTAGGCGGTGACCACCCAGGTCAGATGCGAAAGACCGTGTAGATCACTGGCGATGGTGGGCAGCGCCGTGGCCACGATCGTCTGATCGAGCGAGGCCAGGAGTAGGCCGAGGAGCAGTCCCACCATGACCAGCCGGATCTGTGCCTTCGACAGTTGCGGTGGAGTGCCGGCGGCACGGTCTCCAGCCTCGGGCGCACTCACCGACATGGTTCGACACTACCGTCG
The DNA here is from genome assembly GCA_035535015.1 of Acidimicrobiales bacterium. Classification (GTDB taxonomy): domain Bacteria; phylum Actinomycetota; class Acidimicrobiia; order Acidimicrobiales; family UBA8190; genus Palsa-661. Next base: position 48,396 of record DATLQU010000004.1, on the reverse strand, counting down.
GGGCCGCCGATGCCCTTTTCCGAACCCCTTCTCCGTACGATGACCCGGGTCCGAGGACGTGAGCGGCCCGGACGAAGAGGACTGAGGTCGTCGTGATCCTGCTGTATCTGATCGCCTTTGTGGCCGGGCTGGTGGTGGGGATCTCGCCGTGCATCTTGCCCGTGCTCCCCATCATCTTGGTGGCGGGGCTGACGACACCGGTCGAAGAGACGACGACGCGCAGCTACCGCGCCTACGCCGTGATCGCCGGGCTGGTGCTGAGTTTCTGCGTCTTCACGCTGGCGGGATCCGAGCTGCTGAGCGCGCTGCAGCTGCCTCAGGACCTGCTACGCGACGCCGGACTCGTCATCCTCGGTGTCGTCGGCGTCGGCCTTCTGATCCCGGCGGTGGGCGAGATCGTCGAACGCCCCTTCGCCCGGCTCGGCGCCCGGCACCAACCGACCGGCACCACCAGCGGCTTCGTTCTCGGCCTCGGTCTCGGCGTCCTCTTCACCCCGTGCGCGGGACCGATCCTGAGTGCCATCACCGTGGCCAGCGCCAATCACAGGGTCAGCCTCTCGAGCATCGTCCTGACCGCCGACTTCGCCCTCGGTGCGGCCGTTGCCTTGCTGGCCTTCGCCCTGTTGGGTCAGAGGGCGGCCGCCATCTTCCGGACCCACGCGATACTGGCCCGTCGGATCGGTGGCGCCGTCCTGGCCGTCATGACGCTCGTCCTCGCCTTCAATTGGACCGACGGACTGCAAACCCACGTACCCGGTTACACGAGCGCACTGCAGAGGACCTTCGAAGGCAGCGCCTACGCCAAGAAGCACCTCGAGGCGCTCGAGGGCACGGCCGGCGGGAGTCTGGCCAACTGCACGCCGGGAACGGCTCTCGTCCGCTGCGGCCAAGCCCCCGCATTCACCGGCATCAGCCGCTGGCTGAACACGCCCGGCGGCAAGCCCATCAGCCTGGCCTCGCTCAGAGGCAAGGTCGTCCTCGTCGACTTCTGGACCTACTCCTGCATCAACTGCCAACGTTCGCTGCCGCATGTCGAGGCCTGGTACGGCCGCTACCACGCCGACGGCCTCGAGGTGGTGGGGGTGCACACGCCCGAATTCGCCTTCGAACACGTGGTCTCCAACGTGGTGACGGCCTCGCATGAACTCGGGGTGCGGTATCCCATCGCCGTCGACAACGGCTACAAGACGTGGGACGCCTATTCGAACATGTACTGGCCCGCCGAATACCTGATCGACGCCGGCGGCCAGGTCCGCCACGTGGAGGACGGCGAAGGTGACTACGGGGCCACCGAGTCGCTCATCCGTACCCTGTTGGTGGCCTCCGATCCCAAGGTGCAGCTGCCGCCTCCGACCGGCGTGGCCGACCGGACACCGGTCAACCCCCTCACCCCCGAGACCTATCTCGGGTACAAGTACGAGCTGCAGAACCTGGCCAACCCGTCGATCCTGCCCGACCGTCCCGAGGGTTACCGGTTCCCGGCCTCCTTGCCCCGGGACTCCTTCGCCCTGTCGGGGACGTGGACAGCCGGATCAGAGGAGATGACGGCCGGGCCGGCGGCCCGGATCGAATTGTCCTTCCAGGCCGACGACGTCTATCTGGTGCTCGGCGGTTCGGGCACTCTCGACGTGACCGTGGGGGACAGCCGGACCAAGACGATCACGGTTTCGGGAACGCCGCGTCTCTACACCCTGGTGAAGGGTGGCTACCAGGACGCCACCGTGACCCTGAGCGCCTCGCCCGGTATCGAGGCCTACGACTTCACCTTCGGCTAGGGCTGGGGTCGTCTTTCGGAGGGTTCTCGGTACGCCAAGATCTGGAGGCGTCCAACACCTACCGGTTCGCGGAGGGAGAGTGCGTGTCGGTGCCGTCGGCCATGAGCGGCTCGGGAACGGTGAGAGGCCTACAGGAGAGAGCGGCCCGGGCTCAGCCGGCGGAGCAGGTCGAGGAAATTGCGGGGTGGTGGCTGCGCCATGCTCCGGGCTGTGCCTGGTGGGTGGGAACGGTGCTGCCCCACGGCGATGCCGGTCCCGGCGAATTACTGCGCCGGGTCGCTCGGGCCGAGGAGTTCTACGCCGGCCACGGCGCCACGGCGCGGTTTCAGATCACTCCGCCGGCGTGTCCAGAGGGACTCGACACAGTCTTGACCGAGCGTGGCTACCGTCGGCAGAGCTCGGCGTCGTTGCAGGAGGCGTCGACCGCACGCGTTCAGCAGCAGAAGCCGACAGGCTCGTTGGGGGTTCGACTGGACGACCGCCCGACACGCGCCTGGTTCGAGGTCTGGCACACGGTGCACGGTCATGGCGGCGACTCAGGCGCCGAGTGGGCCCTGCTCGGTCGGGTGGAGCGGCCGTCCGCCTACGCCTGTGCTCTGATCGGGAAGGATGTCGTGTCCGTGGGCCGCGCTGTCGCCGATACGGGCTGGGTGGGAGTGTTCGGTATGGCCACGCTTCCCCAAGCACGCGGGAAAGGCGCCGCCCGCACCGTGCTCGGGGCTTTGGCTGACTGGGCTGGTCTACGCCACGCCGACCGCATGTATCTCCAGGTGGAGCGCGCCGACATCCCGGCTTTCCGGCTGTACGAGCAGACAGGTTTCCGCGAAATATGCGCCTACCATTACCGCACCGCCGGGTGAGCCGGGCTTCCTTACCCAGCACCAGGGACCCCTCGGATGATCCAGCTCTGAACACCCGGGGACCACCGGTGCGAACGACGTGGCGTCAGGCGGCGGACTCCGACGAGTCGGCCGGTGGTGACGCGGCCCCGGGCTCGATGTCGGCGGAGGCGGAGGCGGAGGCGGGCACGGTGGCGATGTCGGCACCGCCGACCACGCCGTGGCGCTTGGCGTACCGGTCCACGTAGACCTGGTCCGAGAGTCGGCGGATCTCGAACATCAGCTCGTCGGTCACCGCCCGCAGGGCGAGCGGGTCCGACGACGAGGTGCCGTCGAACCGGGCCAGGTCGAGCGGTGGACCGAAACGGACGGTCACCCGACGGAAGGGACGCATCATGGTGGAGCCCCGGGGTTGGACCTCGGTCGTCCCCACCAGTCCCACGGGGATGACCGGAACCCCGCAACCGAGAGCCAGCCGGGCCACACCGGTGTGACCGCGGTAGAGCCTGCCGTCGGGTGAGCGGGTCCCTTCCGGATAGATGCCGAGGATCCCGCCTTCGTTCAGGACGTCGCGCGCCGTGGCCAACGCCCTCTCCGAGGCGCTGCCCCCCTCGCGGCGCATGGGGATCTGGCCGGCGGCACGGAAGAACCACGCCGTCTTCCAGGCGTCGAAGTATTCGGCCTTGGCCACGAAGGTGACCCGGCGACGAATGACGAGCGGCATGAACAGCGAGTCGCAGAAGGAGACGTGGTTGGGGGCGAGGACGGCCGCGCCGACGCGGGGGATGTGTTCCCGACCCTCGACCTCCATCCGCCAGAAGAGCCGGAAGATGGGGCTGAGCAGGCACTTCAGCACCCAATAGGCCACGGCCCAACGGTAGCGCGCCCGGCGGATCGATGACAGGGACACCCGCCGGGTGCGGCTCTCATTGACCCCGGCGCGAGGCCGCCCGTAGCGTCGCGTCGTGGCACGCCGGTTGACCGCTCGGGGGGAGAGGCGCCGGCAGCAGCTGACCGACTTCGCCGCCCGTCAGTTCGCCGCCCAGGGGTACCACCCCACCTCGGTGACCGACATCGTCGACGGCCTCGGGGTGGGCAAGGGCGTCTTCTACTGGTACTTCGCCTCCAAGGAGGAGCTCTTCCGCCAGATCCTGGCCGATGCCCAGCGCGACCTGCGCCGGGCCCAGCGCCAGGCCCTGGCCGACGAACCCGACCCCGTCCGGAGGATCGAAGCGGGCATCGCCGCGTCGGTCACCTGGCTCGACGACAACCGCCACCTCTTCGTCCTGCTCGAGTTCGCCCGGACCGAGGTACGCTTCGCCGACCTCATCCGTCAGGGCGAGGAACAAGCGGTGGCCGATGCCCTTCCGCACGTGAAGGCCGGCATCGCCGCCGGGATGATCCGGCGCGACGATCCCCTCGTCCTCACCCACGCCATCCTGGGTGTGACCGCCTACCTGGCCCGGGTGCTCGTCCTCGAACAGGGCCGTTCGGCCGCCGACGCCGCCTCTTCGGCCGCCTCCTTCTGCCTCGAGGGCATCCTCTCCCCCGCCGCCGCCCAACGCCGGATCGGACGCGCCGCCGGTTGATCGTGGCGGTGCCACACTGCCCCGTGACCGAGAACCGGAAATTCCCCATCCGCTTCGGGGTCCTGCGGCCCCTGCTCAGCGCCCTCGGGCTCGGACCCGGCCTGTCCGGCGTGGAGCTCGACGACACCGAGATGACCGTCCGGATGGGGTGGGCCTTCCAGGCCCACATCCCCCGTCAGTCCATCACCGGGGCAGGCCGCATCACCGGGACCGTCGGGGGCATCGGCGTCCACGGTTGGCGGGGCCGATGGCTGGTCAACGGTTCGATGTCCGGCCTCGTCGCCATCGACATCAAGCCGGCCGCCCGGGCCAACGTCCTCGGCGTCCCGGTCCGGCTCCACTACCTGGCCGTCAGCCTCGACGACCCCGAGGCCTTCCTGGCCTCGGTGGCCGACTGAGCGGCTACTGCAGTTTCGGCAGGGCCCGGCGGAGGTTTCGGACGGCCTGGCCGATCCGTTGTTCGTTCTCGATCAGGGCGAACCGGACATGGCCGTCACCACCGGGACCGAAGCCGACGCCGGGCGATGTGGCCACCTCCGCCTCGGACACCAGGAAAGAGGAGAATTCGAGCGACCCCATCTCCCGGTAGGGCTCGGGGATCGGGGCCCAGACGAACATCGTCCCCTTGGGGGGGGTGACGTGCCATCCGATCCGGTTCAGCCCGTCGCACAAGGCATCGCGTCGGGCCTGGTACGTCTCGTTGACCCACTTGGGATAGTCGGGCGCCTCGTTCATGGCCACGATGGCGGCTATCTGGATCGGCTGGAAGGTGCCGTAGTCGAGATAGCTCTTCAGCTTGGTCAGGGCGGCCACGATCTCGGCGTTGCCGACCAGGAAGGCCATCCGCCAGCCGGCCATGGAGAAGGACTTGGTCAGCGAATAGAGCTCGACGGCCACGTCCTTGGCCCCGGGGACCTCCAGGATCGACGGCGGCCGGTAGCCGTCGAAGGCGATGTCGGCATAGGCGAAGTCGTGGACGAGCACGATCTCGTGCTCCCGGGCGAAGTCGACGATCCGTTGCATCCAGGCCAGGTCCACACAGGCCGTCGTCGGGTTGTGGGGAAACGACAGCACGATGACACGGGGCTTCGGCCACGCCGACTCCCACGACTCCATCAAATTGGCGAAGAACGCCTCCGAGGCCGAGTTGGCGTCGGTGCCCGTCCCCTCCAGCCGGACATGCCGGACGTCGGCGCCGGCGAAGAGCGGTCCGTAGATATGGATGGGATACGACGGTGACGGCACCAGGGCGGTGTCGCCCGGCCCCACCAGCACCCACATCAGATGGGAGAAACCTTCCTTGGCCCCGATGGTCGAGACCACCTCGGTGTCGGGATCGAGCTCGACCCCGAACTTCCGCAAGTACAGAGAGGCGATGGCCTGGCGCACCTTGGGGATCCCCCGGCTGGCCGAGTACCGGTGGTTCCGGGAATTGTGGGCCGCCTCGGCCAACTTCTCGACGGCGATGGCGGGCGACGGTAGGTCGGGGTTGCCGAAGCCGAGGTCCACGACATCGCGACCGGCTCGACGGGCCTCCAGGGTCAGCGCCACGATGTGGGCGAAGACGTACGGGGGCAGTCCGTTGATCCGTCGGAATTCCATGAGCAAGATTACAGCGGGCGAACCCGCCGCCCTTACCCTGAGTTTTCGGCCCCCGCTCCCCGCAGCATCTCGGCCACTTCGGCCAGCACGTCCAGGGACTCGGGCCAGGCACACACCGCCCACGTCGCCCCGGCCGTCGCCAGCTCCGACAGTCCCTGGGCGAGTTCGGCCGGCTCCGTCGCCACCGGTCCACCCCAGGTCACCTCGAATCGGCCGGTCAGGGCGGCGACGGCCGCCGGCTGTCCGGCCCACAGGTTGACCGCCACCCCGGCACCGAGGTCGGCGGCCAGTTCGGTGGTGGCTGTCGATCCGCCGCCCACCCAGACGGGCACGCCGAGGTCGAGGACCCGCCGCGCGCAGCGGAGCAGTGCCAGTCTTCGTTCATCGGCCGGCCCCGGGGGGATGCCGTAAGCCTCGTTCTCGGCCGCGCTCTGGGAGTCGCCCGTCCCCATCCCGGCGATCAGCCGGCCCGGCGCCATCGCCGCCAGCGAGGCCAGTTGGGCCACCAGGAGGTCGTCGGGCCGCAAGCCGATCCGGGCCACCAGGGGCCCGAAGCTGATCCGGCGCGTCACCGCGGCGACGGCGCCGAGCACGGGGAAAGCCGTCAAGGCGGGCCGATCCTGGCGTCCCAGGGGCCAGATGTGGTCGAAGACGAAGACCCCGTCCAGTCCGAGCGCTTCGGCCCGCCGCGCCGACTCCACGGCGGCGTCGTCGTCGCGAAACGTCGGCAACGTCACCCCCACCCGCACCCTGCGCCTCCTTAGACCGCAAACGCTTCAGTCTGACCGGACGAACAGAGCCCGACCATCGCGGCGCGCCAGCACGCCGGCGCCGACGGCCCCCGCCCGCTCGCCCAGCCTGGCCAGGCAGATCATCACCTCGGGCCGCCGGTGCCGGCCCTCCACCAGATCGTCGAAAGCCGTCCGCACCGGCTCGAGCACGAGGTCCAGGGCCTCCACCAGCCCGCCGCCCAGGACGAACAGCGACGGATCGAGCAGGTTGGCCAGATTGGCCAACCCGAGAGCCAGCCACCAGCCGAGTTCCTCCAGCACGACCTGGGCCGTCACGTCCCCGGCGGCGGCGGCGGCCGTCACGTCCTCGCCCCGAACGGCCTCGGGATCGCCGCCGACCGAACGCAACACATCGTCCAGCCGTCCGGCATGGGCTGCCTCCCGCGCCAACCGACCGAGCCCGCTGCCCGAGGCGAAGCGCTCCCAACAGCCCCGCTTCCCGCACGGACAGCTGGGTCCCGACGGGTCCACCACCATGTGCCCGATCTCGCCGGCGAAGCCGTGGGCGCCGCGCGTCACCCGGTTGTTCACGATCAGCCCGCCACCGATCCCCGTCCCGAGCGTCACCACCACGGCGTCCGTCACCCCGGTGGCGGCGCCGTAGATCCACTCACCGACCACGGCGCAGGTGGCGTCGTTGTCCACCACCACCTTCAGGCCCCCGAGCCGCTCTCTCACCCGGCCACCGACATCGAGGCCCTCGCCCCCCGGCAGGTTGGGGGCGAAGCTCAGCATCCCGTCATCGTCCACCAGCCCCGGCACGCCCACGCCCACGCCCGACAGCCGGCCACCGTCGCCGCCGAGAGCCAGGCGCAGCTGGTCGGCCACATCGCCGATGGCCTCGATCACGTCGTCCCCGCCCGTCTCCCCGCTGCCCTCGGCCGGCACCACCCGTGGCGTGGCCACCTTGGCCTCGGCCAGGATCTCACCCTCGCCGTTCATGGCCAGGCCCAGGATCTTCGTCCCGCCCACATCGATCCCCAGGGTCACCGGGCCGGACACGGACCCTCCGTCGGCGGCCCGGGGCCGGTTCTCACGTCGTCAGAGACGATTCGACCCGCGCTTTCAACTCTTCGAGGGCGGTGTGCATGATCCGGCTCTGGGCTCGCCGCTTGATGAAGCCGGGCAACGGCACCCGGAGCTCGACCTCAAGGGTGTACGTCACCTCGGTGGAGCCGTCGGCGGCCCGCTCGAAGCTGTACCGACCGTCGAGCTTGGAGGTCAGATCTCCGGTTGTCTGTTTCCACGACAGGGCGCGGGGAGCGGCCGAATAGTCGTAGGACAAGGTGTAGCTGGTGCTCCGGCCGAAGGCACCGGCCCGGAAGGCGACCTCGGCCGGACGGCCTTCGCCGTCGCGGCTGCGGACGCTCACCTCTTTGATGTCCCCCACCCAGTCCGTATACCGCTCGATGTCGCTCACCACGGCGAAGCACTGCTCCGACGGCGCGGCGACAACCATGCGTTCGGTGGCAAGTTCCGCCACTGTCCCTCACTCCCTTGTCGCGCCCCCGGCGCTGCTCCCCGAAGCAGTGGCCGACGACAGTCAGCCTTCCACGTCCTGCAAGGCGTCGGCCAGCCTACGTGCGAGGAACCCGTATCCGAAGGATTGCTCCACCCGGGTCCGGGCCGCCCGGCCCATCCGCCTCCGGCCGGCATCGTCGCCGAGCAGCCGCCGCAGCGCATGGGCCACCGCCCCGGGGTCCCCGGGATCGGCCACCACCAGCCCCGTCTCCCCGTCGACCACGGCCTCGTCGGCCCCCCCACTGCGCCCGGCCACCTGGGCCACCCCACAGGCGGCCGCCTCCAGGAACACGATCCCGAACCCCTCCTGCTCGAGTCCGAACCACCGGTTTCGGCAGGCCATGGCGAACACGTCGGCCGACCCGTAGAGCCGACCCAACTCGTCGTCGTCGACCCGACCGAGCAGCCGCACCGGCGCCCCCGTCGACCGGACGAGCCCGGCCAGCTTGGCCCGCTCACGGCCGTCGCCGGCGATGGCCACGGTCAGCCCCGGGAACGCGGGCGACAGGGCGGCGGCGGCGGCGATCAGAACGTCCATTCCCTTCCGAGGCACCAGTCGGCTGACGCTCACCACCAGGGGTCCCTCGGCGGGCAGGTCCCACTGGGCCCGGGCCTTGGCCCGCTCCTCGTCCGACAGCGGCCGGAACCGCTCCAGGTCGACCCCGGGGGGGACCTCCACCACCGGAGCCGTCGCACCCGGCGCCGCTCGCCGGGCCTCGGCGGCCGGATACCGACCGGCGCAGATGATCAGCCGGGCACCGCCCAGCACCGCAGCCAGGGCCTGCCGCCCCCCGGGCAAACGGCCGGGCACCGTCACCTCGGCTCCGTGCAACACCACGGCATAGGGCCGACCGAGCACCGCACCGACGAGCCCGAGCGGCAGGGCGGGATCGAGAACGACCAGTGACGCGCCCACCTCGTCGGCCAGAGACCGGATCCGCCGCACATGGCCCGGAATGGGGAGCAGAACCGGTGCCCCCACCCGCACGATCCTGATCCCCGCCTGGGCCTGCTCCCGGTCGAAGGCAGCGGCATCGGGGTGCGACGAGGCGGTCAGGACGGTGAACGACGCCGGATCGAGCCGTCGCCACAATTCCCACAGGTAGGCCTGGATCCCTCCCACCTTGGGAGGGAAGTCGTTCGTCACGAGCAGATGGGTCATCGATGGACCGCCGAACGGTGCACGCCCCATGGTCGCACGCCACCGGCCATTGATTAACAGGCGGCTGACTAACAGGCGGCCCAGTCGACGGCGGCGCCGGTGTGCCGGAGTTCGGGAACCAGACCGGCATGCCCGAGCATCCGGATGGCCCGGGCCTCGGCCACGTCGACCACCACGGCATCGTGGGGTTCCCGGCCGAGCACGAACGACACCACGCAGTCCTCGCAGGCCGAGCTGTGCCGCAGCTCGCAGTCCTCGCAGCTGATGGAGATGGTCGGTCTCGCCGGTGCCGTCATGAGAACCCTCCCTGGGTCTGGTCGTCTCTCGTCGAGACCACCCTGGCAGAAGGGTGTGTCAGTCCCCGGCGACGGGCTCCCCAAGGGCCTGCTCGCCCGCCGTGTCGGTCAGGATCTCGACGCTGCGCCCGTGACCGCACCACCGGCACTGCACGTCGACGACCTCCTCGGAGAGCACCTCTTCCTCCTCCACCGACAACACGCCGCCCACGCTGTAGTGATGGAAGGACCGGGTCCGACGATCTGTCATCACGTCGAAACGCGTCAGGTTGCCGCAAGCGGCACAGCGGTAGCGGAGCTCGGACACGACCCCACGCTATCCGCGTGATCGTCCACCCCTGTCCGTACTCTCTCGGCATGGCTCTGGCCGCGGCGTCGTCGTCCGACGACCTCTCCATTCCCCTCTACGACGTCACCTTCGCCGTCGTCGACGTGGAGACGACCGGCGGTGGTCCCGAGACCTGCGCACTCACCGAAATCGCGGCGGCGAAATTCCGAGGTGGCGCCTGCCTGGGAACCTTCGCCACCCTCGTCGACCCGTGCGACGTCATCCCCCCCTTCATCACGTCGCTCACCGGCATCACCAACGACATGGTTCGCGACGCTCCGTCTCTCCCCGGCGTCCTCCCCGCCTTCGTCGAGTTCGTCCACGGCGCCGTGATCGTCGGCCACAACGTCTCTTTCGACCTGGCCTTTCTGAACGCGGCGCTCGAGCACAACGACCGGTTCCCCCTCGACAACCTGGTGGTCGACACCCTGGCCCTGGCCCGCCGGTTGGCCGCCGAGGAAATCCCCAACTGCAAGCTGGGCACCCTGGCCTCCGCCCTGGAGCTCGAGCACCGTCCCGCCCACCGGGCGCTCGACGACGTCATGGCCACCGCCGATCTCCTCCACCGCCTCATCGAGGACGCCACCGGCTTCGGGGTCTTCCAGCTGGGTCAGCTGGTCGAGCTGCCCCAGTTCATCCCGACCGTGGTCCGCGGCCCCTCACGCCGACTCCGCGCATTCCTGTGATACCCGGACCAACGTTTGGAGCACCTCCGCCGCCCGCCCGTCGTCGATAGCGGCCGCCGCCTGCTCGATGCCGGACCCGAAGTCTCCGGCCACGCCGGCCACCACCAGCCCGGCGGCGGCGTTCAGCACCACGATGTCGCGGTGCGGGCCTTTCTCGCCGCCGAGCACCCGCCCCACCACCAGGGCGTTGGCCGCCGGTTCGGATCCCCGCAGATCCTCGAGCGAGGCCCGGGACAAGCCGAAATCGGCGGCGTCGATCGTCGATCCCTGCACCCGGCCGTCGCGCCATTCGAGCACCGTCGTCGGCCCCGTCGTCGACAACTCGTCGAGATTGTCGGCGCCGTGCACGACCATCGCCCGCCGCGAGCCGTTCATGGCCAGCACCCCGAGCATCTTCTCGGCCATGGCCGGGTCGCTCACCCCGACCACCTGGAAAGGGGCGCGCGCCGGGTTGGCCAGGGGTCCCAGATAGTTGAACACGGTGGGAACACCGAGCTCGCGGCGCACGGGCGAGGCGAACCGCATGGCCGGATGGAAACGCGGCGCGAAACAGAAACCCATCCGGGCTTCGTCGACACACCGCTTCACCCCGGCGGGCCCGAGATCGATGACCACCCCGAGCGCTTCGAGCACGTCGGCCGACCCGGCCACCGACGTCGCCGCCCGTCCTCCGTGCTTGCACACCCGGGCACCGGCTCCGGCCACCACGAAGGCGGCGATGGTGGACACATTGATCGAGGAACTCCGGTCGCCGCCGGTTCCGCACGTGTCGACCAGATCGCCCGACAGCTCGAGCGGCTCGGCGTGGTCGAGCATGGCCCGCACGAAGCCGGACATCTCGTCGATCGTCTCGCCTTTGATCCGCAGCGCCGTCACCAACGAGGCGATCTGCGCCGCCGAGGCGTCACCGGCCAGGATCTGTCCCATCACCGCCCGGGACTCGGGTCCGCTCAGATCGCCGCCGGCGATCACCCGGCCGAGCACCGCCGGCCACCCGCCCGTCTCCTCGAAGCTGAATTCGTCGACTAGTCCCACCACAGGTCCCGGTCCAAGACGCCCCGGGCGATCAAGCCCAGCTGCACCTGGCTCGTCCCCTCGACGATGGTCAATTGTTTGGCGTCGCGGTACCACTGCTCGGTCGGGTGGTCCTCCATGTACCCGGCGGCACCGAGCAGTTGCACGGCCAGTCCTGACGCCCGCACGGCCAATTCGGTGGCGTGGTACTTGGCCACCGACAGGTACGGCACCCACTCCTTCGTGAACTTGCCCTGGTCGGCCAACCAGGCGGCGCGATAGGTGAGCAGGCGGGCAGCCTCGATGTCCACGGCGCACTTGGCGATCTCCCATTGGATGCCCTGGAAGTCGGCGATCGTCTGATTGAAGGCGCCCCGTTGCTGGACGTACTCCGTGGCGTACATGAGCGCACCCTCGGCCAGGCCGATACCGCGGGCGGCCACCACCGGTCGCATCGAATTGAGCCCCAGCATGGCCAGTCGGAAGCCACCGATCTCGCCGATCACGTTCTCGGCGGGCACGTGCACGTCGCTCAAGACCAGCTCGCCGGTGTCGACGCCCCGCACTCCCATCTTGTGGTCGATCCGGCCCACCTCGACACCGGCCCAGGCCCGCTCGACGATGAAGGCCGTCACCGAATCGTGCGTCCGGCTGGTCGGATCGGAGGTCTTGGCGAACACGGTGTACCAATCCGCTTCCCGGACGCCGGACATCCAGCACTTCGTGCCGTTCAGCACCCAACCCCCGGCTGACCCCGGATCAGCGGTGGCCCGGGTCCGCATCCCCATGACGTCGCTCCCCGCCTGTGGTTCCGACAGCCCGAAGGCGGCCCGCTGGGAGCCGTCGGCGATGCCGGGCAGATAGCGCTGCTTCTGCTCGTCCGACCCGGCGATCATCACCGGGCCGGTGGGCAGGCGGGTGAGCAGCAGCATGAGTGCGGCGGTGTTCGAGTACTTGGCCACCTCTTCGATGGCCAGACTCAAACCGAAGATGCCCGCCCCCGACCCGCCGACCTCTTCCGGGAGGCACAACCCGAGTAGCCCGGCGTCGCGGAAGACGGCGAAGATGTCGTCGGGATACTCGCCGTCGCCGTCGATGGCCCGGGCCCGGGGCTTGACCTTCTCCTGTGCCAAGCGCCGGACCGACGACTGCAGTTCCGAGAGCTCCGCGGAAAGCTCGAAATCCATGGGGGGAGGCTACTGCCCCGGCTTGTCCGCCCTTTCAGCCCGCCGACGGCTCGGCGGCCCCCCGGGCGTCGTCGAGGTGCGTCCGGCAATGACGGACCGACACCGCGGCCAGTGCCTGCGTGGTCACCGGCCTCCCCTCGGCCGGGCCGAAGGGCACCGACCGGGCCAGTTCGTCGGCGTCGAGCGAGCGGAGCACCGCGGCCAGGGCGGTACCCAGCCGACGCAGTTCCCCGATCGTCTCCTCCCGGGTCACACCGGCGAAGTCGTGGGCGTGCCGGGCGTTGTCGGCATCGATGTCGGCCGCCGTTTTCGCAATCGCCGCGCCGCGCCGCGCCTGCTCCAGCCGCCCGATCATCTGCCCATGACCGGTGGCGATGTGGTGCAGTACCACGCCCACCGGCCAGTTCTCGCCGCTCACGGTCACGGACCACTGCGCGTCGCTGCACCGGCCGGCAAAGCCCACGACGTCGTCGTTGGCCGCTTCGAAATCGTCGGCCATCCGGGCGGCTACAGCATCCGGCGTCTCCACCCGTGCGACTCCTCCCGTCCGCCGTTCAGCCGGGGGCCGAAGCCCCTCCCGGAGCGACGACGGCGACGGTCACTTCGATCTCCACTGCGCCCCCGCGCGGCAGGGCGGCCACGCCGATGGCCGAGCGCGTATGGCGACCGGCGTCACCGAAGATGGCGTGCAGCACCCGACTGGCCCCGTCGACCACCGTGGGCTGCTCGTGGAAATCGGGCGTCGATGCCACGAAGCCCGTCACCGTCAGGACCCGTTCGACCCGGTCGAGGCTCCCGAGCTCCTGCTCGAGAACGGCCAACGCGTTCAGAGCGCACACCTCGGCGGCGATGGCACCCTCGTCCACGCTGACGTCGTGGCCGAGCGTCCCGATGCAGGTCAGCTTTCCCTCGATCCGTGGCAGCTGACCCGACGTCCGGGCCACATTTTCGTGGACCACCACGGCGTCCAACGGGTCATGCGGTGGATGGGGTCCATAGAGCGTGAGCCCCAGAGCCTCGATCCGCGCCGCGATCCGACCTTGCATCAGCGGCATGGTACGGCCCGACGCCGGTCCACGCCGACGCGCCGACGCGCCGACGCGCCGACGCGCCGACGCGGCGACCGACTGTGTCAGGACCAGGCCGGCGCCGAGCGCCGATCGGTCAGGCCGACTTGCGCCTCTGCCGGTGGATCCGACGACGCTCCCGCTCCGTGGTTCCGCCCCAGACGCCCTCGCGCTCGCGGTGAGCCAGCGCATGCTCGAGGCAGGCTTGGCGTACCGGGCACTCGGCGCAGATCGCCTTGGCCTCCCACGCGTCGTCCTCGTCGGACGCCGGGTAGAAGACCTCCGGGTCGATGCCCTGGCAAGCGGCTAGCTTGCGCCAACTGGCGGGGGATGGGGCGGTCATCAGGGTCACTTCCTCAAGCACTCTGTGCGTTCGTCGTCTCTCGTTTGGTGTTCATTACCGCTGTCCAACCTGTGAGCAGGGACAATAGTCCCCTGGGACGGGAAATCAGCGGAGCGAACAGTATGACGCACGAATGCCATCCGTGTAAAGAACCGCCCGGGCCCGCCCGGCTGTCAGCCGGCCGGGGGGGCCCTCAGCCTGGGCTTTGCCGTCATTTCTCCCGCTAGGCGTCGACAGCACGCCGCAGAGAGAAATGCCCGGCGCGCAAGCGGTGAGCGGCCCCTCACCCCAACAGGTCGTCGGCCAGCTCCCGGCGCGTCTCGGTGCCCAGGACCGTCTCATGGCGGTAGTCGGGATGGGTGATGGCGAGGCTGACCGGCCCGGCGGCGATTCGCGCCACCTGTTCCTCGGTGAGCCCGAAGCGGACGTAGTGGACCGACGCCGTCATGCTCGGCCTGGTCAGAGCCTCTTCATGGGCCGATTCGGGCACACCCGGGGCCGTACCGATCTCTGTGTCGAAGCGGAGCTCCACTGACCGCTCCACCCCCACCAGTTTCGGCAACCACTCCCGGAGCTGGTCCTCCGTGGTCAACTCGATGAACATCGTGGCCGACAGTTCGGTGGCCGTCGGGAGCAGCGCGTTGTAGATGTCGAGCTCCCCTTGGATCTGGTCATCGCTCATCATCCGCTCGGCCCGGGCCATCTCCTGCACCTGGAAGCGCACGGTCTCCCGATTCTCGAACACCAGGGTCACGAGCGGCCCCACGGGAACCCGACGACGACGCTTCAGCTCGATGATCCGGCGCCGGTACTCGTCACGCCCGCGCTCGTAGGTCCGCAGGTCGTCGATGTCTTCGAGAGCCAGTGGCTGCGTCACGGTGGTAGGGACTCCTCGGTGGCGGGAATTCTGTCAGCGGGCCGTCGCCCGAGACGACGTCGGGCCGGCCCGAGCTGCTCGGACCGGCCCGCGCCTTCCTTCCCGATCTTGCCGCCGCGGACGACGATCAGGAGACGACTCTTCAGGAGACGACGTTTCAGGAGACGGACTTGAGGCCCTCGGTGAAACGGCCGGCGTGGCTCTTCTCGGCCCGGGCCAGGGTCTCGAGCCATTCGGCGACTTCCTCGAACCCTTCGTCGCGGGCGGTCTTGGAGAAGCCGGGATACATCTCGGTGTACTCGTAGGTCTCCCCCTCGATGGCCGACGCCAGGTTTTCCTGGGTCGTTCCCACGGGGACACCGGTCACCGGGTCACCCGTTTCGCGCAAGAAGTCGAAATGGCCGAACGCGTGTCCGGTCTCACCTTCGGCCACCGAACGGAAAAGCGCGGCGACATCCGGGTAGCCCTCGATATCCGCCTTCTGGGCGAAGTAGAGGTAACGGCGGTTGGCCTGGCTCTCGCCGGCGAACGCCTCCTTCAGATTGCTCTCGGTCTTTGATCCCTTCAATGCGGGCACGGTGCTTTCCTTCCATCTGTCATGGCCATTTGGGGGGCCTTGGTGATTCTTTCGGGACTCGCTCGACTTTCCGATCTCGCTTTTTGATCTCACGCTCTCCGTCGATGCGTTATGCCATGCCGACTTCCTCCGGGCGCGCCACGTCCTGCTGACGCTTCGACGGACGGCATTGCCGGCACCAGCCGCGGAAGACGACCTCGGCTTGGCCGACCTCGAAGCCCTCGTCGGAACCCGGGGGCACGTTGATCCCGCTGAAGTCGACATGGAGATCGCGGACCTTGCCGCACGACCGGCAGACGAGATGATGGTGCAGCCGCTCGACGTTGGGGTCGAACCGAGTGGTTCCTGTACCCAGGTCCAATGCGGCGATCTCGCCCAGCGCGGCCAGCTCGTTCAGGGTCTGGTAGACGGTCTTGAGCGAGATCGTCTCCACCTCGGCCCGGGCCACGGCATAGACGGCCTCGGCCGTGGGATGCGTCACGTCGCCCTGAAGGACCCGGAAGATGCATTGCCGCTGGGTCGTTATCTTGCGACCGCGCGCCCGGAACAACCGCGTCAGCTCTTCGGGGGACTTCATGACCACCGGCAACGTATCACCAATGATTGTTTCTTGACAATCATTGTCGATGAGGAGCCGAGGGGTGCCGAGCGGGGGCGACCGGACGGCCAGCAGGCCTGTGGCAGGCTGGCCCTATGCCGTCATCCGATCCGGCTCCGGGCCAGCCAGTTTCCGCGATGGACGGCGCCGGGGTCCGTCGTCCGGGCTCGTTCGAGCGATCCGAGGCTCTTCGCCGTCTGGCCTCTGAGCGCTTCGACGTCCTGGTCATCGGGGGTGGAATCACCGGCGTAGGGGTCGCCCTCGACGCCGCCTCCCGGGGCCTCACGACGGCCCTGGTGGAACGCCAGGATTTCGCCTCGGGAACGTCGTCGAAATCGTCGAAGATGATCCACGGCGGTCTCCGCTATCTCCAGCAACGCGACTTCCGCCTGGTCTACGAGGGGCTCCACGAGAGACAGCGGCTCCTGGACAACGCTCCGCATCTGGTCACCCCGCTGCCCTTTCTCATTCCCCTCTTCGGACGCGACGGCATCGTCAACAAGGGCGTGGCCCGCACCTACGCCACGGCCCTGTGGCTCTACGACGCCACCGGTGGCTGGCGGATCGGCAAGCGCCACCGACGCATCGACCGGGCCGAGACCCTGGCCCATCTCCCGACACTGCGCACCGACCGCCTCGTGGCCGGATTCCTCTACTACGACGCCCGGGCCGACGACGCTCGGCTGACGTTGTCCGTGGCCCGCACCGCCGCTCTCGACCATGGCGCCGTCGTGGCCAACTACACCGAGGTCACCAGCCTGATCCACGGCCCGGCCGGAAAGGTCACCGCCGCCCAGGTCCGACCAGTGGCCCCCGGAGACGGCGACACCGGTGCCGGTGCCAGGGAGTTCGACATCGAGGCCTCGGTGGTGGTCAACGCCACCGGCGTCTGGGCCGATGAAGTCAGGGCCCTCGACGAGGCCCATCATCCCCACTCGCTGCGGCCGGCCAAGGGGATCCATGTCACCGTGCCCCGGTCCAAGCTCCCGGCCGACATCGCCGCGGTCATCCCGGTGCCGAAGGATCGCCGCTCCATCTTCGTCGTTCCCTGGTTCGACGGTGACGACGTCTATCTGGGGACCACCGACACCGCCTGGGATGGCCCGCTCGACGATCCGGCGTGCCTGCCGGAGGATGTCGACTACATCCTCGACGCGGCCAACGCCACGACGACGAGCACGCTCACCCGCGACGACGTCACCGGTGTCTGGGCCGGTCTCCGTCCCCTTCTCGCCCCCGCGGCCGGCGGTCACATGAGCGAACGCACCGCCGACCTGTCGCGCCGCCACACCGTCAGGCAGTCTCCGAACGGCGTCGTCACCGTCACGGGCGGAAAACTCACCACCTACCGTCGCATGGCCGAAGACACCGTCGACGTGGTCGTCGGCCTCCTCGGGTCATCGGCCCCCGCCCGATCCCGCAAATCCCCCACCCGACGACTCTCCATCCGGGGCGCGGCCGGCCTGGTCGCCCTGCGCCGTCCCGGGGCGGCGGCGGACGCCGGTCTCGACGACGACACCTTCTCGGCCCTGGTGGGACGCCACGGAGGCGAGACCCCGGCCGTCCTGGCCTTGGCTGACGGCCACCCGGACCTGCTCGAACCCCTGGTCCCCGGTCTCCCACATCTCCGTGTCGAGGCCGTCTGGGCGGTTCGGCAGGAAATGGCGATGACGATCGACGACGTGCTCTCGCGGCGCACCCGGGCGACGTTGCGCCGAGCCGAGGCCACCTCGGAGACAGCTCCCGCCGTGGCCGAGCTCCTGGCCGCCGAATGGGGACGCGACCCACGCGACACGAGGCTCGAGGCGGCCGCCTTCTCCGCCACCGTGCACCGGGACCTGGCCCGAGCCGGCCTTCCGCTCGGAGCGACGGCCACGGCCCGTCCGGCCTCCACCCCGACGGCCGACGTCTCGCCTCTGCCGGGCGGCGAGGAACCGGCGTCATGAGCACGCCGCCGGGCCGGGCGAATCCGAGTGCACCCACACCGGTGACGGCCGTCGACGCGGCGGCCGACGAGGTCACGGAACGACTGGCCGGTCCCCGGGTGCCAGTCGACGCCACACTCCTCGAGCGCCTGCGGGGTGCCTGCTCCGAGGTCACCGTGGACGATACCGAGCGCATGGAGGCGGGACGCGACTGGTGGCCCCTCGCCATCCGCTGGGCCACACGGGGAGCGGTGCCCTCGCGGCCGGCGGCGATCGCCCGACCCTCCGACGCCGGCCAAGTCGCCGCCGTCCTGCGTGCCTGTCACGAGGCCCACGTCCCGGTCACGCCCATGGCCGGCCGATCGGGTGTCTGCGGCTCGAGCATCCCCGCCTTCGGCGGTGTGGCTCTCGACATGTGCACCCTGAACGGGATCACCGACGTCGACACCACCTCACTACTGGCCGAGGTACGGCCCGGGACCTTCGGTCCCGATCTCGAGGCCGGCCTGCGGCGCGAGGACGTCACCCTCGGTCACTGGCCCCAGTCGATGGACCTCTCCACGGTGGGGGGCTGGCTCGCCTGCCGCGGTGCGGGCCAGTACTCGACGCGCTACGGCAAGATCGAAGACATGGTGGTGGGCCTGGAGGTGGTCCTGGCCGACGGCCGGCTCATCCGGACCGGGGGCACCGGCCCCCGGGCCGCCACGGGCCCGGACCTCACCCAGCTGTTCGTCGGATCCGAGGGCGTCCTCGGGGTCATCACCAGTGCCAGCCTCCGGCTCCATCCCGTGGCCCCGGCCGAGAAGCGCCTTGCCTACGGCTTCTCCTCGTTCGCCGAGGGTCTGGAGGTCTGCCGGCGGATCCTGCGCCGAGGGGCGACACCGGCTGTTCTGCGTCTCTACGACCACGCCGAGAGTGCCCGCAACTTCGACCTCGCCGACCACTGCGTCCTGGTCGTCCTCGACGAAGCCGACCCCGGCCTTCTCGACGCCACCATGGACGTCGTGGACGCCGAGTGCGCCCACGGCAGGGGCACGCCGCTCGGCGAAGACCTGGTGGAGAGATGGATGTCCCATCGCAACGACGTCTCGGCCCTGGCGCCGCTCTACCGGGCCGGTATCGTGGTCGACACCATCGAGATCTCGGCGCGCTGGTCCGCTCTGACGCCGCTCTACGAACAGTGCGTCGGAGCGCTCCAGGCCATCGACGGCACCCTGGCGGCCTCGGCCCATCAGTCGCACGCCTACGGCGACGGCGCCTGTCTCTACTTCACCTTCGCCGGCCGGATGCCCGACGACCCGTCGCCGACGAGCGGAGAAGCCTCACCGGCCGCCGACCATGGCGCCCAGGACGCATGGGCGGAGCGTTATTACCGGTCGGCCTGGCAGACGGTCATGGGAAGCGTGATCGCCCACGGCGGAGCCATCAGTCACCACCATGGCATCGGCATCAACCGGGCCGGCTACATGGCCCCGGCCCTCGGTGCTTCGCTCGACGTTCTCACTTCCGTCAAGGAGGCCCTCGACCCGCGCGGCATCCTCAACCCGGGCAAGTTGGGCCTACCCTCGCCGTTCGGGGAGTTGGGCTGGCCGTGAGCATCCTCGTCATCGACGTCGGGACATCGGGCGTGCGCGCCGCCTCGGTCGATGCAGACGGCACCATCGACAACGTCCACTACATCGAGGTCCTCCCCACCTCGCCGGCGCCGGCTTTCGTCGAGTTCGACGCCACGGCGATGGCGGCCGCCGTTCTCGAGGTGGCCAACTCGGTGATGCAGGCCTGCGGATCGGTCGAAGGCGTCGGCATCGCCAATCAACGCGCCTCCACCATCGTCTGGGACAGGTCGACGGGCGAGCCCGTGGGACCCGGCATCGGTTGGCAGGATCTGCGCACGGTCGGCACCTGTCTGGCGCTCCAGGGGCAAGGGATCCGGGTCGCGCCCAACGAGTCGGCCACCAAGTTGGCCATGCTTCTCGATCTGGCCGACCCCGACCGGATCCGCGATCTCTGCTTCGGCACGGTCGACACCTGGGTGGCCTGGACCCTGTCGAAGGGTGCTCTGCACGTCACCGACGCCAGCAACGCCGGCGTCACCGGCCTGCGCGGCGACGGCGCGGCGTGGGACCACACCATGCTCGACGCGCTCCGCATCCCCGAGGCCGTCCTCCCCACCGTGGTCGACTCGAGCGGCGTGATCGGCGAGGCCTCGGCCTTGGCCGGCGCGCCGCCCATCGCCGGAATGGCCGGAGACCAACAGGCATCGCTCATCGGTCAGGGCTGCACCCGGCCGGGTCTGGCCAAGGTCACCTTCGGCACCGGGGGCATGCTCGACTGCTGCGTGGGAGCCGACCGACCACCGTTTGCGCGTCGGGGAGGAGCCGGGACGTTCCCCATCGCCGCCTGGCAGCGCCTCGGTCGGATCACCTGGGGCGTGGAGGCGATCATGCTCTCGGCCGGCACCTGCGTCGAGTGGCTGCGCGACGACCTCGGCATCATCGACTCGGCCGCCGCCTCCGACCAGGTGGCGGCCGGCTGCACCGACACGGGGGACGTCTGGTTCGTGCCGGCGCTGCTCGGGATGGGGACGCCGGTCTGGGACTACGGGGCCCGCGGTACCTTCGTCGGCATCACCCGGGGCACCGGCCGCCCCCAGATGGTGCGGGCGGTCCTCGAAGGCATCGCCCATCGCGGCGCCGACCTACTCGAGGCGGCGGAGGCCGACACCGGACTGGCCATCGCCACCTTGCGCGTCGACGGCGGCATGTCGGCCAACTCGACCTTCGTCGACGCCCTGGCCGACGCCGTCGGGCGACCCGTCGAGATCTCGCCGGTGACCGAGGCCACCACCCTGGGCGCGGCCTACCTGGCCGGTATGGCCCTCGGCGTCTGGGCCGACGAAGACGCCGTGGCCGCGGCATGGACCCCGGCCCGCGTGATCGAACCCCGAGCGAGCGAGGCCCGGCGCACGGCGGCCCGGACCCGCTGGCTCGATGCCCGCGGCCGGGCGCTCCAGGCCGTTCCCGAGTTGTCCTCTCTCGACTTCTGAGCCGGTTCCGCTTTTCGGGCCGTTCCGCTTTTCGGGCCGTTCAGCCGCCGCTCACGACCTGGCCCTCCTCGGGGGCGAAGGGCCACTCCTCGAAAGCCTGGCACCGACCACCGGTGGAGAATTGCAGGACCCACAGGTCGCGCCACCTGCCCACCGTGGCGTCGTCGTAATCGACCGATACCCGGACGACGGCGGTCCGGCCCTCCACGGCCACGACGTCACTGTGCATGGTGAATCCCTCGTCGGGCCCGGCCCTCTCGTGCTCCCAGAAGAGAGCCAGTTCGTCGAGGCCTTTCACCGGTTCGGCCCACGGGGAGGTCCGGTAGGTCACCTCGGGGGTGAACACCATCGACAGCAGTTCCGTCCCCGGCGACCGCCATGCCCGCTCGTAAGCTTCGATCCATCGCACGATGTCGGTCCTGTCCATGGTCTCATCGTGCCATCATCCGCCGGTGTCCTCGAGCACGGCCATGGCCGCATTGCGCCCGTTGACAGCGATCACACTGCCACCCGGGTGCGTGGCCGCACCGCACAGGTACACACCGTCGAGAGGCAGCCGTGGACCGAATCGCCTGTCCCACAGCTGCTCGGGCAGACAGTCCCCCTGAAAAATGTGACCGTCGGTCAGCCCCATCCGTTCCTCGATGTCCGGTGGGCCCAACACCTGCCGGTGCTCGATGAGATCGGAGACACCCGGAGCGAACCGCTCCACCTCGGCCAGCGCGGCGTCGGCGATGGCTTCGCGACGACTTTCCCAGTCCCCCTCGGCCAGCGCATAGGGCACGTACTGGGCGAACACACTCATGGCATGACGGCCGGGAGGGGCCACCGACGGGTCATAGGCGGTGTGGAAGTAGAGCTCGCACCATTTGGGGGCCGGCTCCCCGCGCCGGCTCGCCTCGTACGCCCACTGGGTGGCGTCGATGCCAGTGCTGATGGTGACCATGGCCCGATGCGGCACGACACCGGGCCCCGCCGACGGGAACCGGGGAAGCCCGGTCAAAGCGCAGTTGATCTTGAGCACCGGGCTGTCGATCAGCCAGTCGGCCACGCGTCGGCGCAGTGACTCCGGGCCCTTGTCCTCACACAGCGCCAGCGTCCGACAGGGATCGGCATTCGAGACGACGATGGCGGCACCGATCATCTCGCCACCGTCGAGACGCACGCCCTCACCGGGAACGATGGCGGCCACGGTGACCCCGGCGGCGATCACCGCCCCGGCCTCGATGGCGGCATCGGCCAGAGCGAACGAGATCCGGCCCATGCCACCCTCGACGTAGCCCCACGCCCCGGGTTCGCCCTCCAAGGTCCCGCTGGTGTGCATCAGGTGCACGGCGGCCGTCCCCGGCGAGCGCGGTCCGGCGTAGGTGCCGATCACCCCTTGGCCGTGCAGCGCCGTCCGCAGACGCTCGTCGCGCACATGCTGTTCGACCACGTCGGCGATCGAGGCCTCGAACAGCACCTCGAGCGCCTCCGCGTCGTGGGCCAACAGTTCCGCCAATGTCGCTCTGTCGGGTGCCGCTCCCATCCACGTATCGGCCCCTGGTCTCCGCAGGGCGGTGCGGATGCGGCCGAAGAGGGCCTCGTAGGTGGCAAATCCCTCGGCGTCACCCGGGGCCAGCTCAGCCACGGCGGCGGCGCTACGTTCCGAATCGTTCCACAGCGAGATCGACGTCCCGTCTTCGAACGGGCACCACAGGTGGGGATCGACCACGTGGACCCTGTACCCCCGGGCCCGGAGCCCGAGCTCCTCGACCACCAAAGGATGGAGCAGTCCCACCAGGTAGGCACAGGGGCTCACGATCCACCCCGGGTCGTCGAACGGCTGCTCCGACGTACAGGCACCACCGAGCTGGTCTCGTCGTTCGAGGACGAGCACGCTCTTCCCGCCGCGAGCCAGATAGGCCGCCGCCGTCAGGCCGTTGTGGCCGCCGCCCACGACGACAACATCCCACCGCCGGGCGGCCAGCTCGGCCATGGGCGCCGGCAGACCCACCCGCCCGAGGACATCGCCGACGGCCATGGCCGCGTGTCTAGTCCACCGTCGGGACCCCGGCGGCCGGCCCCCTTCTCGCCATACCCTTTGGGGGAGAGAAACGGGGTGGCGGTGGCGCAGAACACGGATCAGCTTCGGTTCGAAGACCGCATGCGCGACGCCGACGCGCTGGCCTGGAGCATCGAGAAGGACCCGATGCTCCGATCGACGATCACCGCCGTCCTCATCCTCGACCGCGCCCCCGACCGCGTCCGAGTGGCGGACCGCCTCGAGCGCGGCAGCCGGCTCGTCCCCCGGCTGCGCCAACGGGTGGTGTCGAGCCCTTGGTCGCTGGCCCCACCGCGCTGGGAGGTCGACCCCTTCTTCGACCTCGACTACCACCTGCGTTGGACCCGGGCCGCAGGCTCGGAGGACGTCAGCCAGGTCATGCGTGTGGCCGCACCCATCGCCATGCAGGGTTTCGACCGCGACCGCCCGTTGTGGGAGTTGACTGTCATCGAAGGCCTGACCGAGCAACGTGCCGCCGTCATCATGAAGATCCACCACTCGATCACCGACGGTGTGGGAGCGGTGAAGATCGGAATGGTTCTCTTCGATCTGGAGAGAACGCCTGCCGGTCCCCCACCCCCCCTACCCTCCGCCCCGACCGTGCACGTCCTCAACCGGATCGAAAGATTCCGCGACGCCTTCGGCCACGAGCGGCGACGCCAGCTGGGCATCGCCCGCCGCTTCCCCGATGCCCTCGGGCGCGCACTCACCCGGGCGGCAGCCGATCCGGCCACCGCCATCCAGGACGTGGGGGCCACGGTGGCCTCGGCCGCCCGCATGTTGCGCCCGGCCACCACGCCCCTCAGTCCCGTCATGACCCGACGCTCCCTCAGCATGCACTTCGACACTGTCAGCGTGCCCCTGGCCGAGACCAAGGTGGCGGCCAAACGCGGGGGCGGCCGATTGAACGATGCCTTCGTCACGGCCGTGGCCCGGGGCTTCCGCTACTACCACGACAAGCACGGGGCGGAGCCGGAGATGCTCCGCATGGGCATGCCCATCAACGTCCGGACGGCCGAGACGGCCGACCTGGCCGGCAACCAGTGGGCCCCGACCCGCTTTCCGCTCCCGATCAGGGTGGACGATCCCCTCGAGCACCTGCAGGTCGTCCGGGGCGTCATCGCCGCCCAACGCGGGGAACCGGCGGTGGGTCTGGTGGAACCTCTGGCCTCGGTGCTCTACCGGTTGCCGACCTCCATGCTGGCCGGACTCTTCGGCTCCATGTTGCGAGGCGTCGACTTCACCACCAGCAACGTTCCCGGTGTGTCGGTCCCTCTCTATTTCG
Source organism: Acidimicrobiales bacterium (assembly GCA_035535015.1). Lineage (GTDB taxonomy): Bacteria > Actinomycetota > Acidimicrobiia > Acidimicrobiales > UBA8190 > Palsa-661. The sequence goes on along the minus strand of DATLQU010000004.1, from coordinate 23,844 downwards.
CCGGGGCGGAACTACTGGCCCAATTCCCGCTCGGTCCTCTGAGCGGGTCGGCCGCCAACCTCTGTCTGCTCAGCTACGTCGACCAGCTCCACATCGGTGTGAACAGCGATCTCGCCGCCGTTCCCGATCCCGATGTTCTGCACACCTGCCTGCTCGCCGGATTCGAGGACATCGCCAACCTGGCGTAAGGCGCCGTTTCCCTCGACCTCAGACCCCACCGGGCACGACGGGGACGCTGAAGAAGCGATGGTGGTCCCGACCTGTCACCTCGTAGATGCCCGTCCCCTGTCGGCCGTCGTCGGTTTCCACGGCCATCAGGTGTTGCCCGCCTCCGTAAAACGGGCGGTAGGGCGCGCACCAGCGCCCGGCACCGCGGACGGTGACCGTCCGGCCGTCCGCCAAACCGAAGACCACCGTGCCCGACAACCCGTCCACGGCGCCTCCGTCGGTCCCGTACTCGACGGCCCGTCCCGCCGCATCGGTCCAGTGGAGATCGTGACGGAAGTCGACGACGGGAACAGCAGGCCCACCGTCGGCCGGGGCCCAACAACCGTCGGTGAAGATCCGAGCGCCGTTGGCCAGCTCCCAGCACCAGACACCCAGCATGCCGTCGGGCAATTGGATGGCGAACCACGTCCAGCACGGGATCCGGCCGTGGTCGCGTACCCCCCACGAGTGGTCGCGCTGCCCGTGCCACCCCGAGACCGATCCCTCGACGTCACCCTTGCGGTACCGGCCCGTGAACGTTCCCGACTGGATCATGTGGCTCTGGTCCCACAGGAGCGCGCCCTGGTCGTCGAGAAGGCGACCGCGGCGAAGCGCATAGGGGTCGGTCCGCGCCTGAAAGGTCATGTCGGCCTCGAAGCCGTCCGATGCCTCGACCACCACGCGCACTCGGCGAAACGGCTCCTCGATCACCACCGACACCGGGCCCACAGTGGACGTATGGGGATCACCGTCGGCGGGGCGCTGGTGGAAGCCGAACATCAGCTCACCACCGACCCGGCCGAGAACGAGGGCGTCGAGGGTACGGCGAGCCGGATAGGTGGCCATGGCGACGATGATCACGTCGCTGTCGACGTCGGGGCCGTGGGCCACGATGAAGTAGCTCTCCCGCCAGTACTCGTGCTCTATCCCGACGACCGACAGTGGTTCGGGGATCTGGTGGACGAAATGCTCGTCGTACGGGGTGAGGCTGGGCATGAGCGCTCCTCTGTCAATCGTCGGCCAGCAGCTCGTGGGATCGGAGATCGATGATCTGTGCGGCGTGGCGTCGGGCCATGGCCAGGAACATCTCGTCACCGCGCTCGGTGCGCTCCACCATCATCGAGGCTCCGACAGCCATGAGGTAGCCGGCGTAGGCGTAACGCCGGTAGTCGGTGAAGCAGGCGTCGAACGTATAACCCGACACTCCGCCGGCCACCAGAGCGGAGTGGTACTCACGCACAAGCGGTACCTCGTTAGCACGCCGATCGTCCTCCGACGGACCGGCACCGAGGAAGTACGACACATCCGCCACTCCCGGTCCGAGCGTCACCGTCTGCCAATCGACCACGGCCAGGGGGACGCCTCCGGCTACGGTGCCGAAGAGCAGGTTGTCCAGGCGGTAGTCGGCATGCTGCACCGTCCACGGCCCGGGCTGGCTCCGGAGATAGGCGCCGATGTGGGGCATCAGCCGGCGCCCAACATCGAGGACGTCGTCGTCAAGAACATCGCCATACCGCTCTGCGAATCCCTCGAACAACATCGGGAAGATCACCGAACCCGCCTCGTTGCTCTCGTCGGTCCGCCGATTGAGCCATTCAAGACTTTCGAGGGTCGGATCGCCCCAGCGCGGCGCGTGCAGGGCGGCCAACTCGGTCAGCGCCAGTTCCGCCTCATCGGCACTACACCCGGCCACCTGGTCACCGGGTCGGGCCGGGGCGAGATCCTCGAGGATGAGGACGAATTCGGCGGTCGCCGGATTCACGTCGCCGTGATAACAGCGCGGTGTCCGGACGGCCACCGTCGACGCCACCTGTTGGTAGAAACGCACCTCGACCTCCGACGTGCGCATGGCGATCCCCGTCGACCGACTGGTCTCGTCCGCCGCCGTGAACTTTCCCACCACACTCATCGGGGCCAGCGGGGTCTCGGAGTCGTAGTGCAGTGTGAACCTGACGCTGTCGGCCATCTGGCCCGTGCCGACCACCTCGGAGTCGAATCGGACGACGCGCTCACCACCCACCACACCGGCGCGACGAAAAACCTCGGTCAGCCAGGACGCGGTGACCTGTTCGGGCCGCCAGACGCCGCTGACGGATGGCACTGCCCCAGCCCCGTCGGTGGAGCCGACCTCCTCGATCACCACATCACCCCTCCCGAGACGCTACTCAGGCCGATGTCGGGCCACGTCCTACCTGGTCACGCGGGGTTACGCCGTACAGTTCCCCCCCGGGCGTGCCGATAACGTGGGGGTGATGGAACCCGCCCGGATCGGTGAGCAGGGGGGGACGCCGAACCTGGGTGACACTGCCTCGGACGAGGCCGCGCCACCGGTGGCGACGGCACAAACTGCTCCGATCACAGCCAACCCCCCCGACACCGCCGGCAACGGCTCAGTCGGCGGTGCGGTGTCGGAGCGAACGGGTCCGTCGGACATCGACGGTGCCATCGCCCTCGGGCGCGCACTGGTGACCAACCTCAGCCGGGTCCTGCTGGGCACGCCGGGTGCGCTGACGGCGGCCGCCATCGCCGCTCTGTCCGGCGGCCACCTCCTCATCGAGGATGTCCCCGGTGTGGGCAAGACGGTTCTGGCCCGGGCCCTCGCCCTCTCGCTCGGCACCGACCTCTCACGGGTACAGGGACACCCCGATCTCCTTCCCTCCGACGTCACCGGCGTCTCCGTCTTCTCTCCTGACGCCGGGACATGGGAATTCCGTCCCGGTCCCGTCTTCGCCCACGTCGTGCTGGTCGACGAACTGAACCGCACCCCTCCGCGCACCCAGGCTGCTCTCCTCGAGACGATGGAGGAGCAGCAGGTGAGCGTGGACGGCGAGTCCTACCCTCTGCCGCACCCCCATCTGGTCATCGCCACCCAGAATCCGCTCTCGCAACTCGGGACCTACCCCCTGGTCGAGAGCCAGCTCGACCGCTTCGCCCTGGCCACGGCCATCGGCTATCCCGATGCTGACACCGAAGCCCGCCTCGTGCTCCATCACGGCGGAAAGTTCGCTCTCCATGAGCTCGGCGCCGTCTGCACCCCGGCCGGCTGGCTCGAGGCCCAGCGGGCCACCGAGACCGTGGTGGTGACGCCCGCCATCGCCGAGTACGCCGTCTCGCTCTGCCGGTCGAGCCGCACCGCCGCCGGCGTCCGGCTGGGAGCCAGCCCCCGGGCCGCCATTTGGCTCATCCGTTCCGCCCAGGCCCACGCCGTCCTGTCGGCCCGGTCCTACGTCACGCCCGACGACGTGAAGGCCGTGGCCACGGCGTGTCTCGCCCACCGATTGATGACCGACGAAGGGGTCGAGCGCGGCGTGGCCGTGGTGCGCGCCCTGCTCGAATCGACTCCCGCTCCTCGTCCGTGACCGATCCCGCCGGCCGGGATCGTGACCGGCGGCGATCGGCCGGCGGTTTCGTTCGTCCCGTTCGTCCCCTTGTCCCCATCACCAGTTCCTTCTTCGTCCTCCTCGGCTGGGGCGTGGTGGCCCACAACAGCGGTGCCGGCTGGGTCCAGGCCCTCGGAGACGTCTTGGCCGGGACCCTTCTTCTCGGCATCGCGGGACCCGGTGTCATCCTGGCCCGAGTCCGGCTCGAGGTCACCGCCGTTCCCTCCGACGCCACCGTCGGTCTTCCCGTCGATTTGCGCGTCGTCAGCTCGTCGAGAGTACGCCTGACTCCGATCGACCCGTCGGGACCGGCAACCTTCGTCGGACCCGCCCGTGGTTCCTCCGCCGGGTCGGACGTTGTGACGCTCGTTCCCGTCCGCCGCGGCGTGGTGGCCGGCCTCACCGTGAACCTCGCTTCGGCGGCGCCGTTCGGGCTCTTGTGGTGGACCCGGCGGGCCCATCTGGACCTTCCCTCAGAACTGCACATCGGTCCGAAGCTCGGCCAATCGGTGGCACTGCCCCGTCAGGACGACGACCACGCCGGCGACAGTGCGCAGCGGTCATCCCGGGACATCGGCGAACCCCGTGGGGTGCGACCGTATCGACCGGGAGACAGCCGGCGTGGGGTCCACTGGCCGGCCACCGCCCATAGCGGCGAACTCATGGTCCGCGAAATGGAAGGACCGACGGCCGAACCGGTCGTCGTCGTGGTGACCCTGCCCGCCGAGGTGGACAAGGCCGAGTCCGTCGCCGAGCGGGCCTTCGGCACGCTGGTGGCGCTCTTCGATCGCGGGATGGCGGTTGTCCTCACCACCACGGAGCAGAGTGGTCGGCGCACGGGAGCCGTCGCCGACCGCCGCTCCGCAGGCCGGCGCCTGGCCCGTGCCGTCGGGTCGGGTCATCCGGGTGACCGAGACGGGAACATCGGTCCACCACCGTCGGGCTCCGGCCCCCGGCCGTCGCCCGAGGGTGACGCCGCCACCACCGGGGTCACGGTCACGATGGGCCAACGCCGGCGCGGCGACCAACCATGACGCTGATCGAGATGGTCAAACGGGCCAACCGGCCCGGACCGCCCGAAAACTCGGCGGCTCTGCGACTCGCCTGTGCCGGCACGGTGATCACCGGCATCGCCGCCTGCCGGGCCGAGGGCGAGTTGTCCTGGCCGGTGGCGCTCGTCTCGATCGCGCTGGTGAGTACCGGTATGTACCTCTCGTACCGCACCCGCTCGCGCCCGCTCGGTTGGCTGAAGCCGATCCTGGCCCTGGCCGCCCTGGCCGCCTTCGTCTGGTTCTTCCGCCAGCTCACCGGCCAGGCGTTCTACGACGTCAGCACCGTCGAGGACCCGCTCGCCCTGCTCTTCGTCTGGATCCAGGTGGCGCACGCCTTCGATGTCCCGGCCCGACGCGACCTCTCGTTCTCTCTAGCGGGCTCGGCCAGCCTCATGGCGGTGGCCGGGGCCCAGGCCGTGGATCTCGGCTTCGGGCTCTACGCCGTGGCCTGGATCGGCTTCGGCCTGTGGGGACTGGTGGGCATGTGGGGATCGGCCAGCGACGGCGGGCGCATCCGGGGCCGAGGACTCGTGGGGACGGTTGTGGCCGTCTCGGTCCTGGCGGCCGCCGTCCTCGCCGTTCTCCCCGCTCCCCACGTGGCGGGGCGAATCGACTTCCCGGCCAACTCGGCCGGTGGGGTGGGACTCCCGGGCGCCGGCGGGCTCGCCGGTGATGCCGGACGGGCGACGGAGCCGGCCCGGGCGGGGAGCCCGGCCGGCCGGACGCGCGTGGGAGGATTCCTCGGCTTCGCCACCCACCTGGACACGGCTCTGCGCGGATCGCTCGGCACGGCGGTGGTCATGCGCGTACGCGCCCAACGCCCCTCCTACTGGATCGGCGAGACATTCAACACCTGGGACGGCGAGAGTTGGAAGGTGCCCACGAAGAACGTTCCGGTGGCGCTGTTCGCCGGCTCACCCTTCGCCATTCCGCCCGGTGTCGACGCTCCCGTGGTGAGCAATCCCGTGGCCGGCACGAGCGATCTGCAGACCTTCTACATGGCGCAGTCGAGCCCCAATCTGATCTTCCATGCTGACAACGTCATCGATGTCTGGTTTCCCGCCCGCAATATCTACCTCTCGGGCAACGACACCATGGTCTCGCCCATCGCCCTGGGCCCGGGGGCCATCTACACGGTGCGATCACAGGTGAACACGGCCACCCCGGCTCAGCTCAGGTCCATCGCCGGACCCCCGTCGGCATCGGAATCACCCACACAGGCACGCCAATTGCGCGTGGATCTGCAATTGCCAAGCCCCTACACCCGGGCGAAGGCTCTGGCCGAGAAGATCACGGCCAAGAAGGCGACGACCGAGGCCAAGGTCCAGGCCCTCATCGCCTGGATCGGATCGCACACCCGCTACTCGACCGACATCCCACCGTTGCCGCCGGGACAGGACACGGTCGACGAGTTCCTGTTCGGCAACCGGATGGGATTCTGCGAACAGATCTCCACGGCCATGGCCGTCATGCTGCGATCGATCGGGATCCCGGCCCGCGAAGCCGTGGGGTACGTGCCCGGTTCCTACAACCCCATCACCGACCTGTACGAGGTGCAGAACAAGGACGCCCACGCCTGGGTCCAGGTGTGGTTCCCCCACTACGGTTGGCAGAGTTTCGATCCCACCGCCGTCGTTCCCCTGGCCAATCCCTCTCCCGGCGCCACCCTCTTCCACGACGCCGGCCGGGCCCTGAAGGCGCTCCCTCTCGTACCGCTCGGCGTGCTTCTCGTTCTGGCCGCCGCCGCGGCGATCATCGTCCGATGGTGGCGCCGGCGTCCGGCCACGTGGGCCCTGGCCGTGGCCCGCCGCATGGAGCGCACGGGAAGACGGGCGGGCCGGCCGAGGCAACCGGACGAGACGCTCAACGAATACGCGTCGGTCCTCGACGCCATGTCCGGTGACACATCAGGGACCTGGCGGGCACTGGCCTGGTTGATCGAGGCCAGCGCCTACGGCCACCACGAGCCGACGCCCGACGAGCGTCACGACGCCGAGCGCCTCAGTCGTCGGCGGCTCAAGCGGGCCCGACCGGCGCCGACCGACGCCGTCAGGCCTGGAGGTGTGCTCGTGCCTCGTCGAGACTCGCACGGACTTCCACCAACGGGCGGAAGCCCATCAGCTGGCGGGGCCGGCTGAACCCGACGGCGGCGCTGAGCCTTCCCCGGCGTCCGTAGAGAGCGACGAAACGGCGCTCCTCGAGCGACCCGTCGACCACGATGACCTCGTCGTCGGGCCGGGGATACCCGATGACCTGGATCTTGGTGTCGTACTGATCGGACCAGAAATAGGGCACGGGAGAAAAGGCCGGGGTCACGCCGCGACCCGCCACCAGACTCCGGGCGGCGGCCACCCCCTGCTCGGCGGCGTTGGTCCAGTGCTCGATCCGGATCTCGGCCCCGAGTCCCTCGTCGAACCAACGGGTCAGGTCGCCCGCCACCACCACGTCGTCCGCCGCGTGCAACGTGGCGTCGGCCCGGACACCGTCGTCGACGTCGAGACCTGATCCGGCCAACCAGTCCGTCGTGGGTGTGACCCCGATACCGACGACCACGACATCTGCGGGGATGACCGATCCGTCGACCAGGGCGACACCCGTCACCCGCTCGCCGTCGACCGACTCCTCGGTCACCAACCTCGACACACCGATCCCGGCTCGGACATCGACGCCGTGGGCGGTGTGCAGCGCGGCGCACGCCGCCCCCAGCTGATCTCCGAGAACGCGCGCCAAAGGGACAGGAAGGGCCTCCACCACCGTGACATGCGCTCCGAGGCCACGGCAGGTGGCGGCCACCTCTGACCCGATGAATCCCGCCCCCACGACGACCAGCTTCGTCTCCTCACCCCCGATGGCCGCTCCCAGGCTGAGGCAGTCCTCGAGCGTCCGCAGAGTGTGGACACCGCTGATGTGAGCCGTGCCCGGCAACCTGCGAGGGTGGGCGCCGGTGGCCACCACGGCACCGTCGAAGGCGATCCTGTCCCCGTCATCGATCTCCAGACGGTGTCCTTCCACGTCGAGGGCGACGGCCGTGTGCCCGAGCCTGAGGTCGAGGCCGAGCGCGTCGATCTTGTCGGGATCCCGCAGACGGACGCGATCCAGTCCCCATGTTCCGGCCAGGAGTTGCTTCGACAGCGGCGGCCGGTCGTACGGCTGGTGGGATTCAGCCCCGATCAGGACGATCCGGCCGTCGTAGCCGTCGGCGCGCAAAGTCTCCGCGGCGCGCAACCCGGCCAGGGACGCGCCCACCACCACGATCGTCGAATGCATGTCGAAGACCACGGGACCAGCGGGAGACTCTCTAGGAGCCGAACATCGTCATCCACTGCTCCGGGGTCCGCAGTCGGAAGACGTAGTTGTTCTGCCGGATCTCCCCGAGTCCGGCCGACGGCTCCGGCGAGTACAGGTGTCCGGGGTACAACACGGTCTCGTCACCGAACCGGGCCAGCCGGTTGGTGAGCGACTCGTACATCTGCTCGGGGTCGCCCCCGGGGAGGTCGGTCCGGCCGCAACCATCGAGGAACAACGTGTCGCCCGAGACGAGCCGTCCTCTGACCGAGAAGCACTGGCTTCCGGGCGTGTGGCCCGGCGTGTGGACGAGCTCGATGTCGACACCGCCCACCGTCACCACATCGCCGCTGTCGTGTTCGACGAGATCGTTCTCCCCGATTCCGGTGGTACGCATGACCCACGGGCTCTCGGCCCGCTGGACGTGGACCGGGACCTGCACCCGCTCGAGAAGCGTCGTGATGCCCTCGATGGGGTAACCCATCAGATCGCCTCCCACATGGTCGGGGTGGAAGTGACTGGCCAGCACGCCGACGCAGCGCATGGAGTCGGCGGCCAGGAGATCGAGGAGACCACCAATGTCATAGGCGGGATCCACCATCACCGCCTCGCCGGTGGACCGGTCGCCGATGAGGTAGGAGAAATTCACCATCTGGCCGGCCACCGGATCGCCGACGGCGAAGTCGCGGCCAGACAGCAGCTGGCGGAAATAGAGACGATCATCTTCGGACATGGATCTGATGGTAGATCCCCTACCGGTAGGTCTTGCGCGGGAACACGGCGTGGGCCCCGACCACGCGGTCGAGGAAGACCAGGCCATCGAGGTGATCGATCTCGTGGAGCACGGCCCGGGCCTCGAAGGCGTCCACATGGAGGGTACGCCGCTCGCCATCGACGTCCATGCCCGACACCGTCACCCGGGTCGCCCGGGAGACGTCACCGGTCAGGTCGGGCACGCTCATGCAGCCTTCCCGGGCCGGTTCCGGTGCCTCGGCCGACACGATCACGGGATCGAAGAGAACGAAAGTCCCGTGACACGACACCGCCTTGCGGTGGCCGCTCACGTCGACGACGAATGCCCGTCGTGACACTCCGATCTGGGGCGCGGCGATGCCGACGCAGGCCGGCGAGGCACGCATGGTGTCGATGAGGTCCTGGGCCAAAAGGCGGGCGTCGTCGTCGATGGACCCGACGGGGGCCGCCGTGGTCATCAGAACGGGATGCGGCAGCGTCAGAACGGCCCGGACGCTCATGGTCCCTTCCGCGCCGTCCGCGCCGGTAGGCGGCGGTGGCGTGACGTCAGAGGAGATCGACCTCGTCCCGGTGGACTGTGCAGTGCACGTCCAGCGCGGCGGCGGCCCGCCGTATGCGATCGGCGGCATCTTCGCCTGCTTCACCAGCGGGCAGAGTGACCCAGAGGGTCATCACGTAGACGGGTGCGTCGGCTCCGCCCACCAGGTGGGTCGATAGATCGATGACGTTTCCCCCGGCACCGGCCAGTGCGCTCGTCACGTCACGGACGATGCCCAGCCGGTCGGCGCCGTGCACGGCGATGGTCCAAGGCTCGGTGGGTGGCTCCGTCGGTCCGCCGGACGCGGGCACGTCCCCGAGGGGCCGGACGGCGACCATCAATTGGAATCGGCCGGCCACGTCACCGAGGGCCTTCTCGAGATCCTCGGCCGTGACCCGGTCGGGTGCGGCCACCACCAGGAGGACGGCGAAATGGCCCTGGAGATTCGTCATCGTCGAGTCCTCGAGATTGCATCCCACGTCGACGAGGACGCCGCTCAGGGCGGCGACGATGCCGGGCCGGTCGGCGCCGAGCGCGCTGAGCGACAAGCGTCCCATGGACGAACGTTACGTCACCACGCCGCGCCGGGGAGTGAGGGTGTCCGGGCACGGGCCACTACATTCGGCATGGTGAGCGCCTCGGTACCCGTCCAGCAGGGTCTCTTCACCGACACCGATCCCCCCCACCTGCTCGGCGGCCGGTGCACCGTCTGCGGGCACCCTCACTTCCCACGCCACGACATCTGCCCCTACTGCTCATCGGGGGCCACCGAGGCGGCCCTCCTCTCCTCCGCCGGTCACCTGTGGGCGTGGACGGCCGTCACCCATCCTCCCCCCGGCTACCAAGGGCCGGTGCCATACGGCTTCGGTGTTGTCGAACTTCCCGAAGGGCTCCGGGTGATCACCCGGCTGACCGAAGCCGACCCCGACACACTGCGCGCCGGCCAACCCATGCACATGGTCCTCGAGCCTCTCCATACGGACGAGGAGGGCCGCAGCGTCGTCGGCTACGCCTTCGCTCCCGACGAGGCCCCATGACCGCGGTCGAGATCGCCGGTATCGGGATGCACCCCTTCGGGCGCTTCGAGGGTGTCAGCGTCACCGATCTGGGCGTCAGTGCCGTGCAGACCGCGCTGGCCGAGGCCTCGGTGGGCAAAGGGGGATTCGAAGCGGCTTTCTGCGGGACGGCCTACGGGGGCGTGGCCACCGGCCACAAGGTGCTCGGTGCGCTCGGGATGACGGGTATGCCCATCGTCGACGTCGAGGCCGGCTGCGCCAGCGGCGCCGCCGCCCTGATGCTCGGCAGCGCCGCGATCCAGGGTGGACAGTACGACACCGTGCTCGTCTTCGGGGTGGAGAAGATGCCCCGGGGCATCATCCGGTCCTCGTTCTTCGACCCCTGGCAGGAGGAGGCGGGACTGGCGGCCACGCCGGCATACTTCGCGCTCCGGGCCCAACGCTTCATGCGGTCATCGGCTGTGACCAAGGACCACCTGGCCGCCGTGGTGGTGAAGAACCGACGCCATGGCGCCCACAATCCGTACGCCATGTACCGCTCCGACGTGGAGGCGGCCGACGTCCTTCGTTCTCGTGTGGTCTGCGAACCGCTCCATCTGTGGATGCTGTGTTCGCCCAACGAAGGAGCCGCCGCCATCGTCCTGCGACGGGCCGGTCGCGTCGCTGGTGCCTCGACCGGCGAGAGCGTCCAGTTGGCGGCCGCCGTCTTGCGCTCTCATCTGCCGGGAGCCGTCCTGAGCGAATCGACACCGATGGCCGGACTGACCGATGACACGCTGCCCACCCCCACCACACTGGCCGCCACCGCCGCCTATGAGGAGGCCGGTCTCGGACCACGCGACCTCGACCTGGTGGAATGCCAGGACACCGATGCCGCCCGGGAGCTCATGTCCTACGAGGAGCTCGGCTTGTGCCCGCCGGCCGGGGCGGCGGAGATGTTGGAGGCCGGAGTGACAGCGGTCGGGGGACGCCTCCCCGTCAATGCCAGTGGGGGCCTTCTATCCAAGGGGGAGCCCCTCGGAGCATCGGCACTGGGCCAGGTGGTGGAGCTCGTCCACCAGCTACGTGGTGAAGCCGGCGCCCGCCAGGTCCACGGCGCCAGAGTGGGACTGGCCCACACCGTGGGCCGGGGGGCCAACGCCGGCGTGGTGATCGTCCGGCGCTGACCCCCGTCCGATCGGACTCGGGATCGCCCGACCGCGCCGACACGGTGGACGCCGGATCTACAGTTGCCCAGGTGCTACGGGGTGTCGCACCGAAGGGGGATCCGAATGAACAAGTTCACGGCGGCGGGCATGTTCCGGGCCAACGTCGCCGAGCGCAGTGAGCGGCCCATGTTCCGATTCGGCGGGACCACCGTGACCTGGGGTGAGCACTACCGGCGCGCCTGTTCGGTGGCCCAAGCCCTCCTGGCCGAGGGCGTGACCACCGGCCACCGGGTGGCGTTCCTCGACCGCAACGGTCTCGCCTACTTCGAGGTCCTCTTCGGCGGCGCCCTGGCCGGAGCCGTGAACGTGGCCGTCAACTGGCGCCTGGCTCCGCCGGAGATGGCCGCTGTGATCGACGACTCACGGGCCACCGTCCTCGTGATCCATCCCGAGTTCCTCCCGTGCCTGGCCGCCATGGACAGCGGCCTACCCGACGTCACACGGGTGGTCGTGCTCGGTGACGCCAAGGCCGAGGCTGACCGGGGCGGGGCTTCGGATCTCGCCCGGCGGGTCGGCTACGAGGACTGGCTGGCGGCGTGCGAACCCGTCGACCCCGGTTACGTGGGCGAGCCGGACGACATCTCGATGCAGCTCTACACCTCGGGCACGACAGGTCTGCCGAAGGGGGTGATGCTGGCCAACCGCAACATCGCCACCATGATCGAACTGGCCGGCGCCGACGCCTTCGGCATCGACGACAGCACGGTCAGCCTGGTGGCCATGCCCTTGTTCCACATCGGCGGCTCGGGATGGGCGCTCACCGCCATGTCCCGTGGGGGGACCTCGGTCATCCTGCGCGACATGGATCCGGCCGAACTGCTCCGCCTGGTGGAAAGAGAGCGCATCACCCATGCATTCGTGGTCCCGGCCGTCCTGATGTTGCTGCTGGCCACCCCGGGGATCGAGAAGGCCGACCTGTCGAGCCTCGACACCATCTTCTACGGGGCGTCACCTATCGGGGAAGACGTCCTCGTCCGCTGCTTGAGCGTCATCGGTTGCCACTTCGCCCAGGTCTACGGCATGACCGAGACATCGGGCGCCATCGTCCGGCTCGAACACGAGGACCACGACCCCGACGGTCCCCGTCGCCACCTGTTACGCGCCGCCGGGAAACCGCTGCCCGAAGTGGCCATCCGGATCGTCGACCCCGACACATCGACCGACGCCCCCGTCAACACCGTGGGCGAGATCTGGACGCGCTCGCCGTACAACATGGTGGGCTACTGGCAGAAGCCCGAGGAGACAGCCGGCACCATCATCGAAGGAGGCTGGCTACGGACAGGAGACGCCGGCTACCTCGACGACGAGGGGTACCTGTTCCTGCACGATCGCATCAAGGACATGGTCGTCTCCGGGGGAGAGAACATCTACCCGGCCGAAGTGGAGAACGTACTCCTCGGCGTGCCCGGCGTGGCCGACGCCGCCGTGATCGGAGTTCCCGACGACACCTGGGGCGAAACGGTGAAGGCCGTGGTGGTCCGGGCCCCGGATGCCACGGTCACCGCCGACACCGTCATCGCCTTCTGTCGCGACCGGCTGGCTCACTACAAGTGCCCGACCTCCGTCGATTTCGTCGACGTCCTTCCTCGCAACCCGTCCGGAAAGGTCTTGAAGCGCGAGCTACGCGAGCCGTACTGGGTAGGTCGCGAGCGTCGCGTTCACTGAGCCACGTTCAAACACCGTTACCGGCACCGTGCTCGACCGTCCGGGCCAGGATCCCCAGGGTGGCCCGGAGCGCTCCTTCGGCAAGGACCGGGAATATCCCCGTCTGCTTCAACTCCTCGCTGATGGCCGACCAGTCGTAATAGGAGGTGACGAGTGTGCCCTCGGGAACCGTGTCGAGCCGGTAGCCGTAGACGTGTCCCACCGAAGGCCGGGTGGCGCCGGCCACCGTCCAGGCGATCTCGCTGTCCGGCACCAGTGCCGCTATGGTGACGACCACGTCGTATCGGCCCATCGGTCGATCGTTCAGCGCCTCACGATCCATGTGTACGACGAATTGATCGCCCACGGCGGTCACGGGATCGCCGGTGGCATCTATCAGCATCCCGGAGCCATCGATGGCCACGTGACCATGAGGGTCGCACAGCAACCGAAAGATCGTCGCTCGATCGGCCCTTACCGTCCGCTGAACCTCGAATCGCTCGGTCGTCATCTCCTCGTCACCTCGACCCACGGTCAGAACAGCGCCTGCTCGTCGCCTTCCTCCGCCACCTCGGACAGATCTCCGATCATCTCGGATCCGTCGACGTCTTCAGGCTCGTCGGCGTCGGCTTCGTCGCTCGCGCCCTCATCGTGTTCCTCCTCGTCGGTGACGACAAGCTGGTCACGGTTGACGGCCTCCAGTCGCGGGACGAGCTCTTCGACCTGAGCCCGGGTCTTGCGCACACGTCGGTCGAGCTCGTCGACGATGGCCGCCGCCCGCTCGAGACGCACCACCAGCTGGTCGACGTCGACTTCCCGTTGTTCGAAGAAGCCGACGATGACGTCCAGTTCCCGGCTGGCTTCGGTGTAGGTCAGCTCGGTGACCGGTACAGAATCGTCGTCGGACACCGGTGTCGTCATGAACGCTCCTCTCCCGCCGGCTTCTGGCTGGCGCCGGCTTCAGGTCGGCCCGGTGCCACGATGACCTCGCGGACACCGGACACGGCCGTACCGTCAGCAAACCGGGTGACGATCAGGGATCCGGTTTCCAGGACCGCCGCTGATCGGATGACCCGTCCGTCCTCGCCCAGCGTCAGGGTGTAGCCCCGTTCGAGCTGCCGCTCCACGTCGTAGGCGGCAAGCAGGCGACGCCACGATTGCAGGCGCTCATCGTGGTGGGCGACGGCCCGGTGAGCACAGGGCCCGATACGCGCCGATCGGTGGTCGATGGCGAGGGCTGCGACATCGAGCTGCCGTCGGGCCTGTGACGCGATGCGTCGGGCATGTCCGTCGAGCCGCTCGGAGTGGCGATGCAGCTGTTGGCGGGTGGCTTGACCCAACCGGCGGCGCGCCACGGTGTCACGCACTTCGGCTCCGTCGAGAGTCTCGGTCGCCCGACGCGCCACCCAGCTGGCTGCAGCCAAGACCCCGTTCCACCACTCCCCCGCTCGCTGGACCAATTCCTGACCGCATTCCGTCGGCGTCACGAAGGCGCGCCCGGCCACGACGTCCGCCACCGACTGGTCGCCGGTGTGACCGATCCCCGTCCAAACGGGCACCGGGCAAAGGGCGATGGCCCGGGCCACAGGCTCGGTGTCGAAAGCGGCCAGATCGGCCTTCGATCCGCCACCGCGTACGAGGACCACCAGATCGCACGCCGCCGCCGCCAGGGCGGCGATGCCCCGGGCGAGGGCAGCCGGTGCGGCTGTTCCCTGGACCTGGGCACGCACCACCACCACGGTGAAGGCGAGGCCCGAGCCTTCAAGTTGGCCCAGGAAGTCATTGAAGCCCTCGGTGCCGGGACTGGCCACCAGTCCCACACGCAAGGCCAGATCGGGGACGGACAGGGTGGCGTTGCGACGGAGCAGGCCCTCGGACTCGAGCGCTTTCAACAGAGCCGCCCGGCGGGCCGCCAACCGGCCGAGGAGAGCATCCACGTCTACGTCGACGGCGATGAAATTGACCTGGGCCCGGGGAGCGTAGAACTCGACCCGTCCCCGCAGCGTCACCACCGTGCCCACCTCCAGGACGATGCCCTGCCGGTCGAGTGCGGCCTTCATCGGAGCCCACGTACGTGCCCAGCAGTTGACCTTCAGTACCTTCGTGTCACGGCCACGGGGTGCATCGGGATCGACCAGGTCGATGTAGCAGTGGCCGGTCCGGTCGGTGATGCTCTGCACCTCGCCGCGCACCCAGACCAGCTGCCCGCGTGGGAAGGCCCTGGTGATGGCCGCCTGCACCTGATCGAGGAGGGTGGCGATCGACAACACGTCCGGCCGTTGCTCAGGCAGGAGCTGAGCGGTCCCTGGCTCCATGGTCGGACACCCTATCGAGCGGCTGGTCGCCGACCGCACCCGGAAGTCGATCACGGCCCATACCGGACCTGCCACACTGGGAGGCGACGGTGAGCCGGCCGGGTGACCGCGGCCCGGGTCTGCGTGAGCAGGAATCGGGTCGAGGAAGGTCGGGGCTCCATAGGGCAGGGTGCTGGCTAACGGCCAGTCGGGGCGACCCGAAGGACAGTGCAACAGAGAGAAGACTGCCGATGGCGGGCTCCGGCCCGCACAGGCGAGGGTGAAACGGTGCGGTAAGAGCGCACCAGCGCCCGGGGTGACCCGGGCGGCTAGGTAAACCCCACCCGGAGCAAGGCCAAACGTGGGACTCGGGCGGCCCGCCCGCCCTTGCAAAAGGGCAGTCCCCAGGTAGGCCGCTGAGATGGATGGTCACCACGCCCCTCGGGGCGGACAGAACCCCGCCTACAGGCCGGCTCACCGTCACGAGGCCTCTGACGAGGCTGCGGGCCTGGTCAAAGGCGGACGTGTGACGAGGTCCTTTACCGGGTCGAGCCGGTGTCCACCGCCTCCTTGTATGGAGGGTCAATGTACAATGCACATATGACTCGAGTCATGACGGCAAAGGTTTCTGATCGTGGACAGACGAGCCTTCCTGCTGAGTTGCGGCACCGTTGGGGCATTTCGGAAGGTGGCACCGTCGCGTTCGTTGACTTGGGGGATGCCGCACTGATCCTGCCGGGTGGCGTGGAAACGGCCAAGGCCGAGGTTCGACGACTACTTGCGGCCGGCGCCTATGCGGAAGGTCTTGCGGCCATCGACGACCCCGACCTTGCCGTCTAGGCCCCTCCTCCTCGACGATCGAGTCCTTGTTGCGCTCTTGGTCGGCGAGAGACTCCCGATCGCCAGGGGCGCTACCTGTTTCACGACGACTTACTTCTATTTCCGGGCGTGTCGAGCCGTGGTGGCAGGGACCGGGAGGCGTCTGTCGGGACCGTTCGAGCGTCTGGATCTGGATCGACGAGCCTTGGCGCTTGACAACATGATGGCCCTTCCCGACGATGTTGGTTTGCCTGACCCGAGGCAGATCGTGCCGGTGATGGTCGATTTGCAGCGTCGCCATCCCAACCTGAACGTCCTTAACACCGAAGCCGCTGCTGCAGCCCTGTTGTTGCGAGCAAAGTTGGTGCTCTGTCCAGTAACCGCCGGCGGACAGCTTGAAACCGTGCTTCGGGCCGAGAACATCCCGTTCCAGACGGTTGACCTCCGGTAGACCGATGCTTTCCTCCAATGGCACAGCGGACATGCTGAACGTTCGAAGTATCAATTCAACACTTGCAACAACCACCGAAGGACGGACGGGAACCTGCATCACCCGATCCAGGGTGGACGGATACGCATGTCCTATCGTCCAACGACTGTCCGGTTGACGGACGCTCCCCCGAAGCAAACCCACGCACAAACGCAGGAAAGAGCGATACAGTGCGGACCACAATCCTATCGGGATCGTGTGCCTGACGCCCTTAAGCGTCGTTCCAATGGATCGACACACCACTTGGATCACCCACATCAACGAATACAGTTATGCCCCATCGGACTCCCGATGAGTCGCTAGGGCATCGTGGCACCCCCGATGGTCCTCAAAATCGAGGGTGCAATCGGGGGGTGACGGTCATCTCGGCGTCAAGAGGCGCCGAGGGTCGCGTCCATCGACGTACCCGATAAAGGGCTGATGGATGCCATAGCCGAGCAGCGCTCCAACCAGCGGCGAGAAGGCCGACGCCACCGGCGGGGGTACGGCGAGGGGCATGTTCTCGATCTGGCGGATCCAGGGCTGGCAGTACTGGGGCGTGATTCCAAGGCGCGTGCCCTCGCTTCGATTCGCCCCGCCGCGGTGCAGCAGGGTCCCCATGAACACGACCGCCGACCCGGCCGGCATCGTGATCTGCCGTACCCGCTCGTCGCTTTGGTCGGGCTCCAAATCGCCCCACGTGTGGCTACCTGGGATCACTTCGGTGGCCCCATTGTCGTCAGTGAAGTCATCAATCGCCCATATGGCTGAAAGGCCCATCGGCTGTCGCGGGCGCGGGATACGGCAGTACCCGTCGTCGGAGTGCAGCATCTGAGCGGTCTCGCCAGGATGAACGTTGATGGCCAGGTTGGCCGACAGGAGGTAACCGGGATCCAAGACGGCGTCAACCAGCTCGAGGACCGCGGGGTGCTCGACGAGAGCGGCAACCGACGGCGCCTTCGCGAGCAGGGCATACACGCGTTCTGAGCGGAAGCCCTCGAAATCGTTGCGACCAAAGAGGCGTCCTGTGAGAAAGGGCGCGAGGTCCCGCCGGATGCCCGCCAGCTGGTCAGGGCTTGCCAGCTTGGGAAGCACGACGTACCCGTCCCGCAGTAGCTCGTTGAGCGCACCCATAGCCCACAAATCTACTGCGGGCCAAGACGATAGGGCGAAGACGTCGGAGGTCGCCTTCGCACCTGGTTCGCACCGGGCCGTCACCGATACGTCGCGATGGGACCCATAGCGGTCACCCTGGTCCGGGCTCCT
Source organism: Acidimicrobiales bacterium (assembly GCA_035535015.1). GTDB lineage: Bacteria > Actinomycetota > Acidimicrobiia > Acidimicrobiales > UBA8190 > Palsa-661. The sequence goes on along the minus strand of DATLQU010000004.1, from coordinate 5,913 downwards.
GAAATCCCGAATCGGCACCGGTCGCCTGGCCGGATCGAACAAATGATGAGACCGGTAGCCCCGAATCCAGGATGCCCAAGGCCCGGTCGATTCCTGGCCAAGACCCCGCTGGTTACCGGCACGTTACGCACACCCTCGTCCCCGGCCAGCGCCTGCGAGATTCCGTGGTGCTTGCAGTCGCGAGCGTCCCCTAACGGCACATGGGGGATACGGTGAACGCCGTGGATCTCCCAGAGCTACTAGTCGGGGACGCCGGCGAATGGCGAAGATGGTTGAGCAACCATCACGCCGATTCACAGGGTGTCTGGCTGGTACTGGCCAAAAGGGGAACGGTCGATCCGACAACCGTCTCGTACGACGAGGCGCTTGACGAGGCGATCTGCTTCGGCTGGATTGATGGTCAATTAGGGCGTCGTGACGCCGCTACGTTCCGACGACGTTTCACGCCTCGACAAGCTCGAAGCCCGTGGTCTCAACGGAACGCTGCCATCGCTGAAACGCTGATCGCCACCGGCCGAATGCATCGATCCGGTGAAGGCGAGGTGCGGCAGGCGAAGGAGGACGGTCGATGGGAGGCCGCCTACGCTGGGCAAGCCAGCATTGAGGTGCCGGAGGATCTCGTCACTGCCCTGAGTGCCAATCCTCGCGCAAATGCGATGTTTGAGATGCTCACAAGTGCGAATCGGTACGCCATCCTCTACAGGATCGGAAACGCCAAGAAACCCGAAACCCGCTCCAGGCGCATCGGCCAGTTTGTCGAGATGTTGGCCCGAGGTGAGACCATCCATCCTCAGGCTCCATGATCACCCGAGTAGAAGATTCACTGCTCCCAGAATGTCCCACATCGCCGGTTGCGAAGACGCGGGTTGTCTCGGCACCGTATGGGTCATTGGTCCCGGCTCGTGACGAGAAGCCCTTATCGTGCTCGCATGGCGATTGAGATGCGTCAGGCCCGCATTGAGGATGAGCGGGCCTTCCTTGGGCTCTTTGATGAGGCCGTCCTCTGGCTAACTGAAAGGGGTCTTGGTGGTCAGTGGGGTAGCCAACCTTGGTCGGAGCGGCCTGAGAAGAAGAAGCGAGTAGCCGACTTGGCCCGCAGCCCCGGAACGACCGTCGCTCAGATCGGGAAGGACGTAGTGGGCGTGCTCGAGGTCAACGAGCAATCACCTTGGTATGCCCCCGTGACGGATGAACCCAGCTTGTACGTGGATCTTCTCTTGACCTCGCGACGGTTCATCGGGCAGGGGATCGGAACAGCCCTCCTGGAGAGCGCCCGTGCGGACTGCCTTAACAGGGGTCTGAGTCTTCTTTGGGTTGATTGCTGGGCTGGAGGCGATCACCGGTTGGTGCGGTACTACGAATCGGCCGGATTCACTGCTACAGAGGTGTTCGATCGTGACGGTTGGCCTGGGCAGCTCCTCGTCCAGCGCCTTGTTGGCTGAATCCGGCGATAGCGTCCCTGATCGCCGGTTCGGTGTTCATCACCCACTTCGGATGAACTGTCGGTGCTACCTCCTACAAGCGATGCCGAACCCGGATGACCCACATAATGCCGGGTCCAGGGTGGCCTCGCCCCCCGGTCCCTTGGGCCGCCACCCCAGGCGCTATCACCCTGAGTTGGATGGCTTCACGCTCTCTCTGCCATGCCGAGTCAGCCCGAAAGTGACGGAGTCGCCTGCGATCTGACCCACGCGCTATTGCTCAGCGGCGGTGATTCCGAGCGGGTTCCCTGAGGTCCGAAACTCCCGATTCCGGCTCGACCCGTCTGACACAGACGGATAACCGGATACTCGGGAACCCCGATTATCGGTCGCCCTTTCGCCCTTGCCGTTCTCGCCCTGCCCACGGTCGACAATCGGACATAGGCAGCTTCGACTTCGGCCTAGTGAGACTTGCGCCCTACAACTGCAACGAGGCCCGCTAGCATCCCCTCGTGTCCAAACGACCCGGACACGGACGCCTCGACCCCGTGAAGTGCGAGCAACTCTGGAACTTTGGAGGTGTCGATCAGAACGTTGTCGTGGCGTTCGTCATCTCGTCGCCATGTCCCGTCTTCCTGTCGGACGAAGGTGGTCATGTTCCGCACGAAGCGGTTCGGTTCGGGCACCGAGACCTCCGTCATCAGTGCCCAGTCCTCGGTCCGCCAGACTTTCGGCGGTTGGTTGACTCGGAGGGCTCCCCACTCCAGATCACATAGGTCAATGGCCATGATGCCGCCCGGCCGGAGGGCCGTGGCCATGGCGACAATGGCCTGTTCGACCTGCGCTTCGTCGTCCAGATAGTTCAAGGCGTGGCCGACACCGACGATGGCGTCGGCGGGGGGGACGGGATCGTCCGGTAGGGTCACACGTCGGATCCCAACCGTTCCGGGAACATGGGTTCGGGCGAGGTTGAGCATCGAATCCGAGGCGTCAGTTGCAACCACCCGGAGTCCGGCATCAACGAGATAGGTGGTGAGCAGCCCGCTCCCACAGCCAATCTCGACAACCAGTCCATTACGTTGTCGCACGGGCTCGAGGAGCCTGAGGATCCCCGGTGCGCACGCGTCAGCGTGGAATCCAAAGCCCCGATGGTGGACGAGCGCGAGGTCGTCTCGGTAATAGGGTGCGTCTCTTTGCGGGTTTGATTCCATATCCCTCAGTATCGCCGCCCCGTGCGATACTGAGGGATATCCAGGTCGGCCTCGCCGCCCAGTCCCTTGGGCTGCCACCCCAGGCGGGATCACCCGCTCCGGGACGCCAACCTGAAGGTGGCGCCGGGAAGGACGACGTCGGGTCCGACACGATCAACCCGTCCGAGATCAACGGCGGCTGAGATTACCGGTCACGTCGATCCGTCAAGTGCCTCGGTGGGTGGACCATCCATCGGAGGAGAGGGCCAGGCGTCGGAGGTGCGAACCAGATCCCCGATTATCGGGTCAGGCCAGACGAACTCTTGTGGGGCGAGGCCCTCAGATCGTCGGTGCCGGAGGCAGGACCGTGAACGTGGTGACGTAGGTGGGGTGGCTCCCGGCCAGCACGTCGGCGATTACCTGCGAGTCACCGGCGGCGCACGAGGTACCGAAGAATGCGAACACAGCATTGCCATCGTTATCGATGAGCGCCGTCGCCCGAGGTCCCGTGTTGACACCAGGGCCAAAAGCTTGGGTTCCTTCCGCCCCGTACCATCCCCAGCCTCGGATACAGCGGCCTTCGAGCTGGGAAGAGCTGATCTCGGCCTTCTGCTCGGCGTACACGGGGTCAGTCTCGACGTAGAAGATCGCGATGACGTTGGAGTCGCCGCTTGCCGCAGTGTCCCCTGTCTCCACCTCGCCTCCGGTGACCCTGCCACTGGACGTCGGATAGCCGGTTATGCCCGGCGGGGTGACGACGGGAGGCAGGGCGTTGAGGGTGGTCAGGGCGGTGTAGAAGGGGGCAACCATGAGGTCAGCCTCGAACACGCTTGGGCCGGGTGCACAGTCGACGCCCTGCACGACGACCGTGGCGTTCCCGTCGTCGTCCAAGATCGCCTGGATGCTGCCCGCAGACTCGTGCAGGGTCGGGGGGGCCACGACGCCCTGAAGATTCGCGAAGAGGGTACCGCCCAGCGTGCACGAGGTCTGGAGCTGCGACGAGCTGATGTTCACGGCGTCACCGGCAAACGACGGCGACGTCTCCACTTGGATTACGGCGGCAACAAGCGACTCCGACGTTTCCACCAGCGGGTTGGGGTCGATCTGGACGGTGATGGGGGCCGGGACACCGCCGGTTCCGCTTCCGGTGCGTCCGCCGCTATGACAAGTGTGGGTCTTGTGACAACCCTTCGCCGCCTTGGCCGAGGCGACCCCTGCGGCTCTAGGAGGGGTAGGGCTACGACCACGGCGATGGCCACGAAGCCGAACGAACGACGGCGAATACTCATGGTGGATTCCCTCAGGTGTGTCAATGTGCCGGTCCCGATGATGTGGACCCAACACAATGCTCTCCGATCAAAGGGTGCGGGAGAGCCTGAGCCATCCTCCGAGTGTGCCGTGTGTTGTCAGGGTTGCCGATGTGGACCCAGCACGCAGCGAGTAGAGGTGCGGACCAAGGGGTGCGGTATCACCCGGAGTCGGTTGGCCGCATCGCCACGACTACTCCGAACGACGGGGCCGTGGCCGGATCGGTGGCCGCCACCGGACCACCCGCAAGCGCGCGACGACGGCGATCCCGGACGAGTGGTGTTCGGACGAAGGCGCTCTCGACAGACCCGTCCCGGCAGATACCGGGGGGCTCGGGAACCCCGATTACAGGCTGGCCAACCAGGTTCGGCGGTAGTCCCGACCCCAGGGTCCATGTCCACAAGCGCGCCGAGAGGGGAGCCTTGCGGCTCCCCTCTCGGATAGTGCAGTTACCGTCGGGATCAGATGGTCGGTGCCGGGGGAAGGACCGTGAAGGTGGTCACGAACGTGTCGTGTGTACCGGCGAGCACGTCGGCGATCACCTGCGAAGGCCCAGCGGCACACGAGATGCCTTTGAACGCGAATACGGCGTTGCCATCGTCGTCCAAGATCGTCCTGATGGGAGTCCCCGTGTTAGGACCGACCCCGTGAATCGTCAGAGGGTTGGGGAAATTCCCACCCGTCCACCACCAGCCACGAATGCAACGACTCTCAAGCTGGGAGGAGGAGATCTCCACCGTCTGTTCGGCGTAGACCGGGTTGTCCTCCACGTAGAACACGGCGTAGACGTCAGAGTCACCGCTCGTGCTCGTGTCACCGGTCTCCACTTCTTGCGCCACACCACCGACCTCTGGGTAGCCGGTAACACCCACAGGAGTGACGGCCGGCGGCAGGGCCACGAGAGTGGTGAGAGCCGTGTAGAACGGAGCAACCTCGAGGTCAGCTTCGACAACGCTGGTGCCCGGCGCACAGTCGACGGCGGCGACCGTCACCGTGACGTTACCGTCGTCGTCCAGCACCACCGAGATTCGGTTGGGGGAGAACTGGTTGTTCCCATTCTGGATAGTTGTGTAAAGGACACCACCAAGACATGACGCCGACAGCTGCGACGAGTCGATGTTCACCTCGTCACCGGCGAAAGACGGGCTCGTCTCCACCTCGATGACAGCGTGAACTTCGGACTGCCCGGTCTCCACCAACGGGTTCGGGGACACAGCGACGGTGATCAGGGCGGGAGGCCCACCCGTTCCACCACCGGTGGATCCACCACTTCCACCCTTGTGGTGGTGGTGCTTTGCTTGGTGGACCTTGGCCGAGGCGACCCCAGCCATGCCCAGAAGCGGCATGCTCACGACGACGGTCAGGGCGACCAGTCGTGCCAGACGGCTATGACGGACGTTCATTTTCTTTCTGCTCCTTGTCGACGGTTATGTGTCGGCGGGAGGCCTACGTCCAGGGGGCGCCGTAGCTGCCCCTCCCTCGCGGACCTCGGTCAGAGGGCCACATAGAGCAGTTTTTACTCTCCGTAGTCCTCTTGGCATCCCCCAAAGTGATGAATTGTTCTGGTGGGGGCCCAAGTGACCACCGAATGCGGTCGAAGTAGAGGGTGAATGTGCCCATTAGGGAACGCTCAACTCTTACGAGCCAGGCGCCAACAAAGACGCCACCTCGCTAAAGGCGGGTTGATCAGGCGCCGCTCAGGGTGTTCATCTGCGCCGCCACGGCCTCGGGGCAACGGTGTCCCAGGTGGACTCTTTGCCTGTCACCTTGGACAACCCCCGGTCGGGATCACCCACATAACACCCGGTTGCGCGTAGGGGGAGAATGGAGCCGCATCGTCCGTCATTGGCCGAGCGGCCGGACTGGTGCCAAGCTCCCCCGCTCGCAAATGTGCGGCGACGGTGATATTGCACGGACACCGTCGGACTGAGGCCCCCGAATCTGGCGCTCTGAGTCCGACCCCGGTGGCGACACGGCACACCCGGGATCCCCGA
>DATLQU010000003.1:0-17451 GCA_035535015.1 Acidimicrobiales bacterium | reverse complement strand
GATCAGCGCCCGTAGGGCCGTCGGTGAGAGCCTGCGGCCGTAGCGCGCGCCGAGCACGCCACCGATGATCGAGCCGCCGGCGATCAGTCCGGCCACGTCCCAGGCGACGTGCGCGGCCAGGACGAAGACGACACCGGCGACCAGGTTCGTGAGCCCGGTGGTGACGACCTTGACGGCGTTCAGCCGCTGCATGGTGTCGGCGAGGCTGAGACCCAGCACCGACATCATCAGGATGCCCTGGGCGGCGCCGAAGTAGCCGCCGTAGATGCCGGTGACGAAGATGCTCAGGTAGAGCGGGGGGCCACCGTGCAGTGACGGCCTCTCCCGGTCGGCCAGGCGGCGCGACAACCGCGGCTGCACGGCCACGAGCGCGCAGGCCACCAGGATGAGGACGGGAACGACGTGGCGGAAGACGCTCCCGGGTAGCGCCAGCAGGAGCACGGCGCCGGTTATGCCGCCGGCGATGGAGGCCGTCCCGAGCACCAACAACCGTGGCCGCTGGCCGGCCAATTCGCGGCGGTAGGCCACGGCCCCGCTCAATGACCCCGGCGCCAGGCCCACCGTGTTGCTCACGTTGGCAACGATGGGGGTGAAGCCAAAGGCAAGCAATGTGGGGAAAGTGATCAATGATCCCGATCCCACGATGGTGTTGACGGTCCCGGCCACCAGGCCCACACCCACGATGGCCAGGGCTTCGAGGACCGGCATGGGGAGGGTCTACCACTGGCCCGGCGGGCCCAAGACCGGGTCCGAGCCGGCCGGAGCGGGGGTCCCGAACGCCGGGCGCCGAGTATCATGAATTCCGGCCTGGGTCCGGGGGGCACGCCAGGTGGAGGGGGCGGGCGTGTTACGAGGACAGCGGCGTGGAACGCCGCCGCGACGGACATGGGGAAGGCGGAGCCTGTCGTGGGCATCCGCGGGATTGCTCTGTGCCGGTGGTCTCGTCGTCGCCGGCGCCTCGCCGGCGGTGGCCAAGAAGGCGCCGCATCCGACGCCCACCGAGCATGCCTACTCCCATCCTGGGGTCCACAGCACGGTCAACGCCTTCTGTCAGCCCAAGCCGAACAAGCCCTGCCCCAGCAACAACAACGTCTGGTCGGGCTATGTCGCCAGCCCCGAGTCGGGCCACCAGTTCACCACCGTCAGCGCGTCGTGGGTGCAGACCGCGGTGACGTGCCCGAAATCGGACGCCTGGACCCTCTTCTGGGTGGGGATCGACGGATGGAGCCAGATCGGCAACGCCACCGTGGAACAGGGCGGCAGCTCGGCCCAGTGCACCGGCGGCGGCAAGAACTCCGTGGACTACGAGGCGTGGTGGGAGATGTACCCCACCAACGACGTCCAGACCGTCTTCCCCATCGCCGTCGGCGACCACATCAGTTCCAGCGTGGTCTACTCGTCAACCGACCGCAGCTACACGGTGTCGGTGACCGACGCCACGAGCGGCATGGCCTTCGTCGTCGTCTGCTCGGTTCCCGACAACACCTACACGATCACCATCTCCCAGCAAGGGGTCGTCACCAGCGGGCCCACCACCACCTCCTTCGCCGCCACCACATCCAGTGCCGTCCTCTGTGCGCTGGGCAGCCCGTGCCAGAACTCGTCGGCCGAATGGATCGTCGAAGCCCCGGGCGGCGACAGCGGTGGGCTCTATCCCCTGGCCCACTTCAGGCCGGTGGTCTTCAAGTCGGCCTTCGCCGCCGACAGTGTCGGACACCAGGGACCCATCACCACGAACGGCTGGCTCTTCTCCGCCCTCGATCTGACCACGGTGTCGGGGACCAACAAGGCCAACGTCAAGGCGCTCAAGAAGAGGGGCAGCTCCTTCCGCGTGGTGTGGACCGCCGCGTAACCGGAGAGGCCGCGCAACCGGAGAGGCCGCGCAACCGGAGAGGCCGCGTAACCGGAGAGGCCGCGTAACCGGAGAGAGAGACCACCCACCCGGGGCCTCCACCCTCAGGACGGACCTCCCCGTGCACTTCGCCAGGCGCCCGAGGCGTAATCGCTCGATCCGGCGCCGATGTCACCCCGGCGCAGGGTGGACAGACCATGGTCGTATTCACGGGCCAGCGCGTCGGCGAGGGACAGTGGCCACTGCTCGTAGGACGAGAGCCGGTCGCCGCGCAGTGCCTCCTGGGGAAGCACCGCCAGCTGGCGGGCCAGCCCCTGCGCTTCGGCCCGGGCCCGACCCCGGGGGACGAGCCGGTTGGCCAGGCCCATGCGCAGGGCTTCGTCGCCCGAGACGCCGCGCCCGGTCAGGATGAGGTCCAGGGCTTGGCTGTGGCCGAGGAGGCGACTCAGCCGGACCGTGCCCCCGTCCATCAGGGGTATCCCCCACCGCCGACAGTAGACACCGAAGACGGCATCGGCGGCAGCCACCCGCAGGTCGCACCAGATGGCCAACTCGAGGCCACCGGCCACGGCGTGACCCTCGACGGCGGCGATGACGGGCTTGGACAGGAGCATCCGGGTGGGTCCCAAGGGACCGTCGCCATCGGGCTCGACCCGGCTCACCCGCTCGAGACCGGGTTCGCTCATGGCCTTCAGATCGGCGCCGGCGCAGAAGGTCTCCCCGGCGCCGGTGAGCACCGCGACCGATGCACCGGAGTCGGCGTCGAAGAGCCGGAAGGCATCGGCCAGGGCTTCGGCCGTGGGACGGTCGACGGCGTTGGCCACCTCGGGCCGGTCGATGGTGATGGTGGTGACCGGACCGTCGTGCTCCACGCGCACGGTGGAGGAGGCCTCGGTCACGACGAGACCGGGACGTCGACCTCTTCGATCAATTTACGGGGGTGCCGGCCGTCGACATAGCCGATGAACGGCGGGTGGATGTTGTAACCGAGGAGTTCCTGCAAGCGCGGTGAGAGGCCGGAGGCGGTGGCCGGCGGCACCACGAGGACGTGGTTCTCGACCGGTCGCAACCAACCCACGGCGTAGTGCAGGACGACACCCAGCCGGTTGGCGTCGGTGGTGTTCGCCCCTCCGCCGTGCCAGACACTGCCCGGGTAGATGAGCGCGGTGCCGGCGGGTACCTCGACCGTCGCGGTCTCGGTGTCGGGACCGGGGCGTTCGTCGACCCACCGGTGGCTGCCGGGCACGATCCGGGTGGCCCCGTTGGCGGCGGTGAAGTCCTGCAGCGGCCACATCACGTTGACGACCACCTCGGCATGCGGACGGGGCAGCGGATAGATGGCGTCGTCGGGATGAAGAGGTTGCTCCGTCTCGCCTGGCCCGATGGAGATGCCGGTCGGTGCGCTCAGCTGGTACTGCCCGAGGATCTGGTCGAGGACGCCGAGCACCACCTCGTGGACGGCCAGCGCGTCGAGTGACCGGGTCTTGCCGAAGAGGCCGTAGACACGCCGGGTCCGGTACCCCTCGAAGTCGCCCCGGCCGACCGGGGTGTCCTGCACGATGGCTTCCAATTCGGACCGGGCCCACGCCACCTGTTCGCCACTGATGGCCCCGGAGACAGTGGCGTAGCCGTCCTCGCTGAGCGCCGCCACGATGTCCTCGACCATCGTCCCTCCCTCGACGCCAGTGGCCTCGTCGGTACCTGCACGCACCCCGGGTCCGTCTCCAGGGGTTACCCTTGACACTAACCTTCCAGAAGGGAATGTCAAGGTGAACGAGCTGAACGCCACGCAGGGATCGCTTCTCGGGTTCCTCCACGGGGGGCCGCGGACGGGCTGGGAACTGCTCCAGGAGGTGGACAGCGGCCTGTCACGCTTCTGGAACGTGACCACCAGCCACGTCTACCGGGAGTTACGCACCCTCGAGGATCGGGGGCTGGTGACCGCCGGCGACCGGGGGGCACGGGCCAAGGTGCCTTTCACCATCACGGCGGCCGGACGTCAGGCGTTCCGGGAGTGGATCAGCCTGGCCCCGGGGCCCGAACAGATCCGCTTCCCTCTCCTCGTCACCCTCTGGTTCGGTCGGTTCCTCGAGCCCAATGTGCTCGAGGAGTTCCTGGGACGCGCCCGCGGTGAGCACCGGCGTCGCCTGGCTCTCTACCGGGCGGCCCCGACCTCGTTCGAGGAGGATCCCCACCGCCAGGCCGTCATCCGCTTCGGCATCGCCTACGAAGAAGCCATCGTCAACTGGCTGGCGTCAATGGAAGAACACCCGGACCGCCGGGCCGTGGCCACCTGAGGCTCCCTCGCTCACGGAGCCTGGCGGACCTGGGCGATCAACGACGCGTAGGCCGACTCACCCACGGTCTCCCACATGGCACGCGCCGGCGGGGGCATGGCCCCGAGCATGGCCTGGCGCTGGGCCGCCGAGAAGTTCTCCCGGATCAGTCCCAGGATCAACCAGACCTTGTCCCCCGTGAAGTTGGCCATGCCATGGCCGGGGAGCGCTCCCCACTCCTCGACCGAGAGATAATCGGCGGCCAGGGGAACGATGTCCGCCTCCTCCTCGTCCAGATGGAGCCGGAGTGCGTCACCGAGAACGGTCAGAGCGTGGGCGGCCTCCTCGGCGGATCGGTCGACCGAGTCGGCCGGTGCCCCCCGCCACACCTCGACGGCCGCCTTGGCTCCGTCGAGCAGGGCCATGGCCTCGACGTGTTGCTCGGCCATCTTGTCGATGAGCGCACCGCACCCAGGGGCGCGTTGCCGGAGGATCGGGAAGACCAACTTCTCCTCGCCTTCGTGGTGCACCTCCAAGAAGGCGAGGACGTTGCCGTAATAGTCGGCCACGAGATCGCGCCGAGCGGTATCTCCGCACGTGCTCGCCACATAGGCGGGGGCGGAGCCGAAAGACGAGCGGAAGACCTGATGGACCGGGGCCATGTCACTCGTATCGGGCCGGGGATCGGAAAGCTCGGTCATCAGTCCTCCTTGCGACGCCCGCGATTCGTCCGCCCTCGGCGTCAAGGCATCGTAGGCCGTGAGGTGTCTGTCATCCGATGGGACATGTCTGCTCCGCTGTACCGCGCGCCCGGCCCGGGGTTCCAGGGTCCAGCGCCATGCGAACGACCGGCCGCGATGGCGTCGCCCCGCTCCGATTCGGGCCGCCGATAGATCGTGCACCGATGTAGTGTGACCTCGTGCCCGGACCGTCGTCGTCGAATCCCCAGGGGAAGGCGACACCGCCCGCCGCCGGGATCGGCACCTTCGGTCGTTACGCCGGCCCGGCCACGTTGATCCTCTCCAGCCTGGCCGAGGGGGAGAAGCACGGATACGCGCTGACCAAGGACATCGAGTCGTTCGCCGGCGTGCGTTTGGCGCCGGGCACCCTCTACGAAGCTCTCAGCCGGCTCGAGGGTCAGGGATTGATCGAGGCTCTGGAAAGCCACGACCGGCGACGGCCGTACCGGTTGACGTCGGTAGGGGCAACAGCGTTGAAGGAGCATCTGGCCACCCAGCGCCGGGTGGCCGACGAGGGGCTGCGCCGGCTCTCGGGCCGCTGGGGTCTGGCGTGACCACCACTGCTTCGGCCGCACGCCGCGCCAAGCGGTTGCTTCGTTGGTACCCGAGGAGTTGGCGGACGCGCTACGGCGACGAGTTCGCCGAATTGTTGACGGCCGAATTCTCGGAGCATCCCCGATCATGGCGTCGGACGGCCAACATCGCTTGGAGCGGCATCTACGCCCGGTTGACGACGGGCGGGCTCACCGGACACGCCCTCGAGCCCTCCGACCAGGTCCGGGCCAGCCTCGCCTCCCTGGGCGGCGCTCTGGCCGTCTTCCTGGTCTTCGGCACGGCGATGTGGGCACAGCTGACCATCGGCTGGCAGTGGGCCGAGCCCAACACGTTGGGAACCTCGGCGGCCATGATCACGATGTCGGCCGTCCTGCTTCTCTTCGCGGTCCTGGCCGTCCTGGCCGTCGCTCCCCTGGCTTGGACGTTGCTCGCACCCATCGGCCGTCGGCCCGGAAACGGACTCGGCCGTCCGACCATCCTCTTTTGTTGCGGCGTCGCCGTGCTGATCGTGGGCGCCCGACATTTCGGCAACGGATGGCCCGGAACGGGCGGCCACCACTGGATCCACCAGGGCCTCGTCCCCGGTGGTGTGGCCGCCTTCGTCTGGGCGATGACATTGTCGATCTCCTCCTACTGGGCCCACCCGGCGGCCCTCTTGTCCTTTCCGGCCGCCGAAGTGGCCTGGATGGTCCTCAGTCCCCTGGCCATCGTCGGCGTGGCCGTCGGGGCCACCAAGGTGGTCCGACGGCTCGACATGTCGCCCCGCGTCCTTCGCTACGAGGGCCGGCTCGGGGCCGTGGCCGCCTCCGCCATGGGTGCCTATCTCGTCGCGTCGTGTTGCTGGATCGTCGACGGTGGGTCCGGGCCGAGGAATCTCTTCCATGCCGGCGCCATCGACATCGTCGGCCTGGTGCTCATGACCGCGGCCGCGGTCATCGCCGGCCGCACCGCCCATGGCGCCCGTCGGGCGGGCCTCGGTTTCCGCCTTCCCTGACCCGGTTGCCCCGGCAGCGGGGCGTCGAAGGTGGGACAATGGCCGGTACATCGCCCGAGGAGAATCGCGTGGCCGCAGTCACTGTCTTCGTCGACGACGCCGTCCTCGGACATCTGCCCTCGGTATGCGTCGAGGATGGTGTGGACACGAACGACACGCTCTCGTTCACACAGGACGTGAGCACACGAGCGGGGATGGGTGTTGCCTGGCTGCTGCTGTTGGCCGGACCGCTCGGATGGATCGGCCTCTTCGTCGTGGCCGCCCTGCGTCGTGGCGAGATGCTCACCGTGACCGTCCCATACTCCGAGGCGGCCTACCGGCGAAGGAGGAGGGCACGCCGGAGGCGCCGTCTGGCCACCGCGGTCCTGGCCGGCACCCTGATCCTGGCCGTGCCGGCGCTCTCTCTCCACTCGGCCGATGGCCGGCTCTCGGTTATCGGTCTGGCCCTCGTCGGCTGTGGGGCCGTCGTCGAGATCGTCATCGACTGGGTCCACTTGCACCGCCTGACCGTCCGCCTCCAACTCGATGCCTCGCGTCGTTGGGTCACCCTGGCGGGCGTCCATCCGGATTTCGCCGACGCCGTGCGGTTCGAGGGCCGCGCCTCTGCCGCCTTCTCGGCCCCCAGAGATCGGCGTTAGGACTCCACCACGTCACCGAAGGCGTCGCAATCAGCGTTATCGCAGACGAACCCGGGATCGATGACATGCGACGCATCGCCCGGGAGAGCGGTGACGCCGCAGTAGCGGCAGATGGGGGCCCGTCCGTCGTCGGCGGCATCGGGACAACCGTCGCCTCTCATCGGGCACCGTTGTTCTCGACAGGGGGAGCCGGCATGGCCAGCGTCTCGACGGCCAAACGCTCGAGTTGCTCAAGGGTGACCTGTCCGAGGTCGGAACTGAATTGGTACTGGAGATCCGCCTCGACCAGAAGTGAGCGGCCCGTCCGGCTCGTGCCACGCGATCCGGTGACGTCACAGGCCCTGTCTCCCGAGACCATGATCAGACGGCGCTTTCGGCAGGGGTCGAAGGCGAGGGGGGCCGGAATGGCGAAACTCACCGACACGGCCTGACTATCGGTGCCTTGTGCGTAGAAGCACCCGAGCAGATCGTTTTCGCTGACCGCCGACGCCGGCGCCACCCGGGTCCCGATCGCACCGTTGACCGCGGTCGCCGACGGGCAATCCCCGCTCCGGGGAAGCTGGGCTTGGCGGTGCTTGACCACAACGACGAGCACACCCATCGTGGCCATACCCGAACAGACGACGATGGCGGTCGCCCGCCAGGGCCACCGTTGCGCATGCCGCCGGCGCTGGTCCCCATCGAGCACAGACCCTCCCGTCCGTCGTCATCAGCAGAGCACGATAGCCACCTGGCGGTCGAACGGAGCGCAGATGTTCAGTGACTCGTCGACCCCGGTTTCTTGTTCAGTGCGTCGACGGCGCGCCGCGGGGCACGGGTCTTGTAGCTCACGGCCAGCACCGACGACAAGGGCCCGGCGATCACGTGCTGCATGCCCTTCGCATCGATCCTCTCCACGAGGACGAATCCCTCCTCGTAACGAGGCAGCTCCCGCGCCACGTCGCCGTAGCTGTAAGGGGTGAGGGTGAAGCCGGATCCGGTACGCCACGCCACGGCGTGCCAACCGTCGGCCAGGAGGACCTCGCGCACCAGAGAAGGGTCGATGGCCATGGGGACCTCAGGAGAGTGGTCTGGTCGGTGGGGCCACAAGGGAACGGAGTTCCGCTTCGGCGGCGCAGTAACTGTCCAGGAGGCTCTTGATCATCTGCGGCGACGAGGACTCGTCGGACCGGGCCAGCCGGATGGCGGCGGCGATCTGGTTCATGGTGCGGCTCAGGTATCTCGCCTTCTCTGTCTGCCCCGCCGACACGCGCACAACCATCGGATTGCCCCTTCGACCTCGAACCTGCCCGTAGGCATCGGCAGGCCCTCGGGCCACCTGAAGCGTCATACCGGTCGCCCCCCGGCGGCCGAGCCCGGCTACGACATGGCCACCGCCTCGGAAGTCCGCAATCCACCAACCTGGCGGCCGATCTCAATCCGTTCGTGGTAACCAGGGAACCGGCCAACCAGACGGTGGTGGGCGGCCAGACAGCCACATTTACCGTGGCGGCGATCGGATCCCCGGCGCCGACCATCCAGTGGCAGGTCTCGACGGACGGTGGTCTCACCTATTCCCCCATCCCCTGGGCAAACTCGGACACCTACAGCGTCACGGCCACGGCGCCGGAAAGGGGGGAGGAATTCGAAGCCGTGATCTCCAGTGCCCTCACGACGGTCACCACCGCGCCCGCCACGCTGAACGTCTTCGCCATCACCCCCCCTTCCGGATGCCACTCGAGGCTCCGCCTACCATTTCCAGCTGACCGCCGTCGGCGCAACAGCTCGGTACTCCTGGACGAGGACGGGAGCATCCCCAAGGGTCTCAGCCTGTCATCGAAAGGAGTGGTCTCGGGTACCCCGTAGCTCAAGCACGTGAAGCCCGGGACCTACACCGTGGTCGTCAAGGCCACAACGAAGACCGGGTCGGGACAACCCGCCCTGACGGCCAGTGAGACACTGGCCCTGACCCTTCTCTGAGGTCTTCGCGGCGCTCCCCCGGCCCTCAGGAATCGACCACAGGCGTGGCGACCGCGGCCGCCGCAGGTGGGACTCCAACAGCGCTCATCGTCGCTCATCGTCGCTCATCGTCGGTGGAGCCGAATGTGCGGCGAGGAATCCAACAGAAGACGCGCATCTCTCCAAAGAGAAGCAGATAGCGGTTCGACGGCGGGTAGAGGCGCCCGAACACAGTCCACTCCAGCCGACTTTCGATCTCCGCAGCCTTCACGACGACACCGTCGGTGTGGAAGGTCATGGTGCGGGACGGGCGAGCCAGGGTATTGCCTCGGAGCCCGATGTCGGTGCCGGCTCAGAATCGTGGCCCCGTAACAGACCACCGGTAAAAGACCAGGACTATGGCAATGGTCGTGAGGTGGCCGGTCAGAGAATATCGATAGCTAGCCGACAGGCGACAGCGACACCGACACATCGGCGCACACGACCGATTCACGAAGAGCGGGGCCGCCTTCCCCGTGCCTCGCTCTTCACCGATTTCCGGAGCTCGAGCATCTCCTGACGATGCCGGTCGCGAAGCTCGTGAAAATCGCTCTTCACCCGGCGCCGAAACTCATGCACGTCATCGTGGAAGCGCTCCCACGCCGCCTGCCGGCTCACGCCAACCGTTCCCCCGATCACTTCCCACGTCGCACCGGCGGCAACGGCCTCACCCACCAGCCGGGCCTCCCACGTGGAGAGCAGACCGACGAGGGCGCGCGACGCTCCAAGAGCGGCGAGCGGATCGGGGTCGGTTGTCGCCGCCTCCCACGTGGCCGTCATCAACGGCGGAACCACACGCGGGAGAACGGCTTCGCCGGCGTCAGAGTCGGTCTTCGTCATGTGTCAAGGTTACCTTGACACATGACGCTATGTCAAGCACCTCTTGACACGACGAGCGTGACCCCTGAGTCCGACCCCGCGCGCCGCTTCCGTCGGTGGGGATCGAAGACGTGGTTGGGGGACCAGACGGAGAGGTCACAGCCGGTGTCGTCGACCCTTTGTGACGTGGCCGCGAACGTCGGCCGACAACCTCGCCCGCCCCCGTGGAAGATCATCGGTCCACCTCGACCGAGTGAATGCGCAGCCGGCATACCTTCCCGGTCGTGGGAACTTGGGCGCAGGAGAGCGACGCCGGCTCCGTGCTCCCTTCCGGTGTGACGCAACAGCGGTCCCTCCCTGCAGGATGTCGCTCAGGGCCGCTGTCGCTCACGCACGAGGTACCATTACTCTCGCCATCATCCCTGGTCAGTTCCCGAATCTGGAGGCTTCATGGTTGAGTCCGCCGCACACCTTGCCGACGTGGAGGAGGCCGCAGAGGACCAGGACCTGGTCGAAGAGGAACTGCTGGTCGAGGACGTTTCGATCGACGGCATGTGCGGCGTCTACTAGACGTGACGGCGACGCATTCGGCCCCGGTGGATCCGGCCGGGGCCTCAGTCTTGGAACGGGGGTGGCAACTGAACCCCGATGTCTCGGTGAGACCGGAGTCCTTCGGCGCGCTCCTCTACCACTTCGGCACCCGTCGTCTCTCCTTTCTCAAAGACCGTCGGCTGCTCGATGTCGTCAATCACCTGGGCGAGGCACCGACGGCGCGCTCGGCATGTGCGCGCGCCGGCATTGATGACGCGTCTCTGCCCGTATTCGCCCGGGCACTGACAAGATTGGCGGAGACCGGGATGCTTCAGGAACGACCGTAATGGGTGTCACCATCCCTCTCGTCGAACACTTCGCCCGCGGGCTCGATGCCCCCATTTGTCTGACATGGGAGCTCACGTACGGCTGCAACCTGGCCTGTCGGCACTGCTTATCCAGTTCAGGCCGACGTGACCCGAGAGAGCTCACCACCGCCGAGGCCAAGGCCGTCATCGATGAACTCGAGGATATGCAGGTCTTCTACGTCAACATCGGAGGTGGGGAACCCACCATCCGATCGGACTTCTGGGAGCTTGTCGACTACGCCAACGCTCACCACATCGGTGTGAAGTTTTCGACGAACGGCTCGCGTATCACCCCGGAGATCGCTGCCCGCCTCGCATCCAACCACTATGTGGACGTCCAGATCTCCCTGGATGGCGCCACCGCCGCGGTCAACGATTCGGTGCGGGGGGTCGGTTCCTTCGACGTGGCCATCCGGGCCATGGAGAACCTGCATCAGGCCGGGTTTCCCAACTTCAAGATCTCGGTGGTCTGTACCCGGCACAACCTCGCTCAAATCGACGAGTTCAAGGCGCTGGCGGATCACTACGATGCGCAACTGCGCCTCACGCGTTTGCGGCCCTCAGGACGAGGTGCCCAGGTGTGGGACGAGCTGCATCCAACCGCGACCCAGCAGCGCGACCTGCACCGCTGGCTGCTGGCCCACGGCGAAAACGTCCTCACCGGCGACTCCTTCTTCCACCTGGCCGGGTTCGGGGACCCGCTACCCGGACTCAACCTGTGCGGCGCCGGTCGGGTCGTCTGTCTCATCGATCCCGTCGGAGACGTCTACGCCTGCCCCTTTGCCATCCACGAGGAATTCCGCGCCGGAAACCTGCGCGAGGCGGGCGGATTCGCACCGATCTGGCGCCGGTCCGAGCTCTTCCGCTCCCTGCGCGAACCGCAGTCGGCGGGTGCGTGTGCGTCCTGCGGGGCGTACGACGCGTGCCGCGGTGGGTGCATGGCGGCGAAGTTCTTCACCGGCCTGCCGCTTGATGGACCGGATCCCGAGTGCGTGAAGGGGTACGGCGAGCTGGCGCTCGCCCAGGTGACTCCCGGCTCGGCGCCGTCGCCCTCGGCCGACCACTCTCGCCGCTCGGTTACGCCGGATGCCCCTACGCCGGGTGCCCGTACGCCGGTCACGCTCCTCACGGGGCGTCGGCCCGTCCGGGCCTGCGAAGACAGCCCTCTCGCCCTCGGGTCTTCGCCGGACGACCGTCTCGGCGCCATGACCTCCGTGCCATGAGCCGGGATCCTTGGTTCGAATCGGTGGCGGAGGCGCAACGACGCGCCGAACGACGGCTCCCACGTTCCGTCCAATTGGCCCTCAGGGCCGGATCGGAACGCGGCCTGACACTCGCCGACAACCAGGCGGCGTTCGGCGAACTCGGGTTCGCGCCGCACGTCGCCGACCTGGCCAGCAAACGCGAGCTGGCCACGTCAGCGATGGGGCAACAGATCGCGCTTCCCGTCTTGATCTCGCCCACGGGCGTGCAGGCGGTCGATCCGGACGCAGAAGTCGCCGTCGCCCGCGCCGCTGCCGCTCGGGGCACGGCGATGGGACTGAGCTCATTTGCCAGCAAGCCCATCGAGGAGGTGGTGGCGGCCAATCCCCAGACCTTCTTTCAGATCTACTGGTGCGGGACCCGGGACCAGATCGCCGAGCGCCTGGGGCGGGCCCGGGCGGCCGGTGCGGTGGGCCTCATCGTCACCCTTGACTGGTCTTTCTCCCACGGGCGGGACTGGGGAAGCCCCTTCATCCCGGAGCAGCTCAACGCCCGGACCATGCTGCGATTCGCCCCGGAGGTGCTACGGCGTCCGCGCTGGCTGGCCCGCTGGGCCCGGACGGGGTCTCCACCGGACTTGACCGTACCGAACATGGCCGTGCCCGGAGCACCGGTACCGACCTTCTTCCAAGCGTACGGCGAGTGGATGCAGACGCCGCCGCCTTCCTGGGCGGACCTGGCGTGGCTGCGCGATCTGTGGGGCGGCCCCTTCATGATCAAGGGGATCATGCGGGTCGACGACGCCCGCCGGGCCGTCGACATCGGCGCGGACGCCATTTCCGTGTCGAACCACGGTGGCAACAACCTCGATGGCACGCCGGCGTCGATCCGGGCTCTGCCTGCAGTGGTCGACGCCGTCGGGTCGTCGCTCGAGGTTCTGCTCGACGGCGGTGTCCGTCGTGGCAGCGACGTGGTCAAAGCTCTGGCGCTGGGAGCACGCGCCGTGATGATCGGCCGGGCCTACCTCTGGGGACTGGCGGCCAACGGCCAGGCCGGTGTGGAGAACGTCCTCGACATCTTGCGCAACGGGATCGATTCGGCGCTCCTCGGTCTCGGGCACAGCGCCGTGACCGAGCTCACTCGGCGCGACCTGGTGATCCCGGCGAGCTTCGCCCGCCGGCTGGGCGATCCTTCCGAGTAGCCACGGCCCGGTGCGCGACGTCGGGCCCGCGGCCCGCCCTGCTCAACCACGTGGCCCGATGACGGGGGGCGACCGTCGCCTGGACACCATGACCTGGCCCGACGCCGCCCGTGTCGGCTCGGGCAGCATGCTGGTGGTGCCGCTCGGCAGCACCGAACAACACGGTCCCCATCTCCCGCTCAGCACCGACACGGACGTGGCCATCGCTCTGTGCGAGCGCCTGGCCGCCCGTCGGCCCGATGTGGTGGTGGCACCGGCGCTGCCCTACGGCTCTTCGGGCGAGCACGCCGATTTCGCTGGAACCGTCTCGATAGGGGCCTCCGTGCTGCAACAGGTGATCGTCGAGATCGTCCGGAGCGTCGACGCCTTTGGCGGCGTCGTGCTCGTCTCCGGGCACGGGGGGAACGCGGCACCGCTGGCGGCGGCGGTGGCCACTGCTCGATCCGAGGGTCGTCACGTGCTCGCCTGGTCCCCGCACCTGCCGGCCGGCGACAGCCACGCCGGCCACACCGAGACGTCGCTGCTGCTCGCCCTGCGACCGAGTGTGGTCCGGACCGCCGACGCCAAAAGGGGGAATATCCGACCCCTCGAGGAGCTGCTGCCACAGCTGCGCCAACGCGGTCTCCGGGTGCTCTCCCCGAACGGCGTGCTGGGCGACCCGAGCGGTGCGAGTGCCGAGGAGGGCGCTCATCTCCTCGACGCCCTCGCCGATCAATTGGCCGGGTCGGTCGAAGCATGGTGGTCACCGTGACCGACCGGGTCGCCATCGTCACCGGAGCGGCCCGAGGCATCGGGGCCGCCGTGGCCGGCGCCCTGGCGCGCGAGAAGTGGCGTCTCGTGCTCTTCGACCGCTGCGCCGACGACGACGCTCTGGACTACCCCTTGGCGACCCCGGACGAACTCGCCTCCGTGGTCTCGGCCTGCGGGGGACCCGACGGCCGGGCGATCGGCGTGGTCGGCGACGTCCGAGACCAGCCGGCGCTGGAGGCGGCCGTGGCCGCGGCCACGGAGGCTTTCGGACAGTTGGATGCCGCGGTGGCGGCGGCCGGCTGCATCGCCGGCGGTGACCCGGCGTGGACGACGGGCGAAGAGATCTGGGCGACGATGATCGGCGTGAACCTCGAGGGTGTCTGGCGGCTGGCCCGAGCCGCCGTGCCCGCCCTGCTCGCCCGACCGGCACCACGCGACGGCCGGCTGGTGGCGATTTCCTCCGCCGGCGGCAGTGTCGGGCTCCCGCGGCTCTCGGCGTACGTCGCCGCCAAGCACGGTGTCAACGGCCTCATACGCAGCCTGGCCGCGGAGCTCGGCCCCGAAGGCATAACCGCCAATGCCGTCGCCCCCGGTTCCACCACGACGGCCATGCTGACCGCCAGTTCGGCCGTCTACGACCTGCCCGATACCGAGGGCCTCATCCTCCAGCATCTCCTGGCGCGCGCCCTGCATCCCGATGAGGTGGCTGCCCTCGTGGCTTGGGTGTGCAGCCCCGCCAGCAGTGGTGTCACCGGTGCCGTCCTGCCGGTCGATGCGGGCATGACGGCCCAGTGACGCAGGACGGTCTCCCGGTCGGCTGGTCCATCGAACTCGACTCCGGTGCTCGGCGTACCGATCACGGACAGGTCCTCATCGGTGGTAGCCCTTTGCGCGTGCTCCGTCTGACCCGGGCCGGGGCACATTGGCTCGACGCCATGGTGGCCGGCCGGCGCATGCCCGATTCGGCGCCCTCCCGGAATTTGGCCAGCAGACTCGTCGACTGCGGTCTGGCCAACCCCAGGCCGGTCGCCGACGGCCGCCTCACCCGACAGGATGTGGCCGTCGTGATCCCGGTGCGCGACGCGACAGCGGGGCTGATCCGGACCCTGGACACGGTGAGCGGCTTGGCTGACGACGTCGTCGTCGTCGACGACGGTTCGGCCGACGCCGACGCCGTCCGACGGGCGGCGTTCGGGACGACGCTGCTACGCAACGACGCTCCCCAGGGCCCGGCGGCGGCGCGCCAGGCGGGTTGGCAAGCCACCAACCGACCGATCATCCTCTTCCTCGATACCGACATCTCCGCCGAACCCGGCTGGCTCGCTCCCCTGCTGGCCCACCTGGCCGATCCCACGGTCGGCGCCGTCGCCCCGCGGGTGCGCTGCCGTCCGGATGCCGGGCCCCGATGGCTCAAGGCGTACGAGGCGGCCCGGTCACCGCTCGACCTGGGCGAGCGAGCCGCACCGGTGCGGCCCGGCACCCGGGTGCCGTATGTGCCGTCGGCGACGCTCGCCGTCCGACGCGAAGCCCTCGAATCCGTCGGCGGGTTCGATACCTCGCTGCACACGGGGGAGGACGTCGACCTCACCTGGCGCCTCGACGCCCGGGGCTGGCGGGTGCGGTACGAACCGGCTTCGGTCGTCAGTCACCCGAACCGACCCACTCTCCGTTCGTGGATCCGTCAGCGCGTGACCTACGGGACCTCGGCCGCCGCATTGGCGCGACGCCACGGCGACAAGGTGGCGCCGTTGAGAGTGTCCGGCTGGAGTGCGGCGGCATGGTCGGCCGTCCTGGTGGGCCAGCCCCTGCTCGGCATCAGCATCGGGGTGAGTACCACCGCCGCATTGACGCCGAAATTGCGGGGTCTCGAGCACCCGGTTGCCGAGGCACTGCGCATCGCCGGGCTCGGACACCTTTGGGCCGGGACCGCCGTCGCCGAGGCCCTGCGCCGTCCGTGGTGGCCTCTCTCCGCCGTGGTCGCGGTGACCTGTCCCCGTGCCCGCCCCGCCTTGCTGGCCGCCGTTACCGTTCCACCGCTCCTCGAATGGCGCTCGCGGCGCCCGGGGCTCGACCCGTTGCGGTTTCTGCTCCTCCGCCTTCTCGACGACCTCGCCTACGGCACCGGCGTGGCCATGGGCTGCCTCGAGACGCGCTCGGTGCGCGCTCTGCTCCCGTCGTTCTCCGGACCGATTCCTCCTCCGACACCCATCGACGTCGTTGCCTCGTGACCGGGTGGACGTGTGCTGGGGAGAGCTGGGATCGGTCGGCACCAGCGGCGAACGGTCGATGCCCGTTCCCCGCTGGTACCGACCTCGGGGTCAGAAGACGACGACTCCCCGGATGTTCGTACCGTTGCGCATGTCCTCGTAACCCTGATTGACATCATCCAGCGTGTAGGTGTTGGTCACCAACTGGTCGAGCAGGAGCTTGCCGTCCGTGTACAGCTCCAGTAGCCGGGGGATGTCCCGCCTCGGGTTGGCATTACCGAAGATGCAGCCGACAAGCTCCTTCCTGGCCATGGCCAGCATGAAGAGGTCGAGCTTGACATCGGTCTGGGCCATGGGTGCCACTGCGGTGACCACCGCCCGCCCGGCCTTCTTGATGAGATCCATGAGCGGGGCGATGAGATCTCCGGTGGCCACTCCCGTGGTCAGAATGGCCTTGTCGGCCATGGCGCCGCGTGTGAGTTCACCGACGAGAGCTTGGGCCTCCGCCATCGAAGCGCACGTGTGTGTGGCGCCGAACGTCGCCGCCGCAGCCCGCTTGCCTTCCAGAGGGTCGATGCCGATGATCTTGTCGGCGCCGGCCAGGCGGGCACCCTGGACGGCATTCATGCCGATGCCACCCAGCCCGACCACGACGACCGTCTCTCCCGAACGGACCCCGGCGGCGTAGACCGCTGAGCCCCAGCCGGTGGTGACGCCGCAACCAACGAGGGCCGCCTTCTCCAGATTGATGTGCGGCTCGATCTTGATGCAGCTCGCTTCGCTCACCACCGTGAAGGGCTCGAACGTGCCGGTGCAGCACATGATGCCCAGGTCGGTGCCGTCGGCGGCATGATGCCGAGAGGTGAAATCGGTCACCTGCTTACCGGCCAGCAGGAACGCCCCCAGGTCGCACAGGTGCTGTTGACCGATGGCGCACGAGGGACAGCGACCGCAGGACGGAATGAAGCTCAGCACCACGTGGTCGCCCGCGCTGAGGTTGGTTACGCCCGGGCCGACCTCGACAACTTCTCCCGCGCCTTCGTGACCACCGATGACGGGAAACTGCTGCAGGCCGAAGGCCTCGGCCAGGGCAGGGTCGAGCACCATGTCGCCCGTCACCAGGTGTTCGTCCGAGTGGCACAGGCCCGATGCGGCCAGCTTGACCAGGACCTCGCCGGCAGCGGGAGGATCGAGTTCGATGTCCTCCACGCTCCACTTGCTGTGGGTCTCCCACAAGATGGCTGCCTTGCTTTTCATGGGTGCTCTCCTCCGCATCGGTCTGGGTGGTCGATCCCACCCCCCGCCCATACTCTGCCACTGCTGAGGGCCTCTCCACCACG
>DATLQU010000002.1:0-35556 GCA_035535015.1 Acidimicrobiales bacterium | reverse complement strand
AGGCCTTCGTCCCTCACGCGGCGTTGCTGCGTCAGGCTTTCGCCCATTGCGCAAGATTCCCCACTGCTGCCTCCCGTAGGAGTCTGGGCCGTGTCTCAGTCCCAGTGTGGCTGATCGTCCTCTCAGACCAGCTACCCGTCGAAGCCTTGGTGGTCCGTTACACCACCAACAAGCTGATAGGCCGCGAGTCCCTCCCAAAGCGAAATTCATTTCCTCACCAAACCATGCGATTCGGTGGGGATATCCGGTATTAGCACCGGTTTCCCGGTGTTATCCCAGTCTTCGGGGCAGGTTGCTCACGTGATACTCACCCGTTCGCCACTAGGTCTTCACCAGTGTTGCCACCGGATGGACCTCGTTCGACTTGCATGTGTTAGGCACGCCGCCAGCGTTCGTCCTGAGCCAGGATCAAACTCTCCATCGAGATCTTCATTGTGGCCCGAGGGTCACGCCGAAAATCGGAGAGCCGGTTCGGGTCTAGCTACCCCTCACCGACTGGCACAGCACAGATTGTTGTTGTCCGTGACAGTGCTTAATTACTTAGGTTCAACTGCCTGGCACGCCGAAGCGAGCCCTGCAGTTGCCCGCACTGGCTTTTGGCTCTCACTATTCCGTTTTCAAGGAGCGACGCGACACTCACCACGACAGAGGAGTTGGTGTCGGATCCCCGCGGTGGGTTTCCCGACCGGGGGACCGTCACTGTACCCCCGGTGACCTGCGGTGTCAATATCGTCGGACCAGAGATTCGAGGCCCGACGGGTGGAGACTAGCCGGTCTTTCGCCCGCCACCTCGTCGCCACCGAGACCGCGTCGGGCGCCCGCCCCGGGTCCGACCGAGCGTCGTCCGCCGCCCACCGAGCCGAGCTCCCCGCCAACCCTTCAATCCCAGGTCAGGACACATCTGGCCTGCGAGCTTGGCCCGAGTCCCCCCTCCCCCCCGTGCCAACGTGGCGGCCACTGTCGAAGACCGCATAGAAGACCGGTGTCACGATCTGTCTGGGTCCTCCACTTCGGATTCGAGTGCTCCAGCGAGCTGGCGACGAGAGCGGATGCCGAATTTGGCGTAGGCGCGTGCCAGGTGGGCCTCCACCGTGCGGGTCCCCATGACGAGCTCCTCGGCGATCTCACGGTTGCTCGAGCCCGTCGCGGCCAGCGCGGCGACCCGACGCTCGGTCGGCGTGAGGAGGCCGGCCCTCGCGTGCAGGACCTTGCGGGGATGGGCCCCCGTGGCCAACAGCTCCTCGCGCGGGCCTGCTCGACGAGCGGGGCGGCACCGCATAGGTAGGCGATCCTCTGGCCCTCCTGGAGACGGAGGCGCGCGTCGCGGGAACGTCCACTCCTGCGCAACGCGGTGCCGAGGGCGACCAGGGCGTTGGCGTGTTCGAGCGTCGACTGCGACTCCTCCAAGACCGCGACGGCCTCCATCAGCATCGTCAGGCCCTCTTCTCCCCCGACGACCTGTCCGGCGGCACCCAGAGCGTGCCCGATGGGCCGCGCCATGCCGAACGGTCGAGCGAGCGCGAGCCCGCTCTCGGCGAGCTCGTGCGCGAGGGTACGGCTGCCTGAAGCGTGCGCGGCGAGCGCGGCATAGGGCCGCCACGGCAGCCACGTCGGATGCTCCATCCCGTAACTCTCGAAGTCGCAGAGGCCGGCGGCCTGGAAGTCGGAGAGCGCCCGCTCGGGAGCTCCCTCCGCCATGGCGAGGCGGCCACGGGCAAAGAGCACGAGAGCGTGCTCGGGCCGGTCGGCTCCGAGCTGTTCGCCCAGACGGACCGCGGCGTGAGCAGCCTCGTTGCGACCCCGGAGCAGTTCGGCGAAGGCGAGTGTTGGCACCGCGAGGGTGCTGAAGAAGTTCCAGCCCTGGTGGCTCACTTCGCAAGCAGCCTCGGCAAGTCGTACGGCATCGAGAAGCCGGCCCTGGTGCCAGCGGACATTGGCCAGCGTCTGGGAGGCCTGGGCCTGCGCCACCATCGATCCGGTCTCCCGCGCGCGCCGGGCCGCGCCTTCGGCGACGGTCGACGCGATGTCGTAGTCGCCGATCAAGATGAGCGCCCCCGACAGCATCGCCGGGGCGAATCCCTGGGCCGTCTTGTCCTCGGCAGGCCCGTACCTCATCGCGGTTTCAGCCACCTCGCGCACCAGCGCCGGCGGGCATCCCCCGCAGGGCCATTGCGCCGGCCACCTGGGCACACAGCTGGGGCTCCGACGGGAGGACCCCGGCCTCCACCTCGGCGACGAGCGCCAACACCCTCGGGTCGTCCTCGGGCTGCAGCCGGGGCCAGAAGAACGCAACCGCCAGGTAGTCCGCCAGGAGCCGGCGGCCGAGGGGCGTCGTACGTGCGGAGGTGTCGCCCGCATCGAGATCGTCGAGGGCCAGACGTATCATCTCGCCGGCATCCGCGAACTCGCCTCTCAGGAATCGCAGCCGCCCGAGCGACTGACGGACCCTGGCTCGCTCTTCAGGGTCTCCGATGAGCGCGAGCGCCTCGTGGAGGTGCTCGACGGCCCCGGGAATCCCCGCCGAGGTCTCGGCATGCGCAAGCGCGACGAGCAGGTCGGGTCGCTCCGAGGGGGGCGGGGGTTCGGCCAACGCGCGGCGCAGGTAGGAAGCCGCCGCGTCACACGCCCCGGATGCGATGGCGGAGTTCCCGGCGGCCGTCAACCGCTCGGCGACCCACGGATCGCCCGCGGGGATCAGTGCCGACAGCTGTGCGGCGATCCGCTCGAGTGGGCGGGCCGGCTGGCTGTCGAGGAGGCGCGCCGCCCGGGCGTGCAGGATCTGGCGATCACCGAGGCTGAGATCGGCGTAGACCCGTTTCGCACGATGGGGTGGACGAACTCGAGGGGCTCGACGCCGGCGATGACGCTGGCCCGGGTGAGGAGGCCGGCAAAGTGGGCTGCCGCTGACGGATCGAGGTCGACGAGCGAGGCCGCCTCGCGGAGCAGCGCGTTGCCACCGAGGACAGCCATGGCCGCCGCCAGCTTGCGGGCGTCGTCGGGTAGCTGGCCCATCCGGACGAGCACCGCACGGATCACACCCTTCGGTGTCATCTGACGAACGCGCTCGGCATTGGCACCGGACGGCTCGAGACCCTCGCCTCGGGCCGTGAGCACCAGCTCGGTGAGCAGGAACGGGTTGCCCCCGCTGACCTCGGAACAGGCAGTGGCAAACGTCGCGTCGGGCCGCGTCTCCAGGCCGGCTTCGAGCAGAGAGGTGACCGCCTCGGTGCTGAGGGGTGAGGGGTGAGGGGTGCACCACGATGGCGTCGGCGGCGATCGTGGCGAGCAGCTCGCGGCGCTCTCCGGCCTCGTGTGGGCGCGTGCCGAGCAACACCAGCGCGCGGAGCGCCTCGACGCGCCGGCACAGGTAGTGGACCAGGCGCAGCGACTCGGCGTCGGACCACTGCGCGTCGTCGACGCAGACCAGCAGAGGGTTTCGGGCGGCCAGCCCGGCCAAGGACTGGAATCGTTCCTCGAGGGCTTGGAACGGGGCTTCGCCGATCGACGGGCCGGCTGCCCCACTTCCGATCCGGCGGGAGCCGAGGAGCTGGTCCGCGACCCCGAAGGGGTGGTCGCGCTCGAGCACGGAGCCTCGAGCCATGAGGACCTCGAAACCCTGGGCCAGGGAACGCCGGCGGGCAGCCTCGATCAGGGCGCTTTTTCCGATCCCCGGTGCTCCCTCGATCACGGCCGCCGCTCCGGATCCCTGCCCGGTCAGGGTCAAAAGCGTCTCGAGGCGCGCCAGCTCGTTCTCGCGTTCGAGGAGGATCACGGCCGCGCCACCCACATCGCCCCAGCGTAGGGCCCGTCCTTCGTGATGTCCGTAGTCGTGTCCGTTGTGCTTGCGGATGTGCGGCGACCGATCGGAGCGGATGATCACGGCGATGGACGTTCACCGCCTGACCTTGGACATCGACGGTCATGACGTTCACCCGAGCGGGTGGTTGCACGGCGACGATCTGCCCCCGCGACGCTTCGAGGGCTATGTCCAGCTGATCGGCGCCCTCGAGGAGTTTCGGGGGGCCATGGCCCGGGCCGCCGGGCACGAGACCGAAACGGAGAGCACCGATGCGCCCTACACCGCCTGAGCACAACCTCCGAATTGACGAGCCGGTCATCGACCACCCGTACGACCATCGCTCCCGGGGCTCGGACCGTCGCTCCCGAGCCTGGCGGAGCCGAGTGTCCGCCCTCGTCGCGGTGTGCTCTGCGGTGGTGCTGACCATGTCCGGTGTGGGCCTGGTCACGCAGAGCCCGGCTGCTGCCGCCGGCTCCACCTACTACGTGAGCTCCGGCGGGACCGGGAGCTGCACGTCGAACAGCGCCTCGAACGGCCTCGCCACCATCGCCTCCGCACTCTCGTGCTCGGCGAGCGGCGACACGATCAGCGTCGGCCCGGGAACCTTCGCCGGGGGGTTCACCATCTCCGACGACGTCGTCCTCCGGGGTGCCGGGCCGGCGACGGTCATCACGGGCCCCTTCACCACCGGTCTCAACGAGATCACCGTGGCCGACGCCACCACGGTCAGCATCGAGGACCTCGCCGTGGACGGCGGGCTCGGACAGGCGGGGGGGACGACCGCCAACGGGGGGATCCTCGCCGGCTCGGGCGCGCTCACCCTGGCCGACGTCTCGGTCACCGACGCCGAGAACCTCAACACCGGCGACGGGGGTCCGAACTATGGCGCCGTCGCCGACCTACCGCCGTCGGGCACCGCCGCCGACCTCACCGTCCTCGACTCGACCCTGGCGGGCAACGCCGCGGCGACGACCGACCGGGGCGCCGCGCTCGACCTGGGCTCGTCGACCGCCACCCCGGCGTCGTCGGCGACCGTGGTCAACAGCACCCTCACCGGCAACGCCGGCGAGAGCGTCGGCGCCGTCTCGGCCGACTACTTCGGCCTCACCGTTCGCGATTCCACCATCTCCGGCAACTCGGGGTCCATCGGAGGGTCCGGCGGCATCGAGCTACTCGGCACTTCGACCCTCACCATGGCCGACAGCATCCTGGCCTCCAACAATGTGAGCCAGGGCGGTGTCACCCCTGACTGCAGGAGCGCGGGCACGCCCGGCTTCCTCATCGACGACGGTCACAACCTGGTCGGCATCGACACCACCGTCGGCACCATCGCCAGCTACGGCTGCGGCTTCGTCAACGGGACCGACGGCGACCTGGTGGGCACCGCCACCGGTCCCATCGACCCGATGCTCGGGGCCCTGGGCCACAACGGCGGGCCGACTGAGACGCTCGCCCTGCTCTCGGGCAGCCCGGCCATCGGGGCAGGCGCCGCGGCCGACTGCGAGGCGTCGCCGGTCAACGACCTCGACCAGCGCGGGGATGCCCGCAACGCGACCGTCAGGGGCTGTGACATCGGCGCCTACGACAGCGGGGGCGTCATAGGCGCCCCGCTGTCGGTGACGACGAGGAGCTTGCCCGCCGGCGAAGTCGGGCGGGCCTACTCGGCAACCCTCGCGGCGTCCGGCGGCACCGCGCCCTACCACTGGGCTCGCTCGGGTCACCTTCCCGCAGGGCTGTCGCTCGATCGCTCCACCGGGATCATCTCCGGCACACCGACGACACCCGGACACTCGAAGTTGACCATCCGGCTCACCGACTCCGCCACGCCGAAGAGGCACAAGGCCCATGCGAAGTTTTCGATCCAGGTTGCCCCGCCACCATCGTGATCGCACCGACGGGCCGGCGGCGGCGGCCAGTCGACGTCATGACGAACGCACGTTCGATGACGTTACCCCCACAACGCTCCCCCAACAAACCGGACTTCCCCGACAAACAGGGTGGCCCCGACGGCGGAGACAACCGGGCACCTCGGGCACGGGCCGGCCCGGACGATGCCGTCTCGTGGCGGCTGACAGTGGCGGGACGCTGTGAAGGTGCGCGTTTTTCTTTTGGTGCGTCACGCGGCCTTCATGTTGCAGTGGTCAATTGACAGGTATGGCCGACGGGAAGAAATGGAAGGTCTCCGGTTCCGAGCGCCGAACCCGATCGATCGGCTCCCCATGGGAAGGCTCGCCACCGGCCATCACCACGGCGGGGCCGTTGCCGTCGTTGGCCGGCCGGGCCGCCGTGACCGGTCGAAGAACGTGGGGGCACGAGCCATGGTCTCGGTGACCTTCGAGCCGAGATCGGTCAACCCGCGCAAATCCAAGCTCGGCGCTCGGCTGACTCCGGAGGCTCCAGCTCCCCGACCGTGGGTGAGGCCGGTCGCCTTGCTCCTCGTTGGACTTGGGTTGGGGGCGACCGTCGGCGTCACCCTCACCGCCGAGACGCTGGGCGAGCTCAAAGCTCCGGGGGGGATCGCGATCTTCCTCGGTGGGCTGACCGGGCTCGTCGGCATGTACCTGGCTCTCGTGATGGTGCTCCTCATCAGCCGGATCCCGGCGGTGGAGAGGGTCCTTGGGCTCGACGGGCTCGTCCGCTGGCACCGGGGGCTCGCCCCGTGGCCGATCAGCCTCCTGGTCGCCCATGCCGTGATCATCACGATCGGCTACGCGCAATCGGCCAGAGCCGGGGTGTGGCACGAGTTCGGGACCTTGGTGACCGGTTTTCCCTTTATGCTCATCGCCACTGTCGGGCTGGGATTCATGGTCATGGCCGCCGTCATCTCGATCCGGGCGATCCGGAGCCGCCTTCGGCGCGAGACGTGGTGGGTCATCCACCTCTCCATGTACCTGGCGCTGGCCTTGTCGTTCGCCCACGTGATCGCGCTCGGGCCCTCCTTCGTGGGGCACCCGTTGACACGCTGGGTGTGGTCGGTGGCATGGGCGAGCACCGCCGGGGTCGTCCTCGTGTATCGGATCGGGCTTCCGATCTTCCGCAGCCTCCGCCATGGACTGCGGGTCGTCCAGGTGAAAAAAGAAGCCCCGGGTGTGACGACGGTGATCTGCTCGGGACGGAACGTCGAGCGATTGGCCGTGTCCGGTGGGCAGTTCTTCTCGTGGCGCTTCCTCGTTCCGGGGATGTGGTGGCAGGCCCACCCGTACTCGATGTCCGCTCTCCCCCGCCCCCCGTACCTCCGGTTGACCG
Organism: Acidimicrobiales bacterium; assembly: GCA_035535015.1. Lineage (GTDB taxonomy): Bacteria > Actinomycetota > Acidimicrobiia > Acidimicrobiales > UBA8190 > Palsa-661. The sequence continues at coordinate 28,511 of DATLQU010000002.1, read as the reverse complement.
TCAAGAATGTCGGTGACCACTCTGCGGCTGTCGCGAAGCTGAGGCCCGGGGTCCGCGTCGCGATCGAAGGTCCGTACGGAGCTTTCACTCGGCACGCCCAGCGCCACACGACGGCCGTCCTCATTGCCGCGGGTATCGGGATCACCGCCTTGCGGGCTCTCCTCGAGGACTTGCCGAGCAGCGCGCAACCGGTCGTCATCATTCGAGCCTCCCGCGAGGAAGATCTGTGCTTCCGCTCCGAGGTGACGGAATTGGTGAAGCAGCGTCGAGGCAAGCTCCACGAACTGGTCGGCCCTCGGCACCAGGTGCTCCTCGACCGACGATCGCTTCCGCAACTCGTCCCCGATCTGCTCACACGCGATGTCTACGTCTGCGGACCCGATGGCTTCGTCGCGGATGTCGTCAGACTGGTTGGTCGGCTCGGTGTCCCTGAGGAGGCCATCCACCACGAAGCATTCAGCCTCTGAATTTCTGCCTAAAGATGATCTTTCTGCCTAAGGAGTGAATGGATGAAACGATTCCCCATCGTGTTGGCTGGCGCCGTCAGCGCACTCGCTGCCGTCGTCGGGCTCCATTCCCGAACCGCGGCTGGTCATGCAATATCCGTCGGTCCGGCCAATGCCGGTTCGGCCAACGGCTCGGCCGGCACCACTCAGGCCACGTCCCCGCCGACGACCAATCCGTCCCCGTCCACGACCAATCCGTCCCCGTCCACGACCAATCCCCCGCCGCCGACGACCGCACCCGCCACCGCGGTGGCCCGCACGAGCACTGGCCCCGTCGAGCAGTACGGCTACGGAGAGCTCAGCGTGCGAGTCACCGTCACGGGCAACAAGATCACCCACCTTGCAGTGCCCACCCTGCAAACGGCGGAGCAGTACTCTCAGCAACTCGCCGCCCAGGTCATACCCATGCTCACGTCCGAGGTCCTGAAGGCCCAGAGCATCAACATCTATGGGATATCGGGCGCGACCTATACCGCCGAGGCCTACGTGACGTCACTGCAGTCGGCGTTGAAGAACCTCCATTTCTCGTGATCCAGCTGCGGTGAGCGGAGGCGGCGGAGCCGGTTCGCCGATGGTGCACGACGAGACGGTGATGGGAACCGTGACCTCGTTCACCGTGTTTCAGGGAGCACTCTCGCCTGGTGAAGTCGAAGCGGCCGTGGACGCGGCCTGTGCCGAACTTCACCGGCTGGACGACATATTCAGTACGTGGCAGGACGAAAGCCCGATGAGCCGGTTGCGGCGGGGCGATCTCGCACTGGCCGAGGTGCCGTCCGAGATCTCCGACGTCCTCGCCCTCTGCAGAGCGGCGAAGACGGCAACCGCCGGTTGGTTCGATCCCTGGTCGATGCCCGGTGGGGTGGATCCGACCGGGCTGGTGAAGGGATGGGCCGTCGAAAGTGCGGCCGAAGTGCTCCGACGCGCCGGAGCCCCGTCGGCCATGATCAACGCCGGGGGAGACATCACTGCATTCGGGGCGCCGGCTCCCGGACAAAAGTGGACGATCGGCATTCGTCACCCATGGCGAGTCGATGCGCTGGCCCGCGTGCTCGAAATCGTCTCGGCGGTGGCGACGTCGGGCACCTACGAGCGGGGAGAGCACCTGGTCGACCCCTTTACCGCCGAGCACGCGAGCGCGGTGGCGTCGGCCACCGTGACCGGGCCCGACCTGGCCCTTGCCGATGCCTTCGCGACCGCCCTGGCCGTGGCCGGCGAGATCGGTCTCGACTTCGTACGCGAGGCGGTCGGCTACGACGCTTACCTGATCCTCCTCGACGGCACCGAGGTGTCAACCGACGGGATCAGTTTCGCCCTGCCAAAGACGTCGGATGGGCGGGGCGGGGACGGATCCGGACGGTCGGCGTAACGCGAGCTTCCGCCGCGTCGTCGTGATGCAGGCGGAGCGGGCCCGCTGGTCCGGCGGAGCGGGCCCCCAGACGGAGGGCCAAGACGGCGGGCCCAAGACGGCGGGCCCAGGCGGAGGGCGGACGAATGGGGCGATACGGATGAGACGATACGGAATGTTGTCGGTTGGTGCCCTGCTGGCGGTGGGCGTTGTCACCGGTGTGGCCGGCGACGCCGGGGCCCACACGCCGAAGCCTCCCGTCTCGACGGTGACGTCGGTCGTCCCCGACCACGGGCCGACCGACGGCGCGACGACCGTGAAGATCAAGGGCAAGAACCTGATCACCGCCTCGGCGGTGGTCTTCGGGACCACGCCGGCGACCAGTTTCACCATTCAGGGGAACTCGGTCGTGGCCACATCGCCCGCCGAGACGGCGGGACCCGTCGATGTCCGGGTGACGACATCCGACGGAACGACCGCCATCAGCTCGGGTGACCAGTTCACCTACGAGCTCAGCACTCCGACCATCCAGAACATCGGGCCGAAGAGCGGGGCGTCGATCGGGGGGACCAAGGTCTCCATCGTGGGGTCGAACCTATCCGGAGCCACAGTGGTGAATTTCGGGGCCACGCCTTCCCCGTCGTTCACCGTGATATCGCCCAAGGTGATCGAGGCCGTGTCTCCGCCAGGCGCCCTCGGGACGGTGGCCATCTCGGTGACGACCCCCGACGGGACCACGCCTGCGGATCCGGCCGACCTGTTCACCTACAAGGTGGACGCCCCGAAGGTGAACTCGGTGGCCCCGGACACCGGCCCCAATGCCGGTGGTAATTCGGTGACGATCACGGGATCAGGGTTCTCCAAGGTCACCGCGGTCGACTTCGGCTCCACTCCCGCCTCGGTCACGATCGACAGCGGGAAGTCCATCACGGCCACCGCGCCGGCCGGCTCAGGAGTGGTGGAGGTCACCGTGACCGACGCCAAGGGGACGAGCGCCGCCAACCCACCGTCCACCGAGTACACCTACACCGGCTGACCGACCCGGGGCGAGGACCCCGGTCGTCGCTTCGACACCGAGGAGACCGGTCGTCCCTTCGACACAGACGGTTGCCCGGGCACCCACCATCTCCAGGGGAGCCCGGCCGCCCGGCGGATGCCGATGCGGGCCGAGACACCGGGGACGGCCGGCGGCGGCACCCCGTCGTCGCAGATCAGGAGGCCTCGGCCCCCGGAGACGAGGTCGGCACCGTCGTCGGGCCGGGAGATCCCGAAGGCCTGGCAGAGCTTCGCCGGGCCGTTGGTGAGGTTACGGTCGGCGGTCCCGGCGGGCCGCGCCCGGCGCATGGCGGGCAGACCAGCCACCGGCGCCACCGCCCGGAGCAATACCGCGTGACCCGTCCCGGGAGGCCCGCAGACAGCGTTGGCGCACCAGTGCATGCCGTAGGTGAAGTAGACGTACAGGTGACCGGGGGGGCCGAACATGGTGGCGTTGCGCTTGGTCGGGCCCCCGAAGGCATGGGAGGCGGGATCCTCGCTCCCCCGGTAAGCCTCCACCTCGACGATCCGTCCCACCCGGCTCCCCCGGACGAGGAGCTTGTTCAGGAGTCGGGGCGCCACCAGCAGGGGATCGCCGGAATAGAACCGCCGCGGGAGCACCCTGGCACCGGGAACTCCGGGAACTCCGGGAACTCCGGGGCGCTTGGACGCCGCCCCGGCCGTCACGAGCCGGTTGGCCGTCGCCTTTTCGAGCGGCCCGTCTCCTGACCATCAGCGGACCCGGAGCCAGACCCAGACCCAGACCCAGACCCCGACCCGGGCTCGGATCCCGCCACCGTCCGGGGGGTGAGCGCGGCGTCGAGGGCGTGGGCCACACGCTCGTGGTCGAGGACGAGGCGGTGACCGAACCTCTCGGTCTGGACCTTGACCGGCCCGGGGCCGGCGCCGCCCGGCGAGGTGCGGCGGGTGACGGCCACACCGGGATCGAGCAGGGGGAGGGCGTCGGTGCCGAGGGCGGGATGGGCCTGGACGAGCTCGGACAGCGGGACGCCGCGCTGCAGGGAGTCCCGGACGAGCGAACCCACGATGGTGTGGGCCTGGCGGAAGGGGACGCCCCGCTCGACGAGCCACTCGGCCAGGTCGACCGCCGCGGCCGGGGCCCCGTCGGCCGCCGCGCGCATCCGGTCGGTGTGGAAGTGGGCGGTGGCGATCATGCCCGCCATGGCCACGAGGGCCCGGGAGACCTGGTCGACGGCGTCGAAGAGGGGCTCCTTGTCCTCCTGGAGATCGCGGTTGTAGGCCAGGGGAAGGCCCTTCAAGGTGGCGAGGACCCCGGTCAGGTGGCCGATCAGGCGGCCGGCTTTCCCCCGGGCCAGCTCGGCCACGTCGGGGTTCTTCTTCTGGGGGAGCATCGAGCTGCCCGTGGCGTAGGCGTCGTCCAGGGTGACGAAGGCGAACTCCTCGGACGACCAGAGGACGAGCTCCTCGCCCAGGCGGGAGAGGTGGACGCCGAGGAGGGCCAGGTCGAAGAGCGCCTCGGCCACGAAGTCGCGGTCGGAGACGGCGTCGAGCGAATTCTCGAAGCGGCCGGCGAAGCCGAGGTCGGCGGCCACGGCGTCGGGGTCGAGAGCCAGTGACGAGCCGGCCAGGGCTCCGGCACCGAGGGGGCTGACGTCGAGTCGGACGACGGTATGCATCAGGCGGTCGACGTCGCGGGCCAGGGCCCAGGCGTGGGCCAGCAGATGGTGGGCCAGCAGAACGGGTTGGGCCCGCTGCAGATGGGTGTAGCCGGGCAGATAGGCGTCGCCGGCATCGGCGGCCCGGTGGGACAAGACCTCCTGGAGACCGAGAACGGCCTCGGCGATGTGGAGCAGCTCCCGGCGGCTGTAGAGGCGCAGATCGGTGGCCACCTGGTCGTTGCGGCTCCGGCCGGTGTGGAGCTTGGCCCCCACGTCGGCGGCCATCTCGGTGACCCGGCGCTCGACGGCGGTGTGGATGTCCTCGTCCTCGGCCCGGAAGGCGAAGGTGCCGTTGGCCAGTTCCTCCTCCACCCGCTCGAGCGCGGCGAGCAGGATGGCCACCTCCCCATTGTCGAGCACCCCGGCCCGGCCCAGGCCCCGGACATGGGCCCGCGATCCGGTCAGGTCGTCGGCCGCCAGACGGCGGTCGAAGGGGAGGCTGACGGTGAAGGCCATGACCTCCTCGGCCGTCGCGCCCAGACGGCTCTCCCACAGGGTCACGACGAACCGCCGGCCGAAGCTCCGGCCGGGCCGCCACGCGATCCGACGGCCGGGCCGCCCTGGCGGGCCGACCAGGTGGCCACCCCGAGGCCCCAGAGCCGGACGAAGCCTTCGGCGTCGGCGTGATGGAAGGTGTCGGTCGAGTCGTAGGTGGCCAGGCCGTGGTCGTAGAGCGAGAGCGGGCTCCGACGACCGGAGACGGCACAGATGCCCGGGGCCAGGCTGAGCCGGACTTCGCCGGTGACCGAGCGCTGGGTCGAGGCGAAGAAGGCGTCGAGGGCCTCCTTGAGCGGAGAGAACCAGAGGCCGTCGTAGACCAGTTCCGCCCACCGGGGCTCGAGCCGGGCCTTCTCGTGGGCGACGTCGCGCTCGAGGGTGATGTCCTCCAGATCGGCGTGAGCCAAAATCAAAGCCAACGCGGCGGGGCACTCGTAGATCTCGCGGCTCTTGATGCCGACGCGGCGGTTCTCCACCATGTCGAGCCGCCCCCAGCCGTAGCCACCGACGATGGCAGACAGGTCGGCGATGAGATCGGCCAGAGGAAGGGATCGGCCGTCGACGGTCACGGGGACGCCTTGTTCGAAGCCGATGACGACGTCGCGCGGGGCGGTGTGGACCAGACGGGTGAGGGTGTAGACGTCCGACGGGGCCGGCGCCCAGGGGTCCTCGATCTGGCCGCACTCGATGGCCTTGCCCCAGAGGTTCTCGTCGATCGAGTACATCTTCTCCTTGGTGGCCTCGATGGGAATGCCGTGGGCCGCGGCGTAGTCGACACAGTCCTCGCGCGACATGCCCCACCGGCGGGCCGGGGCGAAGATCTCGAGGTCGGGCGCCAGAGCGCGCGTACCCACCTCGAAGCGGACCTGGTCGTTTCCCTTGCCGGTGCAGCCGTGGGCCACGGCATCGGCTCCGTGGCGCCGGGCCTCGGCCACCAGATGCCGGACGATGACGGGCCGCGACAGAGCGGAGACGAGTGGGTACTTGCCTTCGTAGCGGGCGTTGGCGGCGATGGCCAGCCGGCAGTAGTCGTCGGCCATCTCGGAGCGGGCGTCGATGACGATCGACTCGACGGCGCCGGCCGAGAGCGCCCGCTGGCGGACGGTCTCGAAGTCGCCGCCTTGGCCCACGTCCACGGCCACGGCGATGACTTCGAGACCCAGCTCCTCCTGCAACCAGGGAACCGCCACCGAGGTGTCGAGGCCGCCGCTGTAGGCGAGGACCACCCGCTTCGCCATCACTGTTCTCCCATCTGGGTTGTCGGTCTCATCGGTCACCGTTCATGGCGCTGAACATGGCGCCGACCCCCACCACGTCGGCGATGCGGGTGGCCACCACCGAGCCACCGGGGTCCTCGGCGGCCACGACGAGCACCGTATCGTCACCGGCCACGGTGCCGATCACGCCCTCGAAGCCGCAGCGGTCGAGCGCCGATCCCACCACGTGAGCCGAGCCCGGCGGCGTACGCAGGACGACCAGGTTGGCCGATTGGGCCACCTCGACCACCCACTCGCCGAGGACCCGGCGGAGGTGGTCTTCGGGTGCCACCTGGTGGACCGGCAGCTCCGGCAACGCATAGACCGACTCTCCGCCGAGGACACGGACCTTGACCGCCCCCATCTCCTCGAGGTCGCGCGAGACCGTCGCCTGGGTGGCCTCCACCCCGTCGTCGGCCAGCAGGGCGACGAGCTGGGCCTGGTTGTTGACGGCGTTCGTCTCGAGCAGCCGGGCGATCCGGTGCTGGCGTTGGGGCTTGCCGAGCTTCATACGGCCTCTCCCGGTGCGGCCGTTGGCTGTCGGAGTATCCAGGTGAGGAGTCCGCGCATGGCGTGCATACGGTTGGCCGCCTGCTGCCAGACACGGCTCCGGGGTCCGTCGATCACCGACGCCGAGATCTCCTCGCCCCGGTGGGCGGGAAGGCAGTGCAGGACGATGGCCTCCGGACCGGCGCGGCCGAGAAGGTCGTCGTCGACGGTGAAGCCGGAGAAGGCCTTGCGGCGCAGCGTCGACTCCTCCTCCTGGCCCATCGAGGTCCAGACGTCGGTGTAGACGGCGTCGGCACCCGCCACCGCTTCGGCCGGGTCCCCCGTGACCTCGACCTCACCACCGAGCCGGGCCACCCGGGCCAGGTCGTCGGCGTCGGGGCCGTAACCGTCGGGGCTGGCGGTCCGCAAGGCCATACCCACCATGGCGGTGCCGATGGCGAGTGAGCGCCAGACGTTGTTGGCGTCGCCGACGTAGGCCAGAGTGCGACCGCCCAGGTCGCCGAAGACCTGGCGCAGGGTGAGCAGGTCGGCCAGGACCTGGCAGGGATGGGCCCGGTCCGAGAGGAGATTCACGACGGGGACGTGAGCGCTACCGGCACCCGGGCCCGACCCGGAACCGCCGTCGAGGGCCCGGGCCATCCGGACGAGGACCTCGTGGTCGAGGACGCGACCGCAGATGACCGAGTGGAAGCAGGCCAGGGTGCGGGCCACGTCCTCCGCCGTCTCGCGGCTGTCGACGCCGACTTCGGGTCCCTGGATGTAGACGGGGTGGCCCCCGAGGGACATGACGGCCATCTCCGTGGAACTGCGGGTCCGCAGCGACGGCTTCTCGAAGAACAGCGCCGCTCCCCGGCCGGCCAGCAGCGGTGGTGCGGCTTCCGGCGGTTGGCCGGCCAATGACAGGACCTCGTCGAGCTCTGGACACGACAGGTCGTCGATGTCGAGGAAGTGACGCGTCACGGCCGTCCTCCCCCGGTCTCCACGGTGAAGCCGTCCAGGACACCGGCCAGGATGGCCACCGCTTCGTCGATCTCCTCGTCGGTGACGAGCAGCGAGGGGGCCAGGCGGATGGTGTCGGGGCGCGGCGCGTTCAGAACCAGGCCGGCGGCGAGCGCGGCCGAGACCACCTGCGCCGAGACAAGGTCACCCACAACCGCGCCATCGAGGACGGCGCCGAGGAGGAGGCCGTGGCCGCGCACCGTTGCGATGGCCGGAAGCGCCTCGAGGACGGCGGTGAGCCGTGCCCCGGCCCGTTGGGCGCGGGCGGGGACATCCTCGGATTCCATGACGGCCAGGGTGGCCGCGGCCGCTGCCGCCGCCAGGGGCTGGCCGCCGAAGGTGGAGCCGTGGTCGCCGGGACCGAAGGCGGCCGCCACCTCAGCCGAGGCCCAGCAGGCGCCGATGGGAACGCCGTTGCCGAGAGCCTTGGCCATGGTGACGACATCGGGGGTGATCGCCGTGTGCTGGAAGCCGAACCAGCGACCGGTCCGGCCGAGGCCTGTCTGGACCTCGTCGGCCATGAGGAGGATGCCCCGCTCGTCACAGAGCGAGCGCACGGCGGTCAGGTAGTCCGAGGAGGGCATGATCACGCCCGCCTCCCCCTGGATGGGCTCGAGAAGGACGGCGGCCACCCGCGAGGGGTCGCAGCCGGCGTCGAGGGCATCGATGTCGTCGTAGGGGACCTGCTCGAATCCCACCGGCATGGGGGCGAAGGGCGCGTGCTTGGCCGGCTGGCCGGTGGCGGCCAGGGTGGCCAGGGTCCGGCCGTGAAAGGAGTCGCCGGTGCTGATGACCACGTGCCGGCCGGGACCGGCCCACTTCCGGGCCAGCTTGATCGCACACTCGTTGGCCTCGGCCCCCGAGTTGGTGAAGAAGACCTGACCGCCGGCGCGGACCGTTCCCCCGCCGATCAGCCGGTCCAGGGTGGCCGCCACTCCCGGGCCCACGACGTTGCCGAAGAGGTTCGAGACATGGAGAAGGGTCGAGGCTTGGGTGGCCAGCGCCTCGGCCACCGCCGGATGGGCGTGGCCGAGCGAGGTGACGGCGAGACCGCCGAGGAAGTCGAGATAGCGGCGACCCTCGGTGTCCCAGAGCTGCGTGCCCTCACCCCGGACGAAGGTGACGGGCGGCTCCGGATAGGTGTGCATGAGCGCACCGCGGTCGAGCACTTCGGAGGGTGGCGTCATGGGGTGACCTCGCCCGTCGCGCCGGCGCGCCGGGTGGTGCCTTCATCGGTGGAGATCATGGTGCCCACCCCTTGGTCGGTGAAGATCTCGAGCAGCAGGGCGTGGGCCACCCGGCCGTCGAGGATGTGAGCGCGGGCCACCCCGGCGCGCACGGCGCGCGTGCAGGCCTCGACCTTCGGGACCATGCCCCCGGCGGCCGCCCCCGACGCCACCATGGCATCGAGCTCGTCCACGGTGACGGTGCGGAGCAAGCTGGCGGGATCCTCCGGATCGGAACGGACGCCGGCCACGTCGGTGAGGAAGACGAGCTTCTCGGCGTGCAGCGCGGCGGCCACCGCCCCGGCCACGGCGTCGGCGTTGATGTTGTAGGCCTGTCCGGCGGCGTCGGCGGCGATGGTGGCCACGACCGGGATCAGACCCTGGGCCAGCAGCCGCTCGATCAGAGAGGGATCCACCACCTCCACATCGCCCACGAAACCCAGTTGGCCGGGACGGGCGACGGCGGTGATCAGGTTGGCGTCCTCCCCCGACAGACCGACGGCCAGGGCGCCGTGGACGTTGATGGACGAGACGATCTCGCGGTTGACCTTGCCCACCAGGACCATCCGGGCGATCTCGAGGGTCTCGGCGTCGGTCACCCGATGGCCGTCGTGGAACTCGGGCACCTTGCCCAGTCGGGCCATCAGCGAGCCGATCTGGGGACCTCCCCCGTGGACGACGACGGGCAGCATGCCCACCGAGCGCATGAGCACGACGTCCTCGGCGAACTGGGCCAGGGCGGCGGCATCGTCGGTGTCGTCATCGGCCCGGACGTTGCCCCCGTACTTGACGACCACGACCTTGCCCCAGAAGCGCAGGATGTAGGGCAGGGCCTCGACCAGGATGGCGGCCTTGGCCGCCGGCGCCTCCACTGAATCATCCCGGCCGGCGCCGGTGACGGTGCGGGTCACGAGGTGGTCCGGTTCTCGTCGATGTAGCCGTGGCCGAGATCGGCGGTCAGGACGGCGGCGCGGCCCTGACCGAGCCCCAGATCGCAGCGGAGCTCGACGTTGGGGCCCGCCATGTGGGCCCGGACGGCGGCGGCGTCGTGATCGACGGCCACCCCGGCCCGGCAGACCACCGTCTCGCCGTAGGCGACCTCGACCAGCTCCATGTCGAAGGCGATGCCGGCGGAACCGAGCTCACTGACCACCCGGCCCCAGTAAGGGTCCTCACCGTTGATCGAGCACTTCACCAGATTCGAGTCGGCCACCTTGCGCGCGGCGCGGTGGGCGGCGTCGTCGGAGACGGCCCCGGTCACGATGACGTGGACGACCCGCGACGCACCCTCGGCGTCGGCGGCCATGGCCCCGGCCAAGGCGGCACAGGCTTCGGCCAAGGCATCGGACAGCGCCTGGGCGTCACGGGGCGGACCGGCCCGGCCGCTGGCCAGGACCAGGACGGTGTCGTTGGTGGACGTACAGCCGTCGATGGTCAGCCGGTTGAAGGTGCCGTCGACGGCGCGGACGAGGGCCTTCTTGAGGCCGCTCGGATCGACGGCGGCGTCGGTGGTGAGGACGGCCAGCATGGTGGCCATGTGGGGAGCGAGCATGGCGGCGCCCTTGGCCATGCCCCCGACGGTGAAACCACCGCCGTCCACCACCACCTCCTTGCGGACGAGATCGGTGGTCATGATGGCGGTGGCCGCCTGTTCGGCGGCGGCCCGCCCGGGGGCCCGAGCCGCCACCAGGGCCGGGATACCGGACTCGATGGGCGTCATGGGTAGGGGGATGCCGATCAGGCCCGTCTGACAGATGAGAACCCCGGTCGGACTCACGCCCAGCCCCTCCCCCACCAGATCGCACATCCGCTCGGCGTCGGCCCGGCCGCGTGCTCCGGTGGCGGCATTGGCGTTTCCCGAGGAGACGAGGACGGCCGCCGCCCGGCCGCCGGTGGCGCCGAGGTGGGCCCGGCTGAGGCGCACCGGGGCCGCCGCGGCCAGGTTGGAGGTGAAGACGCCGGCGGCGGAGACGAGGGCGGCGTCCTCGGTGGCCACCAGGGACAGATCGGCTGCCCCCGAGGCTTTGATCCCACAGGCCAGGCCGGCGGCGACGAATCCTTCGGGCGCCGTCACACTCACGGATAGACCCCAGCTGTCGAGAGGCCGAGTGTCTCGGGCCATCCCTGGACCCGGTTGACGCACTGGACGGCCTGGCCCGCCGCCCCCTTGCCCAGATTGTCGAGCGCACTCAGCACCAGGACCCAGCCCGTCCGTTCGTCGACCCGGGCGGTCAGATGGGCGGCATTGGAGCCGAAGGTGGCCTTGGTCGAAGGCGATGCCTCCGAGACGACGACGAAGGGGGCCTCCGCGTAGGCGTCGCCCAGGATGCCGAGGATGTCCTCGGTGCTCGAGCTCCCGGTGGGCCGGGCGTAACAGCTGGCCAGGATGCCGCGTGTCATGGGGGCGAGATGAGGGGTGAAGAGCACCTGGGCCCCGATGGCCTGCTCGATCTCGGGTGTGTGTCGGTGGGTCAGAAGGCCGTAGGCGGTGAAGTTCTCGTCCACCGTGGCGAAGTGGAGCGTCGGCGACGGAGTCCGCCCCGCCCCCGACGAGCCGGAGGCGGCGTCGACCACGATGCCGGTCGTCTCGATGACCCCGGCCCGGACGAGCGGGGCCAGGGCCAGGGCCGCCGCCGTCGGGTAGCACCCGGGGGCCGCCACCAGCCGGGCGTCCTCGAGGTCGGCGCCGAAGAGTTCGGGCAGGCCGTAGGCGAAGCGGTCGAGCAGATCGGGAGCCCGGTGCTCGGCGCCGTACCAGGCCGGGTAGAGCCCGGGATCGCGGAGCCGGAAGTCGGCGGCCAGATCGACCAGCAGACCGACCCGGTCGGCCAGGGCCGGGGCCAGATCCTGTGACTGCCCGTGCGGGAGGGCCAGGAAGGCCAGATCGAGCCCGTCGAGCTCGTCCGGACCTACGGTCGAGAAGTCCAGAGATCGGTAGGCGCCGGCGAGCGACGGGTAGAGGGAGCCGACAGGCTGACCGGACTGGCTGTCGGCCCCGGCCAGCACCACCTCGAACTCCGGGTGCCCGGCGCAGAGCCGCAGCAGCTCGGCCCCGACATAGCCGGACGCCCCGGCGATCCCCACCTTCATAGCGCAAGACTATACAGATATCTGCATACTCATGCGCCACCCAGTTTCGGTGCCTCCGACTGTTACCTTGGTCCGATGCGGGTGCTCATCACCGGCGGCGCCGGCTTCATCGCCTCGCATCTGGCCGACCACCTGCTGGAACAGGGCCACTCCATCGTCGCCCTGGACGACCTCTCGACCGGCCGCCACTCCAACGTCGAGCACCTGCTCGGCCGCCCCGACTACGAGTTCGTGCTCGGCTCGATCCTGAACGCCGACCTGGTCGACGACGTGGTCAGCCGGTGCGAAGCGGTGTTCCACCTGGCCGCCGCCGTGGGCGTCCAGCTCATCGTCAACCAGCCCCTGCGGAGCCTGGCCACCAACATCCGGGGCTCGGAGATCGTCTTCGAGAAGGCCAACAAGTACGGAACCCGGATCCTCGTCACCTCCAGCAGCGAGATCTACGGCAAGAACCGCTCCGACCGGCTGCAGGAGGACGACGACCGGATCCTGGGATCTCCCCTGAAGAGTCGCTGGGCCTACTCGGAGGCCAAGGCCATCGACGAGATCCTGGCCTTCACCTACTGGAAGGAGAAGGGTCTCCCCGCCGTCATCGTCCGCCTCTTCAACACCGTCGGTCCCCGGCAGACCGGTGCCTACGGCATGGTCATCCCCCGCTTCGTGGCCCAAGCCCTCCGCCACGAGGCCATCACCGTCTATGGCGACGGCAGTCAGACCCGCTGTTTCTGTTACGTCGGTGACATCGTCCGGGCTCTTTCCGCACTCATCGAACACCCGGACGCCTACGGACGGGTCTTCAATCTGGGATCGGACGAAGAGATCTCGATGGCGGCCCTGGCCGAATTGATCCGCGACGAGACGGGTTCGACCTCGAAGATCTCCTTCGTGCCCTATGAGCAGGCATACGAGGAGGGCTTCGAGGACATGGCCAGGCGGGTCCCCGATACGACGCGGGCTCGTGAACTCGTCGGATTCGCGCCGACGGTCGGCTTGCGGGAGATCATTCGATTGGTGATCGACGAACAGGCACGCACCGTGTAGGCGCCGTTTCGATGTCAGGCTCACCTTTCACGAACGGGGAACTGCGACGTGTGCAGATTCCTGAGCTTCGGTACCAACCATTCGAACGTGGCGACATCGGGTGTCACGTATTTCACCACGGATGAGGTAACGCGCTTGTACCGCGAGTGATCGGTCGGAAAGCGATCGAGCACCTGCAACGCCGTTAGTCGCTCCGTACGCACCACGGGATCCCACGCCGAGTTCGCCGCGCCCACCAGTACCGACAGTACACATACCGCCGACCCGACAATCACCCCTCGCCTCGCCCAGGCGCGACCCCGGCCTTCCGTCTCTCCACGCGCCCCGCCGGTCCACCGCCCTGCGTTTCGAACGGAACCGAGACCGGCAACACTGAGCACAATTCCGGCGAGCAACAGCGGTGTATACAGCGTGTATCTGGAGGCCCCCGCTTGCGCCACCCCGTAACCGACTCTTCCAAACGCGGTCACGCCGGCGAAGAGAAGCGAATACACAGAGAGAGCAACCCCGACGGCGAGGGACGCATTAGGTCGGTCAGGATGATCGTCCCCATAGCGGTACGCCATCAAGAGGACGCGCAATCCCAGTATCGTCACCACAATTCCGACGACGACCACCACCGCCCCGAGGTACGGCGAGACGCGCTGAAGCACATCCGTGCTTCCTTTGTCAGCGAAATTGCGCGTGGGATCGAACAGCGCAGCGAAGAGGTAAGCAACGTATCTGGCCATGAGTTCCGGATGTCGCAGACCGAAGCTGATCCCCCCTGGGGACGAGCCACTCGACAGGTTGAAATCGAAGAAGTACAGGCTCGAGGTAGCGGCAAAACCAAGAGCCAACACGAGAAGGTCCCGTACCCTCCAGCGGCGCTCGACAGCCATGATCGCGACGACGAACCAGACAAGCAGCCCTTGGATAGAGGAGAACGATGCCGCCACGCAGAGACAGACGCATGCAACCACGGTCCAACGTCCCCGGGGACGTAACGCGACGGCGATCGCGGTGACCAGGAGGAAGTACACCAGTACCCAGGCCAGTTGAAATCCCCAGAGGTAATCCTCATAGGCCGCCAGAGGCAGAACCAGGAACGGCAGGACCAGACGAATGAATGTCGGCAGCTTCAGACGACGTGCGATCCAAACCAGTATTCCGGCAGAACACAGCTGTATTCCCAGGCTGAGGTCGATCAGCCATCGCATGTCCATGTTGCTGGCGTAGTCGATCCCCAGCGTCAGGACAAAGGGTAACGCCATTCGATTCTCGTTCCACTGTGCCCATATCTGCCCTGCCGACAAGTGATGGGTCCGCATGAGAACGTACAGCTCGACCGTATGCCAATCATCGTTTATGGGGACGTTGACCTCGTTCCTCACGGTATGGATGACATAGATCGCCGCGGCCACAGCGACCGCGCACCACACGGCAACTTCGACCAGCAAAAGAAGAGAGGCCGGCCGCCTGCTGGGACCCATGAATCCTCGTGGCACCTGCATACCCCTAAGGCCGAGTGTCTTGCGTCGAATCTACCGACGCAGCCGGACTTCGCCCACTCTTCCCGGCTGTGCGCCTAATTCGACTCCCTCCACGAGGCAACCATTCGCCTCAGACGGCCGATCGCTCGTATCGGCACTGTCACCCTCCAACTCGTCGACGCTTTCATCACTTCGACCGCTCGAACACTTTCGTCGGCAATTGCAGCTCGCGCGAGTAGGTACTCCCAATCAGTCTCGCCAAGCGCCCCTGAGCCTTCGGTGTGCACTCGCAGAGAGTCCAGGGTAGCGACGCGACTCTGGAGCCTGACAATTTCCGTGACTGAACGAGGTGGGAGCAACAGCGGCAGGCTGTCGAGCTTGGCGATGATCGTGTCCCTCGCCTGGCGCCACTCCATGTCGCTGTGAACGTACTTGGAAGAATCGCTTCCCTTGTCCCATTTACGCCACAGTGCGGTGACTTCACCCGTGTCGACCACACCACTCATGAGGGCAACTCGCAGGAGAACATCCCAATCCTCGACGACGGGCAACGACTCATCGAATCGGATGCCCAGATCCACAAAGGCGCTCCGAGGCAAAGCAAAGCTGCAGGGCGGCGTCCGATTCTGGAACAGGTGGTCGAGGAGATCGAATCGCTCAGGCAGCCGACACCGCGGGCGGCTCGTGATCGTGTAGCCGTCGCGCCCTCCGGGCCACGTCGCCGGGCGAACGCCCTGTTCGGCTGGAGCGCACCGAATTACCCGGCCATTTGCCTTGGCCGCATGCCGTTCATAGGTCTCGACCCAATGACCGAAGACGACGTCGTCGTCGTCGAGGATGGCCAGGTAACGGCCCCGGGCCATCTCCACACCGACGTTCAGTGGTCGCGCCCGGCCTCCACCGTCGACGGGGATCACACGTACCCGCCCGGAGAATTCCTCGCCGAAGCACGAAGCCAGGTAGCGGAGACCTCCCAGGTCTTTACGGGGTACGTCATGTGCCAGTATCAGAAGTTCGAAGTTCTGGCTCGACTGCGCGGCAAGCGCGAGGAGGGCCTCCTGGATCGTTGCTTCTCGTCGCCCTTGCGTGCGCATCAGCACGGTCAGAAACGGCGCCTCCCTCGTCTCTGCGTCCGAATTCTTCTCTCTTTCGAGCGGGACATAGACACGAACGAACTCGTTGACGATCATCCCTTCGCCCGCCTGTTGACGTACGGAGGCCAGAAGATCGTGAAGTGGAGCTCCCCGCTGCAGGGCGGCGGCGCCCGGCGGAAAATGCTGGTCGCTGTCGGGCAGTTCGAAGTCGTTCTGTTCGATCTCGACCCAGCCGGCATCGCTCGTCGTCTGCCGTAAACCGTCTGCGGAGAACCAGGCCACGTGCGTCGCATCGAGGATCCCCGTCTCGGTTACGTCCCATCGGCCCATGAGGAGCTTGGCGGCAATATCGATATGGGTCACGTTCGGAACGGCGATGACGAGTGGAAACCCTCCTTGGGCAGAGGAGAACTGCCGGATCCCTTCGAGAATCTCCGACCCGTTCGGGATGTGTTCCAACGCGTCAACCATGACGGCAGCGGCGACTCGACGCTCTCCGACAGCCATGCGGATCGTCGCCAGGGAAGGTTCTGCTTCTCGCAGGTCGATCTGTTGCGCCTCGAACCCGCGACCAAGAAGATCGGTGATGCCTGACTCTTCGGTGTCGAAGCCGATATACGTGAGACCGGTCTCCCGAATCGGCTCGGCAATCGCTCCAAAGCCGCAACCGATGTCGAGGATGACCGTGGCATCGGCGATTCGGAACTGTCGAACGAGACTGACGACCGACTCGTAAACGGTGCCAGGTCGGTAGCCGTATCGATACCGGTCAGTCATCGTACGAGAACCGATGGTAGGCAAACGCGCCGTCCCCGAAGAACTCCCCCACGCGCCGGTCGGGATCGATGGCTTCGGGAAGATACCCCATATCCCGCCTGATTCGAAACTCCTCGGCCACCTTCCGTTCACCGGGCCGTTGAGATTGAGTAAACATGTCGAGCCATCGGGTGACCAGATCCGGTCTTGAATACTTCCAAGCCAAGATCAAAGCGGACTCGGCCGCGAAATGGACCTCCGCCTGGCCCACTTGTATTCGACCGGCGGTAGTGAGACGTTTGTCGTGAAAGATTCGTGCCGTTGGTTGATGCACGACCCTGAATCCCGCCAATCGGGTGCGCCAACTGAAATCGACGTCGTCACAGTAGAGAAAGAAGGAGTCGGCATCGAAGCCACCGATCGCGTCGATAACTTCGTGCCTCACGAGCGCACCGGCTGTGGAGGCCCAACTCGTGTCTCCTGACACGCTGTTGAAGTCCTTGGGATGCTCGAGCGGGATCTGCCTCGCCTCCACGATTCCAATGCGTTTGTCCCACAGTGGCAGCGCCAATTCCAACAAGACATGGGGGCTGGCGAAGACATCCGGATTGATGATCAGAACAAAGGGTCCCTCGAAGGCCATGAGGAGCCGGTTGTGGCCAGCAGCCGAACCGAGATTCTCTCCGAAGAACTCGTAACTGACCGCATCAATACCGTCGCTCTGAGCTTGGAGTTCCAGCCTCTTCAGTGCATCATGACTGAGCGAACGAGCGGCGGAGCAATCACCGACAGCGAGATGCACCGGCCCGAGTCGGCCCTGGCCTTTCGCCAACCTGACCGCATTTCCCAACCCTCGGAAGAGGCGTTCCACTTCTCCACCCGCAGGATGGAACAATACCGTCTGGATGCGAAGTGAAGTCAGGGGTCCCGACACCTCGGGCGTAGTCCTCTCGGCCGATGGGCCCGGAGACGCGGCCGGGTCGGCGGCCACGGTCATTGCCGTAACTCTTCGTCGATCCAGCTGAAGAGCGAGTCCAGCCCTTCGAGCAGTGACCAAATCGGTCGATACCCTAATTGCTCCTTGGCCGGTCCGATATCTGCGAAGGCGGCCCGGACATCACCGTCGCGGAAGTGTCCGCTCACCAGGGGTTCTGGTGCGTCGTAGTGGGAGGCTACGAGCTTTGCCAGGGTCGCAATCGTGGTCGATTCTCCCGACCCGATGTCGAGAACGCGTTCACCCGGTACCGGAGGGCCCAGAGCCGCCGCCATGGCCGAGATCACGTCGTCCACGTGAACGAAATCGCGCGTGATGTTGCCATCTTCGTAGACATCAATGGTCTCGCCCTGCTTCGCCGTCCGCGAGAACATAGCAACGATGCCCGTGTAGGCATTGGTCAGGGACTGCCCCGGCCCGTACACGTTCTGCAACCGAAGAATGGAAAGGGGGGTATCGGTCGCTGCGGCCCAAGCCGAACAGACCATTTCCTGGGCCGCCTTCGTGGCACCGTAGACACTCGTGGGACGGGCCGGGGTCGTGTCCATCCGGTTCGGAACTGGTGAGACCATCCCAGTGGGAAAATCGCCGGGGTCCCACTTCGATGCCATCAAGTCGGCGTGCCGTCGCGGCCCAGGCGAGAATACTCGCCCATCTTCGGTACGCCACAGGCCTTCGCCGTAGACGGCCCGAGACGACGCCAGCAGGATGTGACCAGGGGTCGAATCATGGCGAAGAAAGGCGTCGAGCATCTGGGCTGTTCCGACTACATTGACGGTCGCGTGCCGTGTCGCTTCTTGGAGTGACTGCCCGGTACCTGTTTCCGCTGCCAAATGGACAACAGTGTCAGGTTGTACGAGCTTCAGCACTGCATCCCAGTTGACCGAACTCGTAATGTCCAGCGGCAGCAGTTCTGCGCTGTCAGCGAGCCTTTTGGGTCGACCTCTTCCCGCATGCACCTGCGGATGCAGAATATCGAGAACAACAACCCTGTCACCTGTCCGCGCCAAGGCTTCGGCGAGAGCGCAGCCCAGGAACCCGGCCCCTCCCGTGATCATCGTTGTGGAAGGCATACCGCTCGCCGGCCTCTCCCATTTCCGAACCCGCTCGTGTCTTTGCAAGATGGCACAAGGGGCAGCCCTCTATCGACAGTAGCCCAGGTCGTGCCGGTCATATGTCGACACCGGGCCTATTCCGGAGGCGGATGGGCCTCTGGGCCGAATCCTGCTCCTGGCGGTCGCAGGGAGTGGACGACGGCGCCCTTACCGGACATGGGAGAAGGTCGGCGCGAGGTGAAATCCGAGCCGCGCCGCCGTCCGTTCGAATTCCGAGTTGAGGTCAGCATCCGAACGGTGCGTCAAAACTCTCTCGGCCGATAGGCGATCCAGAAACGTACGGTCAGCATGTGTCAGTCGGGCTAGTCGTTGTGCGGTAGCGTCGTCCACAACCTCTTCCTCCCCGACCACATCTGTCGCATTCTCGATGATCAGATCGGGCCATGAGGAGACTCCCAGCTCACCACAGATCCTCGCAATGAACTCTTCAGACCGGAAGCTCCATTCGACAACCGATAGCCGGTTTCGCAGATCGTGATAGAGCCTCCGAGGCACCGATCGGTGTCCCCATGGCCACCGGTGCGATCGTCGATACGACATGGCCTGCCGTACAATCAAATTGTCGACTGCCGGCCACACCTCCGGGGAAGCGAGGAATTCCTGGAATGGAAGATCTGCCTTGGCTATGACCTTTCCCCAAGGACCCTGCTCGGAGCGGGCTTCATCCGATTGCGACTGCCAGAACCGATAGAGGCTGAGGATCCGACATCGCGGCTCTCGGACCTGCATGGCGATCGAATCACACCCGGCTCCAACAAGGGACCGCGTCGCATAATGGCCCATGATGACACGATGAGTCTTCACAATCTCGGCAAGGTCGGACGTCGTGGCGATCGCGTCGCTATGCGGAGGGGGAACGGCGTCCGCCAATGCCCGAGTTCCGAAGTGCTCGTCATCGAAGTATAAGGGCCCGACATAGAAACCCTCGATTTGACCGAACGCAAGTCGAATGGCTGAGCCAGCCGTCTTGGGTATGTGCAAGACACCGATGCAGCGCGGCTTGGTCGCCGGTGTTCTCCGTGATCCCTTCATGAGTCCACGCGACTGAGGAATCGGCGCCTGAGTCTCCTCGCCACCCGCATCGGTGTCGACAATCTTCGAATCACCAGCTTCTTCCTTCTCTGGAAGCGATCTTGCGAAGCTACCAGCGCCTGCAGGCGAACCAATGAATGGGCTGGAAGCAGCAAGGGCCGGCTGTCAAGCTTGCTGATGACCGCCTTTCGAGCCTGGCGCCACTCCTTCGAGCTGTGGACAAAGGTGGACGAATCACCGGTGTCCCACTTGCGCCAGAGCGCTGTGACCTCTCCCGTGTCCAGAACACCTTCGAGCATCGCTACCCGAAGGAGGACATCCCAGTCCTCGAGGACAGGCAACGACTCGTCGAACCGGATTCCGAGGTCGTTGAAGCTGCGTCGCGCCAGGGCGAAGCTGCAGGGTGGGGTCCGATTCTCATAGAGGTGGTCGAGCAGATCGAATCGCACGGGCCACGGACAGCGAGGGCGACTCGTAATTTCATACCCGGCCTCGCCTCCGGGCCACGTCGTTGGTCGCACGCTCTGTTCGGCCGGAACGCATCGAATAACGCCACCGTGAGCATCGATCGCATGGTGTTCGAATGTCGCCACCCAGTGACCAAAGACAACATCGTCATCGTCGAGAATCGCTATATACTCGCCCCGAGCTTCGTCGATACCGACGTTCAGGGGCCGTGACCGGCCTCCCCCCTCGACGGCGATGATCCGGACCCGTCCGGAGAATTCCAGGCCGAAAGAATCGACGAGCTCGTGCAGATCGTCGAAGCCTTGTCGCGGCACCCCATGGGCAAGCAACAGGACCTCGAAATTCTGACTTGTCTGCGCTGCCATCGCCAGAAGCGACTCGTGAATCGTCGCCAGCCTTCTGCCCTGCGTGCGCATGAGAACGCTGAGGAATGGGGTAGGAGGCTCGCCCTTCGACTCGGAATTCACCTCTCGGAAAGGCTCGGCGTCGTCGACTCGCTCTGTGCCGACCTCCTCGTCTCTGTGAGCACAAATCGGGCCCAAGAGATCCCCGAGTGGAGTCCCTTCCCACCGATCGTCGTGTTCAGTCATTGTAGGAGAACCGGTGACGGGCATAGTTGCCGTCAGGATGGAATTCGGCGACATGTCCGTCCGGATCGAGACGGTGGGGCAGCGTTTCCTCGTCCATCCGGGCACGAAATCGGCTCGCCACCCGTCGATGCAGTGCCAAGGGCGAAGATGAGAAGCCTCGCATGAGCCGCATGGCCAACTCAGGATGTGAGTACTTCCACGCCAGCATCATTGCCGCCTCTGCGGCGTAGTAGATCTCGGCGTCACTCACCACCATGGTCCCTTCGGTGGTCAGTCGCTTGTCGTGGAAGATCCGCGCCGAGGGCTGGTGTGTCACGCGGAATCCAGCCAGCCGGGCTCGCCAACTGAAGTCCACGTCGTCGCAGTAGAGAAAGAACGCATCCGCATCGAAACCCCCGATCGCCTCGATCACGCTTCGGCGAATAAGAGCGGCAGCCGTCGACGCCCAGCTGGTTTCTCCCGAAGTGCGATCGAAGTCCTTCGGGTGCTCAAGGGGAATCTGCTTCGCTTCGACGATGCCGACTTCCTTGTCAACGAGCGGAACGGCAAGTTGAAGGAGCAGATCCGGACTCGGGTAGGCATCCGGATTGAATGTGAGAACGGCGGTCTCGTCGGAATTCTCTAGGAGCCGGTTGTGCCCTCCCGCAGAACCGAGGTTGCTTCCGAAATGCTCGAAGCTGAGATGATCGACTCCGTCGTCATGAGCTGACCGCTCGAGAGCGCCAAACACTTCAGGGGTGAGCGACGGATCGCCCGAACAGTCCCCTATCGCAAAGGAGACGGGGCCCAATTGATCATGCCGTTTCGCTACCCGCACCGCGTTACCAAGGCCGCGCACTAGCCGTTGGATGTCGCCGTCTCGGGGCTCGAAAAGGACCGTTTGAATACGAAGTGATGCCAACGACCCGACGAAATGCCCGTCACAATCCGGAAACGAAGAAGATGTCGGCGCTCCCGACCAACCCGGTCCCGTCACGTCGTCGCACGGGGGGAGCTCACAAGCACTTACCACCGCTGATCCTGGCTCGAGAAAGGGCCGCTCCTGGTGGCCTGGTGGGCCGAGCGATCACGGGATGCGTCCCTCTGCCGGCCGGTCCCTCTGAGCCGTCGTTCAGGACAGAAGCGGTAACATCAGCGGCTCCAACGATACGCACCGGCCCCACTCGTGATGGTGCCGGTGGCAAGGCAACAAGACGCCGGCTGGAGGTCTTGGAGCGGTGAGCACTTCGGCGGGTGGTGGACCAGTTCGATTCCGCGTGCTTCTCTCCACCTACAACGGCGCCCGGTTCCTCAGGGACCAGATAGAAAGCGTTCTCACCCAGGGTGGTGTTCAGGTCGCCCTCCATGTCCGTGACGACGGTTCGACCGACGCCACCCGGGGCCTCCTCGCCGAGTTGGCCTCGAGAGACGGGCGGGTGACGTTCGAGATCGGTCAGCATCGCGGCCCTGCCCTGAGTTACCTGACCATGTTGTCCAACACTTCGCCTGACACGGACTTCGTCGCACTCTGCGATCAAGATGACGTATGGATCGACGGGAAGTTGGCCCGTTCGGCCCGGTGGCTTTCCCGAGTGCAGGGGCCGGCTATGTACTGCAGTGCCGTGGAGGTGGTCGACGACACACTTCAGCCGATCGGAATGCACCGTACGTGTCGACGGGGCCCGGCTCTCGAGAACGCCCTCGTGCAGAATATCGCCACCGGGTGCACCATCGTCGTCAACCGCAGCGCCCTGAGCCTCTTCCGAGTAGTTCCCGAGCACGCCGTCATGCATGACTGGTGGATCTACGCTGCTCTCACGGCCACGGGCATCGTTCGCTACGACCCGACGCCTTGGGTTCTGTACCGTCAACACGAGTCGAATTCTATCGGCCTCGCTGGGTCTCATTTGTCGCAATGGGCACGCCGTCTTCGACAGCAGGCAGGCACCGGCAACGAGCGGAGCCGGACTCGCCAGGCGCAGGAACTGCTCGACCTGCTCGGACCGACGATGCCGCCGCTGGCCCGTTCCACGCTGAGCCGTTTCGTCCGGTCACAGAGCTCCCTGGGACCTCGAGTGATGTACGCCTTGACGGGACCGGCTTTTCGTCAGCGACGGATCGACAGTGTCGTGTTCCGAGTCCTCTATGCCATGGGCCGAACCTGAGACGCTCCCCTACGACACTCGAAGTGCGGTCCAGCCGGTGAGGACAATCCGCAGAACAACCACTATCGTAATGTGGTGCCTGCACCAAAGGGGAAGCAGCGAGCAAAGAGCCGTCCCGTGCAGCGACGTCCCGCGCCACGACCCAAGGCCCAGGGCCCCTCACAACCGCGCCCTCCGCTCCTTCCGTCGTGGCCGGCCTGGGTTTGGGTGTGGCTGGCCGCCACCGCCTTCTTCTTCATCCTCCGCGCCGGAGGAGCGATCCAATCGATACCCCTTTGCGTCTTCTTGTCCGCCATTGCCGGCGCTCTCTCTTTCGGTCTCGACCAGCTCCGAGCGGTAGGGCCCGCACAGCCCCTACTCCGCCTGCGCCAGATCGTCCTCGTTGGATTGCTCGTGGCCATGCCCTCACTCTTCGATCCGACAACGATCGATATCGACAATCTGCCCCGGCTCGTACTCTTGGTGGTCGCCTCCGTTCTTCTCCTGGGCATCTGGGCAGTTGACGCAGTCTGGGGTGGGTGGCGTCCACGACGGTTGGTGAACGGGTTCCAGTGGGTCCTGCTCGGCACCGTGGTGTGGTTCGCCGTGACGACTCTGACCAGCGCCGAACCTCGCATCAGCTTCATCGGGCGACAGGGTTCCTACGAAGGTTTCATCCTCGTCGCATCCCTGGCCGTATTGGCCTCGGCCATGGCCGAGAGTTTCTCCTCGGAATCGCTTCCCGCCTTGTTCAGGATGATTGTGGCGTCGACCGTGCCGGTCCTCGTCTACGGAGCCATCCAGATCTACGGCTTCGACGTGCACAAGGGATCGAGCTTGGATTTCGTACCTTGGCATGTCCCGTTCCACAATGTCTTCGCCTCCATGGGCAATCCCAACCACCTCGGTGGGTACTTCGTGACCGTGCTGCCGCTCGGGATCGTGGCGGCCGTATTGACCAAGAGTCGGTGGCAACGGATCGTCTTGTGGGTCTGGGTTGCCCTCACGATTGTGTTGCTCTTGCAGACTGCAGCGCGAGGCGCCTGGTTGGGAGGACTTGCTGGAGGCGCGATTCTGGTCGTGGGTCTGCTTCCGCGGCTCCGGGCCGGCGCCCGCACGGTCGGCATTGCGGCGGGCGGCGGGCTCGTCGTCGCTGTCGCGCTGATCGCGGGAGGAAGCCGCTTCCTCGGCGCCAAGGCCAGCGCGCTTCTGCAGTTCGGCTCAGGAAGCTCCGTGTCGCAGCGCTACGGCTACTGGTCCTCGGCCTTCCGTCTGGCTGTCCATCATCCACTCGTCGGCACAGGACCCGACACATTCGCGGCCACATATACCCGGTACCAGGATGCGACTCTGGCCAAGGAGCTCGGGAGCGGCTTCTTCGTCAATGGCGCTCACAATGTCTTTCTGTCGTGGATGGCCAACGAAGGATTCCCTGGTCTCGTGCTGATGTTCGCCTTGTTCGTCTTCGGCCTTGCATGGGGGATACGGGCCTGGATGTCGGCTCGGGCCGGTGCCGACGACGAGGCAGCGCCAGACCAATCGGCGCCCCTGATGAACGACGCCCGTCGGTACCTTGTGGCCGCGCTGGTGGCCGCTTTCGTGGGCTATTTCGTACAGGCATCCTTCGACGTCGAACAAGTGGAGACCCTCTTCATATTGTTCATCGTCCTGGGAATGTTGGGAATCGTGAACCGTGGAGCCTGGCCTGTCCACAGGTTGGTCGGATCACCCTTCGGATCCCGAGGTGTCCGACCAGAACCGGGGATCGAAAAGGCGGAGCGGGACTCTGCGTATTCCCCTCTCGAAAGCCGCCCCCGGTCTTACGGTCGTTCATCCAGGCAGGCCCAACAACAGCTCCGCCGCCTTGCGCTGGCCCTAACGGCGGGGGCACTCGGCATCACCGCCTTGGGAGTGACTTTCTGGCGAGCGGACGCCATCTGGCGAGCCGATCATCAAGCCTGGTTGGGCTCGCAGACGTCGATCACCAAGGCCACCCAATTGAATCCCTGGGAGCCGAGCTACTTCCTCACTCTCGGCCAAGCCGCCCTCGATGCCTATTCCCGTTCCCCTCACTCTTCAGATGCCCTCGCCATCGTTCAGGCGGGGGTGGGTTTCCTGCGCCAGAGCGCTGCGCTCGACGGTGCCAACTCACTCGCACAAGAGGCGTACGGGGGGGCGCTTATGGACCAAGCCAAGCTGGAGCCATCCAACAAGTCCCTCCTTCGCGATGCGCTGGCCGCGCTCCGCCTGGCGAAGCAAGAGAATCCGTTCAACACCAACGTGGACCCGATGATCGCAGCGGCCGAAACCGCACTGGCGAGCCATTGAGAGTCAGCGACGTCGGCAACGACATGTGGCTGACCGCCTGATCAGGGTCGCCGCTGCGGTCAGGCGCTGCGGTCCTCCGGGGACTCGTCGTCAAACCCCGGCAGGCGAGGACCGGGTTCGGCGTGGGGTATCGGCTCAGGCTCGTGCGACTTCACCTCCTGGAGCATGTAGTGGCGGCGCCGACTTGTTTCATACACCGGCACGATTCCCAGCATGATGCCGAGGAAGACGCCAACGGCGGCTACCCAGCCCCCGAGGAGGAAGCTCGTGCCACGCGAGACCTGAGCCATGATCACACCAAGCCAGCCCGATGCCATGGAGACCGCATAAATGAGAGCCACGGCCGCTGGAACCGGAAGGCCCAAGAATACGAGCCGGTGGCTGCTGTGGTCCCGTCCGCCTTGAAAGGGACTGCGGCGCTGAATCAAGCGAGCGATCACCACCAGAGCGGTGTCGAAAATGGGGACCGCCAGAACAACTATCGGCACCAGGAACGTGACCCTCAGGCTCTCATACGACCGCAAGCGAAGGGCCAACACGGACAGCACGAAGCCCAGATAGAGGCTTCCCGCGTCGCCCATGTAGATGCGCGCCGGAAAACGGTTGTGACGCAGGAATCCGGCAGCACAACCGACCAGAGCCAACGAGAGTATGGCGACGAAGTACTGCCCATTCACGACACCCACGACGAAGAACCAAAAAGAGGCGATGGCGGCCACCCCGGCGGACAGGCCGTCCATATTGTCCAAGAGATTGAAGGCATTGGTAATGCCGACCACCCACGCCACCGTCACGACGGCATCCAACCCCAACCCCGCACCGGCAAGATGTGCCCTAGTTCCGGTGGCGTAGACGACGATGCCGGCCCCGATTTCCAGGGCGATGCGTACCCAGACCGGCAGCCCGCGCAAATCGTCGACCAGGCCGAGCAGGGCGAGTCCCACGCCAAGAGACAAGGTCACCATGAGCGCCGTCGTGTCAGCGCCATTGGACCTGAGCAAACCCGCCACCAGGATTACCAAGGAGAAGGCAACGACGATGGCCACCCCGCCCAGATAGGGAACGGCTTCCGCATGGGACTTTCCCGGTCCCGGCGTGTCCAACAGATTGCGGCGCCTGGCCACCCGGAGGGCCAATGGGGTCAAGAAGACGGTAAGGCCGATGCAGCAGGCCAGAACGCCGATGTACTCCCAGGCTGGTGGAGAAGTCATATGGTGCGCTCCCTCCTCCACCTGCAACAGAAAATCCCCGGTGACTTCTCCATGTTAGGCACGACATGCACCCGAAGGGACCCCGAGATGGCTGGGATCTTGACCAAGGGCCCTGGCCGGGGACCGAGAACCCGTGGTCTACTCCAGTGCCTTGCGGCTGATACGCCGTCGACGGGGTGCCGCCTTCACTGAGGCGTACAGGGCCTCATGAGCCGCTGCCATCGACTGAACGCCGAAGGCCTCTTCGGCCCAGTGGCGGGCGATGAGGCCCATTTCGCGTCGTTCTCTCGTATTCGTCAGGAGTCGCCGCAGGGCACCGACCAGGCTCCCCACCTCGGGCACCACGATCAGGCCGGTACGTCCGTCCTGGACGACTTCGGCCGTACTTCCCGCATCGGTCGCCACCGCCGGGACGCCGTACAACGCCGCTTCGATCAACGAGACGGGCATGCCCTCGTTGTCACTCGTGAGGAGGATCACGTCCGCCGCCGAATACACGTTTTCGACATCTCCACGCCATCCGAGGAACCGCACATTGGGCGGAGAGATGGCGCGCAGTTCTGATTGGAGAGGTCCGTCTCCGGCCACAACGAACGTGGCTTCGGGAATCTCCCGGGCGACGGCGATCATCCGATCCGGACGCTTAATCTTTGTGAGCCGCGCCACGTAGGCAACGACGAGACCGTTGTGAGGAAGGCCCAGAGCGGTACGCGCCGCCGATCGATCTGGAGGCGGATTGGGCAGCGATATTCCGGGAGGGATGACGACATACTGATCGGGTCGTCCGATCCGAGCTGCGAGCAGCTCCTCACGGACACTCCCACCCACCGCGACCATTTTGTCGGTCACCGTCGCCAGGGTGCGTTCCGTGGCGACGATCCCCCGTGTGGCCATTGGTGAGAAATAGCCGTGGAGGAGGTGGCCGTGGAACGTATGCACTCGGGAAGGAACGCCCACCACGGCGGCAGCCACACGGCCGAGTACGCCGGCCTTGGCTGTATGCGTGTGAACGATGTCGGGTCGCAGCCGCCAGAGCTGTCTGACGAGTCCGCCCAAGGCCCTCACGTCGTCGGATGGACGTACGGCGCGACCCAGACCAGGAATACGGGTGACCTCCAGCGCCGGGGCACGAAGGAGCATGTAGTCCGCTTCACCAGTGTCCACTTCACCGGTCAGAACATGGACATCGCCGTCAAGTGCGCTCAAGAGCTCGGCGACCAAGGCCGCCGGACCGCCCACGTTCATCCGTCCGATGATGTGAACGACACGCACCCTGGGGAGCAGATCACACTCGTCCTACCGTCGCCAGGACCCCTTGATCGATTGCCCGGGCGGACGTACCATCCGCCTCCAGTAGGAGTCCGCTCCAGCCCCTGGCGCCCACCTGCCCACTCACAGCTTGGGACGACACGCGAGCACCCCGGGGACCACCGGGGTGCTCCCGCGAAGCGGGTCTCTTTTCTGCGTGGACCTCTGTATTCCTTTCGGAAATCCCGCCGGCGCTTTTCTTTCTCGTCCGCATCTTGACCGCGTTTGATACTTTTCCATAGACTTTCATTCCATGACGGACCCCGAGGTGAGAAGGCTACTGAATCGGGTGCCGGAGTTCACAGATCGCTACCTGGCGTTGGTCGAGGAGACTGACGGCGATCCCGGTGCCGCCGCCACCTTCGTCGAGTTGGCCGACTTCGTAGCCGGGCTGGTGAACGAGATCGAACGGTTCCGACCTGCGCTCATCCGCTGTCTCGAAGCCCTCGAACAGGTGGCGAACTCCTCCGAAGACGCGGAGGACCTCGTCGTCTGGTCCTTCTTCGACGGCCTCTCATCCGATGACGTCCGAGGAATCGAGCTCCTCATCGGGCCGTCCACCAGGGCCCTGGTGGACGCCGCCGACCGCACCTCGCCATGGTGATCTCAGCGGGCGGCAGAGCCGCCGGTCGACCCGTTGCGAGCAGGAGACGGCGGGGACTCGGAATCGGCTGCGGCCCGGCGGTCGGCCCGCACCGCCACCCGTTCCTCGAACTGCATCCACTGGTAGAGGACGATCCCCATGGCGATCAGTGTCGTCAACTCCCCCACCACCCAGAGGATCGACCCCCCGACGTGCGTGTCACCCAGGCTG
>DATLQU010000001.1:0-19966 GCA_035535015.1 Acidimicrobiales bacterium | reverse complement strand
CCGGTCCACTGCGTGACCGAGATGCTTGCGGCACCCGTAAAGGAGGTCAGGCTGCAGTTCGACTGGGCCTCAGCCAGGGTCGTCGCGCCGGGAATCCAGTTCGGGATTCCATACAGCGATCCTGCTGCCGTTGTCGTCGTCCCGCCCGTGATGCTGCTCCACTGCGACGAGGTCGAGTACGCCCCGACGGCCACCGCTGTCGGGGCACCTGCAGCCTGTAGTCCAGCGATCATGCCTTGGAGTTCGGCGACGTTCATCGTTAGGTCGGACTGCCAGGTGTTGGCCGTCTCCACGTCCAGCCACCACTGGTAGCTCCCCGCCGTGTCGGGCACAACGACCGATGACTGTTGGCCGTTGATGGCGTCGGCAGCGTTCGTCAGCCAGGTGGCGTCCTGCGTCGCTTTGTTGTAGCCGTACTGCCAGGCGCAGGCATCCGAGTTCGCACCGACCGTGTAGGTGTGTCCTCGCGAGGTCACGGTGATCGTCGTGCACGACCCGTAGGGGTCCGTGCTGATCGAGGACATCGGCCAGTCAGCGATCGGCTTGCCCTTGTACAAGTTCCCAGGATCGGCGGTGTTGGCGTACAGCGACGTCTTCGGCTGGGAGGTCCCGCCGACCGATGCGGTCACTGCCCAGTACAGCTCGCTCTGTGCGTAGCTCGGATAGGAGGAGGACGGGCCGAGACAGGAGTTGAGGTCGTTGGCGAGGCCACCGTTCACGCCGACAATGCCAAAGGCCGTCGGGGTCGGAAGGGTCGTCCCACACTGCGGGTAGGACACGTCAAAGCCCGTGGTAGTTGAGCCTCCACCACCAGTTCCGCCTCCTCCACCGCCACCGCCGTGACCCGGCTTCGCGGCAAAGGCAGGACTGGCTCCCCCGATGACGAGCGCACCGACCACCAGCAACTGGACTCCGAGACGGGTCGGTATCCGGATTGCTCGCCTACCCATGGACTGCGCCTCCCTTCGTAGTGCCCTCATCATGGTAGGTGCCAGATGCCATCCGGGTGAAGAAGCGCACGCTCTCCGGCTACACCCTCACCGTCGGCGAACCCCGATCTCCCCTGGAATCCTGGTCCCCAGGACAGCGCTGGAGAAGCTGCTGGAAGCGCTACGGCAGCCGGGAAGCCGCACTATAACCATAAATACGCACCAGCCTTATTTACGGTTGTAAAATATCCGTAAGTTCTGTCGCCTCCTCCCGGATAGAGGGGCTGGAGATCGAGGCTCGCCGACTGCTGCGGGCTGAAGCCGCCAGAGAGCTTTGTGATGATCCCTCGGACGTCACTGCAGTCGAGGTGCTCGGCAACGTCGACGCCATGGCCTACGCCATCGAGCAGATCGGCGAGGCGAGCGAGATCACCACGGAACTCCTCTTGGAGGTCCACTGGCGGCTCCTCGCACGAACGCGGCTGGAGGAGCACGGCGGGAAGTTCCGTGAGCAACAGAACTGGATTGGTGGCAGCTCCTACAACCCGTGCAGCGCTGCCTTCGTCCCGCCGCCCCACGATCACGTCCCTGCCCTGATCGACGATCTCGTCGCGTTCTCCAACGACGACTCGCTGCCCGCTGTCGCCCAAGCAGCCATCGCTCAACGCACAGTTCGAGACCATCCACCCCTTCGTGGACGGCAACGGGCGAACGGGACGAGCCCTGGTTCACCTCATCTTCCGGCGCCGGGGCGTGGCGCCGCGGGTCCTCCCGCCGGTCTCCCTCATCCTTGCCATGCGGGCACAGGACTACATCTACGGCCTTGCCTCCACCCGGTACCGGGGACCGGCAACCTCAAAGGCAGCGAGCGAGGGACTCAACCTCTGGATCGGACGCTTCGCAACCGCCTGCAAGCGAGCCGTGGAAGACGCCACGTCCTTCGAGCAACGAGCGCTCGCCATCGAGGCTGAGTGGCGAGAACGCCTCGGCAGGGTTCGGGCACGATCCGCAGCCGACCTCTTGCTCCGGCTCCTCGTCGGAGCGCCGGTTGTCACCGTCAACAGCGCTGCCAACCTGATCGGTAGGAGCTTCGTCCACACGAACGAGGCAGTCGCTCGCCTCGTCGAAGCTGACATTCTTCGACAAGTCACCGTTGGTCGCCGGAACCGGGCTTTCGAGGCACCAGCCATCATCGCTGCGTTCACCGACCTGGAGCGCCAGCTCGCCAGTCCCGAGGGCGACACGCTCACGAGTGAGCCCGTCCGACGTGTGCCGCGTCGGCGCTGACTGCTCACAACATCATTGACAAAAACTACCTACTTGCCTGATATTGATATAGGCAAATGCTGATAACTGCATATCCAGCTATACATTTGCGCCCGATTTCCCACATTGTTGTATCCGCAAGGATTGGAAAGGGTCCGACTCACTGCATGCGCATCCTGCTCTGGCACCCCCGGCTCAGCTGGCGTGTCGGGATATGTATTCATCCAGGGCGTCGCGGCTGACATCGGCCAGCCGTTTGCCCTGCGCCTTGGCCAGCTTCTCTAGCGCTTCCCGGGTGGGTTGGGGCACTCGTACGGTGAGACTTGGGGTACGCCGGCCGCCACTAGAAACCGACGGCCGGCCCCGATGCCGGGCGAGGGCGCGCTCGGCGATCCCCTCGGCCAGTTGCTCGGTGAGTCGGCGGCCGTCGGCCACGTAGATCTCCTCCGTTTCGAGGTCGACGTCGGGGCCGATCGGGCCGGGCTTGATCTTGCGCTTGGTCATGGGCCTGCCTTCCGGTACTGGGTGGGCATCACGTGGATGACCAAGAAGCAGTCAGGTTTCTCGAGGGCGACGATCTCCAGCTCTCGGCCACGCTCATCGGGACCGATCCAGCTGAGGGTTGTGTCGCCCGTCTGGGGGTCGGCAGTCAGGTTGGCGACGGTCATGGCGATCACGTAATAGGCCGACTTCCTTCCGATCCGGTGCTTGCGAGAGCCCCGCGTGAACCGGATCGGCTTCACCTGGTCATTGTGTCAGACACAATATCTTATTGCAAGACATAAATGGGAAGACCGGCCAACAAAGGCCCCCCGTTCAGCAGCCCGAATGGCAGAAGAGTCAGGACGAGAAAGCCCCTGTTCAAAGGCATGATTCAATATTCGGACCATACGGGCGCCACGACCGCGGGCCGGATTCCGAGCGAGCGGGCGATTTCCTTGGGAGAACGTCCCTCTGCTCGAAGCAGACGGATGCGATCACGCAGGTCCGCGTCGATCACGGGGCCTTTCTAGCGTCGACGGTCTTCCCGGACGCGGATCTGCCAGCACAGCGCCGGTCCCCGGGGGAGCGAGGCCGTGCTCTTCTGCGTTCACCCTGGCTGTCGAAACGTGACCCAGTCAATGGGGGAGTCGTAGGCGTCGGACGACGGCGGCCGGCGATTCCGCCAGCCCGGCGGCCAGTAATTGGGCGTCGACGCTGACGAGCGAGATGCCCAGCGCTTCGGCGGCGGCCGCCCACGCGGCGTCGTAGAAGGTGAGCCGATGCCGTTGACCGAGTTCAGCCGCCCGGCGCAGCCAATCGGCGGCCATGGCCAGGGGAGGGCCGCAGATGATGACGAGATCTTCGAGCTGGTCGGCGACGACGGATGCGCCCCACCCCAGGGCCCGGAGCAGGACATTGCCCATTTCGTAGAGGGCCAGATCGAGCACCCGGGCTTCGACATCGCCGACCTGCGTGGCCTGGCGCAGAGCGCGAGCCTCGGCCAGGTCTGATTCACCTTCGCTGTGAAACCACTTGACGAGGACCGAGGTATCGACGAGGAGCGTCGTCACCTCGGTCCGTCTCGGTCGTGACGGACCAGCTCCGCCGCCTCGAATCCTCCGGCGCTACGGAAGCGTCGCTCGGAGCGGGCGATGGCCTCGGCCACGGCGGCGGGGTCACGGCGGGCCAACTCGCGGCGGGCGGCGGCGGCCAGGAGGGCGCTGCGGCTGGTGGACCGGCGCCGGGCCTCCTCGTCGAGTTCTTCGACCAGGTCGTCGGGGAGAGACACCATGACTTTGGCCATACCAAAAGTATAGCTATCGGTATTGCCAACCTGGCCCGGGTCCCCGTGGCAGTCGCCGCGCCGACCGGGGCGGGGACCACCCGTCGGCGGGGGCCAGCTCCGTGAGCATCTCGTGAGCAAGGGTGGCGAAGAGGCGGCGGCTGCGAACCCCGTGAAGGACGAACACGCAGCTCAGAATGGGTGGGCTTCCGACATAACCCCAGTTGGCCTGGGGTGACTGCGCCCCGGCCAGGACGATTTCCCACGCTATTGCTCTGGACTTCCCACATTGTTGTAGCGCAATCAAATAATCAGGTAAAGGGAACCCCTGGTCATGACGTCGGAATGGGTTTTCGGTGTCCGTGCGGCGGCACTCGAGGAGGCGTCAGGGACAACAGGGAAGGTGTCTTCTCTATTCGTGGATCCACGAGCAGAGAGTGACGATCTGGAACGGTCCTTGGCCGCGGCTGGCGTCGACTTCGAGCGATCACGAGTCGGTGGGGTCCGTGTCGGTGGCGCAGACCTGGTCGTGAAGGAGATGAGCGTCGTCCGCCAAGGCGATGCGGCCCTCATCGCCGAAGGCCAGCAGCGATCTGGCGTGGCGCCGGATGTTCGTTGTCGCCGATCGGATCTCGGCGGTCGCAAGGCAACGACTGAGCGACGCTGGCGTCGCGTGGCTGGACCGGCGAGGCCATTTGTGGATCAGGACGCCTGGTCTGTATGTGAATGCCGACGTTCCGAGGACAGCGGCCCCCCCCACCTCGAGTTGTCGAGATCTTGAGCGGCACGGGCTTCGACGTCTGCCTCGCCGCTCGGAGCTCACGTTGGCCCGGCCGCCCTCTCACTTCCTGAACCCGCCTGGATCCTGCGATGATCGGATAACAATGCACGAGGGCTCACGCTCGTGACACTGCTCTTTGCGAAAGAGGATCTTCGGCGCATTGCCGAGCCGGCACGGTTCGAGCGCGGACGCCAGCTCTCGGGCACGATCGAGGATTTCTACCAGGACGAGTGGAGCCTGGTCGGGACCGTCCTCGACGACGGCAAGGCATATCAGGCGATGATCCACCACGGGAGCCCTCCTCTTTCTGCCGAGTGCGACTGTTCCGACGGAGAGCCGCCATCGTTTTGTGAGCACTCAGTGGCAGTGGGCCTGCCTATCTCGACGAGGCCGACATCTGACCAGTTGCCAATCAATTGTCATTGAGAGCGGTGCCGACACATCGTCCGCCGACGCCCCGGCACCGCCTGGCTGCGTTTCGACCGGTTCGACGCGGGACGGAGTCAAACAGCACATCGGGGAAGCGATCGCTCCCCATTCGCGTCCATGCCCGAGGACGACGAGCCCGTGGGCAGTCGCCATTCGCTGGCACTGTGATCATCGTTGCCGTGGCGGGAAGAAACCGGCTCCCGACACTTCGCTTGAGCGGGTGCCAGCTCGCCTCGAAAGAACGTGCCGCCGGGAGCCTCCTCAATCTTGCTACCCTCCCGATTGTGTGCACGGCAGCGTCGATCTTCCGCGCTCAAGCATGAGCGGGAGCCGGGACGGCCGTCCCACCGCCTCACGAGGAGGGAACCGGACATCGGGACGAGCGGCCTCCCGGACCGCTCGCCTCGACGCCATGATCGCCGAGGCCGCCGTGGACTGTTACAACGAAAGTGAAGCGGCCACGGGATTTCTGACCATGATCGAGGAGAATCTGGCCGTCCCGTTCGAGTCCCAGATCCTCGGGGATCGGATCACCGTGGAAGGAATCGACATAACAGGGTGTGGGGAGATCGTGGCGATATGCGCTCGTAACGGATTTCGACAGGCCATTCCTCTGTTGGACCTCCCCCTCCCGCGGCCGGCTCCCGAGGGTGCCCAATGGATCGACGCCTATCGCCGTTGGCGAGTCTGACAGTCCTGCGGGGCCAACGTCGAGGAGAGACCGACACGACATGCCCAAAAAAGCAAGGCCGGCGTCCACTCAGGCCTGGGACGAGGCTCGCCGTCGGCACCGGCTCTCCGGCGCGCACATCCAGATGGCCCAAGAGCTCGGGTTGAATCCGAAGAAGCTTGGCTCGTTGGACAACCATCGGCAGGAGTCCTGGAAGCAGCCGCTGCCGCAGTTCATCGAAGACCTCCATCTCAGGCGCTTCGGGCCCAAGCGGGTTCTACGCGTCGACGACGGAGCGTAGAGGCCGGCGCGGCTTCGACGTCCACCTCTCGTCCCCGTCGACGGCGCTACCATCGGCGCGCATGCCGGCGAACCGGATGGGTCGGGAGGAGTTCTTCGGCAAGCTGGCCACCATGGACGAGACGGGCCTGAAAAGGGCTTTGTGGAATCTGTATTGGCGAGGTTCGGCCGCACTACGCGAACGCATCGATTCCGAGCTCGATCCCGATGGCGACGGCGCTCGGAAGCGCCCTCTCAAAGCCTCGGTCGACCCCGGGGCGGTGCTCGATGAAGTGAGCAAGTTCGCGGCCCTGGCACGCTCGGGCGCCTACCTGGGCGGTGACCGGCGCGTCTCCCCCCGCGAGCGGACGCGCTGGAGGTTCACCTTCCGGCGTTTGGCCCGCGATGCGCAGCAGGCCGTGAGCGTCGAGGACGATGTCGGGGACGGCGTGGCGGCGATGGAACAACTGATCGACCTTGCCTGTGAAACCCGTGGCTACGACTACTTCCGCTCCGAAGAGCCCCTGGAGGCGGCTCAGTTTGTCGTGTCCGACGCAGCCGCGCTCGTCTGGTGCACGGTGAAGGACCATGCGGCTTTCGCCAGGTTCGCCGAGAGGGCGACACCACAACTCATCCGGTGGGAGTCCTCTTACGGCTGGACGCGCACTGGATTCGGGCCTATGCGAGAGCGGGAGATCTCGCTGGCCCGGGTGCTCGACGGCCTTTTGCAGGTGAGCGACATATGGGTGGTTTTCGCCGACCGTTATCTCGAGGCCCTCGATGCGGTGTCCGGCCAAGGCACAGCCCGATCGGAGCGCGCCGGGCGATTTCCGGACCGGAGCGAACGCGCCCGTGAACTGGCAGAGTGGCATCTCCTGCTGTTCGACCGTCTCAAGGATTCCGAAGCCGAGGACCGGCTCGACCGGCTGAGCCGGCACCGTGCCCTCGACGGTCCGGAACTCTCATTGCTCCAGGGCCGCCTGGCCCATCATCGCGGTGATGTGAGCGGCGCCCGCATCCTGGTGACCGCGGCCTTGGAGAAGCTTCCCGGTCACGAGGACCTTCTCACCTTCGCGGCCCAGATCGGAGCGCCTCTCCCGCCTCAGGCTCAGAATGTCTTGATGCGATTGTCCCCCGACCGCCGGCCCGGGGCACGCGACCACCCGCCGACGGTGACGGACGGCGCCCGGCTTCCGAGCGAAATCCCTGGTAGGCGCCGGTAGAGGAAGGCGAAGCGGTCCGGTCCTGAGCGGCGGCACACCCGCTGCCTACAGTCAGGGGCCGTGGCCAACCCGGAGCGGCTCAGGCTCTACCGCTACGTCAACGCCCAGGAGGCGGACGACTACCTGGCCATCATGAGCCGGTTCACCGACGCCCTCCTAGTCGAATGGTCAGCGGCGGATCTGGCCGACCAGGGGATCGTCCTCCCCGTCGACGTCATCGCCGACCGCTGCAAATACCTAGCCGACAACGGCAATCTCCTCGTCAGCCCCCGCCAGGTCCGGGTGACCTCGATCGCGGAGTACCAAAGCCAACCGGTCCGGTACACGGTGTCGGCCCTGGGTGCGCGTCTGCACCGCGACATCGAGGCCTTCCTGGCCGTCACGGGAGGGGCCCGGGAGGTGCCCCGCGAACTGCTGGCCCTGGTAGCTGATGGACTCGCCGCTCTCGACCCTGAGGACGAACCCGAAGTACTCGCCGGGGCCGTGTCCACCATCTTCGGGCAGTTCCACGAATTCGCGGCCTCGGTAACCGATTTCTACACATACATCGGTTCGGTGCTCAATCGAACCGATCTCGACGGCGATGAATGGGCCGGCTTCAAGCATCTCTTGCTCGATTACCTCGACAGCATCGTCGAGAGCGTCCGGCGTTATGCCCCCGTCATCACTATCGCCGTCGACCACCTCCGCCCGGCGTTGCCCGCCCTCCTCGATCGCCTCTCGGGAACCGACGGCACCTTCGTCGCCCTTCAGGCCGCCAGTCCGGGCGGCGAGGAGGTCCAGCGCGCCCGGGGCCGGACGGCGGCGGACTGGGACCAGCTCGGAGAATGGTTCAGCGGCCCCGGCGCCCGCCAATTGCGCGACGCTGCCCACCGCGCCGTGGGGGCCCTGCTCAGCAGCCTCAAGCGCATCAACGCCGCGGCCACCAAGGAAGCGTCGTTGCGCCGGCACTTCCTCAAGCTGGCCGGCTGGTTCGACACGGCCACTCCGACCGATGTTCACGTGCTCGCCACCGCCGCCTTCGGCCTCTACGGGGCGCGCCACCTGGGGGTCCTGCTCGATGAGGACGTCGCCGAGCTCGTCCCCGCCTCCATGAGTTGGTGGCGCTCACCGTCAGCGCCGGTACCGGTGGCCCTGCGCCAACGAGGCGACCGGACGCCACGTGGGCGTTCGGCTCGGGCCGCCGATCACGGCCACCAGAAGCGGCACCTGCTGGCCGCCCGGGCCATCGAAGAAGAACGACGGGCCACCGCCTGCGCCGAGTTACTGGCCGTCGGTGGCCGTCTGGCCGACGCCCGCCTGTCGGCTCCGGCCATGACCGTGTTGCTGGAGCTCCTGGCCAACGCCGCGGCCGGCGGCCGGGCCAGCCTGCCCGACAATCCGGTGACGGTGTGGATGGCGCCGGCCGAGGGGACCCTCATGATCCAATCGGACCTCGGGAGCTTGGCCATCGAGGGACGGAGCGTCCTGATCAGCTCTACCGTCACCGAGCCGATCGAGGGCCGGGACGAGGCGGCGATGTGAACGACGCCGACGAGCAACGCGATGCGGCGCGCCTGCTCCTGCGGTCTCCGCTGGTCCTAGCGGCGTCGGACCCCGAAGGTCACCGTGGCATCCGCCGCCACGCTGAGCCGCTGGCGGCCATGTTCCGCACCTACCTCGGCTACCGGCTGGTGGTCGATCCGCGCTTCGCCCGCCTGTACAAAGCCGGCCTCGGTACCTCCGAAGGACGGCCCCTCCTCCGATCGTCGAAGGCGCCGTTCGCGCCGCGGGACTACACCTACCTGGCCCTGCTCTGCTCGGTCCTTCTGACGGCCCGGACCCAGGTGCTGCTCTCTTCGGTGGTCGCCGATGTCCGCCAAGCGGCGGCGGAAGCGGAAATCGACCTCGGCGCCGACACGCTGACCGAGCGCCGGGCCCTCGTCCACGCCCTCCGTCGGCTGGTGGTCTTCGGGGCCGTGATCGAGGATGCCGGCACGGTCGACGACTACGCCGATGACCCCTCGAAAGAAGCACTGCTCTGGGTCGAGCCGGAGATCATCCGCCACCTGCTGGCTGTCCCTTTGCGCGAGGTCGACAGCCCAGACGATCTCGTCCGCCTGGCCGCCGCCGGCCCCGACGCCGTGCGCCACTCGGTCCGACGCCGGGTCGTCGAGTGTCCGGTGGTGATGGCCGACGAGCTCCCCGAGCCCGAGCGGCTCTGGCTCCGCCAGTATCAGAGACGTGAAGCGCAGATCATCGACGAGAACCTCGGCCTGCGCCTCGAGATCCGGGCCGAAGGAGTGGCGGCGCTCGATCCGAGCGAAGAGCTCACCGACGTCCGCTTCCCGCGCGAGGGCACTCTCGGGCAGGCTTCGCTCCTGACCGCGGCCCGGTTGGCGGTGCAGCTCCGGTCCGATGATGCGTCGGCCTCCGTTGGCCCCGGAGTGGTCGATTCCGTCGTCCGCGGCCTTCTGGCCGCCCACGGCCGCCGGTGGGCCAAGGACTACGTGGACCATCCCGAGCGTCTGGTGGCCGAGGTGGAGGACCTCCTGGTCGACATGGGCCTGATGGCCCGGTCAGGAGACGGAGCGCTCCGCCTGCGGGCTGTCGCCGCCCGCTACGCACCCCAGCCGGAACAGATCGACAGGCTGCCGTCATTGGATTTGGAGGAATCGTGACCGACCAGATGTTCGCCACCCCCGTCACTTCGCCACCGCTGCGTCCGGCAGAACGCTTCGGCCGTTGGGTGCTGCACCGGGCCGGTATCAGCAACGTCTGGCAGTACGACCGGGCCGAGTTGCAGTTCGCCGGGGGCCGGGTGCTGCTGCGCGGACGCAATGGCGCCGGCAAGTCCAAGGCCCTCGAAGTGCTGCTTCCCTTCCTCCTGGACGGCGACACCCGGGGTATCGACGCCGCCGGGCGTGATCGCACGAGCGTCTACTGGCTGATGACCGACGGCCGCGATCCGGGTAATCATGTCGGGTACGTGTGGCTCGAGCTGCGCATGACGAGCCCGGAAGGCGACGAGCGTTTCTGTACCCTCGGGGCCGGGCTCAAGGCGTCGACCTCGACCCGACAGCCGGCAACATGGTTCTTCCTCACCGAGGAGGCCCGGGTGGGGGTCGACCTCCATCTCGATACCGAGATGTCGGCCGAGCGGCTGAGAGAGAGGTTCGGATCGGATGCCGTGACCACGGCGACCGAGCACCGCCGCCGGGTCGCCGCCCACCTCTTCGAACTGCACGACGCCGGCCGCTATGCCAACCTTCTCCACCTCCTGCATCGACTGCGCGATCCCAACATCGGCAACAAGATCGAAGCCGGAGAACTCGCCTCGGTCCTGAGCGACGCCCTCCCGCCCCCCTCCGACGAGGCCCTGGAGAAAGCGGCCGAGCGCTTCGACACTCTTGATCAGGTGAAGGCCCAGCTGGAGCGGACGCAGCGGACGGCTACGGCGCTCTCGAAGTTCCTGGACACCTACGCCGGCTACGCCCGGACCGTCCTGCGCCACCGCGCCGAGCGGCTGCTCCAAGCCGACGGGGAGCGCAGACGGGCCGAACGCCAGGCGAAGCGTGCCTCCGAAGCGGCCGCCGCCGCCCTGGCGGTCCGGGAAGCGGCTGACGCCGAGGTGGGCCGCTTGCGCCATGAGGAGTCGGCCGCGATTCGTACCCTCGAGGGGCTACAGGCCAGCGAGGCCTACAAGCAACACCAGAACCTGGCCGACCGCCGGGGGCGCGTCGAGGCCAAGGAGCAGGCGGCCCAATCGGCCGAGGTTGCTGCGACCGGACTCGAGAGTGCCGCCCGGCAGGCGGCCGACGACCACGGCCGGGCCGTGGCCCGGTGGGAAGCCGCCGAAAGGCAGGTCCAGGCGGCGCGGGCCGGGCTCGTCGCTCTGGCCCGTGAAGCCGCCATCGACCAGGCGGTCGTTCCCGACGATGCCCCAGGCATCGCCGTCGCCGTCGACGTGGCCGACGGTCGGAGGCGGGCGGCCCAACAGATGCGACGGTTGGCGGTGTCGGCCGCCGGGGCCAGGGACCAAGCCGAACGCGCCGATGAACGAGCCGCCCGCTCGGAGCAGGAGCTGGCTCACCGCCAGGCCGAAGCGGACCAGGCCGCCGAGGCGTGGGTGACCGCCAGCCGGTCCTGGCGGACCGCTGTACGGGCGTGGCCGGGCGTCGATCTCGTCGCTCCGGACAGTCCCACCCCCGATTGGGAGAACCTTCACCGGCTGCTCGGCCAGGGTGGGGCCGAGGACGAGGAGCTCGAGGCGGTGCCGCAAGCAGCCCGGGCCCTGTTGGCCCCGCTGACCGAGACGGCTCGCGGCGCGGAGGGGAGAGCCCGGTCAGCGCTCGATCTGGCCCAGCACTCCCTGCAGGAGAAGGAAGCCGAACGCGACGCCCTGGAAGGGGTCGAAGAGGCCACGCCACCGGAATCACGGTTCCGCCAGGCCGAGCGCGACCTGCGATCGGGAGCGCCGTTCTACGAGCTGGTCGATGTGGCGCCGGACACGGCCGAGAGCGACCGCGTCGGGCTGGAGGCGGCCCTCGAAGCCTCCGGACTGCTCGATGCCTGGGTAGCCC
The DNA here is from genome assembly GCA_035535015.1 of Acidimicrobiales bacterium. GTDB lineage: Bacteria > Actinomycetota > Acidimicrobiia > Acidimicrobiales > UBA8190 > Palsa-661. The sequence continues at coordinate 8,062 of DATLQU010000001.1, read as the reverse complement.
ACGACGGTATGGTGGTTCATCCCGCCACCCAGGACGTCATCTTGGGTGGCGACGCGCCGGTGCTCCCCGACGGCGTCTCCACCCTGGCCGACGTGCTGGTGGCGCAGCGCCCCCACGTGGCGCGGCTCCTGCGCACCGTGGGTCTCGGAGAGCAGGACCGTCACCCGTGGGTGGCCCTCGACGGTCGGTGGTCCCTGGGACCGATTCATGGGGCGTGGCGCAAGGGGCAATCGGAGTACCTCGGTGCCGCCGCCCGACGGGCCACCCGGGAACGGCAACTGGCCGATCTGGCGCTCCAGTGCGACGGCTTGCGGGCTGCGGCCGAAGGGGCCGACCGGCATTGGCGCCAGGCGCAGGCGTGGCGGGAGCTGTTGGACGGCCTACTGGCCACCCTTCCCAGTGACGCCGACGTCCGTCAGTCGGCGTGGACGGCCCGGGCGCGTGCCGGCGTGGCCGGCGATGCCCGGGCCCGCCACGACAACGACCGGCGGACGGCCGAGCAGGCCCGCACCACGGCGGCCCGGGCCACGAGCGAGCTGGCCCATGCCGCCGGCCTCGAGTCCCTGCCGGTGGCCCTCGAGGCCTTGGACGCCATCGCCCGGGCGGCCGGCGATCTGGCCCGTGAGCTCCGGGCCTGGCAGCGGCTCTGGGAGGAGTACAAGGACCGGCGCGCCGAGGCGGCCGAGGCCGACGAGCGCCGGGTGCAGCGGTACGAGGCGGCCGCTTTGGCCGAGCGGCGAGCGGCGGCCCATCGTCGGGACCATCACGACGAAGCAGCCTCGCTGGCCGCTCTGGAGGAGGCTGTCGGCGCCACGGTGGCCGAGGTGCTCGACGCAATCGCCGCCTGGACGCAGCGGCGCGACGCCGCCCAGCGGGACTACCCCGAGGCGTCGCGACGGGCTCAGGAACTGGCCCGAGCGGAGGGCCAGGCCGTCGAGGCCGCCGCCGCCTCCTCCTCCTCCGTGGTCACGGCGGCCGGACTCGTCCTCTCCGAGGGGGAAAAGTTGACCCGGGTGGGCGTGCTCCCCGGTGTGAGCGCGGCCGCCGGGGTCGGGGAGTGGGAATGGGACGCGACGGACATGGCCGCCGCCGGACGAGCGCTGCTGAGTCGGATCGCCGACGGTGAACCGGTATCCGATCAAGTCGTACTCAACCGGCTACGCGAGCTCGAGGACGGCCTGGCCGGCGGCTACGACGTCGTCTTCGGTGAGGAGGACGGTGTCAAGTTCTTCCACGTGGTCGACGACACCGGGCGTCAGCCCCTTCCGGCCGTGGCGGTCCGGGTGGGGGCCGAGGCGGCCGAGGCGGCCGAGAGGCTGGCGGCCAGCGAGCGGGAGGTCATCGAGCGGTTTCTTCTGGGCGAGCTGGGCGAGGAGTTACGCGAGCGGCTGCTCGAGGCCCACGATCTGGTGCAGGCCGCCAACCGGGCGCTCTCCGCCGTCCGGACGTCCCATGGCATAGGCGCGCATCTGGACTGGCGCGCCGACGCCGAGGAATCGACCGTCACCCGGCGCGTCGTCGAGCTCTTGGTGAGGGCGCCCCGCTCGGTCGACGAGGATGCGGAACTCCGCGACGCCCTGATGGAGCTGATCCGGACCCAACGCGAGAAGGAGCCAGCTCTCGGCTACCTGGAGCACCTGCGCCAAGCTCTCGACTATCGCCGGTGGCACCGGTTCACGGTGCAGGTGGTTGACGACGGGCGACCGGGTTCCGTGCGGACGCTCTCCCAACGTCTGGGGCTGTCGCAGGGGGAGCAACGGGTGCTTTCGTATCTGGCCCTTTTCGCCGCGGCCTCGGCCCACTACGACGCTCTGGGAGCAGGCTGCCCGCGCCTGCTGCTGCTCGACGACGCCTTTGCCAAGGTCGACGAGCCCACACACGGCCGGCTGTTGAAGCTGCTCATCGACCTCGATCTCGACTTCATGCTGACCAGCGAACGTATGTGGGGTTGCTTCGCCGATGTGCCCAGCCTCGAGATCTACGAGGCGCTGCGCGAGCCGGCAGCTCCGGGTGTGGCCTTGGTCCATTACCGGTGGGACGGCCAACAGCGCCACCTGGTTGGACTTTGAGGTACCGCTCATGACGCTCGACGACCCGGCTCTGGCCCCCCTGTGGGACGTGGTGGCCGAACGGCTCCAGCGCAATGGCTTGGAGGTGCACGGCGTGGTCACCCTCGACGGGCTCGACCGCCCGGCCCGGTTCGCCTTGGCCGGGTTGATGGGTCGCCCCATCGACGGCGGCCGGGTGCGGATCGACTTGGTGCGCCTCGACACCCGCCTGCGGGAGACGGGAATCGGATCGGGACTGGTGGCCGAGACGGCGGCGCGACGAGGTCCGCTCGTGAACCGACCGGGCGAGCGAGCGGCGGCGGCCACGCGACGAACCGCCGTCTGGGACGCCGTCCGCGCCGACCTGGCGTCGTCGGGGTTGGACGCCGAACCTTGGGTGGAGAGCTGGCTCCAGAGCATCCGGCCCGTCGTGGCACGGGTACCGGCGTCACGGGTCTCGCCCGTGTTGGCGGCCGCCGTCCGCTGCCTGGCACGGCTGCCCGGGGACGGGCCGCCCCGGGGACGAACAGAGTTGGCCTCGGCGGTGGTCGGTAGCAGTCACGCCCTCGACGACGGGACGGTGCTCGCGGCGCTGGTGCTCCGAGCGGTGGCTCTCAAGGTGGATACCTCGTTCCCCGAGACCCCGGCCGGACGTCGGACGCTGTGGGCGCGGGTCGGGGTCTTGAGCGACGAAGTGTCCACCACCGTGCTCACCTTGGGACTGCGTCCGCCGGGTGACGGAGTGGCGGCGACCGCGGTCCGGGTCCGGAGCGATGCCGGGTGCGAGTCGCACCTGACCCTGCGCGACCTCCAGCGGATTGACCGCTTCGTGGCTCCCCGGATGACGGTCTGGGTGTGTGAGAACCCCCGCGTCCTCGAGGCGGCCATGGACGCCGGCACGGGAGCGGCCATGGTGTGCACCGCCGGTAATCCCACGCTGGTGGTGACCATGCTGCTCGAGCGTCTCGTGGCGGTGGGAGCAGCCATCCGTTACCGCGGTGACTTCGACTGGCCCGGGGTGGCCATCGCCAACCGGATCATCGGGGCTTTCGGGGCGTCGCCGTGGCGGATGAGCCGGGCCGACTACGACTCGGCTCTCGCCGCCGCCGGTGCCGGGCTGGTGGAGCTGCCCGGACTGGACGGTCGGCCGGTCGACGCCATGTGGGACTCCGAGCTGACGGCGGCCATGGAACGAGCGGGACGGGCCGTGCACGAAGAGTCCCTTTTGGAGCAACTCGTCGGCGACCTGACCGGCTGAGGGTCGCTCCTCGCCGCAACTACGAAACCCTCGGAATTGGTGACCCCGACGCCGGGCCCCTTTCCGGCCTTATTGCCTCCCGGCACGAGCCCTATTTGCCCTTCTACGGTTTGGTTCTGGTGACAAATGACCAGTCTCCAGCTTCTCGACCGACCTCAGACCGGCCCATTGATCGGGTATCTCTCCTGTGATCCCCGAGGGCCGGCACCAGAGACCGTCAGGTCCGGCTGAATGTCCCCTCGTCGGATGCCCCTGCCACCGACGGGCCCCCCTGATGGGTGGATGGGTGGATGGGTGGATGGGTGGGTGGGTTGGGTGGGCTACTGACAAAACTCCTCATACCTGGGACGCGACCGCGCCTGAACCTGGCCATTTCCCACACTATTGCTCCCGATTTCCTACACTGTTGCAACCGCAACGGGTTGTTGCAATTGCCCCAGGTGACGTGCTGGATTGAGATGGCAGCTTCTCGGATCCTCAGCGTGGCCACACGACGATCCTGCTACCTCGGAGCTCGCTACTCCAGGGATTTCGTTAACCAATACTCTGGTGGAGATCCGGAGCTCTGCTTTCAAGCATGGCTGCAGCTCCGAAGACATCCTCCATGCCATCAACAACGCGCTTGTGGCCTATGACGACCCCGACGACCCCTATGTGCTCTACCTCGGCCCGACACCGCCGGCTCCATCTTGGAAGTCATGACGGCCGTCGACGAGGACGATGAGGAGATCGCGTTCCACCCCATGCCGATGCGGCGCAACTACAGGAGGCTTCTGCCATGACCGAACCCAAAAGGGCGAAGACCGGCCAGACAATGGACGACGAGTTCTGGCAGCAGGCCGAGAAGAAGTCCAGGGCCGGGCTCGATCCATCCCGCCTACGTCGCCGCGTCGGGCGTCCCTCCCTCGGTGACGAACCGGCCGGGCTGACTGCTGTCCGGCTCCCTCCCGAGGTCCGGCGGGCATTGGACACCCGGGCAAGCGAGGAGCACACGACGACCAGCGAGGTCATTCGACGCGCCCTGGAGCGGTACCTGGCGAGCTGAGAGCTCGACCCGCGACCATGCCCGGTCAGGTACGGCGCTTCGGCACGTTGGTGTCGATTTCGATGAGCATTTACACTAACCGAATAGCAGATCCATTCTGAGAGGAGTCGCGATGGGCGACACGCAGCTGTTCATCGATGGTGCGTGGGTCGACGCACAATCGGGCGAGAGTTTTCCCACCTATGCACCCTCGACGGGCGAGAAAATCGCCGACGTCGCCAAGGCCGGCCGCGAGGACGCCAGGCGTGCCGTGGAAGCCGCGCGCAAGGCATTCGACGACGGGCCCTGGTCGAAAATGTCGGGCAACGAACGCGCCGCGAAGCTGCGCGCGGCCGCCGAGATCATCAACGGGCGTAGCGAGGAGATCGCCGAGATCGAGGCGCGCGATGGGGGCGGAACTATTAAGAAGGCGATGTTTGCCGATGTTCCGGGAGCGGTCTCGACCTTCCAGGCGTTTGCCGATTGCGCTGAGAATGAGCCAGATGTCATCGAGCGCGGAGAGAGTCCTTTTCCACCCGCCAGGAGCATCGTACGGCGCGAGCCATTTGGCGTATGCAGTGGCATCGTGCCGTGGAACTTTCCGTTCCTTATGGCCGGTTGGAAGATCGGTCCTGCGATCGCGGCCGGCAACTGTGTCGTGCTCAAGCCGGCGAGCTTCACCTCGCTCAGCGCGATCGAAATGGTGAAGGCGCTCGCGGAAGCGGATATCCCGCCGGGAGTCGTGAATTTGATCACGGGCCCTGGTGGCAGCGCTGGCGAGGAGCTCGCGCAGCACCCACTCGTTGACAAGGTGGCGTTCACCGGTTCGACGGAGGTCGGGCGGCGCATCATGCAGCTCGCGTCCGGCACCGTAAAGAAGGTGACGCTGGAGCTCGGCGGCAAGTCGGCGAACATCGTGCTCGACGACGCCGACCTCGACCTCGCCGCCGCCGGCGTGCTGTGGGGAACGTTTTTCCACAACGGCCAGGTCTGCGAGTCGGGAACGCGTGCGTTAGTTTCGCGCAAGATCTACGACGAGTTCGTCGGCTTGCTCGTGGAGCGAGCCGCGAAGATCGTCATCGGCGACAACATGGACATGGCCACCGACCTAGGACCGCTCGTCGCGCCTAGCCAGGTCGACACGACCGAACGCTACGTGAAGCTGGGGCTCGATGAGGGCGCCAAGCTGCTATGTGGTGGCACCAAGCCCACGAACCTGGCCGTCGGGCTCGATCAGAGCGCGTACTTCCTTCCCACGATCTTTGAGGCCGACAACTCAATGAAGATCGCGCGGGAAGAGATCTTCGGCCCCGTGCTGTGCGTGATCCCGTTCGACTCCGACGACGAGGCGATCAAGATAGCGAACGACTCGATCTACGGTCTCGGCGGCGGTGTGTGGTCGAGGAACCTCGAGCGGGCACACTCGGTCGCCGCGAACATGCGCACCGGCACTGTGTGGATCAACGACTACCACATGATCACCCCGACGCAGCCGTTCGGTGGGTACAAGCAGTCGGGCATCGGGCGGGAGCTCGGTGACTACGGCTACAACGAGTATCGCCAGATCAAGCACGTCTGGCAGAATACGGCCACTGACCGCAGCGGCTACCTGCACTTCTCAGCTTTGAGCGGCAACATTTGAAAGTCACCGGCACCGTCGCGGCAGCGAGCGTCGTCGAACAGGCGGCGCGCGATCGTCGCGGCACGCTTGTGTTCACGATCGGGACGGGCTGTTGCGAGTCGACCGCACCGTTCCTCTACGAAGACTTCTGGCCTGGACCCGACAGCGAGTCCGTCGGTGAGGTCGCGGGGGTTGTCGTCTTCGCTCCGGCGTATTTGCGCGCTCTCTATCCCGGCGACGACGGCTTCGTCGTCGATGTCGAGGATGGCCTGATGGCCGAGTCGATGTCGATCGAGACAGAGTACGGATGTCGGTTCGTCCTGCGCGATCGAGCCGGTGCCCCAATCGACCGGCCAGCACGGCCTGCGTGTGAGGTGCCGGAATCGGTGTCGGCCCTCCGCTCCCGTGGCTCGCAGCAACTGCCCGAAGCGTTGCGTAGGGCCCGGATGCGTGGGGAAGCGACTCCGACTATTGCGCCGTAATCTCAACGAACCCTGTGGGTGCCGAAAAGCTCATCCGGGCTCATCTTGAAGGGTCCATAAACCTGTGGGTGCCGGAAATCCCATCCGAGGGCCCTCAGCTGGACTTTCGGCGGACTGCGCCCGCCGACAAGACTGCGCTAAGGCGCTCTCCTTCCTCTACCTCGCCTTCGTCCGGTTGCTCCAGTTGCTCCAGCTCACTCGTACGGGTGAAGGGTCCAGAAACCCTCCGACCGGGTTTGACCAGCCACTTCACCCTCGGTGAGGCTCCTTTCGTGGCCCTGTCTCTTCTCTACCGTTTGTTCCGGCGCGTGCTCGAGGTCGTTCGCGTCCACTGGTCGGACACCGCGGCCAAGGATGCCGAGATCGTTGTTTGGCGGCACCAACTGGCCGTGCTTCGTCGCCAGGTCACCCGTCCCCGCTTCACCTGGTCCGACCGTGCCCTGATCGCCCTCCTGGCCCGTCTCGTACCCCGTGAGCTCTGGGGATCGTTCCTCGTCACGCCGCAGACGATCCTCGGGTGGCACCGTGCGCTCGTCCGCAGGCGCTGGACCTACCCGCACCGCCGACCAGGTCGTCCGGCACTTCCCAAACAGACCGTCGAGCTGATCTGCCGCCTGGCCAGGGAGAATCCCCGGTGGGGATATCTCCGGATCGTCGGCGAGCTCAAGAAGCTTGGTATCACGGTGTCGAAGACGAGCGTGGCGATGGTCCTGCGCCGTCATGGTCTCCCACCGGCTCCCCGACGAGAAGGTCCCACGTGGAGCGAATTCCTCTCTGCCCAGGCCAAAGGCATCATCGCCACCGACTTCTTCCATGTCGACACCGTGTTGCTCCGCCGGTACTACGTGCCGTTCGTGATCGAGCTGGAGCGACGTGTCGTCCACGTCCTCGGAGTCACCACCAACCCGAACGGCCCGTGGGTGACCCAGGTCGCCCGCAACTTCGCTGCCGACCTCGAAGATGCCGGCCGGCACTTCCGGTTCCTCATCCGCGACCGGGACACCAAGTTCACCGCCAGCTTCGACGCCGTGTCCGCCTCGATCGGTATCAAGACCATCCGCACCCCGGTGCGTTCGCCTCGAGCAAATGCCTTTGCCGAGCGGTTCGTCCGCACTATCCGCCAGGAGTGCCTCGACCATCTCCTCGTCGTCTCACGACGACATTTCCAATCGGTGCTCGACGAGTACGTCCGCCACTACAACGAAGCGAGACCGCACCGCGGCCTTCAGCTCGCCCAGCCAGTTCCCCACCCGGTCACCGCTCCCGAGGGCGGCCCTATCGCTCGTCGCGACATCCTCGGCGGCATCGTCCACGAGTACGAGCGGGCTGCCTGACCACACGTCGCCGCAGGCAATCTTGACGACACCGCTCCGGCTCTGCAGCCGAGCCCTCCGCTCTCGAGCAGCAAACAGGCTCTACCGCTCGCGCCCGGCAAGCCATCCCCTGATCCGGAACTCTCCGACCCTGCTGCACCCATCCACAGAAACCGCGCCACTTCGCGTTCTTGGACCCTTCACGTTCAGTCAGGCTCGGAGCAGCGACGAACACCGCCGTGATGACTGAGAGCGATGTCCGGCGTCTCCTTGCGATCGTCGACATCGACCGATTTTTCGCGGTAGTCGTCACTTC